>JAZRIW010000001.1:0-78546 GCA_045645505.1 Fumia sp.
TTTAGAGTGTGCTTGCGGACCTTGTATCGGTATGGGCTTCTCTCCCAATTCTGCAGGTGTTTCACTCCGTACGTTTAATCGTAACTTTGAAGGCAGAAGCGGTACAAAAGACGCAGGCGTTTACCTCGTAAGCCCTGAAACTGCAGCTGCATCTGCATTAACCGGCGTATTCACAGACCCCACAACTTTGGGTGAGATGCCCTTAATCCCGATGCCTGAGCATTTCCTTATAAACGATAATATGGTAGAACCTCCCGTTTCAGAAGAGGATATGGACTCAGTTGTTATTTTAAGAGGTCCTAACATTAAACCTTTTCCGACAACTACTCCCCTTGCTGAAACTATAGCTTGTAACGTTATATTAAAAGTCGGTGACAATATCACAACTGACCACATTATGCCCGCAGGTGCTAAAATTCTCCCATATCGTTCAAATATTCCGCATCTCTCTCAATACTGTTTCGCAGTATGCGACGAATCCTTCCCCGAACGCGCTAAAAAAGCAGGTCAGGGTATCATCATCGGCGGAAGCAACTATGGTCAGGGTTCCTCCCGTGAGCATGCAGCACTTGTTCCTTTGTATCTCGGAATAAAAGCAGTTATTGTAAAAAGCTTTGCCCGCATACATAAGCAAAACCTTGTAAATGCAGGTATTCTCCCCCTCACCTTCTTAAACGAATCCGATTACGACCTTGTTTCACAAGGTGACCAGTTAGAACTTCCCAATATCAGAAAAGCTATTATGGAAAATAAAGATATTTTCTTAACCGATAAGACAACCGGTAAAAAGATTCCACTTGTCTGCGATTTGAGCGGACGCGCTAAGGACATTCTTTTAGAAGGCGGACTTTTAAATTACACCAAAGAACAAAGCGAAAGGAAAAATTAAGATGGCAGATAAAATCAAAATGACCACCCCCTTAGTCGAAATGGACGGGGACGAAATGACCAGAATTATGTGGCAGATGATTAAAGATATTCTTCTGCTCCCATATATAGATTTAAAAACTGAGTATTACGATTTAGGACTTGTAAAACGTAACGAAACCAACGACCAGATTACCGTTGATTCCGCTATCGCTACCAAAAAATATGGCGTTGCAGTTAAATGTGCTACCATTACCCCGAATGCTGCACGTATGCCCGAATATAACTTAAAGGAAATGTGGAAATCACCTAATGGTACAATCAGAGCTATGCTCGATGGTACAGTTTTCCGTGCTCCCATTATCGTAAAAAACATCACTCCCTTTATCCCCTCATGGTCTAAACCTATCACTATTGCACGTCACGCTTATGGCGACATCTATAAAAACTCTGAGCTTAAAGTTGAGGCAAATTGCAAAGCAGAGCTTGTTGTAACTGATAAAAACGGTAACGAAACCCGTAAATTAATCCACGATTTCAAAACTCCGGGTGTAGTTCAGGGCGTACATAATATTGACGAGTCTATCGCTTCATTTGCAAGAAGTTGTATGAACTTTGCACTCGATACAAAGCAGGATTTATGGTTTGCTTCCAAAGATACAATTTCAAAAACATACGACCATCGCTTCAAAGATATCTGGAACGAAATCTATGAAAATGAGTATAAAGAAGCATTTGAAAAAGCAGGTATTGAGTATTTCTACACCCTCATTGATGACGCAGTAGCCCGTGTTGTCCGTTCCGACGGCGGATACATCTGGGCTTGCAAAAACTATGACGGAGATGTAATGAGTGATATGGTGGCAACCGCTTTCGGAAGCCTTGGACTTATGACCTCTGTTTTGGTTTCTCCCGACGGAGTGTATGAGTATGAGGCAGCTCACGGAACTGTTCAGCGCCATTACTATAAACACTTAAAGGGAGAAAAAACCTCCTCAAACTCAATGGCAACCATTTTCGCATGGACAGGTGCACTTCGTAAACGTGGCGAACTCGATAACCTCCCTGAACTTTGCTCATTTGCAGATAAACTTGAACAAGCATCTGTTATGACTATCGAAGAAGGCATTATGACAGGAGATTTGATTCCTCTTTGCTCACTTGAAAAGAAAGAAAAAGTTGACACTGAAACTTTCTTGCACGAAATAGATAAACGCCTTAAAAAGCTTTTATAAGGAGGATTTTACTCTTGGCAAAAAATGTTGTTTCATTGTCTGTGATTCGTCGTTTACCACGTTATCACCGATTTTTGCGTGAGCTTTTGGAAAGTGACACGGTGCGTATTTCCTCTGCCGACCTTTCAAAGCTTATGGGTTTTACCGCATCACAGATAAGACAGGATTTAAACTGCTTCGGTGGGTTCGGCCAACAGGGCTATGGATATAATGTAAAAGCTTTATACGAAGAAATCAGCAAAATTTTAGGAATAGGTATCCCCCGAAAAGCAATTTTACTCGGTGCCGGAAACATAGGCCATGCTGTAATTCAGCATATGGACTTTAAAGGCAGGAATTTTGAAATTGTCGGAATATTTGATGTGAATCCCAAACTTATCGGCACTAAAATAAATGACATAGAAATTTATGATAGCAATTCAATCCCCGAATTTTGCGAAAAGCATTCCCCCACTGTTGCTATTTTGTGTATTCCGAAAGAAGCTGCAATAAAGCAGTCAAGCCTTCTCATTGCGCACGGAATAAAAGCATTCTGGAATTTCAGTCACTATGATTTGTCGATAAAATATGACAATATTGCAGTAGAAAATGTTCATTTAGGCGACAGCCTTTCAATACTTTGTTATAAGATAAATGAACTTGAAAAATCCGAATAAAATCTTTGATTTATCTTGACAAATTCACGCAAAAGAAGTATAATTTTTTTTGCGTGATATCATCGGGATATAGCGCAGTTTGGTAGCGCGCTTCGTTCGGGACGAAGAGGCCGCAGGTTCGAATCCTGTTATCCCGACCAATAAAAAGATACCCTAAAAGGGTATCTTTTTTTATTATTCGCAATCACATAATTTGTACTTGTTTCAAAGGTTTCTCCTCGAGGAGGAGCTGTCACGAAGTGACTGACGAGGTGTAGATTGCGAACGCAATCGTTACCGCCTCCCTTTATACAAGAAAGGTCTCTCAAAATCTTTGATTTTGACAGAGGTAGAGATAACTACACCTCAGTCAGCCTGATGGGCTGACAGCTCCCCTGACAAGTGGAGCCAAGTGTACTTACACATAATACATCAAATGAAAAACCGACCTATGATTATAATCCATAGATCGGTTTAACTATTTTACAAAGTCCACAAAAATTGACACATTACTTATGCCCTTTTTACCATAACCTTTGTATTTTTTTGAATTTGCTCTATCCAATCTGAAATATCATCATCAATTGGAAACTCGAGTTTTTTTAACGGATAATCTTCCCCAAGAAGCTCAGACTTTCCTCTTACCAAGGGATGATACGGCTCCACATCAACTTCGATAATATTTTTTAAAGAAGAAGAAATTTTTGCTATCCCTTCAAAATGGTCCGCCCGATCATTTAAGGTTGGTATAATAGGACAACGAAGTATAATTTTAGCTCCATTATCGTCTAACATTTTTAAATTATCTATTATAGAATTATTTGAAACGCTTGTAAATTTTTTATGTAAAACAGGATCTGTTTCTTTATAATCATACAAAAAGATATCAACATATTCTAAAATCTCTTTGTAATTTTCACTTTTTGCAAACCCACATGTTTCAAGACAAATGTGTAATCCCTCTTTTTTCGCCTCTCTCAATAATTCATATAAAAATTCAAATTGCATCATAGGTTCCCCTCCGGAAACCGTAAGCCCTCCACCGGAATTCTTATAAAACAATCTATCCCTCAGCACTTCTTTTAACACTTCAGAAACTGTTTTAGTTGCACCTATAAACTCCAGGGCATCTGCATAACAGAACTCTATGCATTTTCCACAGCGCACACATTTACTTCTGTCAAAAAAATGTCCATCTTCTGTAAAGCAATGTGCTTTTTTAGAACAAACTCCTTCACATCTTTTGCATTCAACACATTTTTTAGGATTGTAAAATATTTGTGTCTCCAGCACCTTAGATTCCGGATTATGACACCAGATGCAATTCAAAGGACACCCCTTTAAAAAAACTGTCGTTCGCACTCCGGGTCCATCATTAACAGAAAATTTTTGTATATTAAACACTTGTCCCGTTATCATCATATTTTAACCCTTTCTCACAAGGATCCATCTCATAATGGTTTTAATTTTTAAATATTAAGAATTGTTCTTTTAATAACATTATCCTGCAATTCAACTGAGAGATTATTAAAATAATCGCTGTATCCACCAACTCTTACAATCAAGTTCCTATGTTTTTCAGGATGCTTTTTAGCGTCAAGTAATTCCTCGTATGATAAAACCGAAACAGATAATTGCTGACCGCCATTTTCAAAATATGTTTTTGCCAAGCTTATGAAATTTTTGTATCCATTTTCACTTATAAACATATCTTTATTAAATTTTAAATTCAAAATAAATCCACTTTTAGCTAAGTAATGATTATATTTTAATGCAGAATTAAGCAAAGACGTAGGACCATTTTCGTCCATTCCGGGAACCGCACCTATACTGTCTGCGAGCAAAGCCGAACCCCTTTTCTTCCCATTAGGCAAAGCTGCAACCAAGGACGCCATAACTATTTTTTGAGTTTTTGTTTTCATTTCGCTTTCCTCTTTTCGTTTTTATAATATATCAATGTGTTCGCCGTTTAATGCTTTGTTCATGCTTCTGACCGCACAGAATTTACCGCACATAGAACAGCTTTCCTCAATTTCAGGTTTTCTGTCATCACGAATTTTCTTTGCAGTTTCAGGATCTATGGAGCATTCCCACTGCTTTTCCCAATCAAAGTTTCTTCTTGCATCAGCCATAGCATCGTCAATATCTCTTGCGTGCGGAATATGCTTTGCAATGTCGGCTGCGTGTGCCGCAATTCTTGATGCTATAATTCCTTGCTTCACATCATCAACATTTGGGAGAGCTAAGTGTTCTGCAGGAGTTACATAACAAAGGAACGCCGCACCTGCCGATGCTGCTATCGCACCGCCGATTGCTGAAGTTATATGGTCATAGCCGGGAGCAATGTCGGTAACGATTGGCCCTAACACATAGAAAGGTGCACCCATACAGATTGTCTGCTGAAGCTTCATATTAGCTTCAATCTGGTCAAGCGGCATGTGTCCCGGACCTTCTACCATAACCTGCACATCCTTTGCCCATGCTCTTTTTGTAAGCTCACCAAGTCGAACAAGTTCTTCTATCTGACAAACATCGCTTGCGTCTGCAAGACATCCGGGGCGACAAGCATCTCCAAGAGAAATGGTAACATCATATTCACGGCAGATATCGAGTATTTCATCGTAATATTCGTAGAACGGATTTTCTTCACCTGTCATACTCATCCATGCAAAAACCAAAGAGCCACCACGGGAAACTATATTCATTTTTCTCTTGTGGTTTTTTATCTGTTCTATGGTTTTTCTTGTGATACCGCAGTGAATGGTTACAAAGTCCACGCCGTCCTGAGCATGAAGTCTTATGACATCAATAAAATCCTTTGCAGTAAGTGTATCTAAATCTCTTTGATAGTGAATAACGCTGTCATATACGGGAACTGTTCCTATCATAGCAGGACATTCACTTGTCAGCTTTTGTCTGAATGGTTGGGTATTGCCGTGAGAAGATAAGTCCATAATAGCTTCCGCACCCATATTTACGGCTGCCATAACCTTTTCCATTTCAATGTCATAATCTTTGCAGTCTTTGGATACGCCCAAGTTTACATTGATTTTTGTGCGAAGCATAGAGCCAACACCGTTTGGATCTATACAGGTATGTAATTTGTTTGCACAAATTACAACCTGCCCTTTGGCAACAAGCTCTCTGATTTCCTCTGGTGTTCTGTATTCCTTTTCTGCAACTGCCTTCATTTCAGGTGTTATGATGCCCCTTTTTGCGGCATCCATTTGTGTTGTATAATTTCTCATTCCATCAGTTCCTTTCAATCAGATATTTTTTCTTCGGCAAAATGCGATGTAAGGTCAAAGTTATGCATCATCGGTCCTGAACCTTGTCCTAAATCAAGCTGTGCGGATAGAGCACCCGAGATATATTCCTTTGCTCTTTGTACAGACTCAGCAAGTTTAAAGCCTTTTGCAAGGTTTGATGCTATAGCACTTGATAATGTACATCCTGTACCGTGCGTATTGGGGTTATCTATTCGTTTGCCCTCAAACCATTGATATTCTCTGTTTTCATATAAAAGATCATTTGCATCATTGATGTTATGTCCGCCCTTTAGGAGAACTGACGGGCCGTGTGCATCACCGATTATTTTTGCAACCTTTTGCATATCCTCTTTATTTTCAATAGAAAGTCCCGATAAAACTTCCGCTTCAGGAATGTTCGGCGTAACAAGTGTTGCAATCGGTAAAAGCTCATCTATCAATATCTTAACCGCATCCGTTTTCATAAGATATGAGCCGCTTGTTGCAACCATAACAGGATCAACAACAATGTTTTTTGCCTTATGGTATTTTAGTCTGTCTGCAATTACACAAACAAGCTCACTTGATGATACCATACCGATTTTGACACTATCGGGGAAGATATCCTCGAACACTGCATCAATTTGTTGTTTCAGGAAATAAGGTGTTGACTCCTGAATTGCTCTCACGCCGGTCGTGTTTTGTGCTGTCAGTGCCGTTATAGCACTCATAGCATAAACACCATTCATCGTCATTGTTTTAATATCTGCTTGAATGCCGGCGCCTCCACTGCAGTCGCTTCCTGCAATGGTCAATGCTGTTTTCATTCTCATTTCAATTACTCCTTTCGTATTTCAGCATCGTTTTATATAGCGACATAAGGTGGTGCCCCCAATCTGCCGCTTGTTTATTTATTTGTTTATACTGCTCCAAAACTTTTCAAAATCTGAATAGTTTTCAATATAATAGTCTGCTATTGTTTTCAGTTCCTCTTGATTTTCTTCGTGAATATCAAAAACTCCTACAGTGACAAAGCCATCTGCCTTTGCTGTTTTTAACGCATGCAAAGCATCTTCAAATACAACTGTTTCGCCTTTTTCGGTATTAAGATGCTTTTGTGCCTCTCGATATATGTGAGGTTCTTCTTTACTGTGTCCCACCGATGCACAGGTGAATATTTCATAAAAGTAATTCCTTATGCCGAGCCTGTTAAGTGCAGTTTCTACCAAAGGCTTGTCTGTAACTGTGGCAATGCACATTTTTATACCTTTAGCTTTGAGTTTTTCTAAGAACACTTCAATGTCTGGTTTTAGTTTTACAGTTTCGGCATAATATCGTTCCACCATTTTGTTTACACCATCTACAATCTCATTTACAGACAACACAACTCCATAATTCTCTCTGTAATACTCTGCAGCCTGTTCCAAAGTAAAGGCTTTGAATGTTTCTTTCAGGTTCTCCTTTGGCTCTTTACCGAGAGAGCGAAGATAATCTTCGCCGATTGTATCCCATATAAACATCGAATCAAGGATGGTTCCGTCTAAATCAAATATTGCTCCTTTAATCATTGTTTTTTCAATTCCTTTGCTAATTTAAGCAGAATTTCGGTTTCGCCTTTAGGATCATCTGCCTTCATAATTGCAGAAACCACACAAAAACCTGCAATATCAATTCCTTTAAGAACCTGTACATTGTTTTTGTTGAGTCCGCCAATGGCATTTACGGGGATTGGCATGGCTTTGCATATTGCATCAAGGGTTTCGGTTGATGTCAGAACGGTTTTAACCTTTGTTGTGGTTGGATAGATTGCTCCTACCCCGAGATAGTCTGCACCTTGCTTGTAAGCTTCAAGAGCCTGCGGAACAGTTTTAGTTGTTGCACCGATAATAAAATCACCACCGAGGATTTTTCTTGCTGTAGAAATCGGCATATCGCTTTGTCCGAGATGAACACCTTCTGCTCCCATAGCGAGTGCAACATCAACTCTGTCGTCAATGATAAGCGGCACATTATATTTCTTTGTAAGTGTATGTACCTTTTCTGCAAGTGAAATATATTCTCTTGTTGTCTTATCCTTTTCACGAAGCTGCAGAATAGTAGCACCGCCTTTTAGTGCTTCTTCAGTTCTTCTTAAAAATTCTTCTTCACTAAATCCGGTACTGTCTGTTATAAAATATAGCGTTGTATCAAAATTTCTCATCTTCTTTTTCTCCTATACATAAAGATAGTCATTTAAGACCGGCTGTAAGCCTTCGTCTGCAATGTCTTTATACATCTTATCAAGGCTTCTGTTATCGTCAATCTCAAACTGTTCATCGCCCTGTACTTCATCTGATTCTTTTCCGCTGTATTTACTTTCATGGTCGCCAATTCCGGTAGATACACCTGCTGAAACCTTTGTTGCAGCAATCTTCACAATACCATTTCTAAATTCTGCACTTTCACGGGAAGATACTGTAATACCGACAAAGGGTAAGAAGATACGATATGCACAGATTATTTGACAAAGCTGTTTTTCATGAACATCTAACGGATTGATTTTATCGTTATTGATAATCGGTCTGAGTCTTGGACAGGACAGTGACATTTCCGCATGAGGATATTTTCTTTGCAGATAGTACACATGAAGCGCACTTGCTAAAGCATCCTTTCTGAAATCCGAAAGTCCTAAAAGTGCAGAAAATGCTACTCCACGCATACCGCCCATAAGTGCTCGTTCCTGTGCATCAAAACGATAAGGCCACACACGCTTAGCCCCTAGTAGGTGTAGCTGTTCGTACTTTTCTGTATCATAAGTTTCCTGGAATACGGTCACATAGTCAGCGCCGCACTCGTGAAGGTACTTATATTCATCGGTATTTACAGGATATATTTCAAGCCCCGCCATACGGAAGTATTTTCTTGCCAATTTGCACGCTTCACCGATATAATTTATATCGCTTTGAGCACGGCTTTCGCCTGTAAGTATCAGAATTTCTTCCATACCGCTGTCTGCGATAACCTTCATTTCTTTTTCAATCTGCTCCATGGAGAGCTTCATACGGTTAATATGGTTATAGCAGTTAAATCCGCAATACACGCAGTAATTCTCACAGTAATTGGCTATGTAAAGAGGAGTAAAAAGATATACTGTGTTACCGAAGTGTTTACTTGTTTCAAGTCTTGCTCTCTGTGCCATCTGCTCCAAAAACGGTTCTGCTGCCGGAGATAAAAGTGCCTTAAAATCTTCTATGGTACAGGTTTCATGCTCCAATGCTGCTTTTACATCTTTGGCAGTGTATTTTGAGTAATCGAAAGAATTCATCTGTTCCATTACATTTTTGCAAACATCGGATTCTATTTTCTCCATCCCCGGCAAATATTCCATGTGGTTTTTTCGTGAGGAAGGATCTGTTTCTATCTGGTGCTTCTTTGCAAGTGCTTCTGGAGATAAATGCTCTGAATCCACAAAAAATTGATTTTCCATTTTTAATCCCCCTTAATCACGCAAGAATCCCGTAAGAGGATCGGATGCGGATGCACCACGAGTCAGAACTCTGCCAAGACCTGAAAGGTAAGCTTTTCTTCCGGCTTCGATTGCCTGACGGAATGCGGATGCCATAAGCGGAAGATTACCTGCGGTAGCGAGTGCTGTGTTTGCCATAATAGCTGCTGCACCCATTTCCATAGCTTCACAAGCCTGAGAAGGTTTACCGATACCTGCATCAACAATAATCGGCAGGTCAATTTCATCTATAAGTATCTGTATAAAGTCTTTTGTTGCAAGACCTTTATTCGAGCCTATGGGAGATGCAAGAGGCATTATGGTGGCGGCTCCTGCGTTTACCAAATCACGGGCAACATTTAAGTCAGGATACATATACGGCATAACAACAAATCCGTCATTTGCGAGAATTTCTGTTGCTTTGATTGTTTCCTGATTGTCGGGAAGCAAATATTTTGAATCACGCATAATCTCAATTTTCACAAAATTACCGCAACCAAGCTCACGGGCGAGTCTTGCAATTCGCACTGCTTCTTCGGCGTTTCTTGCACCGCTTGTGTTTGGTAAAAGTGTTATACCTTTTGGGATAAAATCTAAAATGTTTTCTTGTTCCTTTGTGTTTGCTCGGCGGACTGCAAGGGTTATAATCTCCGCACCTGCATCCTTTACCGCAGCTTCAATCAGATTAAGAGAGTATTTTCCCGAACCTAAAATAAAACGGGAATTAAATTCGTGGCCACCGATAACAAGTTTGTCATTATTCATTTGCAATTCCTTCTTTCTATACTTCGTATTCTTCTGCTATAATTCTTAAGACTGTGTGCGCCTGATGTGCAGCACACAGCATAACTCTTGATGACATAAGGCCAATTCCGTCTTTTACATCGCTTACTTCATCGCCGCAAAGATAAAACCGTTTTGAAACTTTTCTTGTTTTTATCAAATTAGCACTCTCTAAGCCTGCCATGCCCGATGCGGCAACAATGTATTTTTCCGGCATTACCTCCAAAACAAGATTTGTCAGCATTGCCTTACACTCTGCGTTATCAAATGCTTCACAAATAATATCGGCATCTGAAAGCAAATCTTTTGCATTGTTTTCATCAAGGCGAATTGTATGTATTCTGGTTTCAAGATAGGGGGTTATTTCTTTCAGGTTGTCATGCAATGCGTCTGTCTTGCTCATTCCAATTTGATTTATTTTATACTGCTGACGGTGCAGATTGGTTATATCCACCTTATCAAAATCAATCAGTATAAGTTTCCCTATACCAGCACGAGCAAGTGAAATGGCTATGTTTGAGCCAAGACCGCCGAGACCGCAAACTGCAACGGTTGTAGATGAGATTTTCTTTTGAAACTCAATCCCGTGTCGGTCATCTAACGCTTGTATCCATTCTTTTTTAGTTGGAATCATATCAGCCACCTCCCACAAAGCTTACAACCTCAACGTTGTCGCCGTCCTTAAAAATCGTATCACAATACTGTGCTTTTGGAACTATATCGCCGTTAAGCTCTACTGCAACACGCATTAAGTCGTAGCCTGAAGAATTAAGATATTCCGCAACAGACTTACCGACTACATCTAAATTTTCTCCGTTAATTCTTACCACCCAAATCACCTCCAAAAACTGCAACAAAAAAGGAGCTACCGATTTGGTAACTCCTAAGATTACTTAAGTTTTCCTAAAACTCTCGTTCAGGCATCCCTTCGTTGGCATTATCCAAATCAGGTTCTCGGTCGAAGGTTATACCTTCCTCTCAGCCTGTAACACAAGCTCCCGTTTCTTATTCTGTTTTGTATATTATATCACTTTATAATAAAGATTACAATACTTTTTGGAAATTTTATACAGCTTGTTAATTTCAAATAACTAAATTCAGTTAAATGCAAGTTAAGGGAATAAAATTATTAATTTTATGCACTAATGTCCCCTTAAGTGCTATTTTCGTATGCGATAATCTTGATTTCGTGCATAAACTTTATAGGCTTTTTTCTTTGTTTAAGGCGTGTCATTTTTTGGATTATATGAACAAAACCAAAATATCATTATACATGTTTTACTATATCAATAACCTGACTTATATTCTTCTTTCCAAAAGATATGTGTTCCTCGTTTATAACAAGACATGGAACACTCATCACATTGTATTTTTTCTTTAACTCTTCAAAATGCTGAAGGTCATATACCTCTGCTTTAATGTTTTTGTTTTTTGTTGCAATACGCTGACAGGCAATTACCAAATCGGGACACATTGTACAAGACAAAGATACTAAAATCTTCATATCTGTGCTTTTTTGAATTTCTTCAAGTTCCTTTAATGTATCTTCATCTATTGTCTGTCCGGGACCTGCCGCATTGTAAAGCCCCAGTACAAAAGATGTAAACTCATGTCCTCCCGGCACACCGTGAAATGCAATTCCCAAGTCAATTCCATCCTCTGAAAAGACTCGCACACATGGTGCAAGATTTGATTTGTCATTTTTATCAGCTACCATGACTGTAAGCTTGTCCGTAAGGTCTGCAAGCTTTGTTATAAAACCTTCCAATTCCAAAGAAACAGGACGATTATCAAGATACAGTTTAAGGATAAGTTTGCGTTCCATTTTCGAAAACACGCCCTCTAACTGTTCTTTCATTTCAGAGGTAAACATTTCACCGGAATCATTGTGCGATTTAATGGTTTCGGATTTACTTTGCAAATCTGTTGTTCTTGTAACGGGCGGTTTTGGATGAAGACCTGTTTTTCTCTGCATTTCGGCAACATATTTTTCAAGCTCCGTAGCAGAAATAGCACCATCACCTGTAGCTGTAACCACCTGACGGAGAGGTTTAATACATACATCGCCTGCTGCATACAATCCATCAATAGTCGTTTTTTGACTTGAGTCAGTTATAACATAGCCGTATTCATTTAACTTTGCAATATCTTTAACAAGCTCTGTATCAGGAGAATATCCGGCAAACACAAATACTCCGAAGTTATCTCCGTCTTCTGCTTGATATTCGGTAACATCTCCGGTTTTGGTATTCTTATATCTAATATAATTAAGACCGTTTTCACCGTTTACCTCTTCGACAACTGTGTTATAAATAACAGTTATTTTTTCGTGATTTTTCGCCGGTTCCGCAACAGCCATAGCACATGTGAAATCATCATCCCGAACAAGAATTGTTACATGGCGGGCAAATTTAGTTAAGAATACACTTTCCTCTGCTGCGGCAAAACCTCCGCCAACTACATAAACCTCTTTCCCTGTAAAAAATTCTCCGTCACATGTAGCACAATAAGCAACTCCTCGGCCTTTGTGTTCTTCTTCTCCTTTAAATCCTATAGTTCTCGGATGTGCACCGGTAGCAAGCAGAATTCCTAAACATTGAAAATCTCCACGGCTTGTGCGAACGGTTTTAACAATATCATCCATTTTCAAGCTTTCTGCTTCCGCCATTAAAAATTCTGCTCCAAAGGTTTCTGCCTGACGGCGCATAGTTTCGGTAAGCTCTTTTCCGCTTATTTTTCCTAAGCCCGGATAATTTACAACCTCATGTGTAATGGTAATCTGACCGCCAAACTGTTCTTTTTCAAGAACTAACACACGGTATCTTGCACGAGCCAGATAAATGGCGGCGGTAAGTCCTGCCGGACCGCCGCCTATCACTACAACATCATATAAATTATCTTGGTTAATGTTTTGTATATTACTCATTATAACTGTCCTACGAGATCAAGACTAGGCTTTAATGTTTCAGCACCCGGCTTCCAGTTAGCAGGACAAACCTGATCGCCGTGAGCATGAACAAACTGACATGCCTGAACCTTACGGAAGAGCTCTTCTGCGTTTCTGCCTACATTTCCGGCAGTAACCTCGTAGCCTACAATTTTACCTTCAGGATTTATGATAAAAGTACCGCGTTCTGCAAGACCATCTGATTCGATTAAAACCTCAAAATCTCTTGAAATTTCATGAGTCGGATCAGCAAGCATAGGATAATTGATTTTTTTAATTCTTTCAGATGCATCGTGCCATGCTTTATGAACAAAATGAGTGTCGGTAGATACAGAGTATATCTCACATCCCACATTTTTAAAATCCTCATACTTATTTGCTAAATCTTCCAACTCCGTTGGGCATACAAAGGTAAAATCTGCAGGATAGAAAAAGAACACACTCCATTTACCTAAAATATCTTCTTTGGAAACCATCTTAAAATCGTCTCCGTGAAATGCGTAAGCTTTAAAATCTGAAATTTCTTTGTTAATCAATGACATAATTTTATTCTCCCTTAATTTTTAGTGTTATGCTTTCCAAAGGCTATGCTGATTGCAAAAGGCATATACTGCTTTTACACTCTCTCCCTTGGATAATAAAAAGTTTGCCTTCGGAGGTGTGTTCGGCAATAGTCTTTTGTACTGAAACCCAGCATCACTTTCAATACACACCCACTCGATATAATGCTGGGGTTCCATCGGATGCAGAACCGAACCGACTGAAACAGTTATCTTGTCACCTTCTGTTTTATATACAGGAATATGTTTTTCTTCGGATGCCTCCGTAGTGCCCGGAATTATTTCCTGCATATCTTCGCCGCAGCATTGTATAGGAACACCGCTATTTTTTATCATCGCAACAATATTTCCGCAATGCTTGCAAATAAAAAACAGTTCTTTCAAAACTATTCCTCCTTTCTACATAAAAGTATAACCAAATCTGCTAAATAAATACGCGAATAATGGTTATACTATGGTTAGATTGGAGTGATAACTTATGGAAATTAATTCCTCAAAACCTTATTTAAGGGGTTTTGTGCCGTATGCACTCGCGGCTTTTTTAGTAGGTGCTGTGGGCGGATTTACTGCCGTGCTTGGCCCTGCATTTGTAAGTGACTTGAATTTACCGTATAATAACATAACATGGACCGCTTTAGCTATGGCAGCTTCAACAGCAGCGTTTGCACCCATTCTCGGCAAGCTGGGTGATGTAATAGGCAGGAAAGCAACATTATTGATTGGTATAGCGATTTTCACTTTAGGTAATATCCTTACGGCAATAGCCCCATCGCTATTTTTTATGATTATTGCCCGTTTTATTGTAGGAATAGGAAGTGCAGCTATTGCACCGGTGGTAATGTCATACATTGTTACAGAGTTTCCGCGTGAGAAAATAGCAAAGGGTTTTTCTTTATATATGCTTATTTCAAGCAGTGCAGTAATTTTTGGACCTACGCTCGGCGGATTACTTATTGAGTTTTATGGTTGGCGAGCAATGATGTGGGTATGCGTTGCAATTTCAGCCATCATATTTTTACTTTGCATTGTAACACATAGAAAAGATAGTATGCTATTTAAACCACTGACAGATTTCGATGGTATTGGTTCTGTATGGGTACTGATTTTCTTTACTCTTATGTTGTGCCTACCGTCCTTTGGTCAGAATTTCGGTATTAGGTCAATATGGTTTTTAATTATTTTTATTGCATCGGTAATTTCATTTATCGGTTTGTTTTATGCAGAAAAAAAGGCAATAAATCCAATTCTCAGTTAGAAGTTTATGAAGAGAAAAAAGTTTTTTCTCTCAGTTCTGGCTCTCTTTTTAACTCAGGGACTTATGCAGGCGAATATGACAAATATAATTGTCTTTATCAACTACACACAGCCTGATAATACTATTATATCCAGCTATGCGATTTCAATTATGTATATCGGAATGTCACTCGGGTCAGTTGTTTTAGGACCATTGGCAGACCGCATAGAGCCTAAAAAGGTTTTGGCTGCTTCTCTTTCTCTTACAGGGATTGGATGTGCCATTATGCTTTTATTTACTGCCCAAACTTCCGTGATTATACTTGCCACTTCTCTTGGCATATTAGGCTTTGGGCTTGGCGGAAATGCTGCAATTTTTATGAAAGTTGTACTGTCAGGTGTGCCTTCTGAAACTGCAGGAGCAGGAACCGGAACTTATGGCTTATTCCGTGATCTTGCAGCACCCTTTGGTGTTGCTGTTTTCGTTCCTCTTTTTACAAATAGAGTAACAAGTATTATCGGGCGCGGCGCAACTCCAACACTTGCTGCAATCAATTCCATAAGATTACTTGCAGCAGTGGAGGTAATATGTGTTGTAGTAGGAATAATGATTGTATTGTTTCTACCTAAAATTTATAATAAAAAAGGAGAAAAAGCATGAAATTAAAAGACAAAGTTGTTTTGATTACCGCCTCAACCCGAGGAATAGGTCTTGCCATTACTAAATCCTTTGCTAAAGAAGGTGCTATAGTTTATATGGCGGCAAGAAATTTAGAACTTGCAAAGCAGGAGGCTGACAAGCTAAATTCCGAGGGCTACAGAGTAAAATATGTTTATAACGATGCAAGTAAGAGCGAATCTTATATTTCTATGACTGATGAAGTAATAAAAGATGCAGGGCGTATTGATGTTTTGGTTAACAACTTCGGCACTTCAAATCCGGGAAAAGACCTTGATTTTTCAAATACCGATACAGATGTTTTCTTTGATATTGTAAATATCAATTTAAGAAGTGTTTTTATGGCAAGCAAGGAAGCAGCAAAACACATGGCAAAAAACGGCGGCGGAAGTATTATAAACATATCCTCTGTAGGCGGACTTATTCCGGATATTTCACAAGTAGCATATGGGACAAGTAAGGCTGCTATTAATTATCTGACTAAACTGATAGCCGTACACGAAGCAAAAAATAATATTCGCTGTAATGCAATCTTACCGGGAATGACTGCAACCGATGCAGTAGAGAAGAATCTTACGGAGGGATTCAGAGAACTGTTTATGCATCATATTCCGTTTAAGCGTATGGGTACACCTGAAGAAATTGCCGCAGCAGCAGTTTACTTTGCATCAGATGATTCTGCTTATACCACGGGTCAAATACTAACCGTGTCCGGAGGTTTTGGTTTGGCAACGCCTGTATATGGAGATTTGTCAGACAAATTAAATCGCAGATAGACAAAAACACAGACGGAGCTTCAAAATTTCTCCATCTGTGTTTTTTTGTTGATTTTTTCATACATACATGATATAATAAAGACAGAAAACGGAGGTATAATATTATGATGAATGAAAAAGTACATAAACTTTTAAATCAACAGATCAACAAAGAGTTCTATTCTGCGTATCTCTACCTTGATTTTTCAAATTATTTTGAAGAGGTAGGCCTTGACGGATTTGCCAACTGGTATAAGATTCAGGCACAGGAAGAGCGTGACCATGCAATGCTTTTCTATCAGTATCTCCAAAATGAGAATCAAAAAGTAACTCTTGAGGCTATTGCAAAACCTGACAAGACATTTTCTACACATATGGATGTTTTAAAGGCAGGACTTGAACACGAAGAATATGTAACATCACTTATAAATGACATTTATGCAGCAGCATACAATGTTAAAGATTTTCGCACAATGCAGTTCCTTGATTGGTTTGTTAAGGAACAAGGTGAAGAGGAAACAAACGCAAATGATTTGATTACAAAGATGGAACTTTTTGGTTCGGATCCAAAAAGTCTTTATATGCTCAATCAGGAACTTGCAGCACGAGTTTATACAGCTCCGTCGTTAGTTTTATGATTTTTTATAAAAGCTTTATAATAGCAAAATGTTAAGATTAAAGCTATATGGGAAATTTTAATTAGTCTTATACGAAAGAGCTTTTTTGACCACATGTTATCCCTATCAGAAAAAGACACAGATTTCGATTGAAATCTGTGTCTTTTCTTCAAATTTAGATATAGCTTACTGATAAATGTATATTATCTACTGTATAGTTGCTAAATATTCTTCTGCAAAATGAGATGCACATGCTCCATCAGCCGTAGCGGTTACAATTTGACGAACAGGTTTGGTACGGACATCTCCTACTGCAAAAACTCCGCTTATACTGGTTTTTGTTGTTTCGTCTGCTATAATGTAACCATTTTTATCAATATCAAGTTGACCGCGAAATAACTCTGTCTGAGGCTCTCTTCCAATGCTTATAAAAACACCGTCTGTATGGATTTCTTTTTCCGTGCCTTGGGCTGAATTTTTGATTTTAATACCCGTAACCTTATTGTCAGCTAAAATTTCACAGACCGTACTATTCCACTCAAACTCTACATTCTGAGCTTTAAGTAGAGGCTCATGATAAACCTTTTCAGCTCTTAATGTGTCCCTTCTATGGACTACGATAACCTTTTCACAAATTTTAGAAAGTAAAAGAGCATCTGCCGCCGCTGAGTTTCCTCCGCCGATAACTGTGACGGTTTTCCCTTTATAGAAGATACCATCGCATGCAGCACAATATCCAACACCCTTGCCGATTAGTTTTTCTTCATTTTCAAGTCCCAAATGCTTATGCTCAGCACCCGTTGCAATTATAACGCTATGAGCTAAAAGAACTCCGTCTGGTGTCTTGATTGTTTTTATTTTATCTTTCAAATTTGTCTCGATAACCTCTGACTGCATAGTTTTTGTACCAAATCGCTCTGCTCCTTGTTGCATTTTGGAACCTAAGGCAAATCCGTCCACACTTTCAGGGAAGCCAGGGTAATTATCTATTTGTGGAGTTTGTGTCATCTGTCCGCCTGCTGAAACTTTTTCAAGCACTAGAGTATCAAAACCTGCTCTTGATGTGTAAATTGCTGAGGTATATCCTGCAGGACCTCCACCAATTACAATTACATCATATACTTTTTCCATTGCTTATTCTCCTTATAGTGACATACTCTTTACATGTTTAAAGCATCTGGAGAATTTGATTTTTAGGCTTTAGTCCAACTGATTGATTTACTACTTTACCGTCTTTAATAACTAAAAGTGTCGGTACACTCATTATATCAAATTGTGTGGCAAGTTCTTGTTCTTCGTCTATATTTATCTTGCACACTTTGATTTCAGGATGCTCCTCAGAAATTTCATCTATCATAGGCGAAATCGCCTTGCAAGGTCCGCACCAGCTTGCCCAGAAATCTATTAGCACCGGTCTGTCGCTTTCTAAAACTTCTCTTTGAAAATTATTTTTACTAACTACTAATACAGACATGTTTTTATTCCCCTTATTATTTGGCTGATATATCACAAAAAATGTTGAATCAACTCCTACAAAGAAAGTATACCCCAGGTTTTATATAAATACACAAGTAGTGAATGTGCTATGGATAAATAGAACAAGCTATTTTCAAAATCCTGTGTATTCAAATTCAAAGCTTGCCCTGTCGCTTGCAAATTCGCACAGCAGTTTACCTTTGCAGGAAAATTTGTAATATGCCCTGCAGTAAGCACTTTCATGAATAATCCTGTCCATTCTGCCATTTTCAGGAGCATACAGCGGTTGGCAGTTCTTATGGATTAATTTTGCTGTGAGTTCATATGCACCTTGCTTGACCGTGACAATGTTTTTACCAACATATTTTAATCTTGCTCCAAGATAGGTGGCAATTCTATATTCCTTCCCGCCAATCAAAACCACACCGATAATTCCGGTAAAATGGAATCCTAATAACGGAATATCCGCAACTGATAGCATTAGCGAGCCATTTTCAAAAAGGCATTGTGTCCATACATACCGATTTGGAAAAGAGTAACCGCTGTCTCCTTCGATATAGCCCTGACCATTTTCAAAATCAAGTTGCTGACCATTAACAGTGATTTGACCATCCACTGAATGCGTCATGCTGTAAACACTGTGTCTGCATTGCATAAAAGGGAGAAAACAAAATGGTCCCATAATATCATATCTAATCGGAGAAATACCTATAAATCGAAGTTCACCGCTAATTGCCAACTTATCATTTTTAATGTTTAGCTTTATGCCATTTTCGGAAAACACACATTTTCCTATGTTCACACGTAACGGTTTTTCGGAGTATCTTAGCGAATCAAACGGTATATTAAAAACCGCTTCATCCGTTATAATTTGCAGGGAGGCAGTTTCTATTCCATTACTACGATGGTATGCGGGAATAAAAGCAATTGTTGTATCATTTGCACAGCATTTGAAGTACCAACCTTTAAAATAGTTATTTTTTGACATTTATTATCTCCGTCGTTTTTGTATAGTATTTCTTATTTTACATTAGGATATACTAACAAAAATGAAGTTAATATGGAGGAAATAATGAGCAATCAGTTAAAAAGCGAAACAAGTCCGTACCTGCTGCAACATGCAGAAAATCCCGTAAACTGGTATCCTTGGTGCGCGGAAGCATTCGAGAAGGCAAAGACAGAAAACAAGCCGATTTTTTTAAGTATTGGATACAGCACATGCCACTGGTGTCACGTTATGGCACACGAAAGCTTTGAAGATAATAAAACAGCAGAAATATTGAACAAATATTTTGTTTCAATAAAGGTAGACCGTGAGGAACGCCCTGATATTGACAGTGTATATATGTCGGTATGTCAAGCATTCACTGGTAGTGGCGGTTGGCCGATGAGCATATTTATGACATGGGATAAAAAACCGTTTTTTGCAGGCACATATTTCCCTCCTCAATCGCGATATGGTATGCCAAGTTTCTCAGAACTTTTAAATACTATTGCAAATCAATGGTACTCAAATAAAAAAGACCTTTTAGAGTCTGCAGAAGAAATTATCAAACACCTGATAAATACTCAGTCAGATGAAAAAACTCAAACCAATAGCAACTTAATACAACGCGCAGTACAGATTTTTGAGCATACCTTCGACAGCACGCATGGTGGTTTTGGAGATGCCCCCAAATTTCCTACACCACATAACTTGTTATTCTTAATGCTATACGCAAAACAACACAATAATTCTGATGCCTTGAAAATGGCAGAAAAAACACTGTTACAAATGAGAAAAGGTGGCATCTTCGACCATATTGGTTACGGCTTTTCAAGGTATTCCACAGATAAGTACTATCTCGCTCCTCATTTTGAGAAAATGCTATACGATAACGCTTTACTGATAATAGCGTATTCATCTTTATACAGTATTACCAAAAACAATATTTATCTTGATACTGCCGAAAAGACAGCAGAATATATCTTAAACGAGATGACATCTGAAGATGGCGGATTTTATAGCGCCCAGGATGCTGACAGTGAGGGTATAGAGGGAAAATATTATACCTTTTCCCTAAAAGAAATAATTAATATTTTAGGCGAAGAAAACGGAAGAGAATTTGCCGAAGTTTTTGACATTACAGAAAACGGAAACTTTGAAAGTATGAATATTCCAAACCTGCTTAAAAGTAGCGATTTAAAGACTGGCTTCCAAGAAGAAACAAAAAAGCTTTATAGTTATCGAAAAAATCGTTTTATGCTTCACCTTGATGATAAAATTTTGTTATCATGGAATTCCATGATGATTGCAGCACTGTCTATGCTTTATAGAGTTACACGAAATGAAAAGTATCTTAATGCAGCACAGAAATCACAGAAATTTATCGAAAATAATATGTCTGAGGAGCTAAGACTTTATACAAGCTTTCGTGACGGAAAGTGTTCGAAGCATGCCTTCTTAGATGATTATGCATTTTATGTTACAGCATTGACAGAACTTTACAACACAACACTTGATAAAGACTATCTCGAAAAGGCAGAAAAATTCTTTGCAGAAGCAGTGAAACGATTTGCAGACAGTGAAAACGGAGGCTTTTTTCTTTCCAATCCAAATAGGACTGAACTATTTATAAATCCAAAAGAAACTTATGATGGGGCTATTCCCAGTGGAAATTCAGCCATGACATATAATTTGGTGAGATTGTATCAAATCACAGAAAAGGATGAGTACAAAGAACTTTTGGAAAAACAGATAGCTTTTATGTCTGCAAAATCATACGAATATCCGTCAGGTAACAGTATGTTTTTAATCGCATTGCTGATGCACGAAAATCCCATACCTCATATTACGATTGCATTAAAGGAATGCTCTGATTTAAATCAAATAAGAGAAAGACTGCCTTATCTGGCAAATATATCGGTAGTTCCAGATAGCACAAAATATCCGCTTTTAAACAATCAGACAACATTTTATGTATGTAAAAATCATAATTGTCTGCCACCAACTAATGAGCTTCCCGCTCTGCGTTAGTTTATATAGAAAACCCCTTTGAAAGATATTCTTCAAAGGGGTTTCCACAATAAAATACTATTTACTAAAAGAAGGTGCTACTGTTTCATTGTTCGCAAAAGCATTAGGCCCGGGATCAGACATTGAGAAATACATTCGAGCAGCCTTTGTTGTTCCGAAATCTCTGTTGGAGCCGCTATTTTGTACTTTATTAAAGGCATCACGGAACATTTGATTATGTGCTTCTTCACGGTTGAGGAGAAAATCTATCGTTTCTCTCACTTTTTTATCATCAATCTGGCGATACAGATATTCATATACAACCTTTGCGCGTTGTTCGGATGCAATGTTGCTTAAAAGGTCAGCACACAAATCTCCTGTTACAGTAACATAATCTCCTGTCCAAGAGTAGCCTGATGAATTTATAAGACCGGGATTGAGTCCCATAAGAACATGAGATTGTATTTCTCCTGCTTGTACCTTAGTTGCATCCACATCATGGCCGTTGAGTAAATTGATGGTTTGTGCAACCATTTCCATATGTCCAAGCTCTTCAGCAGCTATATCCAAAAATAAATCTTTAATTTCGGGGTCTTTTATACGAAAGCTTTGTGACATGTATTGCATTGCTGCTTTCAGTTCACCATTTCCTCCGCCGAGTTGTTCCTGAAGCAGTACGGCATACTGTGGATTTGGTCTTTCAACTTCTACCGGATGAAAAAGCATTTTTTCATGTTTAAACATATTATTACCTCCAATTGCAGTATTTTATTTTATTTTTAGCAATTTAAGGTATATTATTCACAGAACCTGTCTTTTCTTTGGTTAAGGTATATTAAATTTTGATATGTTAATTTTTTGAAACTCATCTGCAAAGATTTTATTTTGGACCTACTGATTTTTTTGACCACATGTTATCCCACAGTTAGCTCTGGACTATATGGAAACAGTGGAGATAAGATGCCCAAAGAGTATGTTGAATGTAGCGAAAAGGGCTAAAAAAAGCAAAAACCGCTATATATCAGACTTTAGAGCGTGTTCGGGACGAAGAGGCCGCAGGTTCGAATCCTGTTATCCCGACCAATAAAAAGATACCCTAAAAGGGTATCTTTTTTATTATTCGCAATCACATAATTTGTACTTGTTTCAAAGGTTTCTCCTCGAGGAGAAGCTGTCACGAAGTGACTGATGAGGTGTAGATTGCGACCCGAACCGAAGGCACTCCCACTTTCCCTTTGAGGGAAAGGCTTTTTAAACCCCCCGACAAGATTTTTTATAAACATGTTTAATACTGTTATAAAAATATTATAATATATATAAAGTGCGTTATCAGGAGGATATTTTTATGCGCAAAACAAAAATAGTATGCACAATCGGCCCTGCAAGTGAAACCGAAGAAATAATCACAAGACTTTGCAAAGCCGGAATGAATGTAGCAAGACTTAACTTTTCCCACAATACTCACGAACACCACCAAAAAAGAATTGACCTTATCAAAAAAGTTCGCTCAAAGCTTAATATGCCCATTGCTATTATGCTTGACACCAAAGGTCCCGAATACAGAATCAAGACCTTTAAAAATGGAAAAATCACCTTAAATAACGGAGATAAATTCACTTTCACATCAAAAGATATTATTGGTGACGAAACCATAGTTTCGATAAATTATCCCAATCTCCCCCACGAGCTTTCAGTTGGCGATATTATTTTGCTCAATAATGGTCTTTTGACATTTAAGGTTATAAATACAGATGACGTTAATATCGAATGCACAGTTTTAATCGGCGGCGAACTTTCAGACCGTAAGAGTATGAGCTTCCCGGGTAAAGTAATGAAAAAAGAATATCTTTCAAAACAAGATAAATTGGATATTGCTTTCGGTGTGCAGAATGAGGTGGATTATATTGCCTGCTCCTTTGTTTCTAAAAAGCAAGACCTTATCGATGTTCATAATTATTTAAAAGAGCTTAACGCCAATGATATTGAACTGATCGCCAAAATAGAAAACCAGTCAGGTTTTGATAACATTGAAGAAATCTGTGAAGAATGTGACGGTATTATGATAGCCCGTGGTGATATGGGTGTCGAAATACCTTTCAAGATGCTCCCCATAATTCAGAAAAAGCTCATAACAAAATGTCGTTTGCTCGGTAAAAGAGTTATTACTGCAACTGAAATGCTGGAATCTATGATTTCAAATCCGCGTCCCACAAGGGCAGAAATTTCCGATATTGCCAATGCAGTTTATGACGGGACAAGTGCCATTATGCTCTCGGGTGAAACCGCAGCAGGTAAATATCCCATTGAATCAGTAAAAGCAATGGCAGAAATTGCTGAAACTACTGAAAGCAATATCCACTATAACAAGCGTTTTCACAATGCGGAATTTGAGATCAGAAACTCAGTAGATGCTATTTCTCATTCCACCTGCGGAATGGCAATAGACCTTAACGCAAAAGCGATTGTTGCATGTTCGCTTTCAGGTATGACAGCCCGAATGGTATCCCGTTTCCGTCCTCCCGTTCCGATTTTAGGTCTTACAACCAATGAACGCACCTGGAGAAAATTGGCACTTTCCTGGGGTGTTATCCCCGCTATCTGTGAACAATTCAGCTCAACAGACGTATTATTTTACACAGCAAAGAAAATAGCAAAAGAAAAACTCTGTCTTGAAAAAGACGATAAAATCGTTATAACCGGCGGTGATACTACAGGAGCATCAGGCAACACAAGCCTCATCAAAATTGAAAATATGTGAAAAAGCAAGGTGAATTTTCACCTTGCTTTTTTTAATTAAAACTCAAGTATAATAAATGCAGTAGCAGGAACTTTAACAGAGTATGTTTTATCGTCTTTTTTTATAATCTGAGACTTAAAATTTCCCTCTTTAATAACCTCGATTTCAGTAGGCTTTTTAAAGGTTACCTCTACCAATTCATCTGCCTCATTATCGATTACATCGCCTTTGTCAATCGTTCTCATATTTCCTTCGTTGTTAAACAAAGAAAGATACCTCTGATTATTTTCATCCGTTGATACAAGCCATGAAAGTCCCGAAACATAAACCGGCATAACCTTTAAAATAAGTTTTTTAAGCTCTGCTGAAAGCTTATTTATATCAGACGAATCAAGAATTTTATACTTATCCTCGTTTTCCTTTTTAAAATGAGAATCAGGTGAAGCATCAATTAAATATTCATATTTTTTCATAGCTTCAGGATTCGTATCTTCATATATAATATCAAAAACATCTCCGAATTCGGTGTTTGTAAGAACATGCCCCTCATTACCGCTTCCTTTGACTCTGTCTTCAAAAATAAGTGCAAGAACGTCCTCAACATGCATATAATACTGCTCTTCTTGTTTTGTTAAGGTCGAGCACATATATGTATATGGGTTTTCATGTTTTTCATTTAAATTAAACCTGAAACGCAACTGTACCGTACTATATTTCTTAGGAAGCACAATCGCAAACGGAGTAAAAGCGTTGATTCCCCGTAATTTCTCTGCTTCATGAATAAAATTTTTCTTTGTTTCACCATAGGGTGAAAGATTAAATTCCTTCATATCATAATAAGAACAATTAAGTCCCCATTCTTCAGAAAAGTAGTGCGAACCACTCATAAGCGAAAAATAATATATTCTGTTTTGTAAAAGCCTCGAACTGCCACCATTTTCACCAAACGAAGTAAAATTATCGGGATGTGTATCCTGAGTAAGATACCACTCATTGATAGGGTCTAAATTAAAACAAGGCATTGTGCAGCCGACGTATTTCCCATTAAACATCGACCAGTGCCAACATTCATAGTATGTTCCCCATGTCTTATCTGAAGCCTTGGCAATACCTCTTGCTAAAGCCACCTCTGTACGCATATACGGAATCTGACTTCCGACTTCAGGCATAAAAGTTTTCATACCGAGCTCATCTTGAAGTTTCGTCATAAGATAATAACTGTCACAAGGAAGAATAAGCCCCTCAGTTTCCTCCATACGAGTCTTAAACATCTCTTTGATTTCTTCGTAATACCCTTCAGGTGTAGGAGAATATATAAGCTTTGAATATTCTGAAATTGATCCCTGTGACAAGCCGTGCAAAACCTCACCGTAAGGTGTTACCGCAAAACTGCTTTTTAAAGGCTCGTCCATAGCTTTTACATCATAAGGCCCATTCGAACCCATGGTTTTAATAATTAAAGGCCAGTCACTTGTACGACGGTTTGAAGCACTCTCATGAAGCTGAAATCCCAAAAACCAATCCCCGAGAATATCTCTGTATTCCTTAATAAGAGTCTTGTCATATTCATATTTCCAGTATGTAATTCCACCCGCAATTCTATCTACATAAAAAGGAATTTTATCGTTTTTTATCATAGAATGCAGTGTTCCACCGATAGCAGCTATATTATTAAACTGACGCTCATACGGAACTGAAAAAACATTCTGAATTTTAAAACCTGAATCACCGTTAAGCATATTATTTTTTTCAAGTCCCTTAAAACAATCCTCATTATATACATGAAAAAATTTCATAATAAACCCCGCTTTTATATACTAAAACTTCTCATAAAATACAGTTTCTTCTATAGGTCTTACTTTCTCGTGCATATCAAGAGGTACTGCATCATCAGCAGGGTATCCCATAACAAGAATCAAAGTCATCTCATATTCATCAGGAATATTAAATTCATTCTTTAAAATCTCAGGATTATATGCCATTACCATACAGCTTCCAACACCAAGCGACTGTGCCGAAAGCATCATATGTGTAGCAACAATGGCAGCATCCACCGGTGCAGTCATCGCTTTGTCGTATTTTCTCACCCAGGATTCATTTTTATTATACCCTATAACCATAGCAGTCGGCGCATTAAAATGACAAGGTGTGCATTTTGAAAGCTTTTTCATACTCTCGTCGGTATTTAAAACAAGTATTCTCTGGGGCTGGTAATTACAGCCTGTCGGTGCAACATGACCTGCAAGCAATATCTCGTCTATAACTTCCTTTTTAAGATGCTCAGGTTTAAATTTTCTGACAGAAAATCTGTCCTTTATAAGCTTCATAAAATCCATATTTTATCTCCTTTACTGATTACTTAAAAATCCGCATCCACAATATAAATATCTAAAAAATCTTTAGAATCAGAACTAAATCCCGACTTTGCCACATCATTTGCAGTAATATCAAGACTGTTTGAGAGAATGATATATTCCGATTCTCCGTGCTGATACTGAGTATCACCCTCTACCTTTAAGATATACTTATACTGTGAAAAATCCTTTTCGGGGTCCTCTATTTTCTTGAAAATTTCCCAGTCATCGCCAATCGGCACTTCGGCTATATCTTTAGTAGCACTAAGCTGATAAGCAGATGCTCTGTTTTTATATCCGAAATTTGCTTCATTATCGTTTTTAGGAAGTTCCCATTTATCAACAGCCTTGATAAAACTTCCGTCAAGAGCATCACTTCTGCTTTTTATATCGTTATCTTCGCCTGTATCATAGTAAAGACTTCCGTTAATCATAATTGTCCTTACAGGCTCTTTTTCACTTCTGTAACGCTTTTGATTTTTGCCTACAATAATACTTGTAGGGCCATCTGCCCCACCGATAACCGATACCGAACGGGCATTACAGGAAATTAAAGACAATGATATCAATGATACTAATATTAAAATACTAATCTTTTTCATAATTTACTCCTTAAAAATTTTCTAAAATAGCCTTACAACCTTCGTAAATATCTTTATACGCCTCTTCAAAATTTCTGCTGTACCAGGGATCTCTTACGTCACGACTTCCAAGGAGCTTTCGCACCTTTTCTTCTTTATCTCCGCCAAGTATTCTTGTCGCATTTTTCACATTATAAGAATCCATACAGATAAATAAGTCATACTTATCATAATCGCTCTTTTTAAGCTTTACAGCTATTTTCCCGTCACAGGAAATCCCGTGTTTACTAAGTTCCTCTCTTGCAGGCGGATATACGGGACTGCCTACACCATTAAAAATTTCATCTTCACTTGTAGCAGAAGATGAAATCAAAAATTCATCTTCTCTTCCCTCTTTTTTTATAATATCACGAAGTATAAATTCAGCCATAGGACTTCTGCAGATATTCCCGTGGCAGACGAACATTATCCTTGTCATAATTACTCTCCTTCTACTTCAAATCTATATTTCTGACAAGCATCTGGATATTTTTTACTGTCAAGTTCTTCCAAAAACATCTCAAGTGGCCTTATCCACAAAGATTCATCTCCATACATTTGTCTGTAAACCACATAGATTTCACCTGTTTCAGAACATTTTGCAACATCCTCAACACGATATAAATTACCTTTAAAGTGCTTATATACAGCACCTATCTCCAATTTCCTCATACTTTACCTCTCTTAATCAATAACCTCAATTAAAAAGCTCACAGGTCTGAATCCATCATTACAGGAAATCATAGCAGACTTTTCATTTTTCATCCAACCATCATAAAAATTCCCACCGCCAAATGCTAACTCTTCAACGAAATACTCCATACTCTCCCATGCAGAATCACACATTTTTAGAGGCTTTTCTGCACTTTTTGAAATAAACACCTGACCTAATTTCATATCACAAGCATGCTCTATAGGATTTTCATATTTTTCAATCAGATCATCATATCTTGCTATCTTCATGACAGTTATTTTTATATCCTTCATATCACCATTTCCTTTAATTTACTTATGTCATATTAAATTATATCATCTCAGAAGATTTTTTTCAACAAAACAAAAAGCACAGTTTAAATAAACTGTGCTTTTTTTAAAATATATTGCTAAGTGTCGGTAATTCACTCTGATAAAGGTTTTCAAGTAAAACTATCGCCTTTTTTATCCTCTCTTTATCAAAATATAATGCAGCGTCTAAAATTGCATTTGAAATTTCGTTAATTTTTTCCTCCTTTATAAACATTTCAAGAAAAGCCTTTTTTTCCTCCCAGCTCTCATAAACTTCATAAACCTCTTCCCCTACAGCAGTTTCAAGAGAATTTATAAGATGATTTTTATAATCTCTCAGATAAAAAACAGAATATACCGAAACCAAAACAAGTAACAATAAAATCGATATAATCAACAAAACTCTTTTCAATTTATTCCCTCTTTTTTTATAATATTCACCTTTTTATCACTATCGGCAGTCATGATAAAAATCTCATCTATTCTCAAATTTTTTGACTTTAAAACACTTAAAACCCATTTTTCCGTAAGATTGTATAACGGCAACGCCTCCTTTAAAAGTTCTCCGTCACTTATAATCACGACAGGCGGATTCGGTTGCCTCCCCTTTAAATCAAGCATTTCAGCTGTCGCAGTCTGATAATTAAATTTCTGAAGAAAACTTATAGTACCGGTAGTTTCAATAACCGCAAACGCTACCTCGTCTATATCAAAAATGCCACTCCCCCTCAAGCTTTCCGTTAAATCATCAATCGAATATCTTAAAGTTTTAAGTGCCTTCTGGTCAATTTTACCGTCCTTTATTATCACAATAGGTTTGCCCGAAATAAGAGTCCTGAATTTTTTTGAACGAAGTGAAATCATCGATACAATCAAATCAAACGAAACCAAAGTAATAATAGGTATAATGCCTGTAAGCATAGGAGTATCAGGGTTTTCTATCGGAATAGAAGCTATATTTGAAACTAAAATCGTAACTACAAGCTCCGATGGTTGAAGCTGTCCTATTTGTCGTTTTCCCATTATTCTTAAGGAAAAAACAATCAGAATATATAAAAGCACCGCCCTTAAAAGCACTATCATATAAAATCCCCTTTATGAATAAGCAATTCTTTTTTTGAACATACTTATTATTGATAATAACCCCTTAAATATTCAAAGGAGAAAAAGCATGAAACTCTGTGAAAATTCAGATAAAAATATTACAGAAATGCGAAATAAATTAGATGGTAGTGCAGATTTTATTACAAGAGATTTATATATAGGAAAAAATAAACTAAGCTTTGTTATGATTGAAGGTATGATTAACTTAGGTGTCCTTGCAAATCTTATTATAAGACCTCTCCTTCAGGAAAATTTTGAAAAAGACGTAACTGCAAAGACAATATACGATTTTATCATCGACAAAAGCCTTATGGCAGCGGATATGAAAGAAATTTTTACCACTGAAGAAGTTCTTAAAATGGCGATGTCAGGCTTTGCAGTTGTGATAATTGACGGTATTGCCGCAGGAATTGCTTTGGGTGCTCAGGGGTTTAACTTCCGTTCAATTTCAGAACCGTCAGGCGAAATAAACGAACGTGGCTCACGGGAAGGTTTTACAGAACCGATAAAAATTAACCTGACCATGATAAGACGACGAATTAAATCAGATAAATTGAAGTTTGAGAGCTTTGAAGTAGGAAAACAAAGCAAAACCGATGCCTGTCTTGTTTATAAAACTGACGTGGTATCAGAAAAACTATTAAATAAAGTGCGCGACAAGTTAAAAGCTTTACAGCTTGACGTGGTTCTCGACACAGGGTATCTCAAGCCATTTTTAGAAGGCAAACCCATTTCTTTTTTCAGCGAAGTCGGAGTTACCGAACGTCCCGATACATTGGTAGCAAAAATAGCTGAAGGAAGAGTGGCAATTCTACTTGACGGAACTCCGTATGCATTGATAGTACCCTACCTTTTTACCGAAAACTTTCAGAGCTTTGACGATTATGCCCACAGACCATATTTCGCAACTTTTATAAGACTTTTAAAGTATTTTGCTTTCTTTTTTACAATATACCTGCCTGGAATTTATGTTGCTCTTGCGACCTTTCACCCCGAAGCATTCCCTCATGCACTTTTATTTAATATAGCCTCTGCCGAAGAAACCACACCTTTCCCACTTGTTTTATCGGCATTAATCATTCATTTTATCTATGAAATAATGCGTGAGGCAGGATTAAGACTCCCAAGGCCCGTAGGACACGCTGTAGGAATCGTAGGTGCACTCGTAATAGGCGATGCCGCAGTAACTGCAGGAATTATCGGTTCCCCTATGGTAATGGTAGTGGCACTCACTGCAATAAGCTCCTTTGTAGTGCCAAGCCTTTACGAACCTGTAAGCATTCTCCGTTTTATTTTTATTATAGTCGGAGGGCTTAGCGGAATGTACGGAATAGCAGTTATAAGTTGTATGCTGTTATTTAATATCTGCAAAATAAGCAATCTCGGGATACCATACACTTCCCCCATTTCCCCGTTTTCACTAAAATCAATGCGTGATACTTTTTTAAGACTTGGGTTTAAAACCCTGCAAAAAGACGTCAGAAAAATTCAAGAATTTAGGAGAGAATAAAGTGCGAAAAATTTCTCTTACAGAGTTTATAGCTGCTACCGTATTATCCACCTGCTTTATAACACTGGGAGGTCATTACAGCCTTTACGCTGTAATTTTATCAGGCCTTTTAAAACTTCTTATTTTAACTTTTCTTTTTAAAATCAAAAACACTGAATATATCTTAGGTGGTTTTTTCTTTTTTATTTCTATACAAACAATTTTTGCTCTTAAAGATTTTTTAGTAAATACAATCTACCCCGATTCTTCATCATTTTTCTTTATTTTCACACTGATATTAGCTACCATTTACGGAGTTTATATGGGAATTGAAGGGATTACACGAAGTGCATTTATAATATCAGTTATATTCTTCCTGGGACTTCTCTTTTCAATCTTTGGAAATATTGAAAATTATGAAATCTATAAAATTTCAACCGAAAATTTATTATATGAAACAATTAAAATAATAATTTTATCCCCTGAAATATTGCTTTTTATAGCTTTAAAAGAAAATCTTTCCGACGAAAAAGCCTGTAAAAAAGGGGCTTATCTTTATATTTTAATCTCAACTTTAATTCTATCGTCAATTTCCCTCATCACAACCTTTACACTTGGAAAAACCGCTTTTACAGAAAGATTCCCATACTACACAGTAAACACCCTGGCAAAAATTTCGGTATTTCAACGTCTTGACGCACTTTATATGTCAAGTTTCATATTTTCAGGAATCATAAGAAGCAGTATCTACCTTTTTAGTGGCTTAAAACCTTTAAGATTCAGGAGGAAAAAAAGTGCGGATTAAAATACTTTTTGTGCTTATACCGTTAATTTTATTTTCATCTTGTTTAGAAGCTGTAAATCTTCAGGACAGAGCTATAGTTCAGGCTATCGGAATTGATTATAAAGAAAATGAATTTTTAGTGACTATGCAGATTTTCAGTTCAGAAAGCAATACCGCTGAAAATTTTATAGATCCTTCAAAACAAAACTCTAAAGTGATAACCTGTAGCGGAAAAACCATTCAAGACGCCATCAAAAAAACCTCAATAAGTCAAGGAAAAGAATTCTTTTTAGGGCATAACAGATTGATAATTTTAGGAAACTCGGCATTATCCCTCCCCTTAAACGAATTGTTTTCTTATTTTACATCCGCTACCGATTCAAGAAAAGACGTAAAACTCTTAATAAGTGAAGAAGATGCTTCATCTATATTAAATGCCGATATAAACCAAGGAATTTTACCTGCACTGACTATCGAAAAAATAGTGGAAAACGCCTACAACGACTCAAAAATCACCAAAACCTTTCTCCTTGATTTGTTAAAAAAAGATAACGTCATTATCCCTTTGATAAAACCATTGACTAACCCAAATGAAAAATCACTTAAAACCATAAGTCTAACAGGCAGCGCTTTGTTTACCGATAATATCTATAAAGACAAATTAAGCTTTGATGAAACAACCGGTGCAATTTTTATGCTTGATTGGCTTAAAACGGCATCATATTCACTAAAAACCAAGGAGTTTAAAGAGCTATCGGTAGAAATTTACCAAAGTAAAACAAAAATCAAAGATAACACAGCAAAAATTTTTGCAAAAGCAAGAATTGTAGATTTTATTTTGAACGACCAAATGGAAATTAACGAAGAAGCTTTGATTTCTGCAGAAAAAGAGATTGAAAAGCAAATCACTTTACAATGCAAAAAAGCCCTTATCAAAGGGAAAAATCAAAACTTCAAACCTTTTGACGATATAACTTTACAAAATGTAACAGTAAATATTTTAAGAAAAGGAATGAGAAAAAAATAAAGTCTGCTGAAATTATCAGCAGACTTTTTTATTTTTTTTCTTTTTTTAACGCTTTAAGTTCAGCCAAGAACGATTCCAAATCTGAAAAATCTCTGTAAACCGAAGCAAATCTTACATAAGCTACTTTATCTAAATTCTTAAGTTCTATCAAAACCTTTTCTCCAAGTTCAACAGAACTTACCTCTTTCACCAAAGAGTTTGCGTAATCAAGTTCGATAGAATCCACAAATTTTTCAAGCATCGCAAGTGAAACAGGTCTCTTTTCACAAGCACGCAACAAACCGCCTAAAAGCTTATTTCTGTCAAACATCTGCCTTGAACCATCTTTTTTTACCACAACAAGCGGAGTTGTTTCCACCACCTCATAAGTGGTAAATCTTTTATTACAAGCAAGACATTCACGTCGTCTGCGGATTTTCTCTCCATCCTCAGTAGGCCTTGAATCAATAACCTTACTGTCGGAAACAGAACAATACGGACATTTCATAAAATCACCCTAAACCCTTTTTGTATAAATTATTGTATCGTTTACATAGAATTCGTCGTTTGATTTAAATGGTATAGTGCATTCTTTATCGGAAAAAGTTCCAATATATTCAGGGCTTACAATTGCAGTAACTGCAACACCTTGTGAAACTTCAATTGAATAGGATTTTTCGTTATCAGTATCTGCATCAGCAATAACTGTAACTGTTCTTTTTTCTTCGGAGCCATAGTTAGTAAGGTGACTTGGAATTTCATAAGGCTTATTGTTATATTCAATATCAAAAGAAAGAAGCTTCTTTTCCACACCGCTTCTGTTTATGATTATAACATCCCAGCCCAATAAATATCCCTTATCATTGAGCTTAAACACCACGTATCCGTCAAGGGCATCCAAAGCCAGATCATAGTCATGATAATAAGACTGAATTTCCATAACACTGAGCTCAAATGTTAATTCCCTGCCATCTGAAACTTCTTTTTCCTTACAATTCTCAGCAGAAGCAAAAGAGTTTACCAATAAAATATCTGACCACATCTTGCGATATTCGTTGATATAATCATTTTCAACAAACAAAGTCTCAAAAATAGCACCATTATCGGAATCAAAACCAAACATTTTATCCTTTGTGATAATCATCACGTTACGAAAACTGTCTTCTTTTACAATCATATCCTTATCGGCATAAAGATAGGTAGAATAAACACCTTCTCCCTCTTCCCCATAAAACTGACTGTGTATTGAAACGTTATCATATTCTTTAAGGACAGAATCTACAGTGTTTTTAGCATATATATCCTCTTTTGTAAGCACTTTATCTGAACAAGAAGAAAAACTAAGCAAGGTGGCAACTGATAATAAAATAAGCATAAACCTTTTCATAAAATCCACTTCCTTTTAATAAAAATTATTTCAATATTCTAAATTAAATACAATTATTTACATATAGAAATTATTGACTACTGTAACAATATATGATATAATGCGATTGTCACATAAATTCTCAATATCTCACTTAGGATAGGTGTGTATTTTTATCGTTATTTTTGGTAAAAATGCAGACTCTATTTTCGCATACTTATCCAAGTGTGAGAGAATTTGTGTGACAACAAACAGAGTTGTGCATTTTTCGTGCACTGACTTTTGTTGGTGCACTTTTTTAATTTTGCACTCTGTTTTAAAAGGTTTCGACACTTCTAAGAAATCCGCTTATACGGCGGATTTTTTCATTCCAGAACTTTTAAAAATTTTAGAAAATCCACACAGTATGATTATATCATAAAAATACTGATCATACAATACCAATTTCACTCTTTAAAAGCTTAAATATAACATCGTATCCATCGTCATTCGGATGCAATCCGTCACGCAGAAGACTGTCGGGTAAAACATCATTTTTCTCACAATAATCCCAAAAAAGTGAATACATATCTATAAATGGAAATCCGCACTCAAAATGTGCTTTCAGATAAAGATTATGTATATCTTCCATATGAATTACACGCCAGTAATTCTCACCATCTTTTTCATTTGTACTTGAAACCGGAATATTAGCTACTAAAATATAATCCTTTTTATTTTTCTCAAATACCTTGTTAAGTCTTAAAATCTCGTTGTAAACAAAGGTACAATGTTCTTCTTTACCGGGGCGTCTTTCACTATCTTCAAAAAACACGTGTCTGTTATTTGTACCGATAGTGCAAATAATTATATCATCATCCTCAGAAACCAATTTATCAAAATTCTCAATCACAAAACCTATATCTGTTCCGCTACAGGCATTATTTATAACCTTGCAATTAAATCTGCTTTCCAAAAACTCTTTAAACGACTTTGCCCAGCAGTATCCATAAGGATTTCTTTTAAAACCTTCTACAATCGGTTCACCATTTTGCTCAAAACCGCTTCCGCCACTGCCATGAGTAATTGAATCGCCCAAAAGCTTAATATTCACTGTTTTATCAGATAAAATAAGCTTACTGAAAATTCTTACAACATCTTTGTTCATGTTTTTTAATCTCCTCATAAGAGCTTAAAAGTTCCTCATATTCTTTATAATTTCTGCGATAAAGTTCAAGTATAACTCCACCATCAAAATTATGCTTATGAAGCAAAGAGAAAAACCTTGAAAAATCAGTATCTCCCTCTCCTATTGGCAAACACTCCTCAAGTGCGGTACCATCGCTTATATGGATATGACAAATATTATCAGAAAGTGTCTTAAACATTTCAAAGAAATCAGTCTCAGACCTTCTCGCTTGTTTTAAATCAAGGACAAATTTCACATCATTTTTTAAAGCTTTCTGCATATTTTTTAAAAACTCAAAACTACCGCTTTTACATCTTGAAACATTCTCCTGAGCCACCGTCACAGAAAACTCCTGACCTAACTTAAAAAGCTTTAAATACCTTTCAAAATATCTTTCCTCAGGGCAACTGTCATTAGAGCCGTGAAGCACTAAAATCTCGGCTCCGAGTTCATTTGCCGCCTCGAAATACCTTTTATACATCTCAAGCCCGTCATCTACCCTGCGTTCATATTCCGAGAAAAAAAGCATAGGTTCAAGCTGACAGGTAAAAGGGTGAACAGAAATTACCTTAGTTCCCCCAAAATCAAAAATACCCTTTAATTTTTTCAGATATTCTTTTTTAGTTTCAAGAAAAGAATTGATAAAAATCTCGGTAGCCTCTACCCTGTTATCAGCTAAAAATGAAGCCGCATCTTCGGTGAGCATTGGATAAAAGCATGATGTAGAAATTCCTGCATACATAATACTTACCTCAAAAATCAGAAAAAGCCACCCAAAATGAGTGGCTTAATTCTTTATTATACGTTCTTACCACGTTTTCTGCGGATTTTAAACTGTTGCCAAACAACCCATATCGGACCTGAAAGACAGATAGAGGAATAAGCACCTGAAATCAAACCGATAATCAACGGGAATGCAAAAGTAATAATCGACTGTGTATTGTTGATTAAAGCCAAGATGCAAACAACTACCATTGCAATTAAAGTAGAGATAGTTGTGTTGATTGTTCTTGAAAGTGTCTGGTTGATTGAAAGGTTAACAATATCCTTGATGTTTCCTTCAGAAATGCGACCAACATGAGCATTTGCATTTTCACGGATACGGTCGTAAATAACGATGGTATCATTTACAGAGTAGCCTAAGATAACTAAAAGTACAGCAATAAAGTTATCATCTAACGACATACGGAAGATAATAAAAATAGCAAATACTACCAAAATATCATGAAGCAAAGCCACAACCGCAAACACACCTGCGGACCAACCACCAATTTTTCTGAATCGCAAAGCGATATATAAAATCATAAAGATTGCAGAGAAAGCAACAGCAACCAAAGATTTTAAAAGGAAGTCTTTACCCATTGTAGGTGAAACCGAGTTGATAGAAACAGTTTTAATTGTATTATCAGGATATTTTTCCTGCAAAGAAGAAGTCATATTATTCTGCTCTTCAACAGAAAGTCCTTCTTTGGAAGCGAATGTCAATACAACATTAGGCTCATCGGTTACAGCATTCTTAGAATTACGTGCAGAAACCTCCATGCCGGTAGATTCATTGACAAAAGCTTCAACATCTTCAAGGTTCAACTCACCGGAATAAGAATAAGTAGCAATTGTACCACCCTTAAACTGGATATCGAGATTTACACCGAAAATAAAAGCAAAAATCAACGCAACAGCGATAATAGAACAAGAAATAATGTAACAAATTTTTCTGCTCTTTACAAAATCAAAGGTAGGAATTTTCATAGCCATTATTTCTCACCTCCATAATACCACGGTTTGCGGAAGATTTTAAATTTAGAAATTGATTTCAGCATAAGCTTAGAAGCAGTAACACCAAATACAAAGTTCATGATAGCACCTACGAGCAAGGTATAACCGAATGAGTAAATAGCACCTGCAGTAGATTGACCGAAACCAATAAACAAGAATGAGAGAAGTTTTGCAAAGAGTGAATCAGAAGGACCGAAAGCACCCATCAAAACAATAGCGATGATGATAAGAGTTAAGTTACCATCAAAAATAGCAGAAAATGCTCTTTCATAACCTAAAGCGATAGAACCGTCGATAGATTTACCGCTTGAAATCTCTTCTTTAATACGTGCAGCAGAGATAATGTTAGCATCAACACCCATACCTACTGAAAGGATAATACCCGCAATACCTGGCAAAGTTAAAGTAAAGCTTGAAATGAAAGGTAAGAAACCTGTAACAGCGGCAATAGAACCTGCAACCTGTCCAAGCAATGCGATAACAGCAACTGCGCCGGGGAGACGATACATAAATGTTACGAAAAGTGCAACAAGGATAAATGCAATAATACCTGCAAGAATCATAACATCTCTTGCGCCCATACCAAGTGTCGGGTCAATGGTATTAAAGTCCTGAGTTTCAAGTTTAAAGGGCAATGCACCTGAGTTAATCTTATCAGCAAGTGCCTGAGCTTCTTCAGGAGTAAAATCACCTGTAATCTGAGCTTTACCGTCAGTAATAGCATCATTAACAGTCGGATAAGAAATCATAGTGTCGTCCATCCAGATTGAAATAACACCCTTTGAAGCAGCAAGACGTGTGGTAGCATCAGCAAATTTCTGCTTACCTGAATCATTAAGCTCAAGGCTTACAATGTAAGAAGGATTATCCTGACCATTGTCAATATAACCTGCCTGAGCTGATTTAATATCAGCACCCTCCAAAATTACATTGGAAGCAGTAATACCTGTGGGTTTTCCGCTTGCATCAATCTCATTACCTTCTCTGAAAGTAAGAAGAGCGGTTTCGCCGAGCTCTTTAATAGCAGTTTCAGGATCGTAATTAGATTCTCCCTCTTTCCAGGGGAAACGAACCAAAACTCTGTCTTTGTTGTAGTCAACATAGACTTCATTATCGGTAATGTGTAAATTAACAAGACGCTGTTCGATAACAGCACGCGCAGCGTTCATCTGTTCATCGGTAGCATCAATACCCTCGGGAGGTGTAAATGTAACGTCAACACCGCCTCGAATGTCGATACCCCAACGGATATCGTTTCCGCCCTTAAAATAAGTCGTTTTCTTATCACCATATACAGTAGAAAGACCGGTAAAGGAAACTACTGTCAAGAGGATGATAAAAATTGACACAATGAAAAAGACGGATTTTCCAACTCGTTTCATGGGACAATTCCTCCAGTATTTCTGAATTATCTGCCTGTCACAGCTAAAAATATGACAAGACATCGGTAAAGTATATTATATAAGAATTATCTTAAAAAGTCAAGTAAAATACCATTATATTTGCAACTTTTTACAAAATATGTTATAATACATAACATTGTAGTGGTTTCACCCGTGCCCGACCACGATAAAACAGTAAATATTGTAAATTTTGTTGCACGGAGAAGGATGTAAAAATGGTAAAAAAACTCATGAAAATCTCTTTAATAGGAGCTTTATACACAGCCCTCACCTTTATAAGCGCTCCTTTTTCATTCGGAATGATTCAGTTTCGGTTAAGTGAAATCTTGTGCTTACTACCTTTATTCAGCCCCATTTCTGTTTTGGGAGTAACTTTTGGCTGCTTTGCTTCTAACCTTATCGGATTTTTCATAGGAATAAATCCAACGGGAATTTTAGATGCATTGATAGGCACTTTTGCTACATTTTCAGCAGGGGTATTGACCTGTCTCACAGGAAAGCTTATTACATCAAAGAAAATTAAAATCGTACTTGCCCCTCTCCCACCCGTCTTATTAAACGGACTTTTAATCGGTGCAGAATTGACCTTTATCTTTAAAGGAAGTTTTATTATAAATGCACTTTCGGTTGCAATCGGAGAAACAGTTATTTGCTATGGACTCGGAATGGTACTGATATCTATTTTAATAAAAAATGATTTTTACAAGAAAATTTTTAAATAAAAAAAGACCTGCTCTTTTCCAGCAGGTCTTTTTTTTATAGATTAAGCTTTCTTTTTAATCTGAAAATATTTAATGAGCAAGAGGTTAATAACAAGGAGCACTGCACCAACACCTAAGCCCAGGTAACCATTTTCTGTAAATCCGGCAATAAGATAACCGATTACACAATAAACGCAAACCAAAAGCGCATACGGAATCTGTGTGGACACATGGTCAATGTGATTACATCTTGCACCTGCAGATGAAAGAATTGTGGTATCAGAAATCGGAGAGATATGGTCACCACAAACAGCACCTGCCAAAACAGAAGAAACAGCGATTACGAAAAGTTCAGAATCAACACCGCCGAATACTTCGAATACGATGGGAACCAAAATTGCGAAAGTACCCCAGGAAGTACCGGTAGCAAAAGCAAGTCCCAAAGAAACAAGGAACATAATAACAGGAATAAGAGCCAATATTGTAGTATTGCCTTCAACTAAACCGCCAACAAATCCACCTGCATCGAGGTAATCTTCACGGCAGATACCGCCGAGAGTCCATGCAAAGGTAAGAATGAGGATAGCAGGCACCATAGCCTTAAATCCGTCAACCATACTGTCAGCAAATTCCTTAAAGGAAATAACTCTGCGTGGCAAATACAAAAGACCGATAAATACAATGGTGAAGAAACCACCTAAAGCAAGTGACATACCGGCACTGCAATCTGAGAAAGCGGTAATAATATCTTTACCTTCCAAAATTCCACCTGTGTAAAGCATGCAGAGAATACAGAAAACAATCAAAGCAATAATAGGCAAAACAAGGTCAATAATCTTACCATTTTCTTTTTCTTCACTCTGGTCAAAAGCACTAACTTCATTATTTCCCATTTCGTATTTCTTCATCTTAGAGAAATCAAACTTAAAGCAAATAATAACTACTACCATTAAAAGAGTAAACAGAGCATAAAGGTTATAAGGAATAGTTCTTAAGAAAAGATTAAATCCGTCAAAACCGCTTCCCTCGGGCAAAGAAGAAGTAACAGCAGCAGCCCAGCTTGAAATCGGAGCGATAATACAAATAGGAGCAGCAGTAGCGTCGATAATGTACGCTAATTTTGCACGGGAGATTTTATGTCTGTCAGTAACAGGGCCCATAACGGTACCAACTGTAAGACAGTTAAAATAGTCGTCAACGAAAATTAACACACCAAGACCTGCAGTAGCAGCCAAAGCTCCTCTCGGAGTTTTGATAGTATTTGAAGCCCATTTACCATAAGCTCTTGAAGCACCTGATTTTGTAACAAGTGCAACAATCATACCGAGAAGTACGAGGAAAATAACAATCGGAACGTTTTCTCCTACCTTAGCAGACATAACATCAACGATTGTTGTCAATGCTCCACCCACATTAAACTGTGTGTAGAAAAGACCGCCTGCAAGGATACCGAGCAAAAGTGAAAAATAAACTTCTTTGGTGATAAGCGCAAGTGCAATCGCAATAACAGGAGGCACGAGTGCCCAAAAGGTTCCTACCATAATTTACATCCTTCCTCCGATAAATCGGATATATTTCAGCAAATTATAACATAATTTTACAAAAAATGCAATAGTTTTTTGCATTTTTTGTGATATTTACTTGTAAAAGAAAAATCATTATGCTATAATCTAGGAAAAATAAAAAGAGGTGTATGTTTATGCTGTTAAAACAAAGCGGAGGTTATGAAGCACGTGATCCTTCTGTTATTTACCATAACAAAATATATTATCACTGCTTTGTTAAAAATGCCGAAGAAATTTATATCGCCGCTTCCGATAAACCTGAAAATCTTTTAAATGCTACCGATCATTTGGTTTTTAAACCTGAGCCTGATAAAGAATATTCAAAACAGCTCTGGGCACCTGAGCTTCACATAATAGAAAATAAATGCTATATCTATATTGCCTGCGACGACGGACTCAACAAAAATCACCGTATGTACGTCCTTGAAAACAATTCTGACAACCCTCTTAACCCCTATCACGTTGCAGGAAAAATCACCGACAGTACTGACCGCTGGGCTATAGACGGAACTGTTTTGCAATATAATAATGAGCTTTATATGCTATGGTCAGGCTGGGAAAAAGACATAAACGACCACCAGAATATCTATATTGCAAAAATGAGTGACCCTTACACCATCTGTTCAGAACGCGTTATGATTTCAACCCCTGAATATGACTGGGAGAAAATGGACTGTGTTGGTGACGGAATCGGACTTCCCCTCATAAACGAAGGCCCCTGTGTCTATATAAAAAACGATAAGCTCTTTGTTTTTTATTCGGCGTCAGGCTCCTGGGCAAATAACTACTGTATCGGAATTTTAGAATTTCTCGGAGGCGATTTATTAAATCCTCATAACTATAAAAAGCAACCATTCCCTGCCCTGTCTTCAAAAGACGGTCTTAACGGTCCCGGACATTGTTCGGTATTTTCCGACTTAAAAGATGATTTTATTGCTTTTCATAACTATGATAAAGACAAAACAGAGGGCTGGCAAAATGTCCATGCCATTATAAGTCGTTTTGAATTAAAAGACGGAAAGATTATTTTAAAATAAACTAAAAAGCCACGGTAATGCTTACGCACACCGTGGCATTTTTTATTTCCAGTCAACAGAAAACTCTTTATCTCTGTCACATTTTAAAACTCCGTCTTCAACATAAAGCTCTGCAAGTTGTATGGAAGAACGGAAATTTTCGCCTCTGTCTGGGTGGGTGAAATAAACGATGAAAGCTCTCTCATTCACTACGATAATATCAGCGTGAGCTCCTCTGTCGCAATCGTCTTCCCTTTTTCCCTTTTCCTTTAAGATGTTTTCCTTCTGACGCTCAAATTGGGTTAAATCATCGGACCTGTAAACACCAAGTCCTTTCCACACATCCGAAATCATCCAATAATATCCGCAAAACTCAAATACATTAGGACCTTCCTGCGGTTCATCAAAAGTTGTTTGTCCCACGTATTCCCAGCTGTAAAGGTCTTTACTGTCAGCATAACAGGTAGAGGAGTCGCGATTTTCATCTTTGTACCACATTCTCCATTCACCCGACGGTAAACGGAAAATACAAGGGTCGATAATTCTTGAAGACCCGAAAGAAAGTCCCCCGATATGTTTCCAATCTATAAGATTTTCTGACGTATAATGCTCTAAAGTCGCCTTTCCGTCCCAGGTGTGATAAACACCCCTTATATAAGTCACAAACATATGGTAAAGCTTATCATCCGGATTATAGATTACTTCAGGTGCCCAATAAGTATTGTGCCCAAATTCAAAGTTTAAATCAAGTGCTCCTAAATAATGCCAGTCAGCACCATTTTCAGAAACCGCAACACCAATAGCAGTACCATATGCAAAGGAAACCCCACGCACAAACTGATTAGCACGACGCTGAGTGTAAAACATGAAATATTCATTGGTTTCTTCATTTTTTATAATCATCGGGTCGGCGGCACCATCATAAACAGGGTCACGATAGAGCGGTGACGGAACTTGTTTTTGCATATAACTTCTCCTTTTATTAAGATAAATTATCAAACATTAAAGCAAGTTTTTTAGCTGACAAGGCAAGATTTTTAATCCCGGGAATTACATCCTCTTTATCCGCACCTGCAAGATAATAAGAACATTCAAGGGTAAAATAGCCCTTATAGTCAATATCCTTAAGTGCTTTCACAACCTTTTGAAAATCAATATTCATCGAGAATGGAATCTGATGAGAATCGTGCAAAAGGTCGTTGTCGTGTATGTGTAAAGCTTGTAGCTTGTCACCTAAAGTATGAATCATTTTTTCAGCAGAAGTATTAAGTCCCGCCATACTTGCATGTCCTATATCAAGACAAGCAACAAAATAATCATCATTGACAACATTTAAATGCTTAATAAAGTCCTCATGGTCAGAACAGGCAGCTCTTGCAGCGGTCTTGGACCCTTCTGGCCAGCACCACATATTCTCAGCGGCAATTTTAACTCCGCACTCTTTTGCAAAAGGCAAAAGATTAAAATACATCTCGGCATTTTCCTCTGCTGATTTATAGTTATCAGGATGAATAATACAGATTTTTCCACCTGCTTCAGCAGTACATTCGATTGCCCGTTTTAAAGTACTTAAAACGACCTTATCTCTTGTGGGAAATGGTGCGTGCGACTGATTACAGTGAATTCCGTAATCTTCGCCTATTTTTCTTAATTTTCTTGCATATTTTTTATATTCATTCCCGTTTAACTCACTGTCAGTAAGAGTAGCTTTCCCGGTTTGCCAGTCAAAGTTTGCCATACTGGTCAAAGTGAAATCCCAGGCGTCAAATCCTGCCTTTGCGACTTCCTCTATCGCTTTTTCAAAGCCTAAATGTTTCGCCATTGAATTTATTTCGGTAGAAATTTTCATATTGTACCTCACATATTATAAACATCTTCAGCGGATACCATATGAACACCGTTATCATTAAGTACCTTTATAGCGACATCGTTATTATCAACACGGATAATAACATAGGCGGAATTTATTTCTTTTGAGATGAAAGCATACATATACTCAACTGAAATATCATTATCACTCAAAACCTTCATAGGACTTGCAAGACCGCCCGGCTGGTCATCAATTCTTATGGTCAATACATCAGTAAGTGCTACTGTGCAACCATTTTCCTTTAAAACCTTTTCGGCAACATCGGGTTTATTTACAATAAGACGAAAAATACCAAAGTCTTTTGTGTCACTGATACAAAGCGCTCTGATATCAACCTCTGCCTTTTGTAAAAGTGAAGTAAGTTCGGCAAGACGCCCTTTTTTATTCTCCACAAAGATAGATAACTGCTTAATAATCACAAAATCGCCTCCATAATTGCAAAGTTATGATGTTTTTATATTTAAATCAATTCTTCTTAACTTGTTTTCCAAGCTCAAAAGCTTTCTTGTTTAAATTAAGAAACTTTTCGGGTACACAAGCATCAAGTGCATTCTGCCAAATCTCATCAGAAAACTCCAATATATTAGAAGCAACTCCCATAAGCACTACATTTACAGCCTTAGCATTACCTGCTTCGTTTGCAAGTTTAAGTGCATCAACCACAAATAAATTCTCAACTTCCAAAGAAAGCTTCTCTGCTATATTCTGAGGATAACTTGCTGCACCTGTAATAACAGGCATCGGAGAAATTTCCTGAGTATTTGTAATGATAGTGCCACCCTTTTTAAGAAAAGGTAACCATCTTGCCGCCTCAAGCATTTCAAAAGAAATGATTAAATCAGCCTCTCCCTCATTGATTACGGGAGAATAAACCTTTTCATCGGAATATTTAACATAAGTAACAACACTACCGCCTCTTTGAGACATACCATGTACTTCGGACACCTTAACATCATATCCAAAATCCATAACAACATTTCCTAAAAGTCTGCTCGCAAGTAAACTTCCCTGTCCGCCGACTCCTACAATCATAATATTCTTATTCATTTAATGTACTTCCTTTCGATATTACTCGCTGATTGCATCAAAGGGGCAAACATCTGCACAAAGGCCACAACCCACACAAAGTGTATCATCGATTTTAGCTTTATCACCGGGTACGCTGATAGCGGGACAACCAAGTTTAAGACAAGCCTTACAGCCACGGCATTTATCGTTATCAATCTTAAGAGGTGCTTTATGCTTAACATATTTCAAAAGTGCGCAAGGACGTCTTGAAATAATTACAGAAGGCTCAGAAGCCTCAATCTCTTCTTTAATAACATTTAAAGTTTCTTTCAGATCATAAGGATCTATAACTCTCACTCTGTTAATTCCGACAGCTGCACAAAGCTTTTCCAAAGAAACAGCAGCAGTCGGATCTCCTTTAATGGTAAAACCGGTAGTAGGATTCTGCTGATGTCCTGTCATACCTGTAATAGAGTTATCAAGGATAATTACAGTAGAGGTACCTTTGTTATAAGCAATATCGATGAGTCCTGTAACACCTGAATGCATAAATGTAGAATCACCTATAACGCAAACAGATTTCTTGGAGGAATCCTCACCTCTTGCAGTATTAAATCCATGAAGTCCTGAAATAGAAGCACCCATACAAATAGTAGTATCAACAGCAGAAAGCGGAGCTTGTGCACCTAAAGTGTAGCAACCAATATCGCCGAATACTGTAAGCTTTAATTTGTTGAGTGTATAGAAAAGTCCTCTGTGAGGGCAACCTGCACACATAACAGGAGGACGTACCGGCACATTTTCAGGGAAGGTGGCAAAATCATTTTCCTCGCCCAAAACTTTTTGTGCAACAAGTTTTTGTGAAAATTCACCGATATAGCCAAAAAGTTCCTTGCCGATAACCTTAACACCGATATTGTTACAATGAGCTTCAATAAATCCGTCAAGTTCCTCGATAACATAAACTTTACTGAACTTTTCTGCAAACTCTTTAATTAAATTTACAGGCAACGGATAAACCATACCGAGTTTTAAATAACTCACCTTTTTACCTAGTGCCTCATGAGCATAGGTATAAGTAGTACCTGCACAGATTACACCAATATCACTTTTATTTAATTCTACTCTGTTAAGAGGAGAAGTTTCAGCATATTCTGTAAGTAATTCAGTGCGTTTTTCAACGATAGGATGCTTTATTTTAGCATAACCCGGCATCATAACGTACTTAGCAATATCTTTTTTATATTCTTTAGCTACTATATCAAGCGGATCGGAAGTTTCAACGATACTCTGTGAATGTGCTATTCTTGTTGACATTCTCAAAATTACGGGAGTGTCAAATTTTTCAGAAATATCATAGGCAGTTTTCACATAATCAATGCACTCCTGAGAATCAGAAGGCTCTACCATAGGTACTTTTGAAGCCATAGCGTAGTGTCTTGAATCCTGTTCATTCTGTGAAGAATGCATACCGGGATCATCAGCAACACCGATAACAAGACCTGCATTTACTCCTGTATAAGATGCGGTAAAAAGCGGATCTGCAGCAACATTAAGTCCAACGTGCTTCATAGCACAGAAAGCTCTTTTACCACCGATTGAAGCGCCTATTGCCACTTCCATTGCAACCTTTTCATTAGGTGCCCACTCAGAATAAATATCATCATATTTTGATAAATACTCAGTGATTTCGGTACTGGGAGTTCCGGGATAACTTGAAACTACCTTTCCCCCTGCTTCATATACACCTCTGGCAACTGCTTCATTGCCAAGCATAAGCTTTTTCAAAAAAATCAAAACCTTTCTATCTTAAATCTACAATTCTTTTAGCTTTTCCCTGATAACGCTGTAACGATTTCGGCTCACAAAGAGTAACCTTCGACTCAATACCCAGAACCGTTTTAAGCTGTGCATGGATATTATTACGGAGTGCTTCAAGCTCACCATATCTTTCAAGTAACTCGCCTGAAACAAGCTCTACCTTAACTTCAAGGGTATCTCTGTATCCCTCACGGCGTATCACAAGTTCATAATGACCGCCGATATGAGGCTGTTTCATAATAACGCTTTCAATCTGTGTCGGGAATACATTGACGCCACGGATTTTAAGCATATCATCACTTCTGCCCTTGATTTTGTCCATTCTCACATGGGTGCGTCCGCATTTACAAGGCTCATAATTTAAAGTGGTGAGGTCTTTTGTGCGATAACGGAGCATAGGAAATCCCTCTTTTGTAAGAGTGGTAATAATAAGTTCACCTGTTTCTCCTTCGTCAAGTGCTTCTAAAGTATCGGAATCAACAATTTCCGGCAGGAAATGGTCTTCAGCAATATGCATACCACATCTTAAAGTGCAGTCTCCCGATACACCGGGGCCCATAAGTTCACTCATACCATAGTTATCAGTAGCAAAAAGATTAAAACTCTTTTCAATCTGGTCACGCATTTCAAGGGTACAACCCTCTGAACCGAAAAGACCGAGTCTTAATTTTAAATCCTCATTTTTAATACCGTTTTCGTGAGCAACCTCGCTCATATGTAACGCATACGACGGAGTACTTACAAGGGCGGTTGTCCCAAAATCCTTCATAAGCATAACCTGTTTTTCAGTATTTCCCGAGGAGCAAGGGACAACGGTAGCACCGATTTTTTCAAGTCCGTAATGAAGTCCCAGAGCACCGGTAAAAAGTCCGTATCCGAAAGAAATCTGAACTATATCCTCATCGGTGGCACCTGCTGAAACACAAAGTCTTGCCACTAAATCAGACCAGGTATTAAGGTCGTTTTTAGTATAACCTACAACAGTAGGTTTTCCGGTAGTTCCCGATGATGCGTGTAAACGCACAATATTCTTAAGCGGTTGAGCAAAAAGTCCGTAAGGATAGTTATCCCTTATATCCTCTTTAGTGGTAACAGGGATATATTTTATATCCTTAAGTGACTTGATTTTATCAGAGGTAACCCCAGCTTTTTTTAATCTGTCATGATAAAATTTGACATTTTTGTCGCAGTAATCGACAAGGTACTTCAGTCTTTCAAGCTGTAAAGCTTCAATCTCTTTACGGCTTAAAGTTTCAATTTCCTTTTGAAAAAACATCTGATTATTTCCTTTCTATAATTGAAACAAAGGATACAAGTTTTTTAAAACTGTACCCTTTATTTTACTATATTTTTTATAATCTTGCAATAGTTATACCGATAAATCTTCATTAAAAAATTCAGTTGTATCATTATGAGGTTTAGTAATTAAAGTAACAATAATTGCCACCACAAAACTTACAAGAGTTGCAATTATTCCAAATGGTGCTGCATTCACTGAACTAAATCCCGAAGAAACAGCAAGTCCCAAAGAAGTCAAAAGCCCTGCAGTCATACTGATACCGGAAGCTACCTTGTTCATTCTCTTTGAGTAAAGTCCTAAAATATAACTCGGTAAAAGTGTCGCACAGATTGTTCCCCAGGAAAATGCCATAAGAGTAAGAATCGGTGATTTCATAGTCGCTAAGAGATAAGAAGTTATTATAAACAAAAGACAAAGTATTCTTGTAAGTAAAAGAGTGTGATTTTTCTTCATACCAGGTTTAAATACCGAAACTATAAAGTCCATAGAAAGTGCCGAGCAGGAAGTAAGAGTGATACCACTTAATGTAGAAACAGATGCTGCCAGTACAAGCACTAAAATAACAGCTAAGAGTAAAACAGGCAGTTTTGATAAAATCATCGGAATTATAAGGTCGTAGTTTGCCTTACCGTCAAGTGTGGGTACCTCTGTGAAGAAAAGTCTTGAAAAAGAGCCTACAAAGTATGCACCACAGGAAATGAGTGCACAAAACAAAGTAGAGATAACAGTCGCCCTCTTAACTCCCTCTTTACTTTCGATACCATAAAATTTCTGTACCACCTGAGGCATACCCCAGCTTCCAAAACTTGTAAGGACAAAAAGGCTTAAAACGCCGATAATGGTAGCTTTCTGAGGTGGGAAAAGTCCGTCATTAAGCATAATTTTACCCATCTTTGAAAATCCTTCAACAATTCCGCCCACTTCATTTGTAGCATTGATGCAGACAATCATCGCAATAACGCCCACAATCATAATGATTCCCTGAACAAAATCAGCAATCATCGAAGAAACAAATCCACCAAGCACAACATATAAAGCAGCAACCAAAGCAATTAAAATCATTGCGGTATTATATCCGATACCAAGAACGTTATCACAAAGATATCCGAGTCCCGAATAAACACTTGCAGAATATGGTGTCATAAAAATAAAGATAACCAAAACCGCAAAAATCTTTAACGCCTTGCTGTCAAAACGCTTTTCAAAAAATTGAGGCATTGTCTTGATTTTTAATCTTCTTGTAACTTCTCTTGTGCGATTACCGAGTACCTTCCAGGCAAAATATGCGCCAAAAAGTGCATTTCCGACACCGATTAAAATTGCCCACAATCCGTAATCGTATCCCGAACGTCCCGCATAACCGATAAAAAGTACGGCGCTGAAATATGAAGTACCGAATCCGAATGCCGAAACCCAGGGACCTGCCTTTCTTCCGCCTACCACAAAATCTGTAAGCGTATTTGTTTTTTTAGCACCGATAATCCCTGAAATCACCATAGCAACAAGGTAAATTCCAAGCACAATCCAAGTTACAAACTGTTGCATTATATCACCTTTTGTCAAAATAATTTTACACTTTAAAGCTTTTATCCAATAAAGTATATCATGCAAAAAAATAAAAGTCAACCCTTAATTTTGACTTGACCGTTTAGGCTGTTTGGCATATAATAATTTAAATGATAAAAACTATTAAGAAACGAGTTGTAAATTATGGACAAGCTTATTTTATATGTAAAATCCCTCACCATTTTTAAAAACATAGAAAAAGATAAAGTGGTATCAGCAATGCTTAATCTTTTAAAAGTTTGTAAATCAGATGCAGAAACGGCAGTTTCCGCTTACTCTGATTTCTGCTCTTTGCTTTTTAAACACAATATAAATTGGAGTGAATACCTTTTAAATACTGTACTTAAAGATGAAAATTTCTATATGTTAAATTGTGCAGAGAAAAAAGAAATCTCTGATAATATGAAAGATTTCTTAAAAAAAGAGCTTTTAATTTTAGAAAAATTAAGTCAGATTTCCTCAAAGGAAATTTCCTCGGAAATAAATTACGACGGATATCTCCCCTTTTGGGAAACAAAACCGCTTGATTTTAATAAAATCTACAATGAGAGAATTAAAAATATCCATTCACATGGGTACGGAATTTTCGCAAAATATAATACCTTTATTGTAGAAAACGGAAAACTCTCTCCTGTAAAATCTCCCGATGCAATCTCACTTTCTTCTCTTTCAGGCTATGAACGTGAAAGAAAAGAAATTGTAGATAATACAAAAGCCCTTTTAAAAGGTCTCCCCGCTTCAAACGCTTTGCTTTACGGTGATGCAGGTACCGGAAAATCCACCACAGTAAAAGCAGTTGCAAACGAATTTATAAATGACGGACTTCGCCTTATTGAACTGAAAAAAAATCAACTCCACGAAATCCCAAAACTCGTTGACCGTTTAAGTAAAAACCCGTTAAAATTCATCCTCTTTATCGACGACCTTTCTTTCACAAAAGATGATGATGATTTTTCTGCATTAAAAGCAATGCTTGAGGGTTCTGTTTCCTCAAAAGCCAACAACATTGTAATCTATGCCACAAGTAACCGACGTCACTTGGTAAAAGAAAAATTCTCAGACCGCGAGGGCGATGAAATTCATATTAACGATACTATACAGGAGTTAAGCTCTTTAAGTGACCGCTTCGGACTCACCATAACATTTATAAAACCAAATAAAGATGCATTTTTAAGTATCGTAAGAGATTTGGCAAAACAATATAAGCTTTCTCTTGATACAGAAGAAGTCGAAAAGGCTGCAGAACGCTTTGCATTAAGTCGTGGCGGACGTTCACCAAGAGTCGCAAAACAATGTGTCGAACAGCTTAAGGCTTTGGAAAACTGAAAGGAAAAAACTATGTACACAGGAATTTTCGACTCACACGCTCATTATGATGATACCCGTTTTGACGGTGACCGCGATGAGCTTATATCTTCTTTTAAGGATAAAGGTATCTTAAATGTAATCACAATAGGATGCGATGTAAACTCCTCGCAAAACGCTTTATCCCTTGCAAAAAAATACCCGTTTTTCTACGCAGCTGTGGGATATCACCCGCAACAGGCATCAGATTATAATGAAAAAGATTTTGAGATTATAAAATCGATGTTTAAAGATAAAAAAGTAGTCGCTTTAGGTGAAATCGGACTTGATTATCATTATGATTTTTCTCCTAAAGAAACTCAGATTAAAGTTTTCAATCTTCAGATGAAATTTGCCGAAGAAAATAATATTCCGGTAATTATTCATAGCCGTGAAGCTACAAAAGACACATTGGAAATCTTAAGTAAATATAAGGTAAAAGGTGTTGTGCATTGTTTCAGCGGTTCAGCAGAAACTGCCAAAACTTTGGTAAAAATGGGATACTATATCGGTTTTACCGGTGTAATAACCTTTAATAATGCCAAAAAAGCAATAGAAGCCTGCAGTGAAGTTCCACCTGAGCGAATTTTAATCGAAACCGATTGTCCCTATATGGCACCCGTTCCATTCAGGGGAAAACGCTGTGATTCAACGATGATTGAAAAAACTGCAGAAAAAATAGCTGAAATTAAAAACATATCTCCGCAGGAACTTATAGACATTACAAGTAAAAACGCAAAAAGGCTTTTTAATTTAGAGTGATAAAGCTTTGACACTTTAATGTATAAAAATTTTTGCTTGATTTTTTATTAAAAATATGTTAATATAAAATTTGGAATTGTTTTTCCAAAATAAAAGAGACATTTTGTCTAAGAAGGAGTTTTATAATGAACAGTAATACCCTACAAATATTGATAGCTATGGTAATATATATGGCTATCGTCATTGTAATCGGCATTGTGTTTGCAAAGTCGGCAAATAAAAACTCAGAAAACTATTTCTTGGGAGGACGTTCTTTAGGGCCATGGGTAACCGCAATGAGTGCAGAGGCATCTGATATGAGTGGTTGGCTTTTAATGGGACTTCCCGGTGTTGCTTACTGGTGCGGTCTGGCAGATGCGGCATGGACTGCAATCGGACTTGCAATCGGTACATATTTAAACTGGCTTATCGTATCAAAGAGACTTCGCAGATACAGTATAAGAGCAAATAACTCTATCACCCTTCCGGAATTCTTCTCAAACCGTTTCCGTGAAAAGAAAAAAGTTATTATGTCAATTGCAGCTTTGTTTATCCTTATTTTCTTTGCAGTTTATGCATCAAGCTGTTTTGTAACCTGCGGAAAACTTTTCTCCACATTATTCGGAGCTTCCTATCAGTCAATGATGATTTTAGGTGCAGTTTTCGTACTTATCTACACAATTTTGGGTGGATTTTTAGCAGAAAGTGCTTCTGACTTTATGCAGGGTATCGTAATAATTATAGCCCTCACAATTATTGTAACTATCAGTGTTATAAAGGCAGGCGGATTTGGTGCAGTTGTTGAAAACGCAAATAAAATCCCCGGTTTCTTGGAATTCTTCGGACTTGCAACTCCCCACGTAGAAGAAGGTTTACAGACAGTAGTAGATAACGCTCCCGTATTTGATGCGGCACGTCCTTATGGATTACTCAGCGTATTCTCCATGCTTGCCTGGGGACTTGGTTACTTCGGTATGCCTCAGGTGCTTTTAAGATTTATGGCAATCCGCAAAGAAGAAGAACTCAAATTCTCAAGAAGAATCGCAATGATCTGGGTGGTAATTTCTCTCGCAGTTGCAGTATTTATCGGTATCGTAGGAAGAATGTTATTCCCGACAATGCATCTTACTGCTTCCTCAGCAGAAAACATCTTCATCACTCTTACAACAAGCTCACTCCCCGCAATTTTAGCAGGTTTTGTTATGGCAGGAATCTTAGCAGCAACAATTTCTTCTTCCGACTCTTATCTTTTGATTGCTGCTTCTGCAGTTGCCAAGAACTTATATCAGGGTGTGCTTAAGAAAAAAGCTTCCGATAAACAAGTTATGTGGGTTTCCCGTATTACATTGCTTGTTATCACTTTAATAGCAATCTTTATAGCACTTGATGAAAACAGCGTAATTTTCAAAATCGTATCCTTCGCATGGGCAGGCTTTGGTGCAACATTCGGACCTTTGATGTTATTCTCTCTCTTCTGGAAGAGAATAAACAAATGGGGCGCTATCGCAGGTATGGTAGGCGGTGCCGCAATGGTATTCCTCTGGAAACTCGTTATCAGCACATTAGGTGGTGTGTTCGCAATTTACGAACTCTTACCCGCATTCATCTTCTCTTCTATCTGCATTATAGTAGTTTCTCTCTTGACTACTCCCCCATCTAAAGAAATTATAGAAGATTTTGAAGCTGTAAAAACAGGTAATATATAACAAAAAAAGGCAGTCAGAATTGACTGCCTCTTTCATTTCAGGAGTATCTTTTTTGCATGACATCAAGGTTATACGAAAACCGCTGTGTTTAAATAATAACACAGCGGTTTTAAATAATTTGTCGAAATTAGGAAAAGAAAATAACTTTTTTTATAAAATACTCGAAATCTATCCCTCTATGAGTTTGCAGACATCAATCCAGCCTAAACTCTTAGAAGCCTCAAACAACTCATCACAATTAAGAGGGATAGCGCTGTTACTGGTCCCGCAAGCAGGATAAACTGTGTCAAATCTCTTAAGAGAAATATCGGTATAAACCTTTGCAGTATCCTTTACAGCAAACGGGCAAACACCACCCACCTGATGACCGCAAAGCTCAACAACCGCATCGGGCGTAAGCATTTTAGCTTTCATATTAAACTGTGCTTTGAATTTAGCATTATCAATTTTAGTATCACCGGCTGTAACCACTAAAATACAACCGTCCTCAGATAAAAAAGACAAGGTTTTAGCAATTCTTTGTGCTTCGCAGCCAAGTGCTTTAGCGGCAAGTTCAACTGTCGCACTTGAAACCTCAAACTCTTTAATACGCCCATCAAGGCCGAATTCTTTTAGATATTCTCTAACTGACTCTATAGACATTTTTACCTCTCCTAAAGTGTTTTTTCTAATTATATCACATTCTTTAAAAAAAGCAACGTTTCTTGACATTTCAGCCAATAATATTTAAAATATAGATATATCATTGAAAGGAATTTTAAAATGGGTAATTTAAACATCAGATTTGCAGAAGAAAAAGACACTGCATTGATATTAAAATTTATAAAAGGTATTGCCGAATACGAAAAAATGCTTGACGAGGTAATAGCAACAGAAGAACTGCTGAGAGAATGGGTTTTTGAGAAGAAAAAAGCTGAAGTAATAATCGCTGAAGACGATGATATTCCGGTAGGATTTTCGCTGTTTTTCTATAATTTTTCGACATTCGTCGGACGAGCAGGATTATATATCGAAGATATCTTTGTATGGCCTCAATATCGCAAAAAAGGTTACGGAAAAGCACTCTTTTTATTCCTTGCAAAATTAGCTCATGAAAAAGGCTGTGGCAGAATGGAATGGTGCTGTCTTGACTGGAATAAGCCCTCAATAGATTTCTATTTTTCAATGGGTGCCAAAAGAATGGACGGCTGGAGCACATATCGTCTCACCAGAGAAGATTTAAAAAGGCTCTCAGAGTAATATGGAAAAAATTTATATTTACCTTATTGAGAAAAACTTTTCACCTGAAAAGGAAGAAGTTATAAGAAAATGCGCCTTATCCTTTTCAGAAAAGGCATTTATTTCATTTGACAAAAGCACTCCCCTTTTACGCACAGATAAAGGAAAACCGTATTTTTATAAAAACCCGTTTTATTTTTCGGTTTCACACAGCAAAAATCTCTTCGCCGTAGCTTTTTCAAAAAAACCACTCGGTATAGATTTGCAAGACCACAGAAATTGCAATCAAAATAAAATCGCAAACCGATATTTTCATAAAGATGAGCTTTTAAGCTTTAAAAATGGTGAAGACTTCTTTAAAATCTGGACTGCTAAAGAAAGCCACGTTAAATTTTTGGGTACAGGAATTGACAAGAATTTTTCAAAATTTTCTGTTTTCGATAACTATAAAAATTTTAAATTCATAAACAGTATTAAAAATCACACACTATGCGTATATTCAGAAAATGAAACTGAGCTTTTCTTAGAGGAAATTAACTTTTAAAAAATAAAAGGCGGACTTCCGCCTTTTTTTCACTTTACACTTTAGTTTTTTTATGTTAAAATTATTAAGTTAATTAAATTTATAAGATAGGAGGTTTTATATGAAGCAAAAAATTATCCCCACTATTATAAAAGGCTTTGTAATAGGCAGTTCAATGCTTGTCCCCGGCGTCAGCGGAGGTACAATGGCAATAATGCTTAATATATACAGTGAATTAATCGGCGCTATCAATAAAATACGCACTGATTTTAAAAAAAGCTTTAAATTTTTACTTATTTTTTGCATTGGTTCCATCACAGGAATGATATTACTTTCAAAACCTCTTTCCTATCTTATTAACTGCTATGAAATGCCGATGATGTACTTTTTTATCGGTGCAGTAGCGGGAAGTATCCCTTTGATATATCACCAGGCAGGTGTCAGAAAATTTTCACTTAAAACGATAATTTTCCCGGCAATAGGACTTATCTTAATTCTGCTTTTAGGCCTGCTTCCCGAAAATCTTTTTGCCGCAAACTCACAAAATAAATCAATAGAAATTATCGGACTTTTAATAGCAGGAATAATTGCCGCAATCGCTTTGATTCTCCCAGGAATAAGCGTATCGCATATGCTTTTGATGTTAGGGCTCTATGAATCTACCATAAACGCAATCGGTTCTTTAAATATTCTCTACCTTTTGCCTCTTGCTACAGGGCTTTTGCTCGGCATATTTATCACAACCAAACTGCTTGATAAGCTTATGTCACGCCACCCTCAGGCAACATTCCTTATCATTATGGGCTTTATAATAGGCTCAGTTTTAAAGGTATTCCCCGGCATCCCCGTTGGTATAGAATTATTCATCTGTCTGATTTTATTTGCAGTCGGATTTTTCACTATGTATAAAATATCTATGTTAGATAAATAAAAAAGAAAAGAGAATATTATGATACGTCCCTTTATTAAAGAAGATAAAGAAACATTTATAAAATTAGCGGATGAATTTTATAATTCACCTGCTTGCCTTCATACTGTACCTCACGAAAACTTTGAAAAAACCTTTGAAGAAGTTATAAATAATTCTCCATTTACCAAAGGTTATATGTTAGAAAAAAACGACGATATATTGGGTTATCTGCTTCTTTCCTTCACATATTCAAATGAAGCAGGCGGTATGGCATGTCTTTTAGAAGAAGCTTATGTACTCCCCCAATTTCAAAACAAAGGACTCGGAAAAGAACTTTTTGCCTTTGTAGAAAAGGAATTTCCCGATGTAAAGCGTTTTCGTTTAGAAGTTACCCGCTGTAATGAAAGAGCCATATCACTTTATAAAAAACTAAATTATGAAGAGCTTGATTATTTACAGATGATAAAAGACAGATAAAAAGGTCACAGTTTTTTAAAAACTGTGACCTTTTTTTATTCAGGCAATAAACTGCAAATAATAAGCTGGTCTCCTACCAAAACAATAGTATCACCACTTGGTATTATTGCACGATATCCTCTTCTGATAACTGCAACAATGGTATGTTCAGGCAAAACTATATCCCTTAGTTTTTTACCTACCCAGGAGTGATTTTTCTCAATATCTTCTTCTCTTAAATGCACATTTCCATCCTCACGATAAGGACCACCGCCCATAACCATTATATCCCCTGCTTTGACCTTTGTGGGGCCTTTCGGAAGTATAATTCTTTTACCGCGTTTTATCATAATTACCAACATTCTCTGCGGCAGTGCAATTTCTTGCATGGTCTTATCGCACCAATCATGATTTTCTTCAATTTGAATCTCAATTAAACTCAAATCATCGTCATCCTGATAATCGTTAAAGGTTTTCATAACTGTTTCGCTATTATCAACCAGATTCAGTTTTTGGGAAATTTTAGGGAGTAAAGCACCCTGCAGAGTAACCGATAAAAATGCCACACAGAAAACTATATGAAAAATATCGGTTTTGGTGTAAGAAAGGCTTACTACTGCATAGATAGCAAAAACTATTGATGCTGCTCCTCTGAAACCTGACCAAGCTACAAGTAGCTGTTGCTTAAACGGAGTTTTAAACGGTGATAAAATTGTAAACACCGCCAGAGGTCTTGCAACAAAGGCAAGAAACAACGCAATCAGAATTGAAGGTATTATAACCTGCGGAATTCTTGACGGGAAAGACAAAAGTCCTATTACAAAGAAAAGTGCAATCTGCATTATCCAGGTTATCGCATCAAAAAATTTAACAAGCTCAATTTTTTGCTTTATTTTACTGTTACCTAAAACTATACCGGTAATATAAACACTCAGATAACCGTTTCCTCCAAGCAAGGAAGGGACAGCAAAGGAAATCAGTGCAATCGCAACCACAAAAATTTCTTCGATACCGCTATTTTCAAAATCCAACCTTTTAAGTGCCCATGAGGATATGAAAGCAATTAAAAATCCGAAAATCAACCCGAATCCTATCTGAGCTGAAAGCATATAAATAAAAGCATATGTGCTTTCTCCCGATAAAAGCGAAATAAAAATTATAGTCATCATATACGCAACAGGGTCATTACTTCCGCTTTCAATCTCTAAAAATGAAGCGAGATTATGCTTTAAATTAAGCTTTTTATATCTTAATATCGAGAAAACTGATGCCGCATCGGTAGAACCTATAATTGAACCTATCAGCATTCCCTCAAGCAAAGAAATATCAAAAACTAAATGACAAAACACACCCGTTAAAAAGGATGTAATAACAACTCCTAACGATGACATCAAAATAGAACGTGCTGCAACCGGCCTTGCCGCTTTCCAGTTTGTACCAAATCCACCATAAAACATAATAAAGATAAGTGCTACCGAGCAAATCTGATGGGCAAGATTAAAATCATTAAACTCTATTTTAAAAACCCCATCAGACCCCATAATCATACCGAAAAGAATAAAAAGTGAAAGCACCGGCACACCAAGCCTGTTTGAAAACTTATTAGCTACAATACAAACAATTAAAATTATAGCTAAAATAAGGATTATTAAATACAAAATTTCCCCCTACCCTCTGAAGATACTATACTATAAGTGTATCATACATTGATAATGCCTACAACAACTTAATAAAAAATTTAAAAAATCTTTAAGATTCACCATAATAAAAAGCGGTACCTTCTTCAGAAAGTACCGCTTAAAACTATCTTTATTATTCAAATCTTACTTTCAAATATCCCTTTATCATATCAACGCACTTTTCAAATCCCAGATCAGCACTGTTTAAACAAAGGTCGTAGTTTTTTGCATTATCCCATTCACGTCCGGTGTAATACTTATAATAATCACCGCGATGCTTATCGGTAGAAATGATAATCTTTTCAGCTTCTTTTCTTGTCTTTGAATACATATCCATAACCGTCTGTACGCAAGACTCAAAAGGTGCATAAACAAAAACCTTTGCAACATTATCATTATCCTTTAATATATAATCCGCACATCTGCCGACAATAACGCAGGAATGGACTTTAGCAATCTCTTTAATAATCTTTGCCTGATAATTAAAAAGGTTATCATTTGAAACAAACTCATCGCTCTCAGGAGAAAATAACTCTCCTTTATAAACACGTGTACCCGACATAAAAAGGCTCTTTTTAATCTTTTCATCTGCTTCACCAAAAAGCCTCTCGTGTATTCCACTGTCATCGGAAGCCAAACGCAAAAGCTCACGGTCATAAAAATGAACGCCAAGCTCCTCAGCAAGCATTTTGCCGATAGTTTTTCCTCCGCTTCCATAACCACGGGCAATAGTAATTACAACATTCTGCATTAAAATCAACCCTTTCTTGTGATACAGTTAATATTATTCTCCAAGGTAAGCTTTTTTAACCGAATCATCGTTCATTAAATCTTTTGCATTACCGCTTAAAACAATATTACCTGTTTCAAGTACATAAGCTTTGTCAGCAATTGACAAGGCTTTTTTAGCATTCTGTTCTACAAGTAAAACTGTAGTACCGCCTTCTGAAATTTCTCTTATAATATCAAAAATTTCAGAAACGAAAATAGGTGAAAGTCCCATAGAAGGCTCATCCATAAGAATAATTCTCGGATTTGACATCAAAGCTCTTCCCATTGCGAGCATCTGCTGTTCTCCACCACTTAAAGTACCTGCAATCTGATTTCTTCTCTCTTCAAGACGAGGGAAACGCTTGTAAACATTAGCAAGCGATGCCTCTATTTCTTTTTTATTGCTTCTTGTAAAAGCGCCCATTTTAAGATTTTCATAAACTGTCAACTGTTGGAAAATACGACGTCCTTCAGGTACATGAGCCATTCCCAGAGAAACAATCTTATGAGCAGGAGTTTTAGTAAGGTCAACCCCTTCAAAAATAATACTTCCTGTTTTTGCAGGGATAAGACCGGTAATAGTATGCAAAGTGGTAGTTTTTCCGGCACCGTTTGCACCGATAAGAGCAATAACTTCACCCTCATTAACTTCAAAGGAGATTCCCTTGATAGCCTGAATCATACCATAATAAACTTGTAAATCTTTTACTTCCAGCATAGCCATAATGGTCCCCTCCTATTCTCCTAAATATGCAGTGATAACTTTCGGGTCTTTCAAGACAGTTTCGGTATCACCATGAGCAAGTTCAGTACCGAAGTTAAGTACCGAAATTTCTTCACAAATACCTTTTACAAGGCGCATATCGTGTTCGATAAGCAAAATAGCAATTTTAAACTTATCTCTTACAAAACGGATAGTTTCCATAAGCTCAGCAGTTTCATTGGGATTCATACCTGCAGCAGGTTCATCTAAAAGCAGAAGCTTAGGGTTTGTAGCCAAAGCTCTTGCAATCTCAAGCTTGCGCTGTTTTCCGTAAGGAAGATTACAAGCTAAATATGAAGCCTCATTATGTAAATCAAAAACCTCCAAAAGTTCCATAGCCTTTTCATTCATGGCAGTTTCCGATTTAAAATAAGCAGGAGTATGAAAAACACCTGTAAAAAGTGAGTATTTTTTTTGATTATGGAATCCTGCCTTAACATTATCAAGAACTGTCATCTTATTGAAAAGTCTGATATTCTGGAAAGTTCTGGCAATACCCATCTTACTGATTTGTTGAGGATTTTTACCATTTAAAACAACACCATCGAGTGAAAAAGAACCTCTTGTAGGTTTATAAACACCTGTAAGCAGGTTAAAAACGGTAGTTTTTCCTGCACCGTTAGGTCCGATAAGTCCGTAAAGCTGACCTTTTTCAACACTTATGTTAAAATCGTCAACAGCCCTGAGTCCGCCAAAGGAGATACCTAAATTTTTAACTTCTAACAAAGCCATAATTATTCAACCTCCTTGACAGTTGTTTTTTTAGAAAATGTTCTTTTGAAATTCTGCTTTAACTCATCTACCTTTGAAGAACCGTTTAAAAGCATCATAACAATCAAAACTACTGCGTAAAGAAGCATTCTGAAATCATCTGCACCACGGAGTAATTCGGGAAGTAAAGTAATGATAATTGCAGAAATAATTGAACCCTTAATGCTTCCCATACCACCTAAAACTACGATAACCAGAATCTCAATTGACTTATTGTAATCGAAAGTTGAAGGCTGTAAATATCCTAAGTTCTGACCATAAAGTACACCTGCAACACCTGCAAAGAAAGCGGCCAAAACAAAAACAATAATCTTATAATAAGTTACATTTATACCGATTGATTCAGCGGCAATGCGGTTTTCTCTGATAGAACAGATAGCCCTTCCGTGACGGGAATTTACAAGGTTAACTATTACTAAAACAGTGATGATAATAGCTACATAAACAATAGTGTAATTCGAATATTTGGGAATATTTTTAAGACCTGCAGCACCGCCCGTAAAGCCTAAGTTTATAACAACCGAACGAATAATTTCACCAAATGCTAAAGTAACGATAGCAAGATAGTCACCTTTAAGTCTTAAAACAGGAACACCGATAATAAGACCGAACATAGCCGCAACAATACCACCGATAATAATACCAATAAGTAAAGAAATAAAAGGCGGCAAAGTTGAGTTCATAATAAACAGACATCCGGCATAGGCACCAACAGACATAAATCCTGCATGACCTAAAGTAAGTTCTCCAAGAAAACCGGTAGTTAAATTAAGAGAAACTGCCAAAACTACATTGATTCCGACAGGAACGAGCAAACTCTTGTACTGACGGGATAACAAATCATTTTCAACTAAAATAAAAATCAAAAGATAAATAAGTATTCCGGCAAATCCCCAGATAAGAGATTTATAATTAAATTTCTGTTTCATATCCGCCACCTACACTTTCTCAATTCTGGATTTGCCGAGAAGTCCTGCAGGACGAACAAGCAAAACAACAATAAGTACACCAAATACGATAGCATCAGCAAGTTGTGTAGAGATATATGCTTTGGAAAGGCTTTCAATAACGCCTAATAAAATACCACCAAGCATAGCACCGGGGATATTTCCTATTCCGCCTAAAACCGCAGCAATAAACGCTTTAATACCTGCCATAGAACCCATATACGGACCAATGTAGCCATATGAACATGCATAAAGTACACCCGCAACAGTAGCAAGACCGGAACCAATAGCAAAAGTAAGAGAGATAGTGCGATTTACATTAACTCCCATAAGTTCAGCAGCGGCACGGTCTTCTGAAACTGCGAGCATAGCTTTACCTGCCTTTGTTTTATTTATAAACAAAGTAAGTAAAATCATAATAACAATGGTAACCGAAAGAGTAACCAGTGCTTCACCCGAAATTTTAAGTCCTGCAATTTCAAAAGGTTTAACACCGATAATTGATTTAAACTCAAGCTGTTTGGAACCAAAAATCAAAAGGCTTAAGCTCTGGAGAAGATAGCTGACACCGATAGCGGTAATCAAAACTGCCAGAGGAGAAGCTTTTCTCAAAGGTTTATAAGCTACCTTTTCGATTGTCATACCTAAAATTGCACAAAAGAATATACCAATTAAAACTGCAATATAAGGATTTAATCCAAAATTATTTATAGCAACATAAACTACGTAAGCACCAACCATGATAACGTCACCATGGGCAAAGTTAAGCATTTTAGCAATACCATAAACCATAGTATAACCAAGTGCAATCAAAGCGTAGATACTTCCTACATTTAGACCATTTATGAGCTGTGAAATAAGGTTCATCTTATCGCTCCTTTAATTTTTTTAAAAGTATAATTGCTTAAAAAATCCGGCGTTAAAGAATTTTTTAAACAATTATTTTATTTCCCATTAAATGATACAACGAAAAGGAGACGATTGTCCCCTTTTCGTAGTATATCATCAATCATCTTAAATAGCTCTTACTGAGCCAACATTACTTCGTAAGCACCATTTACAATCTTAACAACTTTAGCAGCTTTGTTGGGTTCACCTTCAGGAGTAAAGGTCATATCACCTGTCAAACCTTTTACGCTGATTTCAGTCATAGCATCAATGATAGCCTGTTTGTCTGTAGAATTTGCTTTTTCGATAGCAGCTTTGATTACGTAAACTCCATCATATGCATCAGCAGCAAACTGGTCAGGAGTTGTACCAAATTTTGCTTCATATGCTTTAACGAAAGCCTGAACATTTTCAGCAGAATCATTAGCAGCGAAAGGAGTAAGGAATACAGCGCCTTCAACTAAAGAAGGATCATCTTTAACCTGATCTAAAACGCCATCCCAACCGTCACCGCCGAGGTAAGGAATTTCAAGGCCCATTTTCTTAGCCTGACCTGCAATAAATGCTACACTCTGGTAGTAGATAGGCAAGAACAATACTTCTGCATCAGAAGATTTAACTGTTGTGAGCTGAGTGTTGAAGTCAACATCATCTTTACCGAAAGATTCTTCAACAACGATTTCTCCGCCTTTAGCTTTGAATTCGTCGATAAATGCTTTAGCCATACCGGAGCTGTAGTCATTGGAGTTATCATAGATAACAGCAGCTTTCTTGTAGCCCAAAGCGTCTGCAGCGTAATCAGCCATTGTTACACCCTGCAAGGGGTCAGTAAAGCAGATACGGAAGCAGTTGTCATACTGTGTACATTCCATAGCAGAACCGGAAGGTGTGAGCTGCAAAATGCCATCTTCTTTAGTAAGGTCTGTCAATGCAATGGTAGGACCACTTGTTGTAGCACCAAGCAAAGCCTGAATATCCTTATCCATAAGTTTGTTATAAGCACTCATAGCAGTTTCAGCATCAGATTCGTCATCTTCATAGAAGAATTCAATCTGTTTGCCAAGCACACCGCCAGCAGCGTTGATTTCTTCAACAGCTACTTCAGCACCTTGTTTTACAGAGATACCATAAGAAGCAGCAGCACCTGTCAAAGGTCCCATACCGCCGAGCTTAAAGGTATCGCCATCAGCAACTTCTCCACCATTGTTAGAAGTGCCACAACCGCTCATAGCTGCAGCAGCCATAGCAAAAGACATAGTGAGAGCCAAAGCCTTTTTCAAAAATTGATTCATTTTATTTTCCTCCTCTTTTTAACACCGATACCGGTGTAAGGCAAAAATTTAGCAACGCGTTAAAGTGTTGCAGTACCCTAAAGTAATAATACCTCTTTTTACTGAATTTGTCAATTATATTTTACATAATACAGGCTAAAAATGTTAAAACTTTATATTTATACAAAATAAGGCTGTGTCAAAACTCAGGTCATCAGAATAAAATATAATATTATCTGAAGCTTTTGGAGGAATTTATATGAAAAGCGAAGCTGATGTTCTGGACTTTTTTTTAGGGGGAAATACCAAAGATGGTTTTGTTTCACTCTTTGATGAAATCACCGGATTATATAAAGATTACAGATGCTACATCATAAAAGGCGGACCGGGGACCGGTAAATCAACCCTTATGAAAAAAATATTGCAAAAAGCTAAACCTTACGAAGAATACTCAGAACGAATTCATTGCTCATCAGACCCGAATTCATTAGACGCTTTAATACTTCCGCAATCTAAAATCACAGCTTTGGACGGCACTCCTCCCCACTCTGTTGAGCCGCAATACCCCGGTGCCTGTGAAAGTGTAGTAAATCTCTGTGACTGCTGGGATGAGGAAAAATTAAAAGCTGAACGAGAAAATATAATTGATGTTTCAAAAAAAGTTTCCGACTGCCACAAACAATGCACAGGACTTTTAAAGGCTATAAGTTCCCTTTTAAACGACAGCTATCATATTGCCATGCAGCATACCGATAAAGATAAAATCAAAAAAGCAGTAAACAACATACTTGAACGCGAAACAAAGCACAAAGAAGGAATTAAAAGAAATGAAAAACTAAGATTTTTAGAAGCGGTAACACCAAAGGGTTTTTTATGCTATACCGATACTGTAAATGCCCTCTGTGAACGTATTTATATCCTTAAAGATCCCTATGGCGCAACAGGAGAAATCTTTATGAAAGAGATTAGAACAAGACTTTTAAATAAAAATTTTGAGATTTACTCCTGCATATCACCAATAAATTTAAAAACTGAACATATCATTATCCCGAAGCTTCGACTGGGATTTTTAACTTCCACCCCGTTTTTGCCTCTTGAAAAGGTTTTAACTCCTTTCAGAACTATTCATTACACAAGATTCACCGATATAAATGAGCTTAAAAAGAAAAAACAGCGCCTAAAATTTAACCTCCGTATGGCTAATGAGCTTTTAAACGAATCTGTTTTTTCGTTAAAAAAAGCTAAATCTTTCCACGATGAACTTGAAAAGTTTTATACAGACGCCTGTGATTATAAAAAAATTGACCTTAAAACCGAAGAGATACTGAGTAAAATTTTAAAAAACAAACAACCCGTCGCATAAGCGACGGGTTATTTGCGTGATAAAACATAGAGTTTTTGTGTATATCAATCGATACTATCGACTAATATCAATTTTTTTAAAAAATTCACAGGCATCATCATCGGGAAGAATACGATTTTCCTCACCCACACGGGTATTTCTGCTGAAATGTATTCCCTTCCTTGTGCAAAAATAACAATGATTTCTGCGATAAACAGTTTCACGGGTATCATCATAAAAATACTTGCAATCCCGACAAAAATACCTCATTATTTTATAGTCCTTCCTCTTTTGGGACTGGCACCTTTTGCAGGTCTTTCTGCGGTACCAATATCGGTAAAAAGAGCCTCTTCACCCGATTCTTCAGTAGGAGTTACTATATACTTGACAATGTACTGATAAGAATTATAAACTGCAATAAATCCGATAGTAGAAACCAAAATCAAAGCAATTAAAACAATACTTACAGGGAACAATAAAACTGCAATCGCAGTTAAAATCAAAGTGAAAAACAATGTGATAAAATTAGTTTTAAGTCCCAAAAAAGCGAGTATAAACGCATTTTTTATGATATGCTTAAATTTTAAATCTACCGTAACAGCCATAAGATAAGCATAAGGACGCATAAAAAATATAACCAGTATTACCATTACAGCTATACCAAACGGTACAAACATAAACTTGCCAAAATCAGAATTCTGATAATAAAAAACTGCTGAGAATACAGAAATTGCAGAAGCAATCACATCAACAAGAAAAATTAAAAAACTCTGTTTGAAATTCTTTTTAAAAGCAGAAAAAAAGTCATATACAAGAAAGGTAGAACGCACATCGGCATAGTTTCTTAAAACATAAACAAATCCTGCGGTTGCAGGGCCGATAGTCACAATGGGAATACAAGTGATGAGATATAAAAGATTGAGCTCTATAAGCTTCCAGAATTTCCTGAAATAAAGCTCTAAAAAATAAAAAAATCTGTTTTTATTAGTTTCACCCTTATCCACACCGGGACCGGGTTTAGTATAATTAAAAAGTCCTAAAAAAGCCATATCAAATAATCCTCCATAAATATAGTATGGATTATTTAAGTGCTTTTGTCAATAGAAAGTTTTCACACCCCGAGAAGTTGTTTTTTCTTTAAATTATACTCTTCCTCGGTTATTGCACCCATATCAAGAAGTTCTTTATACTTCTTAATCTCATCGGCAGGTGAAAATATTTCCGTTATCTCCTCTTTACTGTTCTCTTCAATACATCTGTCAAGAAAATCAACAAAGCCATCAGGTTCAAGCGGATACTGTATTGACCTTCTTCCCATAACAGTTTTATACTCAACAAATAAATTACCGCCTGAAGACGTAACATTTGTTACCTGTTTGTTCGTTGCAGCGCCGACTACTGCACCGGTTGTTCCAAATAGTAATCCTCCTACAATAGCCCTTCCGGCACCGCCTTTTATTTTTGTTTCAACATTCACCACATTAGGTCCGTAATGATACCCTATAACCTCATTAAACGAAAATATCAAGGGGCCCCCATAGGGAGGTGAGTATTTGTTTTTGTCTTCCCCACAATAAAAAAGTCTGTTTCCTTCATCTATATAAATTGATCTGGTCCAAAATCTTGACAACTCGCGGGTAACCGTAAATTTATGAAATCTTTCATATTGCATTTGCTTAAATTCACTGATTTCCTTCATTGAACGAAACCCTATATCATATCCCCAACAAGTTCCGCAGTCCTTACATAATACAGCATCTTTAACCTGTACTTTATTGAAATGACCTATTCGCTTATGGCATATTGGACAAACAGCCATAGTCACACCACCTTAGGATATATTATATAAAAATTATAACATATCTGAAGTCGGTTTTCAATAATTCTTTAGTATAAAAATTACTTCTTTTTCTCTTCCTCTGCCCTGATTTGAATAGAAGCAGTTATAAAAGCTTTTTCTTCTCTGTCAAGTTCGAGGAACTCTTTGGGTTTCCAATGAAAACGGTGGAGGCAATAATGAGCAAGATTTGCATCAGCATCGCCTCCTTTAATTAGTTTTTTGCCTCTTTATCCATAAAGAAATCTCTATTTTTTAAAGTTTTATTAATTTAATAAAAATAACCTGCCACAACACTTAAAATTCCACTTACAACCGAAGAAAAAACAATAAACAAAGTCAAAATAATAAATTTAAAGAAATATTCTTTAAAATTAACCTTAAATTCTTCTGATGTCATGGCTTTTAAGAATTTATTGGAAAGCCTTATCGATTCTCTCGCAGCAAGTAATAAAACATATCCTGAAATTATCCCGGGTAAAACTAAAACCAAAACAGAAATCAAAATTTCTTTCAGTGTCAAACTCAAATACAAATGCCCTATCGACATTCCAAATCCCATTCCCCTGAATATTACTAAAAATATTGAAAATGGTTGTCCTACCGCACTGAATCCGTTTAAAAAAAGTAAAAGAATAAAAATTGCCGATGATGAAAAAGAATACAAAAAAGATTCAAAAAAAGATGTCTCTTGCTTTTTTTCCAAAAAACCTTCTGTTATCCTTTTTAAAATATCCCCGCCCTCATTTGAAAGCACAGAACCATATCCTATTGCCAGGAAAAAAAGGATCACCAGTACTAAAAACAAAAGCTTTTTAGGCTTTCGTTCAGTAAAACCCCGGTAATCCTTTTTAAGTTCACTCATTAGTAAATCCTTGTCCATATTACGCACCTCTTTACTGTAAAGTAAATTGTTTTACACTTAATTCGGTACATTATATGAGGATTGTTTAAATGTTATGCATTATTTTGAAAGCTCATATGCACGTGTTACACATTTTTTACAACATTCTTCTATGGTTGTCTGCAAATTGCCATCTGAAAGGGCTGAAAGTCCTGCAATAGTAGTGCCGCCCTTAGAGGAAACCATTTTTATAAGCTCATCAATATCTTTCCCCGAATTCTCCATCATATCTGCGGCACCGCGCATAGTCTGACAGAATAACTTAAGACCTGTTTCATAAGGAATACCGTTTTCTTCCCCATATCTTATAAAGCCTTTTGCATATTCATATAAAAAAGCAGGACTGCTGCCATTTATGGGAATTATCTCGCAGAGCTTGTCACTTGGTATCTCGCAAACAATTCCTGCACACTCAAAAATCAGCTTTACAATCTCAAACTCTTCCCTTTTTGTAGGCTCAACCATTGCCATAGCAGTAGCACCAACTCCTAAAAGGAGTGGAGTATTAGGCATAACAAGTACAATCTTAGCATCGAAATTCAGTGCCTCTTTTATAGCTTTGGCAGTTATTCCTGCTGCAATCGAGATAAAAACCTTATCTTTTAAATCAAGATCTTTAATTTTCTCAAACATCTCAGGAAAATTCTGAGGCTTAACTGAAAATAAAATATAATCACTCTGAGCAATAACTTTTTTCGCAGAATCTACTGCCACAAGTCCGGTATCAGATAGTGAAGCAGTTTTTTGAGGATCAATATCATACCCCACAAAGCTGATTTTATCGGGCATTTTTTTAAATGCCCCTCTTATAATGGCATTAGCCATATTTCCGCAACCGATAATTCCAAGTTTTATCATATTATTTCCCCTGACCTTAAAAAGCCTCTGCGGCTTTCATCATAATTGCACATTCAAGACGTTTTTTCTCAAGCTCACAGCTTAATTTATGAGGTTTCAGCACGTCTTTTGCATACTGAAGATTGTTTGCATTACAGCCGCCGCTGCAATAAAATTTTGCCCAGCAATTACGGCATTCCTCTTTACCATAAATATTAGCTCTTGCAAAATATTCTTTTCTCTTAAAATCAAAAGTATTATCGTAAAGAGAACCCATTTTCCACTCTTCCATACCAACAAACTGATGACATGGATAGATATCTCCGTCCGGAGTAATAGCAACGTATTCATTACCGCAACCGCAACCTCTTAAACGCTTGATTGCACAGGGTCCCTGGTCTAAATCTATCATAAAATGGAAGAAGTTAAAACCTTTTTTGTTTTTCTTTGCTTCAATAAGTCTTACCGCTAATTTTTCATATTCCTCAAAAACACGTGGTAAATCCTTTTCGGTAATAGCAAATTCTTCTTTTGGATCTGTTACAACAGGCTCAACGGAAATCTGGTCAAATCCCAACTCATTCATATGGAAAACATCCTCGGAAAAGTCAAGATTTTTGCTTGTAAAAGTACCTCTGACATAATAATCCTTGTCCCCTCTTTCAGAAACCAATTTCTTATATTTGGGAACAATCGAATCATAAGAACCGCTGTTATCTACACGAGGACGGAAATAATCGTTAATTTCCTTTCTTCCGTCTATCGAGAGCACAACATTTGACATCTCTTTATTGATAAAATCAATCTTATCATCAGTAAGTAAAATTCCATTTGTCGTGATAGTAAAGCGGAAATTTTTATTATATTCTTTTTCCTTGCTTCGTGCGTAATTTACAACCTCTTTTACAACCTCAAAATTCATAAGAGGTTCGCCGCCGAAGAAATCAAGCTCTAAATTTCTTCTTTCGCCGGAATGCTCAATTAAAAAATCAATAGCCTTTTTTCCGGTCTCAAAATCCATAAGCTTTCTTCCATGACCAAAATCACCGGTTGAAGCAAAACAGTATTTACAACGTAAATTACAGTCATGGGCAATATGTAAACACATTGCCTTTACAGGTGATGCCACAAGCTTATCCGCAAACTGCAGATAATCATCTTCAGAAAAAAGTACACCATCTTTATACATATCAAAAAGCTCGTTATATGCTTCATAAATTTCCTCTTCTGAGAATTTATCTGAAAGCTTTTTAACAATATCATCGGGACATTTTTCACTTAACGGAGGAGTAATTTCATCAAGTAAAGAAAATGCCGCATCATCAACGACAGAAACTCCACCACTGTGAACATCTAAAACAATATTAAATCCATTTAAACGATACTTATGTACCATAACGATAATTTCACTTCCCTAAAGCTAACCCCTGCCGTGAGGCAGGGGTTAAATTTATTACTTGTTATTAACATTCTCGCATTTCTGATTAGCTACTGTGCAAGAGGTTTTGCAAGCGGACTGGCAGGAAGCCTGACACTCACCGCAACCACCTTTAGCAGCAGATTTTTTAAGATTACATTTGTTGAGAGTTTTTACGTGTTTCATTTTTCATTTCTCCTAACTATAAAGATTCATCTTCTTTTTTTAATTGTGTTGACACCAACGATACCACCTATCATGGCCGACACAATCAATACCAAAACTTTAGAAAAAACTTGCACCGAGAGACTCTGTTTAAAAATTAACTGAGCCAACACAGTAACAATAACCGCTAAAACAATCCCCACAATAAGTCCCGATAAAAATCCCTTCCTTGAAACGATTTTCGAAGCCAGATATCCACCTGAAAAGCTACTGACAACAGCGGTAAAAATCGCCGCTATTCTCATAGCCGAAGCAGGTATCGGTAAATACGCCGTCAAAACCGCCATCAAAGTGTTTACTATTACTGCCACTACTATTGAAAAAACAGTAGCAAACAATACGGGAATAAAATACCGACTTACTGAAGAATTATTTATTGATTTAATATTCTGAGAGACATTATTCATCTTAAAGCCACACTCCTTGATAAAGGATATGCTTAAAAGATTACAAATTATGCCTGCTCGTCGTGAAGTGTCTCGTTAGACTGGATTGACCAGCGTTTAATACGGATTTTACTTCTGTCACTGCCTGTTTCGATAACAACTGTATCCTCTTTCAAAGAAACAACTCGTCCGACAATACCGCCGACAGTAGTAACTTCGTCACCAACCTGGACATTATTTCTCATCTGCTGTGCTTCTTTTTCTCTCTTTTTCTGAGGACGTATAAGAATAAAATACATCACAACAAAAATAAGAATCATAGGCAATAAAGAGAGAAGGCCGGCACCCATTTCTGCACCATTTTGCATTTAATTACCTCCTAAATAATCTATAATATACCCATTATATACAATTTCACCATAAATTTCAAGGGGTATTATAAAATTTCACTTAATATCCCGCAAAATATGTGGCAATACCGTCAGCAGTATATCTTGCAAACAAGGAAACGTTATCTGCATCTTTTAAAATTTCCATTTCCTGTGTATTACTCATAAATCCGTATTCAAGCAAAACAGATGCATATTGCTTTTGTCTTGTAACTGCAAATTCGCTGAACTTATAACCGCGATTCTTAGCACCACTGCTGTATTTCATCTGAAGATATGCATTGAAAACTGCATCATTTATACTTTTTGCAAGTGGCATGGAGAAAGGTGTATTATAATATGTTTCAACGCCTCTTGCAGATGCATTTCCCGAGTTATGATGTACCGAAATATAAATATGCGGTTCCCAGTTATACGCTTCACTGCAACGTTTATAGAGGTCTTTTAAATCTGAAGTATCGCTATCAAGCATATACACAGTAGCGCCTCTTCTTTCAAGCTCGTCCCTTAAAGCTTTAGCTTTCTCAAGATTAAGTGCTGACTCATAACTTCCATCTATACCGATTGTACCGCTGTCGTTATTTCCTGCATTTTTACCATGTCCCGGATCAATTACAATTCTTGCATCGGAAATACGTTTTATGGGATTATAAAAACGTAATTTAAGCATTCCGTCAGAAGTATATTCGGCATAACAACCGTAATACTTGCCCTTTTCAGAAAGTGAAAGTTCTAAAACTCCCTGCTTAATTCCGTCTTTTTCGGTAACGTACCAGTCAACATCATCAAAAGCTGCGTCTGACGGGAGTTTAACATTACTGAGATTCATCTTTGAGGTATAATCAAAAGTAACTAAAACCTTGCTGACATCATAACTTGTAACCCAGTTACCTGTACTGTAAGTAAAAGGCAATGCCTCAACATTAAAAGGCACATTCCAGATTCCCTCGACATTAAGAGTGGTCATCTCACCATCAGAAGTAATTTTTAAATTAGAAATTATGTTATCACCGAGAGTACCATTTCCGATAACCTTAACATCACTTTGCAATACCTTTCTTCCTGATAAAAGTTCATAAGTAGAACCTGATGTACTCTTTATGTAATCAATAGTTCCCTCAGGAAGATTATAGTAATAAGGTGCAGCGTAATCCTCACCTTTGTCCTCAGTTTTAAATACATCTATATATTTTTTGTTGACCATAACCTGCTGACCTGAACCGCCAACAGTGGGTGTAGTCACATTCTCTTCTAACACTTCATTTGCAGGTAAAACAATCCCCTTAAGACCTGCAGTAGTTTTTTTCTCGGTAATTGAACCGAGTTTTGCTGTAAATTCAATAACATCCAAGTCTTCATCTTCTTCTATAAAAGGAATGGTATAACTTCCTTCAAACCAATAATAACTTGCGTATTTATCAGTAGTTCTTTTTAAATTAACAGTAACCCCGTTAACCTTTGCAGTAACAGTAGCAGAATAGTCTGCCAATGCACGAAGCTTAAGATTCTGACCTCTGTAAACATAAGTCATACCCTTAGGTTCAACCTGTGACAAAATTGACCTTTTTACTGCGGTACTTCCTGCAAAAACATTAACGGTGCCGAATGCGATAACAAAAATCACCATTAATAAAACTAATTTTAAAAATCTTCCTCTTTTAAACATCTTCTCGCCCTTTCTTAAAAATATAAGTTATTCTTTCTTTTTCTTTTTCGATTATATCTTTTGCCGCATCACCCGGCAAAAATAAGGATTCATATCTGAAAAATACAACACCCTTACAATTTTCATACTCTCTTGACTTTAAAATCTGCCTTGAGATAATATCGTCACTTTTTTTCCATTCATCATTACCCGCAAAAGCGTCCTCCTGCCCCACCTTGTATGGAGATAGTCCAACCACCAGATCGACATTTTCAGAAGTAACAAGCTCACTCCATTCTTTTAAAGCCTTGTTATAATCCAAAGTTTTATGCTCAAATCCGTAATAAAGTTGCGGAATAATAATATCACAATATCCGTCCTCAGCACACCATTTTTTAACATCAGTATAAATATTGTTGTAATTATAATGGATATTGCCCGTAGGACTCACAGAAAAAATTTTTGAAAAATCAAATTTTTTCACCGCAGCATAAAGCTCTTTCACCATTTTATCGGTGTTTTCCCTGCGCATTTCATCATCGCAGTTATCATAGCTTTTCGGAAGTAAAGACGGATAAAAATAATCATCTATATGTATGCCGTCAACTTCATAATTTTCTAAAATTTCCAAAGCTCCATTGGTAATAAGTTCCCTTACCTCATCAGACGCAGGATTAAGATAAATCCTCTCTTCATATTCTATAAGATTTTTTACCCTTAAACTGCTGTCATCATACCATTTTCTGATAGAAAAATCATCAGAAATCTTTTCTATGTCATTTATATAAGGTCCCCTCATAGGGTTAATCCAGGCGTGAATTTTAAGATTATACTTCTTAGCTTTTAAAACCATAATCTTTAAAGGATCATACTCTTCTTTCAAAAGCTCAGATTTTGGAAAAAGTTTTGATGAATACAAACTGTCTGCAAAAGGTCTTACCTGCACAAAAACTGTATTTATCCCTAAAGATGTGCAGTTATAAAACATCTTATCCACAGATTCCTTAAAATCACCATTTAAAATCGGCTGTAAATCAAGATAAGAAATCCATACACCTCTCAGTTCCTCATCAGTAACTTTAAGTCCGTTTAAAATATCAAAAACAGTACCGGGGCCATTGTCTTTATTAAAAGTACAGCTTGTTAAAACTATTGTTGAAAGTAAAACCGCAACAAATCTAAGTAGCATACTGCTTTCCTCCATAAAAAAGAAGCCTACTTAATTATATACGATAACGGGCTTAAAATGCAACCTTTTCCTAAAATTACATAAGGTTTTACAAAATATTAAAAAATGGGAAGGTAAAAATTTCACCTTCCCAATAAATTAATCCAGAACATCAATTTTAACTGTATGCCCACCGGCTTTAATTTTAAAAGTCTGTCCTTGTTTTAAAGACATTTCAAACATTTCTGTATTTTCAACAGATACTGTGAGCATTTTATCCTTAGGTTTTTCAACAAATTTAGGCACATCACTTGTGTTGATTGTAACGCTCTCAAGCTCTTCATTTGGCTCATCAACACGATTTTTCAAAGGATTAAAGTCAAGGCCCGGGAACTTTTCAAGAGATTTCTCCCCGCCGATAAGAAAATTCTGAGGTTTAGGAGAATTTTCGCCAACATAATCAGAAGTAACATCAACAAAATTTTCGTCCTCGTCATCAGGCAAAATTTTAACATTGGCAAAAATCTTATTCTCTTTCTTCTTGACGATTAAAATTATCAAAAGCAAGATAATTTCAATAAAGATAAGTGCCGCCAAAGGAACTGCTATGGAAAAAACAAGTCCGCTGAATGTAGCAGTATATTCAAGTAAAAATCCCAAAAAAGGAAGTGAATAGTAAACTTTACCGTAAACCTCCGGCACAGAAACCACCACTGAACCTTTCTCAGCATCTCCTTTTAAACAATAAAACATCTTACCGTCAACATAATCCGATGATATTGCCCTTTTAATCGGGAAATAATCATCTTCCTTTTCAAGCATCAAAATATCCTCGATAATGAAAAAAGCGTCATCACCTGTCGGCTTATAAAAAACAGCACTTCCCTTTGAAATTTGCGGTTCCATAGAGGTATCCCCCACCGAAGCGACATTATAGCCAAAAATTTCAGGCTCATTATCATAAAGACGATCATTATATGTTTTAATACTGAAAAAAGAAACAAGACCAATAACAATAAACAATAAAACAAAAACTACAATTGCGATTATCTTTAATCCACGGGTTGCAGATTTTTTTGACATAACAACAAAACTCCTTTTTGATATTTTGTCAATAGTTGTAATATACACTATTATTATCTTATATTATGTCGTTATTGTCAATAAAAATTTTATTTTATTCTTTTTTGAACACACTTACAATCCCCTTTAAAATATCACAAAATAAAAAAAGCAATCTGCGAAAAAATAACTTTCACAGATTACTTTTTTACATTTAATAATTATCAAAAACTGTTACATAAAGTTTTTGTGAATAAAATCACTGCTCATTTTAAGACTGTCAAAAGGACTACCCGAACAATCATCCTGCTCAACAACATAATATTTCACATTTGATTGCTCAGCTGCCTCAAAAATACCATCCCAATTTAAATTTCCACTGCCAATTTCAGCATAATCAGGAAGTGCCATACCTAAATTATTCTCTTCAAAATTAACTTTAAAATCCTTAAGATGTATAATATCAATTCTGTTTTTTAGTTTTTTAATCCATGCACAAACATCACCGCCACCTCTTTGTACCCAGTGTGTATCAAGTACAAAAGATGTTGTTTCTGCATTTAAATTATCAACAAGATAATCAATAGTAGTAAAATCATTTCCCGGGAGTTTAACAAATTCCTGATGATGGTGATGATAAGTGAATTTTCCGCCCACAGCTTTTAATTTTTCACCTACCATATTAGCATCTTTTACAAAGTTAATATATTCATCCATATTATCTTTAACAAATCCGCCGCAACCCATAATTTTAGTTCCGAGTGCTAAATGATTTTTAAGTGCTGTATCAAAATCATTACACATCATAAGAAAATTATCATGTGTACCTACAATTTCAATTCCCTCTTCCTTGGCAATCTGTCCGAATTCCTCATAAGGAATCCGACAACCGGCAGTCTGAGCCTGATCATAACCAATAGCCTTGAGTTTCTTAAACGATTCCCTTATGTCCTGAGCATTAGTCATAAAATCCCTGATAGTATATAACTGAACACCTAATTTTTTGATTTTTGCCATTTCTTCCACCTCATTAACATAAATTCTCTTTACTATTTTACTTTTTTCTTCAGGATTTTTACACCAAATCCATCTATTCTTATCACACCGGAAGTTTTCTCGTTTTCAGGAATAAATATGCCTTCTTCCGATATGTTAAACACTACCTCATCAGGAGTGAAATTTTGTAAGAAAATATACTCATTTTCACCATCAGTACGACTCTGAGCAGTAACACCATAGGGTAGCTCACAAGCAAGATTTTTACTCAAAGAAAAATCGTTTGCAATTTTAGCATAAAAATCACAAATGAAGCTTCCGTCATCACGAAAAGCTATATAAAAAGCTTTGCCCTTTCCATAATCATTTTCAAGCAATGCCGCCTCACCTTTATAAAAATCGCTTAAATACTCAGCATTTACCTTAGCAGATTTGGAATGAACAATCTCACAATAATCAATTGCCTTATATTCCCTACCGCAAACAATTCTGACTGTATTGCTTTCTTCTGGAATAAGGGTATCGATCTCCTCGGTAACAAGTCCAAAAACATCTTTTAATTTTCCTCCGGGCGTACCGCCTAAATAACACAAATCGTGTTCTTCAACTGTACCGAGCATATATGTAGCAACTATCACACCACCATTTCTTACAAATTTTTCAATGTTCTCTATCTGGTCTTCTTTAACCATATAAAGCATCGGTGCGATTACTACCTTATATTTCGATAAATCCTCTGAAGCCCCGATAACATCGACATTTATTCCCTGCTTCCAGAATCCGTAATAATGTTTTAAAGCTGTATCAAGATACTTTTTATCTGTTTTATGATATCCTCTTGCATCATCTAAAGCCCAGAAATTATCCCAATCGAAAAGTATTGCGACCTCAGACTCTGTATAAGTGCCGACAATCTCATCCAAATTCTTTAAAATATTACCTAATTCTTTAACCTCTTTAAAAACTCTTGTTTCGGAAGTACCGCAATGGTCAACTACAGCACCATGAAACTTTTCAGAACAACCTCTGCTTTTTCGCCACTGAAAATATTGTACTGAATCGGAACCGTGTGCCACCGCCTGCAACGAGGAAAGCTTATGCATACCTGGCTTTTTGAGCTTATTAAACTCCTGCCAGTTTACATGGCTTGGTGTACTTTCCATAAGTAAAAAAGGCTTGCCCTTAAGCGAACGGAAAACATCGTGATAAAATGCTGCACCTACTGCAGTTTTTACTTCACTTTCAGTATGCCAGCGCGGATAATTATCCCAAGAAATCACATCTACATGATCCTTAATTAGTCTATAATCCATAGAATAATAAGGTTCCACCATATTAGTTGTAACAGGAATATCAGGAGTTATTTCCTTTAATGGTGCTGTTTCATTATCGATAAAATCCGCCATAATATATGAATTAAAGCGTTTCCAATCAAGTGTAAGTCCGTGAGTAAAAGACTCACCAAATTCAGTCGGAGGGTCAATTTCAGACCAATCGGTATATGTATGACTCCAAAACGCAGTCCACCAGCATTTATTGAGATTATCTATCGTCTGATATTTTTCAAAAAGCCACTTTCTAAAAGCCTCTTTACAGCTATCGCAATAACAAAATCCGCCTAATTCATTGGAAATATGCCACATCAAAAGTGCTGGATGGTCTTTATATCTCTTTGCGAGTAAGGTATTTATTTCTCTGACTTTTTTTCTATAATAAGGCGAAGTCCAGCAATGATTATGACGGTCTCCATGAGTATTTCTATGTCCATCTTTTCTTACCCTCAAAACCTCAGGATGTGCCTTACTCATCCAAGCGGGACGAGCAGCAGATGGTGTCGCAAGTACAGCCTTATATCCATTTTTTGCTAACATATCCATCATCTTATCCATAAAGGAAAAATCATATTTTCCCTCTTTAGGCTCAAGCATTGTCCAGGAAAAAATACCAAGACTCATAGTGTTGCAATTAGCTTCAGCTATTAACCGCATATCATCATCTAAAATCTCAGGCATATCTCTCCATTGGTCAGGATTATAATCACCACCATGAAGAAAATGCGGATATTTTTCAGAAAATTTATATTTCATTTTTTCTCTCCCCCTTAACGAGACAATTATATCATACGAAAAAATAAAATCAATATTTTTAACCTAAAAATTAAAATATTCCTTTGCATTTTTATAAGAAATCCCCTCGACAATTGTTTTAAGTGCATCATAATCTTCAGGGTATTCCCCTTCTTCAACCCATTCACCGAGAAGATTACAAAGTATCCTTCTGAAATACTCGTGTCTTGTATAGGATACAAAACTGCGTGAATCGGTAAGCATACCGATAAAATTACCGAGTACGCCTAAATTTGCGAGTGCTTTCATCTGTTGTTCCATACCATCGCGGTTATCATTAAACCACCAGCCTGAGCCAAACTGAATTTTACCCCTGACAGGCGACCTCTGAAAATTCCCAAGCATGGTACCAATCACATAATTATCTTTCGGATTAAGGGTATAAAGAATAGTTTTCGGAAGCATATCTTTTTTATCCAGATTATCAAGAAGTTTTGAAAGTGACTTTGCAATTTCAAAATCATTTACCGAATCAAAGCCTATATCAGCACCTGATTTCTTAAACATATTACTGTTATTATTCCTCAAAGCACCGATATGAAGTTGCATTGTCCAACCTCTTTTTGCATATTCCTTACCTAAAAATATCAATTTTTCGATAATATCCTCATTGAGCAAATCAACTGAATGATCTGAAAGTTTACACCCAACCCCTGCAAAATAATCCATCCTCTCAGAAATATCAGACCTGATTTCACTTAAATCTGGTCTGAATGTAGGTAAAACCTTTGTATCAAAACCAATAAGTTGTTTGTGATATTCAAGATTATCGTATGGATTATCTGTTGTACAAATAACCTCAACATTTGATTTTCTTATTAAATTCTTAACTGAAAACTCTGGTTTTTTCAACTTATCATTTACTATATCCCATATTTCTTTTGCAGTACTCTCATTAAGATTCAAACTGATATCAAAATATCTTTTTAATTCCAGGTGAGTCCAGTGATAAAGAGGATTTCCGATTAAAAGCGGCATAGTTTCAGCAAACTTAAGCCACTTTTCAAATTCATCCTTATCGCCTGTAATAAAGCTTTCATCAACACCATTT
>JAZRIW010000002.1:0-199739 GCA_045645505.1 Fumia sp.
TATTCCTCCTTAGCTCAGTCGGTAGAGCGCATGACTGTTAATCATGATGTCGCCTGTTCGAGCCAGGCAGGGGGAGCCAAAAAACAAAGAGCATCGAAAGATGCTCTTTGTTTTTTTGTGTTTGTGTCAGTGAGGATACAAAACGAGGTTGCCTTGCCTTTCAATTTCTTTTATGTTATAATACGTTTATTAAGTTGATTTTTAGGTATTTTGACGGTTATGATAGCAACATCTTTATCTCAATTATTGGAATTATTTTAAACCGCAAAAAATTAAAAAGCAAAGGTAACGATTATGGGAAAATTTGATGGGATTCTGTTTTGCACGGATTTAGACGGAACCCTTTACCGAAATGACAAAACAGTATCCGATGAAAATCTTGATGCAATAGAATATTTCAAGAACCAAGGCGGATTATTTACGTTTATTACAGGACGCGTTCCAAAAACATCTGCAAAGATTTGCGAAATAATAAAACCAAACGCACCTTACGGATGTATTAACGGGGCAGGCATATATGATCCCGTTTGCGAAAAATATTTATGGACTGCTTTTTTAGACAGTGATGTTACAGAACTTGTTGAGAGTGTGTTAACTCAATTTCCACAAATTGGAATACAAGCAAGTTTGGAGAATGATGTTTATTTCATTAATGATAACGACGCAATGGCTCATTTTCGTTTGGTTATGGGGTTACCTAATATCTCAAAAAATTTCGGGGATATAAAAGAGCCGATTTTGAAAACGGTTTTTGCTCATGAGAATGAAGAACAAATTCTAAATCTTGAAAAATTTCTAAATGGTCATGCAAAAGCTGAGAAATTCGATTTTATCCGTTCCGAGCGTAGATTGTATGAGATTTTACCAAAGGGCACAAGTAAGGGGGCTTTGCTTTTAAAGTTAGCTGATTTACTTGGTGTAGACAAAAAGAAAACTATAGCTGTAGGAGATTACAATAACGATATTTCAATGATAAAATGTGCGGAAATAGGTTTTGCGGTTTCCAATGCACGAGACTGTGTAAAAGCGGTAGCAGATAGAATAACAGTTAGTAATGAGGAAAACGCCATAGCTTCAATTATTGATGAGCTTGATAAGGGAAAGATTTTGTAAAGAAACTTAGGTTTTTTGCCCGATTACACTTTGAGTGTCGGTCCCCAAAATCCCGTTCACGTAAGTGGGCGGGATTTTACTTTTTATTTCTTACTATTTAAGCAGGAATTGGTATGAAGTTAAGGGATGTTATTTGTTGACAAATGTGTATTTGAGTGATATGATGTGTATATATGTGGAGGTGATTTGAGTTGTTTGCTGAAAAGCGACAGAGCATTATATATGAGCACATTCAAAAATATGGCGCCGTAATGACAGCAAATCTTATGGAAGAGTTTGATATTTCCATAGAAACAGTTCGCAGAGATTTACTTTGCATGGAAAAGCAGGGACTTTTAAGAAGAGTTCATGGTGGTGCTGTTGAAAATAGAAGTATGAAGAAATTTCCTGAACTTAAAGAGCGTATAAAAGAATTTTCTGAGGAAAAAAGAAATCTTTCCATAAATGCCGCTAAGTTTGTTTGTGAGGGAGATGTTATATCTATTGATACTGGCAGTACGGCAATTGCGTTTGCGCATATCTTAAAAGAGCGGTTTTCTTCTCTTACTGTAATTACTCATTCGTTGGATGTTTTTAACGTTCTTTGCTACCATAAAAATTTTAAAGTGATTTTATGCGGAGGGTGTTTTATAAAAGAGGAAAATGCTTTTTACGGCAGTATGGTGCTGGATAATTTAAGCAAAATACATGTGCAAAAGGCATTTATTTTTCCGTCTTCTGTATCGCTTGAGTTTGGAATATGCGATTATAACTATGATTTATATCAGGTTCAAAAGCAGTTGATTTTAGGTGCTGACAATATTTATGTTTTAACTGACAGCAGTAAATTTGAAGAAAAGGCACTATTAAAAATTGAAGATATGAAAAAAGAATATTTTTATATTACAGATAAAAACTTGCCTTCAGGACTTAAAAAGTTATATAAAGAAAATGAAATAAATATATTTACAGAATAGGGGAAAGAAAATGGAAAGCATAGTTAAGGAAAAAAATGAAAAAGGAGGGGTATGGCTTTTAATATTGCTTGGTTGGCTTGTTTATGCAACCTCATATCTTGGAAGGGTTAATTATCAGGCTAATATTACGCAAATTATAGACTTTTATGATATAACCAAGGTTCAGGCGGGTACAGTACCTACATTTTTCTTTTTTGCTTATGGAATAGGACAGGTTATTAACGGGATTTTATGTAAAAAGTATAATATCAGGTGGATGGTTTTCGGAAGCTTAATTATATCTGCAACAATAAATTTTATTATAGCGGTCAATACGAATTTCTGGGTTATAAAATGGCTTTGGCTTATAAATGGAGTTGCATCGGCTGTACTCTGGCCAACGCTCATAAGAATGTTTGCTGAGTCTTTGCCCAAAAAAGCTTTAGGAAAATCAAGCGTAATTATGGGAACTTCTATTGCTTCAGGGTTATTGGTTATTTATGGTTTAAGTTCAATTTATGCCGCCATTGATAAGTTTAAACTTGCTTTTTATACAGCATCATTTGTAGGAGTTACAGTCGCTTTTGTATGGCTTTTCTTTTATAAAAAAGCTGCAGCAATGTCAAAAAGAGAAAAAATATATGAGGAAGAAGAACAAGAATTTGCATCTGATGTTAAAGAAAACAGAAATAAAAATAAGCATGAAAAGATATTTAGCATAGCTATATACTCATTGTGTTTTTACGCAGTTGGCATAAATCTTATCAAAGACGGGCTTACAACCTGGCTTCCTTCTATCCTTAAAGAAGAGTATGCAATGACTGATTCGCTGTCAATTTTATTAACACTTTTCCTGCCTATAGTGGCTATGTTTGGAAATGCATGTGCGTTGAAAGTGCATAAAAAAATTCCGGATTACGTTTCTCATTGTGCACTGGTTTTTGCTATAATATTTGCTTTTATATGCTTTATAATAGGAAGTCTTACATTTAAAAAAGTGGCATTTATGCTTATAGGATTGATATTAGTTAACTTTTTGGCGTCAAGCCTTAACAGTTTGATTACAAGTATTTTCCCGGTGTTTATGAGAGAAAAGATAAATTCCGGTTTATATGCCGGCGTTTTAAATGGATTTTGTTACGTGGGAAGTACCATCAGTTCATACGGCCTTGGATTTATAGCAGATAATTTTGCGTGGTCTGCGGTATTTTGGACTTTAGCCGGATTTTGTATTTTAGCTTGTATTGTTTTCTTGATATATGCGTTGTTGAGGCGTGTTTTAGGAACAAGTTCATCAAGCTTTATATAATCAAATGTTATATATTTTTTAACATTTTTGTAAAAAACACTTGAATAATAGTTTCAAAAATAGTATAATGTAAAAAAATAATAAATTCTGTATGATGATTGCAGGAAATGGTAATTTACCGACCGAAGGAGTAACACTCTCAGGTGTCTTTTAAGATGAGGACTGCAATTTGACAGAACTTTGGAGAATCTCATTAAATTGAGTGCCGAAGGTGCAAAGCACAAAGTGCTAATCTCTCAGGCAAAAGGACAAAGTGCAAAATTTTTCTTTATTTTTGTTTTTTGTAGTAGGCTGTGCTTTGTAGCACAGCTTATTTTATTTTATGGAGGAAAAAATATGGAATGGATTATCAAGGTAAACAATACTGTAAATGGTTTTGTTTGGGGTTATGTCGGATTAATTTTGCTTGTTGGTGTAGGAATCGTAATGACTCTTGCAACTAAAGTTTTCCAGGTCAGCAGATTAGGCCATTGGTGGAAACAAACTATAGGAAGTATGTTTAATAAAAATGTTATTGGGCATACAAATGAAAAAGGTACAATTTCTCCTTTCCAGGCGCTTTGTACAGCATTAGCCGCAACAATTGGTACCGGTAACATCGCAGGTGTAGCGGCTGCTATCTGCATAGGTGGTGCAGGCGCAGTTTTCTGGATGTGGGTTGCTGCTTTTTTTGGAATGATGACAAATTATTCTGAAAATGTACTTGGCATTTATTATCGTCGCCGTAATGAAAAAGGCGAGTGGAGTGGTGGTGCTATGTACTACCTCACAGATGGTTTAGGCAGAAAAAAAGGATGCAAATGGATAGCAAGAGTATTGGCAGTGTTGTTCTCAATTTTCACATTATTTGCCGCTTGTGGTATAGGTTCAATGGGACAGGTAAATAAAATTGTCGCTAATGTTGCTTCCGCTTTTGATATTAAAGCATTATCATCAATCACTTTATTTTCAGGAATCAGCCTTTACAATATTGTTTTAGGTGCTGTTATTATGCTTTTAGCTGCACTTATTATTTTAGGCGGCCTTAAGAGAATCGCAAATGTAGCTGAAAAAATTGTTCCTTTGATGGTTATTATGTTTGTTTTAGGTTCATTGGTAATTATTGGAATTAATTATTTTAATATCTTACCTGCATTTAAAGCAATTTTTGTGAATGCATTTACACCTATTGCTGCAATCGGTGGTGGAGTTGGTACAGTTATCAGCAAGGTTATGACTCAGGGCTTCAAACGTGGTGTTTTTTCTAACGAAGCAGGTCTTGGTTCTTCTGTTATGGTTCATTCAAACTCAAATATCAAAGAACCCGTTAAACAGGGTATGTGGGGAGTTTTTGAAGTTTTTGCAGACACAATGATTGTTTGCACAATGACTGCTTTGGTTGTTTTGACTTCAGGTGTTTATGATTTTAATACAGGCGCAATTATTGAAGGATATACAGATGCAACTTTAGTGGCAGGTGCTTTTAACAAGATTTTTTCCTGGGGTGGAATCGGTGAGAAATTTATTGCAATCGCTATGTTCTTGTTTGCATTTACTACAGTACTCGGTTGGTCACATTATGGTACAAAAGCATGGGAGTACCTGTTTGGAGCTAAATCTACAGTTGTTTTCAAGGTTTTACATATCTTAACTATTATGTTTGGCGCAGTTATGACATCTTCTTTAGCTTGGGATATATCCGATACTTTCAATGGTATGATGATGTTCCCCAACTTGATTGCAGTAGTAGCTTTGTGCCCATTGGTAGTTAAAATTACTAAAAACTATATAGAACGCAAAATTAAAAATAAAGATGTTAAGCCTATTTTTTCTTATGATGAGGCTATTCAGGAAGAATGGGAAAAAAGTAATATTGATTAATAAAGAAAAGTGTTTAAAACTTTATGTTTTAAACACTTTTCATTTTTATAAATCTTGTCATTTTTAAATGAATGTGGTATGATATATAATATACTTTTTATAAGGAGAAATTGATATGTTCATTGAAAAATATTTCGGCACAACTTCTGATGGGAAAGAAATTTCAGTATTTACTAATAAAAATAAAAATGGTATGGAAATAAGCATCATAAATTTTGGCGGTGCTGTTACTTCACTTAAAGTTCCTGATAAGGACGGAAAAATACGTGATATTGTTTTAGGCTATGATGATATTGAGAGTTATGAAAACCAAACAGCATATCTGGGCGTAATTATCGGAAGAAACGGAAACAGAATAGGAGATGCTAAATTTTCTATAAATGGTGTAGAGTATATCCTTACTAAAAATGAAGGGGAAAATCAGCTTCACGGTGGAATCAAGGGATTTGACAAAAAAGTCTGGGAGGCAACAATTTGCAAGGAGACTTTAAAACTTTCATATTCAAGCCCTGATATGGAAGAAGGATATCCCGGAAATTTAGAGGCAACAGTAGAATATACTTTGACTGATGAGAATGAGGTTTTTATAGAATATACTGCGGTTTCAGATAAAGATACTGTTGTGAATCTTACAAATCACAGTTATTTTAATTTAAACGGAGATGCGTCAGGCAGTATAGAAAATCATCTTTTAAAATTAAATGCTGAGTACATTACCCCCGTTAATTCTTCTCTTATTCCTGACGGAAAGCTTATGAAGGTAGAGGGTACGCCTTTTGATTTTCGCGATTTCCACACGATTGGAGAAAGAGTCGATTGTGATAATGAACAGTTAAGTTACGGTAAAGGCTATGACCATAACTACTTTTTTAATGAAGACGGACTTAAAATTGCAGCAGAAGTTATAGGTGATGAAAGCAAGATTAAAATGTCTGTTTATACCGATAGTGATGCGGTGCAATTATATACGGGAAATGCCATGAAAGAAATACATGGTAAAAATAACGCTTTGTATGAAAAAAGAGGGGCATTCTGTCTTGAAACACAAAGCTGTCCTAATGCAATCAACTGTCCCGAATTGCCTACAACATTGCTTAATAAGGGAGAAGAATATTATAGTGTAACCTTCTTAAGATTTGAGATTGACAAATAGGAGAGATTTGCTTGAGAGAAAATATCCTTAAACTTCAAAATGTCTTAAAAAAGCATAAAATATCCGCATTTTACATACCTACTTCCGATTTCCATAATTCTGAATATATCAGTGAATATTTTAAAGAGCGTGAATATCTTTCGGGATTTACAGGTTCTGCAGGAACACTTTTAGTGACTTCTGAAAATGCTTATTTATGGACTGATGGACGATATTTTATTCAGGCTGAAATTGAACTTAAGGATAGTGGCATAACACTTTTTAAATCCGGTGAAGAAGGAGTTTTGACAGTTTCAGAGTTCCTTTTAAAGACTTTAAGTAAAGGCGATACTCTGGCTTTTGACGGAAGGTTGGTACCTTTTAAAACAGTTTCTGAGTGGGAAAAGCTTTTAAAGGGAAAAGGGGTTAAATTTTTATCTAAAAATTTAACTGATTTTATATGGCAGGAAAGACCATCTTTACCGCAAAATCCGATATTTTTACTTGGAGAAGAATATAGTGGCGAGGCTACTTCTGATAAGCTTTCCAAAGTGAGAAAAGAGATTAAAAAATCAGGATGTGACAGCCATTTGTTGTCATCACTTGAAGATATTGCTTGGCTTTTGAATTTAAGAGGAAAAGATATAGCTTATACCCCTGTTTTTCTTTCTTATTGTTATATTACAGAAAATTCAGCTTACGTATTTTTGTCAGAAAAAGCTTTAAGCCACGAAATTAAAAATTATCTTGAGACTGAGGGCTTTGAGATTTTACCTTATGAAGATGTTTTTGTGAATTTAAAGAAGCTTACTAAAGGTAAAAAAGTAGCAGCTGATTTTGAAAGTATAAGTTATTCACTTTATAAAAGTATTTCCGGCAAGGCCTTCGATGTTAAAAATCCCACATCATTTTTAAAGATTATAAAAAATTCTACTGAGATAGAAAATTTAAAATCTTGTCATATTAAAGACGGAGTTGCTGTTACAAAGTTTATGATGTGGCTTAAAAAGAATGTCGGCAAAATTGAAACAACTGAAATCAAGGCTTCTGAATACCTTAAAACTCTTAGAGAAGAGAATGAAGGCTTTTTATATGAAAGTTTTGGTACAGTCTGTGCTTTTAATGGCCATTCTGCAATAATTCATTATTCTGCTACCGAAAAAACAGATTTATTAATCGAGCCTGATGGTATATTACTTGTTGATTCGGGTGGACAATATTTTGAAGGTACTACTGATGTTACTCGCACTTTTATATTAGGCAGGATTTCAGATGAAGCAAAACTTCATTACACAACAGTTGTGCGCAGTATGCTTTCTCTTGCGATTATAAAATTTTTGCACGGGGCAAGGGGTAGCAATTTAGATGTTTTATCAAGAGTACCTTTGTGGCAATTAAATCTTGATTATAAGCATGGCACGGGACATGGTGTAGGTTATCTTTTGACTGTCCACGAGGGGCCTAATGCGTTCAGGTGGAAAACTGTAAATGGCTTGGATACTACTCCTGTTTTTGAAGAAGGTATGGTTACGACAGATGAGCCGGGTGTTTATTTTGAAGATAAATATGGTATAAGAATTGAAAACGAGCTTCTTTGTGTTAAAGATGTAAAAAATGAATACGGACAATTTATGAGATTTGAACCGCTTACTCTGGTACCGATTGATTTAGATGGTATCGACACTTCTTTTATGACAAAATTTGAGATTGATGCATTAAATGAATATCATAAAACCGTTTTTGAAAAGCTTAATCCTTATTTCGACGGAGAGGAATTAGAAAAGTTAAAATATTATACAAGAGAGATTTAAATTACGCATCATAAGTTATATAAAGAGGTGAGATTTGTGAAGAGCCTTTCAGGAGGTAATATGTATAAAAATTTTATATTTTTTGCTATTCCTATGATTTTGGCATTGTCATTATGCATTCGTTGGGCAGTAGAGGCTTTGTATTCTATCGCTATATTTATAAAATATTTTCGAACTACCGATAAGATAAAGCATACATTATCATATCTATAAAAATTAAAACCCGCACTAAAAAGTGCGGGTTTTAATTATATTATTTTTTTAAAATCTTTTCAACCACTTTGCCGATTACGGTTGCCATACAGTAGAATCCGAAATCATTGGGGTGACAGCCGTCAACTGTCATCATATCGGAGTCGAGCAGATTAAACATATCCTGCCCGTTTATAAAATAGACATTTTTGTCACCGGCTGCAATAGCTTTATCATAGGTTTCGCGAATTACCTCAATTCTTTTTTCCGGAGATTCATCTGATATAATTAATCTTTCGGGCTTTGTCACAATAATTATCGGCAATTCAGGATTTTTCTCTCTTATTATATCAAACATCGGCTTGTGAGTCTGACGTAAAAATTCTGCAGTAGATGCATTGTGGTCATAGTCATATACAAAAACACTCATATCAATATCTGCAATATATTTTGCGATAGTTTCTTCTCCTTTTGCACTTCCAGAAAATCCCAAATTTATGTAATCGCAATTCAATCTTCTTGAAATAACAGCCTGATAACTGTTTCCGGGACGGGAAGCACAACCACCCTGAGTAATAGATGAACCATAGTATAAAACGGGTTTCTCAAATTCATAAGCGCAAGGCGGCAAGAGTGTTGCTTTATTTGAAATTCCTATATAAACTTCACTTATTGTACTATATAAAGGGAAGTTTATTATAATATCTTTTTCTTCTTCATCGGTAAATTCTATAACGCTTTCATATCCGTCTTTTACATTATAAGGCGGAGTAAAAGTGCCTACATAAGTTTCCTTACCATCTTTTTTTGTATATAAATCAAAACCTGCCGAGCCGGAAGCGGCAAAATGGGGCATAATAGAAGCATAATCAAATTTTACATTGATTGCGACATATTTGCTGTTTGTTTTAAAACGAGCCCTGCCTCCGGCAGTAGCTGCGTGAAGCTCAAGCACACCGTGGTTTACGTTTTTTGCAACATCTTCAGGCATTCTTCTGAATTTTCCGTTTTCGTAAAATATTCCAGATATTTTAATAGGATCACTTTTCACATCATAAAATAAAATATCTTCTTTTTGTATCTTTGTTTCTATCTTTAAATTTTTATCGATTTCTTCGATTTTTCTCATAATAATTCCTCTTTTTCATTTTTAAAAATTTTTAATGGTGCGCCTGATGCGATTCGAACGCACGACCTTCAGAGTCGGAGTCTGACACTCTATCCAGCTGAGCTACAAGCGCATATTATTAAAATATTATAGCAGAATAATATTATTAAATCAAGTGAAGGAGGTTGACCTATTTTTAAAAAGATAGTAAAATAATTATATAAAGATATAAAAGAGGGAAATGAAATGACAATAAACTATAAACCTAAAGGCGTTTGCAGCAGAGAAATAAAAGTTGAAATAGAAGATGGGATAGTTAAAGATGTTTGCTTTGTAGGCGGTTGTGCCGGAAACACTCAGGGGCTGTCAGCACTTTGCAAGGGGAGAAAAGCTTGTGAAGTCGTCGATCTTTTAAAGGATATTAAATGTGGATTTAAAAATACTTCTTGTCCTGCACAATTGGCATTGGCAATAAAAGAAGCTCAGAATAAAGAATGATTGTACTTGACAGAAATACAATTGTTATTAAAATGTCCACTTGATAAAGCGAAATTTTTCTGTTATAATGATAATATAATTCTGGTTTAAGGAAGGAAATAAATTATGCCAATTAATATACCGGCTTCACTTCCGGCTAATTCATTGTTGCAAAAAGAGAATATTTTCGTAATGGAAGAGGAGAGGGCATCTCATCAGGATATAAGACCTCTTAAAATAGCGGTGCTCAATCTCATGCCTAAAAAGATTGAAACCGAAACACAGCTTTTAAGACTTCTTTCAAACACTCCGCTTCAGATAGATCTTGAGCTTTTACAAACAGCTTCACACGTTTCTAAAAACACACCTGAAAAGCATCTTTTTAAGTTTTACAAAACAATAGATGATGTGAGAAATGAGCGTTTTGACGGACTTATTGTAACAGGTGCACCGGTAGAGCATATGCCTTTTGAAGATGTCGATTACTGGAAAGAAATCTGTGACATTTTCGAGTGGTCAAAGACACATGTTTACTCTACTTTGCATATCTGTTGGGGCGCACAGGCAGGGCTTTATTATCACTATGGTGTGCAAAAATATGATTTGGATAAAAAGATGTTTGGCGTTTTTCCACATAAGATATTAAATCCTTATCATCAGCTTTTAAGAGGCTTCGATGAGGTTTTTTATGCACCACATTCCCGTCATACCGAAATAAGGCTTGAGGATATAGAAAAGATAGATGATTTGGAAGTGCTTTCTTATTCTGATGAAGCAGGGGTACATATAGTGGCCGATAAATTCGGAAGACAATTTTTCGTGACAGGTCATTCGGAATATGACAGAGAAACTCTTTCTGATGAATATTTCAGAGATGTCAACAAAGGACTTCCGATTGAAATTCCCAAAAATTATTTTGAAGATGACAATCCCAGTAATCCGCCTAAATTCAATTGGCGTTCACATGCAAATTTACTTTTTGTAAACTGGCTTAATTATTTTGTTTATCAGAAGACACCGTTTAATCTTGAAGAGATGGAAGAAAAATAAATATCTCTTTGTTGCAATATTATTAAAATTATGGTACAATAATATCAATGAAAAAGATTTTAGGAGGAAAAAATATGGTTGTTACAAAAGATACAATTATCGGTGATATTTTGGATGCAGCACCTTCCACAGCACCATATTTCTTGGAAATGGGTATGCATTGTCTTGGATGCCCTTCTGCAAGAGGCGAATCTATTGCAGATGCCTGTAATGTGCATGATGTGGATGTAAATGTATTAATTGAAAAAATTAATAAGCATTTATCCGGTTTGTAATAATTAAAGTTAAAAAGAACGGACCGAAAGGTCCGTTCTTTTTTTAAGGAGAAACAATGATTACAATTGATAAAAGACTTAAGACGATAGCAGATTTTGTTAATAAAGACAGTGTAGTTTTAGATGTTGGTACTGATCATGGGTATCTTTCAATATATCTTGTTGAATCAGGAACATCAAAAAAAGTGATTGCTACCGATGTAAAAGAGATGCCACTTGAATCTGCAAAGAAAAACATAACAGCTCATTTACTTGACGATAATATAGAAACGGTTTTGACGGATGGTCTTACCGGTTTGGATTTAGATGAAGTGACTGATATAGTTATTGCCGGGATGGGTGGTATTTTAATTTCTGAAATTCTATTTAAAAGGCATCCCTTAAAAGGGAAAAATCTGATACTTCAGCCTATGACTCAAGCTGAATTTTTAAGAAAATGGCTTTGTGAAAATGGATATGACATTATTAAAGAAGCACCTTCTTTTGTTGGAGATAAGGGGTACTGTATAATCAACGCAAGGTATGATGGCGTAATCCGTAAATGTGATGAATTTTTTGAATTAGTGGGAAAAATGCCACTTTCTGATTATGACGATACTTCAAAATATTTAAAATATATTGAGGGAAAATTATTAAAAAAGATATCGGGACTTAAAAAAACCAAAAAAGAACCTGACAAGCTTTTAAAAGCCCTTGATTTAGTTGACAAAATACGTACAAAAATGTAAAATATAAAGGATATAGTGTTTTAAGAGGAGGTGTGTTGTGAGTACAATCGGTGAAATTAAATCTGCGATTAATGATTGGGCACAATTTGATACAGCAGAGGCTTTTGACAATGTAGGTATTTTAATCGGCGACTCTTTTTTTGATGTGAAAAGATGTCTTGTTTGCCTTGATGTTACTCAGGCTGTTTGTGATGAAGCAGCAGGACTTGGTGCAGAGCTTATCATTTCACATCACCCTGTAATTTTTGAACCTCTTAAGAGAATTTCTTCTGCAGATGTTGTATATCAGCTTATACAAGAGGGAATATCGGTTTTGTCTGCACACACTAATCTTGACAGAGCTAAAAATGGCGTAAATGAAGTGCTTATAAATACTTTGAAATTAAAGAATGCGGTTCCGGTTGAATCTACCGACGGGCTTTTATATAAGTGCGAAACTTCAAAAATGATGTCGGCTGAGGAACTTGCAAAGTCTGTTAAAGAAAATCTTAATGTACCTTATGTGCGTTTATATGATGCAGGTTTTCCCATTGAAACTGTTGCTGTTTGCTGTGGTTCAGGAGGAAGCTTCTTTAATGTCGCCAATGAAGCACAGGTTGATGCAATGATTACAGGAGATGTAAAGCACGACGTTGCGATAAACGCTTTTAATAATGGTGTTACTTTGATTGATGCAGGGCACTATGAAACCGAGTGTATGATAGTGGATAAGATTATAGATTATCTTACACCACTGTTTTCAGATGTAGAATTTTTAAAATCACAGAGTGATGGGCCTGTTTTTAAAACTCTGTAAGAAAGGGATTATCATATGGCGTTAGATGGCGCATTTTTATCTACTATCAGGGCTCAAATTGAAAAAGAGGCGCTTTATAGCCGTATTGATAAGATTTATCAGCCATCGCGTGAGGAAATTGTTTTAGTTCTCCGTTCACGTGGTTCGGTTAGAAAGCTTCTGATATCAGCGGGAGCTGACAGCCCAAGAATACATTTTACTAAAAGTGAGATAGAAAATCCTAAAACTCCTCCTATGTTTTGTATGCTTTTAAGAAAGCATTTAAGTGGTGGGAAATTAGTTTGTGTAAGGCAACATGGACTTGACAGGATTTTATATCTTGATTTTGAAACCAATAATGAATTTGGTGACACAATTGTCATTACTATAGCAGTAGAGATAATGGGACGTCATTCCAATATAATTATTATGGGGAGTGACGGAAAGATTTTCGATGCTGTTAAACGCATAGATTCTGATATGTCGGGTGTTAGGCCAATTTTACCGGGCATTTATTATACTTTGCCACCGAAACAAGACAGATTAAATCTCCTTTTGGCTCAAAAGGATGAAATAAAAGAAAGTATTTTAAATGCTAAGGGGATTGACTTAACTAAGAGTATTGCCTCGGCATTTGAAGGCTTTTCAGCGGTTTTGGCAAGGGAAGCTGAATTTTATGCTACAAAAGGGCAAAAGAATGATAAAACTACTTTGACCATAGATGAATGGGACAGACTTATTTTTTATCTGTTAAGGGTTAAAGAAAATTTAATCGAAGATAAAAACACTTATACTGTGGTATCTGATGAAAGTGGAAAGCCCAAGGAATTTTCTTTTGTTTCATTATCGCAATATGGTGCCTTATTAAAGAGTAAAGAATTTGAAACACCGAGTGATTTGCTTGATAATTTTTACTCTGAACGGGTGCGTATTGAACGAATGAAACAGCGTTCAAACGATTTGCTTAAATTGCTTTTAACTATGACAGAACGTATAGAAAGAAAAATTTCAGCACAAAAAGCAGAGCTTGAGCAGTGTGCAGACAGAGAACAATTAAAAATTTACGGAGATTTGATTTCTGCTAATTTATATAATATAAAAAAAGGTCAGAAAACTGTTACAGTTTTTGATTTCTATAATGAAAATAAAGAGGTGGAAATTGAGCTTGAACCTTCTTTGACACCTGTACAGAATTCGCAGAAATATTATAAAGAATATCGAAAAGCAGCAACTGCGGAAAAGATGTTGAGAGAGCTTATTGATAAAGGCGAAAAAGAGCTTTTATATATCGACAGTGTTTTTGATGCTGTTACAAGAACCTCGGGCGAGAGTGAACTTTTAGAGATACGTGAAGAACTTTCGGAACAAGGTTATATCAAAAATTATAAAAATAAAAATAAAATGCTTAAATCTCAACCGCCTTTAAAATATAAAACCTCTGATGGTTATCTTGTTTATTGTGGCAGAAATAATAAGCAAAATGACAAGATTACACTTCGTGATGCAAATAAGGAAGATATATGGATGCACACGAACGGATATGCAGGTTCGCATGTCATTATTGTTACTGAAGGTAAGACACTTGATGAATTACCTGACAGTACAGTAGAGGAAGCGGCTATGATTGCCGCATATAATTCAAAGGCAAGAGATGCGGCACTTGTGCCCGTTGATTATACTCAGGTTAAAAATGTAAAAAAACCTGTGGGTGCAAAACCCGGAATGGTAATTTTCGACCATTATTTTACTTTGTATGTTACGCCGGAGGAAGAAAAGGTAAAAAATCTGGCTTTATAATTTTAAAAAAGGATTGTGACAAAAATGGCAAAAGAATTAGAAAAAATGTATAATCCTCGTGAGTTTGAGGACCGCATTTATAAATTCTGGATGGACGGGAAGTATTTTACTCCTACTGTAGATTACAGTAAAGAATCTTATACTATAGTAATTCCACCACCAAATATTACAGGACAGCTTCATATGGGACATGCTGTTGACGAAACCTTGCAGGATATTCTTATCCGTTGGAGAAGAATGCAGGGTTATTCCACTTTGTGGCTTCCCGGTACCGACCATGCGGCAATTGCAACTGAAGCTAAAATCGTTGCCGCTATGAAAGAGGACGGAGTTACAAAAGACGATATCGGATACGACGGTTTTATGGAAAGAGCCTGGAAATGGAAAGAAGTTTATGGCGGACGTATCGTAGAGCAGCTTAAGAAATTGGGCGCATCCTGCGACTGGTCAAGAGAAAGCTTTACTATGGACGAGCGTTGCTCTGAGGCTGTAAAAGAAGTGTTTGTAAATCTTTATAATAAAGGATTGATTTACAGAGGTGAGCGCATTATTAACTGGTGCCCTACCTGTAAGACTTCTATTTCTGACGCTGAGGTTGAGTATGAAGAGCAGAAAGGACATTTCTGGCATCTTCGTTATCCCTTTAAAGATAAAAGCGGTTATCTTGAACTTGCTACTACAAGACCTGAAACTATGTTAGGGGATACTGCGGTTGCAGTAAACCCCGATGATGAAAGATATAAGGATATTATCGGCAAAACTTTGATATTGCCGCTTGTAGGCAGAGAAATTCCCGTTGTTGCAGACAGTTATGTTGATATCGAGTTTGGTACAGGTGTCGTAAAAATTACACCTGCACATGACCCAAATGACTTTGAGGTGGGACTTCGCCATAACCTTCCCGTCATCAATGTTATGACTGATGATGCACATGTTGTAGAGGGTTATGGAAAATATAGCGGAATGAGCCGTTACGAAGCAAGAAAAGCTATTGTTGAGGATTTGGAAAAAGAAGGATTTTTGGTACGTGTTGAGGACCATGATCACAATGTAGGTACTTGCTATCGTTGTTCAACTACTGTTGAACCTACTGTTTCAAAACAGTGGTTTGTAAAAATGGAACCATTGGCAAAACCTGCAATTGAAGCAGTTCGTAGCGGAGAAGTAAAATTTGTTCCTGAAAGGTTTGATAAAATTTATTATCACTGGATGGAAAATATCAAAGACTGGTGTATTTCACGTCAGCTTTGGTGGGGACATCGTATTCCGGCATATTATTGTGCTGATTGTGGAGAAATGGTGGTTTCAAAAGAAACTCCGCATACTTGTCCGAAATGTAATGGTACAAATTTAAGACAAGATGATGACACTTTGGATACATGGTTCAGTTCTGCACTTTGGCCTTTTTCTACATTGGGCTGGCTTGAAAATGCTGAAGATTATAAATATTTTTACCCCACAAGTACTTTGGTAACGGGTTATGATATTATTTTCTTCTGGGTAGCTCGTATGATTTTCTCAGGTATCGAGCACACCGGAAAGGTTCCTTTTGATACAGTATTTATTCATGGACTTGTTCGTGACAGTCAGGGCAGAAAGATGAGTAAATCTTTAGGAAACGGAATTGATCCGTTGCAGGTTATTGAAGAATATGGTGCAGACGCTTTACGCTTTATGCTTGCAAGTGGTATAAGCCCCGGTAATGATACCAGATATATTGATGAGAAGGTAAAAGCATCCCGTAACTTTGCTAATAAACTTTGGAATGCAACAAGATTTATTTTGATGAACCTTTCCGATAAAGTTACAAAACCCGAACTTCCCGAAAAGCTTTTACTTGAAGACAGATGGGTACTTTCTCAATATAATCGTCTTGTTAAGGAAGTTGGCGAGAATTTAGAAAAATTTGAGCTTGGTGTTGCCGCACAGAAAATTTATGATTTCATCTGGGATGTTCTGTGTGACTGGTATATTGAAATTTCAAAAGCAAGATTGCAGTCTGACGATGAAGATTCTTTAAATGCTCAGAAAGTGCTTGTTTACTTACTCAATAACACTCTTAAACTTTTACATCCGTTTATGCCCTTTATTACCGAGGAAATCTGGCAGAGCATACCAAATGATTGCGAAACCATAATGCTCAGCAAATTCCCTGAGTACAAAAAAGAGCTTGACTTTTTAGATGATGAACGTGAGTTTACCCGTGTTATGGATGCAATTAAAGCAATTCGTAATATTCGTACCGAGAAAAACATTCCTCCATCTAAAAAAGCAAATATTTTCATTGAAACAGAGTATGTTGATACATTTAAAAAAGGTGCAGCTTTCTTTGAAAGACTTGCTTCTGCGAGTGCAGTTAATGTAGGCGACAGTTTTGAAGTAGAGAATGCAGTTTTAGCGGTTACCGATAGCTGTAAAGTTCATATTCCTATGGGCGAATTAATTGATAAGGAAAAGGAACTTGAACGTTTGAATCGTGAAAAAGAAGCTTGTGAAAAGGATATTGCAATAATTTCAGGAAAACTTAATAATGAATCCTTTGTAGCACGAGCACCTCAAAAGGTTGTAGATGCTGAACGTGAAAAACTTGCTTCTGCAAATGAGCGAATGAGTAAAATTTTAGAAAGTATTAAAGCTTTAGGATAAAAAAACACCGTGTATCTATAAGATACACGGTGTCTTTTTATTCTCTTACTTTATCTTTAACCATTTGTGTAAGCATTTTAGTAAGGTCATCTATACTCATTGTGCCCATATCGCCTGCTGTACGTGAACGGACAGCAACCATATTTGCTTCTGCCTCTTTTTCACCGATAATAAGCATAAAGGGAACTTTTTCAAGCTGAGCTTCACGGATTTTATAGCCTATTTTTTCACTTCTGTCGTCTAATTCAAGACGGAATCCTAAACCAGAAAGATTATCATAAATTTCTTTTGCATATTCGTGCTGACGCTCACCGATAGGAAGCACTTTAACTTGTACCGGAGCAAGCCACAGCGGAAATGCACCTGCATATTTTTCGATTAAAAGAGCAAGAGTTCTCTCATAACAACCTAAAGATGTGCGGTGGATAATGTACGGATTTTTTGAAGTTCCGTCAGCATCAACATATTCCATTCCAAATTTCTCAGAGAGTAGCTGGTCAATCTGAATAGTGATAAGAGTATCTTCTTTACCATGAACATTTTTAATCTGAATATCAAGCTTAGGACCATAGAATGCTGCTTCACCAATTCCGATAGCATAGGGGATTTCAAGGTGGTCGAGAATTTTCTTCATAGTGCTTTGGGCTTCATCCCACTGTTCAGGTGTACCAATGTATTTTTCACGGTCATTGGGATCCCATTGGGAAAAACGATAGGAAACATCTTCATAAAGTCCTAAAGTTTTAAGCATATAAATCGCAAGTTCAAGACAACCTTTAAATTCATTTTCAAGCTGAGAAGGAAGACACATTAAATGTCCTTCGGAAATGGTAAACTGACGTACTCTGATAAGTCCGTGCATTTCACCTGATGATTCGTTTCTGAACAAGGTTGAAGTTTCATTATATCTTAAAGGTAATTCACGGTAAGAACGTTTTTTACTTAAATATGCCTGATACTGGAACGGACAGGTCATGGGACGAAGTGCAAATACTTCATCATCTTTTTCTTCATCACCGAGCACAAACATACCGTCCTTGTAGTGACCCCAGTGGCCGGAAACTTTATATAAATCGCTCTTTGCCATAAGGGGAGTCTTAGTGAGTTGCCAACCGCGTTTTTGTTCTTCGTCTTCCACAAAACGTTGTAAAAGCTGAATGATTCGAGCTCCTTTAGGAAGCATAATAGGAAGTCCCTGGCCAATTAAATCAGAAGTTGTGAAAAGCCCTAACTGTCTGCCTAAAAGGTTATGGTCACGTTTTTTAGCTTCTTCAATTCTTGCGAGGTGTTCTTCAAGCATAGATGATTTTGGAAAAGCAGTACCATACACTCTGCAAAGCTGTGTTCCTTTTGCATCACCTCTCCAGTAAGCACCGGTACAGTTTGTAAGTTTTAATGCCTTAATAGGAGCAGTGGAAATAAGATGAGGGCCGGCACAGAGGTCGATAAAATCGCCCTGGCTGTAAAAACTGATATTTTCACCTTTATCAGCGTGTTCCTTGCAAAGCTCAACTTTATAAGGTTCGTCCATGTCAGTAAGCTTTTTGATTGCTTCTTCGGGAGAAAGTTCAAAGCGTTCAATTCTTAAATCTTCTTTTACGATTTTTTTCATTTCGGCTTCTATTTTTTCTATATCCTCAGAAGAAAAAGGAGTTTTTACATCAAAATCATAATAAAATCCGTTGTCAATAGCAGGACCTATTGTGAGTTTTGCAGTGGGATAAAGGCGTTTTACCGCTTGGGCTAAAACGTGAGAAGCTGTATGCCAGAATGTCTTCTTTCCTTCTTCATCATCAAAAGTGCAGATGGAAAGAGAGGCATCTTCATTTACAGGGTAGCGTAAGTCAACTACCTGATTGTTAATAAGCCCGCAGCAAGAATTGCGGAAAAGTCCCATGCTTAAATCTTTAGCGATATCTCCGACAGTAGTTCCTTTTGCATATTCTTTAACACTACCATCTTTTAAAGTGATTTTAACCATAATATCAAATCCTTTCTCAAAACAAAAACACTTCACCCCAAAAATGGGATGAAGTGAATAACTCCATGGTTCCACCCAAATTGCCCGTTTGAAAGGGCCACTTGAAAGCAATATAACGGGTGCTGACCGTTGCGCTTAATTCACGCACTCTCCGAGGTGGTAACACTTAATTTTGCCGTAAAACGATTGCAGCCTGATGTCGTTTCTCTCTGAAAACGGGTTTTTAAAAAAAGTGCGTCCTCTTCAACAATTTACTTAATAAATTGATTGTATCACTATAAAAAACAAAAGTCAAGAGTCAGGTTGAACTTGATTTAAAAATATGGTAGAATATTTTTAAGAAAGGAGAGGCTTATGAAAAATATTGCAATAATTGGCGGTGGAGCATCAGGTATGATAGCTGCTATTGAGGCCGCTTCTTTTGGGAGTTCTGTTACAATTTATGAAAAAAATGCAAGAGTTGGAAAAAAGCTTTTGGCTACCGGCAACGGAAGATGTAATCTTAGTAATCGTGATTGCGAAGAAAAAAGATATCATGGTAGAGATACAAGTTTTATTTTACCGGCCTTAAAAAATTTTGATGTAAAGAGTACAGAAAAGTTTTTCAGTGAATTGGGTATTGAGATTATAGAACTCGAAGAGGGGAAACTTTATCCGTATTCCTTGCAGGCATCTGCAGTACTTGATGTTTTGCGGATGAAACTTGAAGAGCTTGGAGTTAATACCGTATGTGAAACTGAAATTACAGATATTTATACTAAGAAAAACGGGTTTACCCTGTGGAGTGGGGATAGATGCTTTGAAGCAGATGCTGTTATTTTAGCCGCAGGCGGAGAAGCGTCATTTCAGCTTGGTGGCACAGATAGCGGGTATAAGCTTTTAAAAAAATCAGGGCATAAAATAATACCAACTTTACCTTCTATCGTACAGCTTAAAACCGATATGAAAGAAATAAAACCACTTTCGGGCCTTAAAATGGAAGCTAAGTTGAGTTTATTAACAGGAGATAAAATGGTTTCAACCCAACAAGGTGAGCTTTTATTTACCGATTATGGAATATCAGGTCCACCCGTTTTACAACTTTCAGGCACAGCTTCAAGAGCTATACACAAGGGTAAAAAAGTGTTTGTAAATCTTGATTTATTGCCTTTTATAGAGGAAAATGAACTGCTTAATTTCCTTAGCGAAAGGAAATTAAAACATTCCGGCAGAAGTTTTGAAGAGTTTTTGGTGGGCTTTATTCCCAAAAGGTTAGGACAGGTTTTATTTAAATCTCTTTCTCTTTCACCATTGTCAAGAACAGTCTTTGAATTAACAGAAAAAGATTTAAAAGCTCTGGCTTTTAAACTTAAAAACTTTAAAATAGAAGTTCTTTCCACAAACGGAATGAAAAATGCACAGGTTACAATAGGTGGTGCCGATACTTCAGAGTTTTATAACGATACTATGGAATCTAAAATAATTCCCAATCTTTTTGTTTGCGGAGAAGTTTTGGATATTGATGGTGATTGCGGAGGTTTTAATTTACAGTGGGCATGGTCGTCAGGAAGACTGGCAGGAGAGAGTGCAAGTAAATAAAAATAAAAGGCTGCAAATGCTGCAGCCTTTTTAATATGTCACATCGGAAAGCATAACATCAACGATACCAAGCTTACTATTTAGTCGCAGTTTGGAGTTGTAGGTCGAAGAAGATGCCAAAAGATTGGTATCAATGAGCTTTGAATTCAAGTGTATATTGATTTTAATTCCGGGGTTTTTATTAGTGATTGTGCATTTTCCGCCATGAAGTTTAACAGTTGTTTTAAGAATATCATAATACATTTTCTTTATAGCATACGGTTCACCTGTTGCATCAAGTTCAGAAGTTTCAGATGGGTTTGCTGAAGTGATTGAATTATAATCTGTTGTGTTGTCTTCAAGGGTTAAAATCATATGGTTGTTAAAAAATTCTGTTTTACATAGTAAAATACCACTTTCTTTTGTGAAAAGATATGAGGTGCTTATTATGTTAAGAATAGCAGTGGCAAAAAGGTTTTTATCTAAATCGATAATGCCGTTTTGGTAGTCCGGATCAAAGATAAATGTGAGATTTGTCGGTGCTAAAACAGACTCAACCTTATTCATAAGAGGGATAAAGAACATATGAAAATCAGTTTCCGTTTTATAAATAGATAATTCATCGGAAATGGTGTGGTAGGTATCGAAGTTAGATGATAATTTTAAAAGCAGACGGCAATTCCGTTCAATATCCTTAATATAGTGTGAAGATTCGTAATCTTTTTGCGCTTCAAATCTTTCTGTGAGAAGTTCTGAAAGATTAAAAATACTGCTTAAGCGTTTGCGTATATAGGAAGACAGTATTTTTATATCACGATGTTCTGAGGGGATGTTATTTAAATTAAAATTTTCAGTTTTACGATATATAGCTACATAAAGTGTTGCTTTATCAGATTGTGGAAAACTGATAATTTCAAAAAAGTCAGTATTATTTTCATTGTTATAAAATTTAAAGGAAGCGTTATTGTCTAATATCAGGCGCGAGAAAGAAAAATCAGGGAAAACTTCACAGAGAGAAGCATTTTCCGGGATTTCAGGGAAAGTTTCTATAGCCTTTTTGTTGAGCCAAAGGATTTTGTAGTCTTCTTTGAAACAGATGCAAGGCATTTCATTTTCTTCATATAAAGTGTGAAGGCAACGAATTTTATCTTCCATAACTACTCCTTATTAATTTTAATACCCATTTTATTATATCATTTTTTATTTTTTTGTAAAGCAAATTATTAAATAAATATTTCACCTTTACTTTTCACATAAAATGGGCTACTATAAATATAGAAAGATTTGGGTGAAAAAGATGGTAAAATTAAAAAATGATTGGGATAATTTTTTTGAAAATGAATGTAAAAAGGATTACTTCAAAGAGTTATTTCAATTTCTTAAATATGAGTATGAAAATGAAATTATTTATCCTTTAAAGGATGATCTTTTCAATGCCTTTTTGCTCACGGAGTATAATTCAGTTAAAGCAGTGATTATAGGACAAGATCCGTATCATGGCGAAAACCAGGCACACGGACTTGCTTTTTCGGTTTTGAAAGGAGAAAAAATCCCTCCATCGCTTAAAAATATTTACAAAGAGCTTAATCGTGATCTGGGTATTGAGATTCCATCTCATGGAAATCTCATAAATTGGGCAAAACAAGGTGTACTGCTTATGAATGCCGTTCTTACGGTAAGAGCAGGACAGGCAAATTCTCATAAGGGAAAAGGTTGGGAAATTTTTACTGATAATGTTATTAAGTATTTGAATTCTCGCGAAAAACCTATAGTTTTTCTTTTGTGGGGTGCTGATGCACAAAAAAAGGAAAAATTTATTACTAACAAAAATCATCTTGTTTTAAAATCGGTGCACCCAAGTCCGTTGTCAGCTTCAAGAGGTTTTTTAGGTTGCGGACATTTTTCTAAAGTTGTTGATTTTTTGCAAAAAAATGATATGAAAATTGATTTTAAACTCGATTAAGGAGAATTATTATGGCAAAAAAAGTTTGGAAGCCGGGTACTATGCTTTCACCCGTGCCTCCGGTTATGGTTTCTTGTGCTTTGGGAGAAACAAAAAATATATTAACAATTGCCTGGACGGGGATAGTAAATACAATTCCCGCTATGACATATATTTCTGTACGCCCTGAAAGGTATTCATATAATATAATCAAAGAAAGCGGAGAGTTTGTGATAAATCTTACCACTAAAGATTTAACAAGATATGCGGATTTTTGTGGAGTGAAAAGCGGAAGAGATGTAGATAAACAGGAGTTTTGTAAGCTTACTTTTGAAGAAGCCTCTCTGGTTAAAGCACCCTTAATTGCCGAAAGTCCCGTTAATATTGAATGTAGAGTAAAGGAAATTATTCCGCTTGGAAGTCATGATATGTTTTTAGCGGAGATTGTTGCTGTAAATGTCGATGAGAAGCTTATAGACTCAAACGGAAAGCTTCATCTTGATAAAAGCGGACTTGTAGCTTATTCTCACGGAGAATATTTTGGCTTGGGAGAAAAGTTTGGAAGTTTTGGATATTCAGTCAGAAAAAAGCCTATATCAAAAAGAAAAAGAAAAGTTAAAAAATAATAAATAAAAGTATTGCAAAATTTTAAAATGAGATATATAATTATAAAAAACGCATTAATCAGGAGGAGAATATATGGTATTCGAAAAGGTAAAAGATATTTTAGTTAACCAATTAGAAGTAGATGAATCAAAAATTACACTTAATGCATCGATTATAGATGACTTGGATGCAGATTCTCTTGACCTTGTTGATATGGTTATGTCTTTGGAAGAGGAGTTCGATATAGAAATTTCCGATGAACATATTGATATTATCAAGACAGTCGGTGATCTTGTTAAATATATAGAAGAAAACTCTCATTAATTTTATTTAAAGAAAAAGGAAAAGCAGAGCCTAAGCTCTGCTTTTTTTTGTTTTAAAATTAACAGCAACCACAGTCGTTGTTACAACCGCAATTGTTATTAGAGAAGTTGCCACCGCCACAGCAGCAAAGCAAAAGGATGATGATTAAAATCCAACTACAGTTTCCACCAAAACAGTTCATAAGAGAACCTCCTTAAAAGTATTGTACTGCATACTATGTAATGGCTTTTTATTGTGTTACAAAGATTTTTAAAATTCTTTTTCCATATCCTTTTTAAGCTTTTTAATAATTCTTTTTTCGAGTCTTGAAATATAAGATTGAGATATACCGATTAAATCCGCCACTTCCTTTTGAGTTTTCTCGTGTTTGCCGTTAAGCCCGAAGCGAAATTCCATAATTTGTTTTTCACGTATATTAAGACGATTTATGCAGTTCATAAGCGCATTTTTTTCAGCTTCTTTTTCCATATTTTTATTAACCATATCTTCGTCGGTGCCGAGAATATCAGAAAGTAAAAGTTCATTTCCGTCCCAGTCAATATTTAAGGGTTCATCAAAAGATATTTCTGCTTTCTGGTGGCTGTTTTTCCTTAAATGCATAAGGATTTCATTTTCAATACAGCGAGAAGCATAGGTGGCCAGTTTTATCTTTTTTTCGGGAGAAAAGGTATTTACAGCTTTTATAAGCCCAATAGTGCCGATAGAAATGAGATCTTCAAGATTGATTCCTGTTGATTCAAATTTTTTGGCTATATATACCACTAACCTTAGATTATGAGTGATAAGTTTTTCTCTGGCTTTATCGGGATTTGTTACTAAAAGCTTAAAAACCTCCTCTTCCTCTTCAGGATTTAGTGGCGGGGGAAGAGTTTTAGTTCCGTTTATGTAATTTATCTGGCCTTGAAGATGTAAAAGTGTAATGAGCTTTTCTTTTATTTTACTAAAAAAAGACATAAGGTTTCCTCATTTCTTAAAGAGTGATTCTCCCGCTATGGCATCAACTTCTCTATTTGCAAGCGGCTTGAATATCGGAACAATTACGCAATTAACACTTTGTTTTTCATTATCTTTTATTACAATAAACAAATCGGGTTTAAATCCTAAAAACACACCTTTATCTGCGATTGTATCGTATGGTACAATCTGTGTTTTTAATGCGTATTTTTGAATTTTTGGTGAAATTAAATTTTTCATATCGTTAAGAGCTTCAATCGGGATGATTTCTGATAAAACATTGGTGTTGCAAAATACGGCAGGAAGTCCATTTATTGAAAATGCCTTGTTGCCTGTATCTAAAAAAAGTTTTAAAGCAGTTTGTTTTTGATTTACTGTAATTTCTGCATCGAAAATAAGAGTTTTGGGTATAAGCCTTGAAAGGAAAAAATTTATAAGTTTTATAAAACTGTAAGCAATAATAGTTGAAATAATCAATATTATAGCAGAGAGATGATAGTAAACAATACCATTTCTTATAACAAGTTTCGGAGGAGTAAAAGAAAACCAGATTAAAATCATAAGTCCTGCAAAAATAAAATTTATACTAAAAAAACAGACTATTCTTTTTATAAAGATTGAAAATTTTTCAAACCCGAAATTTATAAGTATTATAGTCATTGCCATTAAAAGTTTCAAAATAGTTAAAATGAAAAAATTCAATTCCGGTAAAAAAATAATCAGGGAAAAAATTCCTCCTACGCTTGAAGAAATACCTCTTTTTAAAATATTGGCTTTTGATTTTATGAAAATTTCAGTAGATAACAAAAGAATGTATGTAATATAGATATTAATTCCGATTAAAATATCAATATAAATAACTGTCATAAAACCATCCTTTTAAGGAGATATATATATTATATTTCTTTTCTTTTGAAAAAAATGTCATAACCTATACTTTTTATCTTCTTTAACAAAAGAAATTAAAGTTTCATACAATATTAATAGTTATTCGGAAAGGAGTAAAGATAGATATGTCAGAAGAAATAACAACATGTAATTGTTTTGCCGGCTCCAGAAACAGGTGCATTTTGCCATTGGAAAGATATTCAAAAGGGTATAGAATGTGCTGTGATTCGAATGGCTGCAAATGTTATCATAATAACTTAAGAAATCCATTCTGGCCTGAATTTGCACATCCGAGATGGCTTTCTTGTAGCGATCTGTATAGAGATAATTGCGTTGAAAGTTGTGAGGAAAGTTGTTAGAAAAAGACCTGCTAAAGCAAAAGCTTTAGCAGGCCTTTTTAAATGAATTCCGAGTTGTCGGTACATAAAATTTTTAATCTTTTTATACTATGATAATCAAAATCTGCTTTCAGGGAATTTGCAAAAGTATCTGTTAAAAGGGTAGGATTAATATTAAGCTTAGTTCCCGCAGGAAGAGTAATAATAAGTTTAACTGCATTTTTGAAAGAAATATCATAGTTAAAAATAAATGGTTTTAAATCAATGATTTTAGGACCTTTTTTGGTGCGTTTTTCAGTTTCTATCGTATCTTTATTAAAAAATTCTGAAAGTTTTTCTGAAAGCAAAGGGGAAGGGATCTCTTTACAGGAAAAATCAAGTTCATATTCAGCACATTCAATATCATTTGCTTTGTGTAATGGAGTATCAACTGCTTTTATTACAATTCCTTCAGGCATAGCATTGTTGAGGCGTTCTTTTACCTCTTCAAAATCCATATCTTTGTTTAGCCTGAAATCAAAGCTTTCGGTAATGCCTTCGTAGCCTAATGCTATCGGAAGTGCAAAATTCAGATAGATATGGGGATTAAATCCCTGGGTGTACCAGATAGGGAGCTTGGCACGTTGAAAAGCACGTTGAATGGTACGATATAAGTCTAAGTGTGAGATGTATTTAGCTCGATCTGATTTAGAGTAAAAAGCCCTGACATCATAGACAGGCACACCTTCTATAACGGTTATTTTTTTATTATCCAAGGCAGGCACCTCCTCCAATGAGCTTATTGGCACCGCAACCTGAACAATTTTCTTTACAGTTTTTTGTGGTTTTGGATTCAAGAGCTTTTTTGTATTCCGATAAAAGGAATTTTTTCAAAACACCGACATCAATATGATCCCAGGGGAGGATCTCATCTTCATTTCTTACTCGATTTGCATAAAACTCAATGGTGAGCCCTGCATCGGTAATCGCTTTTTTCCATTTATCGAAATCAAAGCATTCATCCCAGCTATCAAAAGTACAACCCATCTTCCATGCATTATAGATAGCTTTTCCAAGTCTTCGGTCGCCTCGTGCAAGAACTCCTTCTAAAACGGAGGTTTTTACATCATGCCAGCTTAAAGAGATTTTTTTAGTGGTTACGCTTTCTCTTAAAAGTTTTTGTTTTTCGAGAATGGTATCAAAATGATCTTGTGCACACCATTCAAACGGGGTAAAGCATTTGGGAACAAAGGTCGAAACACTGATGGAAACATTTACCGATTTGCCTTTTTTGCGATTTTCAAGTGAGTAATACATATCCACAATTTTTTGTCCCAAAACGGTAATGCCTTTTATGTCTTCTTCGGTTTCGGTGGGAAGTCCCAACATAAAATAAAGTTTTACAGAAGTATATCCGCCTTCAAAAGCAATACGACAAGTGTTTAAAACCTCTTCTTCACTTACATTTTTATTTATAACGTTGCGAAGTCTCTGAGTACCGGCTTCGGGTGCAAAGGTAAGACCACTTTTTCTCACACGGCTTATTTTTTTAAGTAGTTCTTCTGAAAAATTATCTACTCTTAACGATGGTAATGAAAGATTAATCTTTTCGTTTTCGGTATAATCAATTATTTTGTCAAGCATTTCTTCAACTTGAGGATGGTCTGAGGTTGAAAGTGAGGAAAGTGACATTTCTTCATATCCTGTGGTTTCACAAAGTGATTTACCCTGGCTAAAGAGCACATCGGGAGATTTTGCACGAAGCGGACGATAGATAAATCCTGCCTGACAAAATCTGCAACCTCTTATACAACCGCGCATAACTTCAAGCACAGCTCTATCGTGAACGGTTTCGGTGTAAGGTACGATAAAAGTTTCGGGATAGAAAGCTTTATCCATATCTTTTACTATACGTTTATTGATTTTTTGTGGTGCAGGGGAGGTGGCGTTAACTGAAGTTATTATTCCGTTTTCATCATAGCTTACGTCATAAAGTGAGGGGACATAGATGCCCTCTATCTGTGAAGCTTCTTTCAAAAACGCTTTTTTATCAAAGCCTTTTTCTTTGTGGATTTTATAAAGGTCAAGCATTTCGAGCATAACCTCTTCACCTTCACCAATCTGGAAAAGGTCAATGAAATCAGCTAAAGGTTCAGGGTTCATAGCACAAGGACCACCTGCAATGATAAGCGGATCGTCATTTGTGCGTTCTTTGGCAATCGGATTTATTTTGCCTAAGTCGAGCATATTTAAAATATTTGTGTAAGAAAGCTCATATTGCAAAGAAAAGCCTATTATATCAAAATCATAAAGGGGATCAAGACTTTCAAGTCCGTAAAGCGGAATGTCATTTTCACGCATAAGTTTTTCAAAATCCACCCACGGAGCATATACTCGTTCTGCCCAGTATTCTTCACGTTCATTGATCAGAGAATAAAGGATTTTAAGTCCTAAATGAGACATACCTATTTCATAGTTATCAGGGAAACAAAGTGCGATTCTTGTTTTTATTTTATTCTTGTCTTTAATGATGCTGTGAAGTTCCCCACCGATATAGCGGGCGGGTTTTTGCACTTTCAAAAGAAGTGGCTCCAATTTTTCTTTTAAGGTCATGAGAAAGTCCTTTCTGTTAATTTCCTTTGATTTTTTTCCAGTATTCTGCGGCAATCTGTTCTATTTTATTATCGCCCGGAGTATAGTAAATTTTATCTTTTAAATTATCGGGCAGATATTGCTGAGCCACCCAATTGTTTTCATAATCGTGAGGATATTTGTAATATTGTCCTTTTTTATGGGCATCTTCACCATCAAAGTGTTTATTTTGAAGAGAACGGGGAACAGGTCCCGAATTACCTGATTTAAGATCAGCGATAGCTGCATTTATAGCGTCGTGGGCGGTATTGGATTTTGGAGAAGTTGCTACCAGTATAACAGCATCAGCTAAGGGAAGTCTTGCTTCAGGCAAACCCACTTGTAAAGCAGTATCAACTGCCGCTTTTACAATAGGAATAATCATGGGATATGCAAGGCCTACATCTTCACTTGCACATACTAAAAGTCTGCGACAGGCACTCGTTAAATCTCCTGCTTCTAAAAGCCTTGCAAGGTAGTGTATGGCGGCATCAGGATCAGAGCCACGCATGGATTTTTGAAAAGCCGATAATATATCGTAATGTTCATCGCCTTCTCTGTCATATTTCATAGAGCTTTTTTGTGATAATTCTTTAGTGAGATTTAAAGAAACAAATCTCAAGTTATCATCTTTTTTATCAGCTGAAATTGACAAAAGTTCCACAGTGTTTAATGCTTTTCTTACATCTCCACCGCAACTTTTTGCAATGTGATTAGTAACTCCGTCTTCAATATCAATTTTAATTTCAAGCTCGTCTGAAAGAATATTAAAAGCTCTCAAAACTGCTTTTTCCACCTCATCCGGGGGGACGGGTTTGAATTCAAAAACAGTTGAACGACTTAAAATTGCATTATAAATATAAAAATAAGGGTTTTCGGTAGTTGATGCAATAAGAGTAATACGTCCGTCTTCGATATATTCCAAAAGGGACTGTTGTTGCTTTTTATTAAGGTATTGGATTTCGTCTAAATACAGGAGAATACCATTATAACCTACTATGGTGTCAAGTTCTTCTACAATTGCTTTTATATCGGAAATCGAGGCACTTGTGCCATTTAACTTATGCAGGCGTTTGTTGGTTTGAGAAGCTATTATCTGTGCGACGGTGGTTTTCCCTACTCCTGAAGGGCCATAGAAAATGAGATTGGGAATATTTTTACTTTCTATAATACGGCGAAGTCCCGCATTTTCACTCAGAATATGTTTTTGTCCTACTACTTCGTCAAGACTGTGAGGACGAAGTCTGTTTGCTAAAGGTGACGACATAAAATCCTCCCTTTTGATAAAATTAAGATAACTTTATTTTAACTTAAAAAAGCATAAAAGTAAAGTTAAAGAAAAAATGATTTGCGTAAAATTTTCAAAACACAATTTATAATGTTTTGTCATATATTAGCAGTAAAGGAGGTGAATTTGTGAATTGTAAATTTGAATGTGCGTATTTATCAATAATTATCGGTATAATTTCAGGTGTTATTCTTGGTGTGCTTTATTCACTTGGGTTTGTATCTACCGGTATTATTTTCTGGGTATATCTTGCAATTGGTGTATCAGGCGTATTGCTTTCACCAATATATGCTTCAAAAGGCAGTTGCCAGGGACTTGATAAATGTTTTTGCAATTATCGTAAAATTTTACTGACAGCTGCATCAGGAACAATAATTACAGCGGCAGCAGGGCTTATTGTTTCTGCCCTTACTTCTACTATAGCAACAGCTGTAGTTTTAGGGCTTGCCACTTTTTTTACTGTGATGTTTATTGTTTCAGTTATATGTTTAGCAAGTTGTTTATGTAATTGATAAAAAGGTTGTAGCTATTGCTGCAACCTTTTGCTTTATTTTGTGATAAGGACAAGTATATAAAATTTAAAAAATTATGAGATTTTAATGTTTCTGAATTTCTTATATTCTTTTGGTGTTATCCCGGTGTGAAATCTGAAAGCACGATTGAAATTTGCGGTGTTGTTAAATCCGCAGGAAAGCGCTATATCAAGTATTTTTTCGTCATTTGAAAAAATAATTAGTTTTTTACTTTTTTCTATACGTTTAGCAGTAATGTAGTCCCATAATTTTACATTAAAGCAGTCTTTGAACAGCTTTGAAAAATAATTTGGTGTGACTCCACTCTTTGAAGCAATTTCTTCTAACGTAATATCTTTGTCAAAATTTTCGTCTATGTACTCTACACCTTTAATTATTTTAGAAAGGATATTCTGAGGGAAATTTTCATCCGGAAGATAATAGGAGTGATTTCTTAAAAGGTCAATAAATATAAGCCCCAATGTCAGGCTGATTGCTTGGATATACCCATTTTCCTTGTTTGAAAGTTCATTTTTTATTATTGAAAGGTTTTTAAAAATAAAGTCTGATTTTTCAGCGGAAATTTTGGAGGGGAAATTTTTTGAATGGTTAAAAAATATATTTGGGTATTCAGAATCGAGTAAGGAATTTTCAATTAAAAACATTTTATTGAAATGAAGATTTAAGAGATTGAGCCCTTCATTCCCGATTTTGGTTATACAATGAGGCTCGTTACTGGAAAAAACAAAAATATCTCCTTTTTTCATTATTTTGTCTCCGCTTGTGGTGTGATATATTCCACTTCCGTCAAGCACAGCTGTAAACTCAAAATTGATATGTCTGTGGTCTCTCAGCATCTTCATTTCAGGGCCTACTTTTATTTCCCACATTTTAAGATAAAGATTTTCCAAAGAAATTTCTCCAATATCAGTAATCACGAATTCACCTGCTTTTTGTAATATATTTTGCAAAATTTATAATATATTTGAGGAATTTTAACTTTTATAATTCTATACTATAATTGTAATCTACAGTAATTGCTTTGTCAAATTATTTGTAGGAAATTTTGTATTTTATTTTTAAGGGGAGTTTTATATGGAAAAGCTTATTGAACTTATAAGCCGTGAGGCTGTTATTCCGGTAATTAAAATTGACAATGCATCAGATGCATTGCCACTTGCAGAGGCTTTGAAAAAGGGAGGAATTTGTGCGGCAGAAATAACTTTCCGTACAGATGCGGCAGAAGAGTCTATTCGTCTTATAGCAGAAAATTATCCTGATTTTCTGATTGCTGCAGGTACAGTTTTATTACCTGAGCAGGCTGATAAAGCAATGAATGCAGGTGCTTCATTCATAGTAAGCCCCGGACTTAATCCGAAAGTGGTTTTACATTGTAAAGAAAAAGGCTACCCGATAATCCCCGGTGTATGTACTCCTACAGAGATTGAGGCAGCTATGGATTTAGGCCTCAGTTATCTTAAATTTTTCCCTGCTGAAGCAGCAGGCGGTGTTAAAATGATAAAAGCTATGTCGGCACCATATACAAAAATCAAATTTATGCCTACAGGTGGAATTAATGCAAAAAATTTAGCTGAATATTTAAGCTGTAAAGCGGTATTTGCCTGTGGCGGAAGTTGGATGGTGCCGGGCGATAAAATAAATGACGGGAAATTTGACGAAATCGCAGAACTCACACGTGAGGCTGTAGAACTTATAAAGGAGATTAAAAGATGAGTAAGGTAGTAACTTTTGGCGAGCTTATGTTAAGACTCGCACCTAACGGATATTATCGTTTTTTCCAGAATGACCAGATGCAGGCTACTTTTGGTGGCGGAGAGGCAAATGTTGCTGTTTCTCTTGCAAACTATGGGATTGACAGCAGATATGTAACAAAACTCCCCGAACATGCTATAGGGCAGGCGGCAGTTGACTCTTTGCGTTATTTTGGAGTTGATACCTCCAAAATTGTAAGAGGCGGTGAACGCGTCGGAATTTATTTCCTTGAAAAAGGTGCTTCACAAAGAGGAAGTGTCTGCATTTATGACAGAGCATATTCTGCGATTCAGATGGCTTCACCTGATGATTTTGATTGGGATAATATATTTGATGGCGCCGATTGGTTTCATTTTACGGGAATTACTCCTGCATTGGGTGAAAACCTTGTCAAGATTTGTAAGGAAGCTTGTATTGCGGCTAAGAAAAAAGGTGTTAAAATTTCCTGCGACTTAAATTACAGAGGAAAACTCTGGACCAGAGAAGAAGCAAGAAAAGCTATGACTGAGCTTTGCCAGTATGTTGATGTATGTATTTCAAACGAGGAAGATGCAAAAGACGTTTTCGGTATTGAGGCAGAGGGTAGCGACATCTATGGTGGTAAACTTAACCATGAAGGTTATAAGAGCGTTGCAAAACAGCTTGCGGATAAATTTAATTTTGAGAAGGTTGCTATTACACTTCGCACTTCTATTTCAGCAAGTGATAACGACTGGGCAGGTATGCTTTATGATGGGGAAGACTATTATTTTTCTAAATCTTATCATCTGCATATTGTTGACCGTGTAGGTGGAGGAGATTCTTTCGGAGGCGGACTTATTTATTCATTACTTACAGGTAAATCCTCAAAAGACGCTATTGAATTTGCAGTAGCTGCTTCAGCACTTAAACATTCAGTTGAGGGCGATTACAACAGAGTTTCAGTAAAAGAAGTAGAAAAATTAGCAGGCGGCGACGCCTCAGGCCGGGTACAGAGATAAATAAAAAGAGCAGACACCATTGTGTCTGCTCTTTTTTTATTCTTCTTTTGATTTTATGGTTTTAAGTTCTTTCATATAACTTTTTGCGTCTTTTATAAAACTTGCAACAATCAATACCATAATTATACCAACAGGAAATGCTGCTACAATACTGACGGTCTGCAAATTGCTCATAGAACTTTCAGAGAACACCAAAGCAATCGGGAGTAAAATCAAAATTATGCACCACATAAACTGAATAACCTTGTTAGGCTGTTCACCATCTTCTAATTTATGGTAACTGTAGCAGGAAGCTGTAAGTGCGATAGAATCAAATGAAGTTGCGTAAAAAGCAATCATTGTTGCAAATACGAGTATAAGTACAAATTTCTTGCAAGGTAAAGTGTTTATGATATTTGTAATCAAGGCATAAAGATCTCCTGTTTCTTCGTATTGTGTCAGGAAATCTGCAGCACCTTTAGCCTGTAAAGACATAGGATAGTTACCAAGGATAATAAAGCTTACTATAGTGGAACCTACGCCGAAAATATAACCTCCGAGGATTGTCTGACGTACTGTTCTGCCTCTTGAGATATTACCGATAAAGAATGGGGCAGCAACACACCATACCATCCAGTATGCCCAGTAGTAAATTGTCCAGTTTTGTGAAAAGTTTGTAGTTCTGTTTGGATCAACATAAGTCGAAAGACCTATAAAGTTTTGCACCATTCTGCCGAGAGATTCAAAACCTGTTTCGATGATATATTTTGCTTCTCCACCGAATACGAGTACGTATAAAAGAAGTCCGAAAAACATATAGATACATGCGTTTGCAAGGAAACTGATGCCTTTGAACCCACGGAGCAGAGAATATGTATATACAGCACAGGTGATTATGAGGATAATGATAGTCACCATAGTTCTGCTAAGCTCTATACCAAAAAGAACGTTAACAATATTAGCCATAAGAGGAGTAGCAACGCTGAAAGTGGTTGCAGTGCCTGCAATTAAAGCAAATACTGCGAGCAAGTCGATGATTCTGCCTAAGAAACCGTCTGTATGTTTTCCTAAAACAGGACGACAAGCTTCAGAATATTTTTGACGTTCCCTTTTGCGGACATGGAGCATAAAACCGAAAGCAACTGCTAATACAAGATAGAATCCCCAGGGGATTAAACTCCAGTGAAATAAAGGAAATACTCCTGCCCATTCCTGCATACCACCAAGCTCTTCAATATGGGGATCCACAGCATACATGGCCCATTCAGAGAACGAATAGAATAAAATATCAGCGGCAAGGCCACAAGTGAACATCATTGAACCCCAGGCAAAGAAAGAATATTTAGGTTTTTCATCAGGTTTACCGAGAACAATGTCACCATATTTAGAAAATGCAACAAACATTGAAATAATAAATACCCCAAGACCTATAAGTAAATAATACACGCCAAAGGTATCCCCGAAAAGGAAACGGATCTGGCTTAATACTATGTTAGATTGTTCGGGCATAAAGAAAAATACAACGCAAAGTGAAATTATAATTGCGAGTGGAAGTAATGTAATCATCCAATCGACTTTTCTTGATGTATTGGTTTTTGTTTTCATTTTAATACTCCTTTCGTGACCTGCGAGTTAATTTCCATAGTTAAAGTCAGGATTTTTCTCCCATTCTTCTATCATTTTAAGAGCTCTGTTAAATCTGTCCTGGCCATAACTTCCAAAGTCATCGCCTTTTGATTCTTTGACAATGGTCCAGACACTCCATAAAAAGTCCAGTGCAATTTTGAAAATCAGTATCTTTTCTTTATAAATTGACAAATCCACTTTTTCATTTTCAAAATAGTAGCTGAAGAACAGTTCTTCGTCTTCAGGTGAAAAATCATTTTCAACAAACAAAGCAGCGACGTCAACCATAGGGTCATTAATACCTGAATATTCCCAGTCGATAAGATAAAGACGTCCGTTTTCATCTTTAACCAGGTTTTCTGCCACTAAATCGTTGTGACAAGGTTTTTGGTCATATCCTATTTTTTCAAGTCGTTTTGTCAAAGCAAAAACTCTTTTTCGTAAACTTTCATATCCGTCGAATTTTTTTATAGTTGGTGAATCACAAAGCTTTTCGTATTTAAGCGTTTCTTCAAACGGATTAAATGTGTTTTGGAATAATATATCCGAGGTGTGAAGCTTTTTGAGAATTTTTGCGGCAGCTTTCATATTGTTTTCAAGCTTTACTGTGCGTGAGTTTAAAGTTTCCGCATTATTTATATATTCACTTATTTTTATACCTGTTGTTTCGTTACAATAGATAAGTTTACAATTAAGACCATAGTCAGAAGCGATTTGGGCATTACGCTTTTCGTTCACTCTGCTTATCATACTTTCTGTCATTCTGCCGGGAAGTCTTAAAATATATTTTTTTCCATTTACTTTTACAAAATAATTTGTATTTGTAAGTCCGCCTGCAAAGTAAATTTCATCAATATCTTTGTCAGTTACAGATAAAATTTCCATAATAGTATCTGCGGCAAATTTTTCTTTCATTTCTTTTTCTTTTCGTAAGATACGAGGGTAAACAATATTCACAAGATTTTCATATTGTTTTAAGGATTCAACTTTACTCCAGACTAAATCATCTACAATAATTCCTGAAAAGTTGTAAATTCTTCCTATATTTTCCAAAACATACTCGAAGTTTAAAAAGGGGTTTTTATTTTCCTTAAAATATTCAAGCATTTTAGAGAAAATTTCCAAAGGGATTTTGGCAATACCTGTTAATTCACCTTGCACCTTGTTGATTTGATGAATATCTTTACTTATTCTGAAAATATCACCATTACTGTCAAGCTCGACGAAAGCTTCATTTCCATGTCCGCTTGGTGCTGCGATGGTTGCTGCAAAAGGATTTTCCGACTCTAAGAGTTCGGTGATAGCTCTTTGTTCAAAAACAATATCGCTTTTTAAAACAATGAAATCTTCATTTATATATTCTTTGGCAAGGTTGAGTCCGTACATAGTTCCTGACCATTTATATCGGGGATTTTCTATAACAGCGACACATTGCTTGTTTTTTAAATGTTCTTTTAATTCTTTGAAATGATATCCGGCAACAAGTATAAATTTTTCAATACCGCTTTGTTCAAGTACTAAAATATTTCTGTCAATGATCTTTTTTTCGTCTAAACTGAGAAGTGAAACGGGAGTTTTAAAATCTTCTCTTGAACCTGCCGATAAAATTACTGCAGTTTTAATGTTATTGTTTTGCGAGGGAAGCGAAAGTTTTGAGTTCCTTTGAGTAAGTAAAGTGTTTTCTAAAAGTTCTTTTCCTTTTAAAGTAATTAAAAAAGGAGCTCCTTTTCCTTTTTTTGAAATATATCCGTTTTCATTGGCAGTTTTTAAAAGGGAATTTACCTTTCCCACAGAAATATTAACTTTTTCTGCCAAATCACGTTGACTTTTCACAGATTGGTTGTTAATTGCTTTCAAAAGCTTGAATAAATCTTCCATAAAAGCTCCTTTGTTCAAAAATTGAATGTTCAATACGAGTATATATTACTATTATTTGAACACTTTGTCAATACTTTTATTTTTAAAAAAATAATTTGAATATTTATAAATATTATGGTAAAATGAAAAAAATACAATATGCAAAGAGGTTTTGATTATGCTTTTTAAAAATGGTTTGGTTTTTACAGGGAATGGTATTTTTGAAGAAGTTGATGTCAGGATAAAAGATGGTGTTATTAAAGATATAGGAAAAAATCTTTCCTGTGATGATGAGATAATTGATATCAAAGGTAAAAAATTGATTCCCGGTTTTATTGACGTACATACTCATGGCTGCGGAGGCTGTGATTTTTGTGACGGTAAGAAGGAATCATTTGAAAATATGGCGGATACATATATAAAATTTGGTGTTACTACCGTTGTAACTACTTCAATGGCACTTCATAAAGAAGAACTTAAAAAATATTTTTCAGTATTTAAGGATTTTGCTGATAATCAGGGCAAAAAAGGTTCAAGAATTTGCGGAATCAATATGGAAGGCCCTTTTTTGAGTGTTGCAAAAAAAGGTGCTCACAAGGAAGAGTGTATAATTCCTGCTGATTATGAGTTTTTTAAAGAAATTAATGAATTAAGCGGAAATCGTATAAAATTGGTTGATGTAGCGCCTGAAGTTCAGGGAAATCTTGATTTTATTGAAAAAGTTAAAGATGAGGTAACAGTTTGTGTAGCTCATACCGATGGTGGATATGACGTTTGTACTGAAGCTTATAAAAGGGGTGCAAAAAGCACGACACATCTTTTTAATGCTATGACTCCTTTGTCTCATCGTGAGCCTGGTGCGGTAGGTGCCGCTTGCGACAGTGATGCATTTGTAGAACTCATCTGCGACGGTGTGCATATTCATCCTGCGGTATTGCGTACTGCTTTTAAAATATTTGGTGAGGACAGAATTTGCATAGTTTCTGATTCTATGTGTGCGGCAGGGATGCCGGATGGAGTTTATATTTTAGGCGGACAGGATGTTTATGTAAAAGACGGAAAAGCGACACTTGAAAATGGAGTTATCGCAGGTTCTGTTGCTAATAGTCTTACCGGAGTTAAGAATCTCATTAAATTCGGTATCAAAGAGGAGACTGTTCTTAAAGCGGCTACCATAAATCCTGCGAGAGTTATTAATATCGATGATGTTACGGGAAGTATTGCTAAGGGGAAATATGCCGACCTTTTGGTTGTTGATGACAGCTACAATATTGAAGCTGTTTTCCGTGATGGTGTAAAACAAAATATTTAATAAAAGAGTGCGGTTTTTATTAAACCGCACTCTTTTATTTTTATTATAAATTAAGCCCGAAACTTATCGAAATTGCAGAATTTACATTATTCATAGCTTCCGGAGTGAGTTCTCCCATTTTTTCTTTAAGCCGTTTTTTGTCGATAGTTCTCACTTGTTCTAATAATACAACAGAATTTTTAGCGAGACCACAACTTTCTGCATTTAATTCGATATGTGTAGGCAATTTAGCTTTGTATTTTTGACTTGTGATTGCAGCTGCAATCACCGTGGGACTATATTTGTTGCCGACATCATTCTGAACAATAAGTACAGGACGTATTCCTCCTTGTTCTGAGCCTATTACCGGACTTAAATCGGCATAATAAATTTCTCCCCTTTTGACGAACACTTGGCTCCACTCCTTTTGGCTTAGTGTTTATATTATTTACATAAAAAATTATTTTCATTCAATAGTAGTAATCTTTATTTATAATATTTTTAAAGCCTTTAAAGTGTACCTGTTTTTGATTTTTAAATGTATAGAGAGAAATTTTTATAATAAAAAAGCAGAAACAAAAAAATTGTTTCTGCTTTTATGTTAACCTAATATAATTTTTATTTTCAAAGTATCAACGTTTTTAAGTGGCACATAATTGCTGTCTTGTTTAATTCCGTCAACATACAATTCTTTTATTCCACTGCACACTCCGTTTGGATTTTCTATTTCTATTTCGTATGTAGTTTTGCGGAATAAACGCTTTCCGCTCAATTGTTTCCATTCGCTTGGGATACATGGATTAAATGTAACACCATTGTATTCAGGGTGGAAACCTAACATATATTGTGAAATTGAACGATATACCCAGCCTGCAGTACCTGTAATCCAAGCGAATGTGGTTTCGCCTTCACGTGGGTTAGAGGGTCCATTATACATATTTGTATATGAATAGGGCTCACAACCTGAATGGTCAGAAGGATTCAATTCGCTGTCAGGAGTGATTTTTAATAAGGTTTCATATCCTTCGTTTCCTCTTCCCTGGATAAAATCGCTTATTACTTTAAAGGAAGCACCATGACAGTAAGGAGCTCCGTTTTCCCAGATTCCCGGCACAAATCCTGTAAGTCTTCCTACGCTTGGATCATATTTTGTATAGGGGGGATATAAGGTAAGAGGGCCATAATCGGTATCAAGATATTTATCTACTGCTTTAAGACATTTTTCTTTGTAATCGTCCGGTGCAATTCCAAGCATAGTTGCCCATACCTGACTGTTAAGATAAATACTGCCTTCTTCGTTTTCGTGAGAACCTACAGGCTTTCCGTCATCGGTATAACCTGCAAGATACCATTCACCATCCCAACCATATGTATTGATTGCTACTTTGATACGCTCAGCTCTTTCAAGCATTTCTTTTTCGATTTCAGCATCATTTTTGAGTTCTCGTGCCATCTCGGCTGTCTGTAACAATGAATTATAAAGTGCAATGGAAGTCCATACACTTTCACCCTTGCCACCTTTGCCCATTCCGTTAAGGGAATCGTTCCAGTCACCCTTATGAGCCAAAACCAATCCGTGACAGCCAACATCGTCTGAAGAATAACGTATAGTGGTAAGGATATGTTCCCATACAGTATCTTCACCTTCATCAAGATAACGCACGGGCATATCAAGAAAAGCAAAGTCACCGGTTTCTTTAATATAAGCGTTGACAGTAGAGGGTACCCAGGTAGGACCATCGGACATTTCTCTGTCTTTTAAAGGATTCCAACCACGCACACATCTTCCTGTGTGATATATCTGTTCAAGGGTTTCGTAAATTTTGTCTTTAGAAAGAGTTTTATTAAATGCTGCAACTGCCCAGGCGTCCTGAAGCTGGTCTCTGAATCCCTTACCGGGGCCGCGTCCCACTTCAACACAAAGTTGCACTTGTTGTTTTAACCAGTAATTTGCAAGGTGGTTGATAGTAGCATTTGGAGTGTTTATAATCATTAAGTTGCTGAGTTTATCTTTATTTTCACGATTCTTTTTAAGTGTTTCGGAAAAATAACCGGGTTTTAATAATTTATCAGCAACTTTTTTAGCTGTTTCTTTGTTGTTTGCTATTCCGGCAACAAAATGAATTTGTTTTTTCTCACCGGGGTTTAGAGTAATTATATGTTCAAATACACCTACTAAAGGTTCACAGGCACCTATTGAATTTCTGAGTTTTCCTTCAGCCAATGCATCGGGAAGTCTTATATCACCGTAAGCACCGATAAAACGGTCCTTTGAGGTGTCAAATCCGCTTATCTCATAATCGGAGGCACAAAAGCCATTATACCAGTCGTGAGGACGTTCTTCGTCGGGGTGTATTGCATAAATCATTTTTGCGTCTTCATCATAGTATGCACGGCCCCAACTGCCGAATCCCGTTGTTGTTACAAATCCCAGTAAAGAAAATTCCATAAAAGGATAAACTGCGATTTTACGTGATTTTGTGTCATTGTTTGTAAGTTCTATTTCCCATATCTCTGCAGGTTCGTCATGAGCTACAGTTGCACATAATCTGACATTAATGTTGTCTTTTTCTCCTTCGATTATTGTGTAACCGAGGCCATGGGTACACTTATATAAATCAAGAGGTTCTTTGGTAGGATACCAGCCGGGATTCCAGAGTTTTTTACTTTCAAAATCTTTTATATAAAAATAACGGTTTCCGTTTGCGATAAGCTGAGCTCGTGGTTTTCCTGTTACACCCATAAAGAAGGATGTGGCATCACCATATGCTCCTGCACCACCTCCGGTGTGGTTTATTGCGGATACAAATTTATCATTCCACATATAGTTTAAAAGCGGACGCTTAGGGTTTACTTTTGTTATGATATATTCGTTACCCGTATTTGAAAAATTACCTATTCCTGACATCTTATATTCTCCTTTCAAATATAACGATACAAATATATTATATATCAATTAAAGCTTGAAAGGAATACATAAATCAAATAAAAAATATCATAAAATAAATATATTTTAAAATGAGAGAAAATTGTTAAATTATCTTTCCATCTGAAATCTTTATAATTCTTTCTGCATAGGAAGCTACTTTTTTATCATGGGTGATAATAATTACGGTTTTACCGTCATTATGAAGATTTAAAAGAAGTTTCATAACTTCTTCTCCGGTTTGCGAATCGAGGTTTCCGGTTGGTTCATCTGCTAAAATTATCGGTGGTTTTCCTACTATTGCACGGGCTATTGCCACTCTTTGCTGCTGACCTCCTGACATCTGGGAGGGAAGATGATGAATTCTTTTTGATAGCCCCATAAGGTTCAGCGCTTCGGTAGCTTTCTTTTTACGTTCGTTATTCGAAATTCCTCTGTAAATCAGAGGAAGTTCAACGTTTTCTAATGCTGTAAGCCCCGGAATAAGATGAAACCCCTGGAAAACAAATCCGATTTTCTGATTTCTTATTTTACTTAATTTTTCATCATCAAATGAAGAAACGTCTCTTCCTTCTAAAAAATAATTTCCTGATGTGGGGGTATCAAGGCATCCTAAAATGTTCATCATAGTGGATTTTCCTGAGCCGGAACTTCCGGTAATAGCTAAAAGTTCACCTTTTTTGATAATGAGATTTATATTTTTAAGAGCTTTTACTTCATCTTCCGGAGAGGGATAAATTTTATATACGTTTTTTAATTCAATACAAATTCCCATCTTTTCTCCTTTTTAAAATTTTTGTTAATTTGAGTATATTGTTCTTTTTAATTTCAGAGATTTTTGATATAATAATTTTAATATATCCGAAAGAGTGTGAAAAAAACGTATGACATTAAATATTGTTTTGGTAGAACCACAAATACCGCAGAATACCGGTAATATTGCCCGTACTTGCTCAGTAACCGGCTCAAGACTTCATATAATAAAACCTATGGGATTTGAGATAGATGATAAAAAGCTAAAAAGAGCAGGACTTGATTATTGGCATGAATTGGATATAACATATTATGATAGCTTAGAAGAGTTTTTTGAAAAAAATAATGGCTCATATTATTTTTTTACAACCAAAGCTTTGCATAATTATTGCGACGTATCCTATCCCGATAACAGCTATCTGTTTTTTGGCAGAGAAGATGCAGGTCTTCCTGAAGAACTTTTAAAGGAAAATCCGGACACCTGTGTGAGAATTCCTATGCGTAAAGATATAAGAAGTCTTAATCTTTCAAACAGTGTTGCTATAGGTGTGTATGAAACTTTACGTCAATGGGATTTCCCTGAACTTCAGGAAAATGGTAAACTTTCAAGACTTTCATGGGACGATTGATTCTGTAAGCTTTATAAAGCAGGGAATAGCAATAAGAGATAAGAAAATAATAAATTTTAATTAGACTATTGCAAAAAAATGAAAAATGTTATAAAATGGTTAGTGGATTGTTTTACATTTCACAAATTGAAAAATATTTTTAAATTGGAAGGATGGCAAAAATGACTTCTTATAACAAAAAAACTGTTGAGGATATTGATGTTCGCGGCAAGAAAGTTCTTGTTCGTTGTGATTTCAATGTACCGCTTAATGAAAATGGAAAGATTACTGATGACAAGCGTATCCGTGAGTCCTTAAAGACATTGACTTATCTTTTGGATAATGGTGCAGCTGTAATTGCTTGTTCACATTTGGGACGTCCCAAAGATGGTTTTGATATGAAATATTCTTTGGCACCTGTTGCTAAACGTATTTCTGAGCTTCTTAATATAGACGTTATCATGGCAAGTGATGTTATCGGAGAAGATGCAAAAGCAAAAGCTGAAACTTTAAAAGGCGGAGAGCTTATGCTTCTTGAAAACGTTCGCTTCCATAAGGAAGAAAAGAAAAATGATCCCGAATTTGCAAAAGAACTCGCTTCCATGGCAGAAGTTTATGTTAACGATGCATTTGGTACTGCTCATCGTGCACACGCTTCTACCGCAGGTGTTGCAGATTATCTTCCTGCTGTATGCGGATATCTTATTCAGAAAGAAATCTCCATTATGGGTGGTGCTTTAAGCGAACCTAAACGTCCTTTCGTTGCTATTTTAGGTGGTGCAAAGGTATCTGATAAAATCGGTGTTATCAACAACCTTCTTGAAAAGGTTGATGTTTTGATTGTTGGTGGCGGTATGGCTTACACCTTTAATAAAGCAAATGGACATTCAATCGGTAACTCTCTTTGTGAAGAAGATAAGATTGAACTTGCTAAGGAAATGATGAAAAAAGCAGAAGAAAAAGGCGTTAAATTCTTGTTGCCGTTTGATAACAAGGCAGGAGATAAATACGATCCCAATTGTAATGCTTTGATGGTGGATTCAGATAATATCCCCGATGGTTATATGGGACTTGATATCGGCCCCAGATCTCAGAAAGCTTTTGCAGATGCTATCAAGGGTGCAGGTACAGTTGTATGGAACGGACCTATGGGAGTTTCTGAGTGGGAAAACTTTGCTGCAGGTACTATTGCAGTAGCAAAAGCAGTTGCAGAAAGCGGTGCAATCTCTATTATAGGCGGTGGCGATTCTGCTGCAGCTGTTGAAAAATTAGGATTTGCTGATAAGATGACTCACATTTCCACAGGTGGCGGAGCATCATTAGAATTTTTGGAAGGTTTAGAGCTTCCCGGAATTGCTTGTTTGCAGGATAAATAATTAAACTTGATTTCCGTCGCCGTGATTAACGACGACGGAAGTTTTGCATAAACTTTAATTTTTGGAGGAATTTTAAATGAATAAATCTTTACGTAAGGCAGTTATTGCAGGTAACTGGAAAATGAATAAAACTCGTCCCGAGGCGAAAGCTTTGATTGAAGAGATGAAGCCTTTGGTTGCAAATGCAGATTGTGATGTAGTAGCTTGTGTGCCTTTTACAAACCTGGAAACTGTATTGGATGCTGTAAAAGGTACTAATATAAAGGTTGGAGCACAGAACTGCCATTTTGAAAAATCAGGTGCTTTTACAGGCGAGGTTTCAGCTTTGATGCTTAAAGAGATGGGTGTAGAATATGTTGTAATCGGACACTCCGAAAGAAGACAGTATTTTGGCGAAACAGATGTTACTGTAAATAAACGCACAAAAGCTGCATTGGAAGCAGGACTTAAGGTTATTCTTTGTGTAGGTGAAATGCTTGAAGACCGTGAAAACGGAATTACTGATGAGCTTGTTGCACTCCAGACAAAAATTGCACTTAAAGATGTAAGTAAAGAAGAACTTAAAAATATAATTATCGCTTATGAGCCTGTATGGGCAATTGGTACAGGTAAAACTGCAACTGCAGAACAGGCAAACGAAGTTTGTGCAGTTATTCGTAATGTTATCGAAAAAGTTTATGATAAGGCTGCTGCTGATGCAATTACCATTCAGTATGGTGGTTCAATGAATGCAGGAAATGCTGCAGAGCTTTTGGCTAAACCTGATGTTGATGGCGGACTTATTGGTGGAGCTTCTCTTAAAGCTCCTGATTTTGCAGCTATCGTAGATGCTGCAACAAAAGGTTAATAGGAGAGGTACCTGGTATGAGTAAAAAACCTGTTGCACTTTTAATTTTGGATGGTTACGGCAAAAATGAGTCCGATTATGGCAATGCAATCGCTCATGCTGATACCCCTAATTTAGACAGACTTATGGCTGAATGTCCCAATACTCTTATAGGCGCAAGTGGACTTGATGTAGGTCTTCCTGACGGACAGATGGGTAACTCTGAAGTAGGACACACCAATATTGGTGCCGGACGAGTTGTGTATCAGGAATTAGTACGTATTACAAAGTCTTTTGAAAGTGAAGACGCACTTAACAATGAGGCTTTTCTTAAGGCTATTGAAAATTGCAAAAAGAATAACAGCGCGTTGCATCTGATGGGACTTTTATCAGATGGTGGTGTTCATAGCCATAACGAGCATCTTTATGGTCTTTTAAAAATGGCAAAGAAATTGGGACTTACCGAAGTGTATATTCACGCTTTCTTGGACGGACGAGATGTACCTCCTTCTTCGGGTGCTGACTTTATGAGAGCACTCTCAGAAGAAATTAAAAAAATCGGTGTTGGTAAAGTAGCTTCCGTTATGGGCAGATTTTATGCTATGGACCGTGACAATGCATGGGACCGTGTTGAAAAAGCATATGCCGCTATGGTTTATGGTGAAGGGGATAAGGCTGATTGTCCTGTCAAGGCAATTGAAGATTCATATAAAGTGAATGTTACTGATGAATTTGTGGTTCCCGTTGTTATTGACGATACAAAACGCATTAGTGAAAACGATAGCGTTATATTCTTTAATTTCCGTCCTGACCGCGCAAGACAGATTACAAGAAGTTTTGTCGATGCGGAATTTAAAGGTTTTGAACGTAAAAATGGTTTCTTCCCCGTTACATTTATTTGTATGACTCAGTACGATGCAACAATGCCTAATGTGCTTGTTGCTTATACTCCTAAAGAACTTACAATGACTTTCGGTGAGTATGTGAGTCTTAAGGGACTTACACAGTTGAGAATCGCTGAAACTCAGAAATATGCTCACGTTACATTTTTCTTTAATGGCGGCGAGGAAAAAACTTTTAAAGGTGAGGACAGAATCTTAGTACCTTCTCCTAACGTTGAAACTTTTGACTTAAAGCCTGAAATGAGTGCTTATGAGGTTACAGATAAAGTTCTGGAAGCAATCGAGTCTGATAAGTACGATGTAATTATTTTAAACTGGGCAAACTGTGATATGGTAGGCCATACAGGTATTATGGACGCTGCCAAAAAGGCTGTAGAAGCAGTAGATGAGTGTGTTGGTAAAACAGTTAAAGCAGTAACCGAAAAGGGCGGCGTTGCTCTTATCACCGCTGACCACGGAAATGCTGAAAAAATGTATGAACCCGATGGATCACCTTTTACTGCACATACTGTTAATCCGGTACCGCTTATAGTAGCAGGATATGATTGTGCTCTTAAAGAGGGTGGACGATTAGCAGATTTAGCTCCTACAATGCTTGAACTTTTAAATCTCCCCAAACCCGATGAAATGGATGGAGAAAGTTTATTAAAACATTAATTATATTTATAATGAAAAAACGGAGATGTTAATTTAACATCTCCGTTTATTTTCTATACTGTTATTATTCAGCGGGATTGGGAGCCTCAACAGGGCACACGCCTGCACAAGCACCACATTCGATGCACTGGTCAGCATCAATAACGTATTTGTCATCACCTGCAGAGATACAGGAAACAGGGCATTCTGCCTCACAAGCACCACAAGAGATGCACTCATCATTAATCTGGTATGCCATTAGGAATTACACCTCCTTAAATAAGCTGTATATATTTTAACACATTTTCACTAAAAAGCAAGTGTATTTACAAATTTTTTTAAAATTATTCGCTTTCTAAGTTTTTTAGCTCCTGTAATTCAGAACTATCAATTTTTATATCAGAATCTTTAATTATTTTTACTTCGTCACGGGTGAACACTTTTGGTGCTGCATCAGGACGGTCCTGAAGTGATACTTTTATAACACCGGTTAATAAATTTACATCTACAACAGTTCCCATACCGTCATTAGTTTTAACCAAAGCGCCGGTTTTAGGTGTTATTTTAAGCAGAGATTCATAAGCGTCCTGCTCATATTTAAGACAGCACATAAGTCTTCCGCAAGTGCCTGAAATTTTAGTGGGATTTAAAGAAAGTCCCTGTTCTTTTGCCATTTTTATTGAAACCGGCTGAAAATCGCCAAGAAATGAATTGCAACAGAAAGGTCTGCCACAAACGCCAAGTCCGCCGAGCATTTTTGATTCATCGCGTACACCTATCTGGCGTAATTCTATACGGATTCGGAAGATACTCGCTAAATCTTTAACAAGTTCACGAAAATCCACTCTTCCGTCAGCAGTAAAGTAAAAAAGAATTTTATTTCCGTCAAATGTGTATTCCACATCAACTAAATTCATTTCCAGTTTATGTTCTGCAATTTTTTCCTGACAGATTTTGAAAGCGTCACGTTCTTTTTCACGGTTGTTTTTAACTTGCAAAAGGTCTTCAGGAGTAGCAATGCGGACAACGGATTTTAATGGAGAGACAATTTGACTTTCGTCCAATTGTCTGTTCGGGATAACAACACTTCCACATTCAAGTCCGCGTGAAGTTTCCACTATAACCTTGTCTGATTGTGTGATTTTCTCACCATTTGGAGAAAAATAATAGGTTTTTCCGTTGTTTTTAAAACGAACACCAATGATTTCGGTCATAAATATATTTGCCTTTCCGACTCAATGAGCCTAAGTTTATTGTTCCATAATTGTTTTAAGTTTAGCACAAAACAAATTTTGTATCAAGATAAAACTTCCATTTGAATTTATCAAAAAACGCATTTCATCTATAAGCGTGTGAATACGCAAAGCCTGAGAAGAACTTATTTGTTGTGAATTTAATGCAAATTTCGATATAATTATATCGAAATTTGATATTAACTCCAAAAAGCCTTCTTTGTCATTTTCGAATGGGCTTAAAGCTTTTAAAATATTATATTCACTTTCTGATGTTAAGCTTTCTGTCAGATTAAGTGCTTTTTTGAAATTTTCACGGCAAGTTTCATTTTCAATATACTGTAAAGCTCTTCCAATATTTCCATTACTATAAATTATAGCGTTTTTAAGAATATCATCGTCAATGTTTATATATTTTTCAATCAGATAATCTCTCACCTTATTAATTGACATTTCTTGTGTTTCAATGCAAAAACAACGTGAAACGATAGTTTCCGGTAAAGAGGATATGTTGTTTGCTGTAAGTATAAAAATTATATGCTGAGGCGGTTCTTCCAATATTTTAAGGAGAGCATTTGCTGAAGATAAATTCATATCTTCACTATCTTCGATAATAATTACTTTATATTTTGATTCATTAGGCAAAATATATGCCTGTTCACGCAGAAATCTTATTTTATCGACCGGAATGATAGTTTTGCCATCATCTTTTTTTACTGTTATAAGGTCAGGGTGAATATTTTTATCAACCTTTAAACAAGAAGAACAATTGTCACAGGGACGTATTTTGCCATTGCATAAAATCCCTTTTGCAAAATTTAATGCCAGAGTTTTTTTACCTGTGCCGCGAGACCCATATAAAAGGTAGGCATGGTTAAAATTACCTGTCAAAAGGGAATTGCGTAATATTTTTACAGCTTTTTCATTTGAGATAATTTCATTAAAGTTCATTAAATCTTTTCAAAGCGTTCAACATCTGTAACGATGATAGTAGCTCCTCCGACTGTTACTTCAATAGGCAAGGGAGTATATCCTTCCATAGCAATATAATTTGTAGTAGAAAGAACTTGTTTACGCTTTTTAGAATGTTCCGATATAATTTCGATTGCCTGGTCAACTTTGTTGTCTTCAGTACAAATCAATAAAGTAGTATTTCCTGACCTTAAAAATCCACCTGTGGAAGCAAATTTAGTTGCGGAAAATCCATTTTTCATAAGCATTTCAGAAACTTTGTAACTATCATCACTACTAACAATTGCATAAATAAGTTTCATATGTGACACCTTATCTTTCTTTATTTTTTTAAGAAGAATATCTTCTTAATATCATTTTAACACTTTTATAGATAAAATTCCACTATTTTTGAGAATATTTTTTTCCGATTCTCCAATATACTCTCCGCAAACAATAATAGGCACCGCAGGAGGACAGGTGATTTTGCTTTCTGCTGAAATGAAACCTACGGATTTTTCAACATCTACGGTAGCTGAAGGAGAGAAACTGGCCTCTCGTATATTTATTGCTTTTTTTGGCACAGATGAATATTCAGGATATGGAATAGGAGTTTTTTTAGGAAGATTAAGCGAAGAAATTATAGCTTTATAATCCTTGTCGGGATTAAATGGTGAAGGCATTAATACAATTTTACCTCCACCTACATATTCAGGTTCAATAAGATTATTTCTGAGTATTTCTGCAATTTGAGTATCAGAATATCCAAAGCTCTGACAATCGATAGTTATTTTAGTTATATCAGTTTTTAAATCTAAAAGGGTAACCCTTTGTTGTTTTAAAAGTTTCTCAGTTTTATTAACTGTTTCTTCTAATTTACAAAAATCAGTTTTTGCATTATTTTTAAGATAGTTATTGCAAATATCCAATGAAGCTAAAATAAGGTATGATGGGCTTGTAGAACCAAAAAGCGACATTTTTTCTTTTAGCTCTGATTTTTTTATATCCAAATTGGAATGTAAATAACTTCCGCCCGTTAAAACAGGCAAGGTTTTATGTGGGCTGTCACAACAAATATCAGCACCCAATGACATGGGATGAGTATCTTTTTTACAGAATTTAAGATGTGCTCCGTGAGCATTATCTACTAAAAGAATAGCACCATTTTTATGTACAACTTCTGCAATTTTTTCAATATCAACAGTGACACCATAATAATCGGGACTTGTGATATAAACTGCTTTTATATCGGGGTTTTCTTTGAGCTTTTCATGTATTTCTTCAGCTGTTACGGGATAGGGAAGTCCTGATTTTTTATTGTACTCAGGGAAAACCCAGCAAGGTTCAATACCGGTTAATGCACAGGCGTTGACAAAGGCAATATGACTGTTGCGTACTGCTAAAATTCGTTTTGTGAAATTTGAGGCAACTGCGATCATAGTCATTATTGAAAGGGTGGAGCCACCGGTTGAGAAACAGGTATTTTTTACATTGTAAAGCTTTGAAGTAATTTCTTCGGATTTTTTTATAATGTCTTCTGCTTCAAATAAACTATCCGCACCTTTTATTTCGGTTATATCCAAAGGTAAAATGCCCTTGAATTCATCAGGATATATTTTCCCGTCTCCTTTGTGTCCGGGCATATGGAGTCTTTTTGATTTTTTCTCAGCGTATTCTTTAAGAAAACAGTAAATTGGAGAAAGATTTTTATCAAACTGCATATATTTGTCCTCCGAAACTAAATAAGCGGGTAATTATACCCGCTTTAATTACTTGAACATCTTAAATTTTACAAGAATTGCCAGTGCTACTATAGCAATAATAGCTGATAGCAAGGTGGGGAACCACCAGATTGGGATTTGTAATCCTTGCACGTTCATTCCGTAATAGCTGAATACCATTGTAGGAATTGCCATTAAAATGGTAATTGCGGTGAGAACTTTCATAACACCATTAAGATTATTGTTAATAATTGAAGCGATAGTGTCCATTGTATTTGACAAAATGTTGGAATAAATTCCGGTCATTTCGATAGCCTGATTAAATTCAATAAGGGTATCCTCAAGTAAATCTTCATCTTCTTCATACAAGGTAATGACACGTCCGCGTGTAAGTTTTTTGAGAGTTGTTTCATTAGAACGCAACGAGGTTGAAAAGTAAACTAAAGATTTTTTCAAACCGAGCAACTGAATTAAAGCTTCATTCTGGGTAGAATCAGTAAATTCACTTTCCATTTTTGAAGAGAGACGTTCTATTTGTTTAAGGTAAAGTAAGAAACGCTGTGCAATTCTTAAAAGGATTGTAAGCAGAAAACGTGTGCGATATCTGATTTCGATGTTTTTTACAAATCCTTCTATAATTTCGTCTATGATTGCAGTTTTAGCAGAACTGATGGTTACAAAATAATTAGGAGTTATTATTATACCGAGAGGGATGGTTATATAAGTAATGGTAGCTTCTTCGTCTTCTAGTCTGTAAGGTACGTCAACTACTATAAAAGTCTGGTCATCTTCTTTTTCAACGTGTGATGCTTCTTCTTCGTCGAGAGATGCATTTACAAAGCCACTGTCTAATTTTAACTCTTCTGTTAAATAGGTTACTTCTTCTTGAGTGGGATTTACGACGTTTATCCAGCATCCGTCCTCGGCTTTTGGCAGTAAAATTGATTTATTCTCGATAGTTTTGTAGAAATTAATCATCGCGTACCTCCTATTTAATTATTCATTTGATTCCTCACATTCAGGAGTTTTTGTATCTTTAATAAGTTCGATTGGGAATTCTCCCTGGACACCTTCAGTACTGTCGGATTTAAAAAGTACTTTTGCTGTCTGGAGAATTAGTTTAAGATCAAGCCAGATACTGTATTGTTCTATATACATTAAATCAAGGATAAGCTTGTCTTTAGGAGTGGTATTGTATTTACCAAGAATTTGTGCAAGTCCTGTAAGACCGGCTTTTACTTTTAATCGATATTTGAATTCGGGTAGAATTTCCACATATTTTTCAGTGATTTCAACCTGTTCAGGTCTCGGGCCCACTATACTCATTTCGCCTTTTAAAATATTTATAAATTGAGGCAATTCGTCAATACGGAGTTTTCTTAAAATATTGCCGACTTTTGTTATACGGTTGTCGCCTTCAGAAGCCAGTCGTTTTTTATTTTTGTCGGCATCTACAATCATTGTACGGAATTTAAGTACATTAAATGCCTTTCCGTCTTTTGTTACGCGGGGTTGTTTAAAGAAAACGGGACCGCCATCTTCAAGCTTTATGGCTATTGCTTCAATAATCATTACAGGTGATGCAATTAAAAGACCTATTCCGGAAATCAAAATATCGCAAAGACGTTTTATTATATTCTGTTCAAAACTTAATCCGGTAACCCTTGATTTGAGTACAGTTACATCGTCAATCAGAGTATGATATGAATGCTTTATAATGATGTCGGAAAGGTCGGGAGTTGTGAATGTAACCTTATCGTGACGGAAACAAAACTCCTGAAGTTTTCGTTTTTCAACATCAGAAACAGAATATATAAATATCATTTTATTGTTTAAAATGAGTTTTTCTAAGTTTTCATCTTTGATATTTACCAAGGCATTTATTTTATATTGTTTTTTATATTTATTGATTTTTGCAACAAAGTTTAAAAGTTCATTATCGTCTCCAAAAACAACAATTGCATCATCCGGTGGATTGATTTCAAAATATAAAAAGTTTCCGAGGTATGAGAAAATATTTATCATTACAATTTGCAGAATAACTATTCCTATTAATGCAAAAAAGTCATGTAAAAAGTTTTGATTGGGGAAATTTATTCTCATAATACTGAGTTCAAAGTATGAAACAGCATCTGTTATCAAAGTGGCAAGAATAATAGAAGAAACTATATCTTTTGTTTTTTTAAGTCCGATGGGGAAACCGCCATACATTTTTATAAAACATATTTCTGCAATTATAAAAGTGGTCATTGAAATACCTGCAGTTCTCGAAAGACGGAAAAGTTCAGGTTCGACTAAGCCAAAAATTCCAAAAAATATTAAAAATAATACTACAAAAAGTAAAGTTTTGAATGAAAGTAAAAAAGTTCGTTGTAATCTTTTAATGAAGAGTTTTAACATATAAAAGGCCCCCTTTATTTATCTATTAAAAAGTATAAGTCGAATTCAATTATTTTTCATTATATCATATTTTTATAATATATGCAAATGCACTTTTAAAAACTATAAAAGCACCTTTTGAAGGTGCTTTTATTACTTATAAATCTATAGTTTCCTCATTGGGAGTTATTGATGAAATTGATTTTGCAAAATCATCACAATTTATATCAGCATTAAAATGCTCTTGCCAATATTCGAAAGCACTTTCATGTTTTTTAAGAATTTTATCTTTGCTTATACGACAAAGGCTTTCTATAACAGCAGTGAGCTGCTCTAATGTTATATTTTCCGGCATAAGAATACCATTCTGGTTATTTACTGCATCACGTACACCGTCAACATCGGTGGCAATTACAAAAATGTGATTTGCCATGGCTTCCATCATAGCGGTAGGTACGCTTTCTGAAGTACTGACACTTATGAAGGCATCTACATAGGTGTCACGATAGAAATTATAGATTTCTTCGTGGCTTAATTTTCCGAAGAATTTGTAGCGGACACCTTCTTTTTGGTCTAATTTTTCTTTTGCGTATTCCATAACATCATTTTTATCAGTACCGCTGCCGATATGGTCCCATTCGACACAGCCAAAATTCAGTTCACTTAAGGCGTCAATAAGAAATTTTAATCGTTTATTTTCTTCAATAGGACTGCAGCTTACAATGCGGATGTAATAATCATCTATAGGAGGTTGATTGGTTTTTTCTCCGCCATAAACTCCGATGGGCGCGAGTTTGAATATTTTTTCATCGCAATCGGGAGTAGCAAATTTCTGAATATACTTTTCTTTACATCTTTCACTTGTAAAGAAAATAGCATCGACAGAATGATTTATACTGTAATTTAATGTGTCGCGACGACGATGCGTGACGGGATTATACATATTTGCATTATGGCAACGAGTTATTACTTTTATATTTTGATTGGAAACTTGTTTAAGGCAACATAAACCATAGAGATAGTTGTTCAGATTTGTGCTGTAAATTGTAAGAGGCTTTTCTTCGGAAAAGAAATCGAGTGTTCTTACATAATCAAACATCATTTTGCTTTCGGTGAGGATATGGAGAAGATGTTTTTGATATTTTTTGTTCCATATGCCTTTTTCCTCAGCTATAAGTTTTTCTTCTTTGTAGCCTTGGCTTAACAGGCATTGTAATGTATAGAATAACTTTTTGAATTTTCCCATTTTTTCAGCGGGACGTGAAAAAGTTACATCTTTAGGTAATGTACGTGTCATAAGATGGTCGGTGTCTGTGGTTATAACATGTACATTATAGTAGCGGGTAAGATATTCAATTTCGGTTTCAAGATAAGTTTCTTGTGCTCCGCAAGGGTAATGTTCAGTTACTAACAATAAATTTTGATCTTTTGACATAAAATCTCCTCCCGAGGGGAATTTTTAATCTTTTTTAATAATATCACAATATAATAAGTTTTTAAAGGATTTTATTTTAAATTTACAAAATTATTTTGATTTCTTTTCCGAGGTGCAACGAATATAAAATACATTCATCGATTCCTTTGGGGAAAAGTTTTTCAAGAGCATTTTTATAGAGTGTAAGCTGTTTTTTATATTTATATACAAGGATTTCGGGATTTTCTATGATGTCGGTTTTAAAATCTATCAATATTCCTTTTTGATTTTCTTCGATTACACAGTCTGCAATACCTTGTATTAAAATAGAAGAATCACCTTCGTATCCGGCTTCAGAGGCTTTGATTGTATCAAAAAATTTATACTCTCTGAGTACACGGTCTGCTTTTAAAATACGATCAGTAAGTGAGGAATTAAAAAATGCAGAAAGTTTATTAATATTAATAGCTTCACTTTCTTTTAAGGTGATATATCCATTATCAATAAGTCTTTGTAGTTCTGAGGAGACATTTTCCTTTCCTTTTTCAAAATCCGCAAATTGCAAAACCTTGTGGAAAATAGAGCCTTTTTGCGCAGGGGTAAAGTTTTCACTTAAAGTAAAACGGGGTGCATTAAGGCTGATGGTAGTAAAGTCAGAATGCGAAATTTCCGTAACTGAAAGCTTGGCCGGGATTTTGGTGTCGTTTTCGTAAGGGTATTTGTAATATACTCTTTCTTTTAAATTATCAAGCATACAGTTGTCAACAGATATTGATTGTTCATCGGAAATTTTATTCGTGAAAAAGGTTTCTGTCGGCAATAAAATTTCTAAAGGACAGTTACAATTTTCGGGGGCTAAAACAGAATATTTAAGGTTTATATCCTTGAAATCAACAAAGGTTACAAATGCCATAAGCAACCATTCCGAATAGCTGACACCTTTAGATGCAACATAGCTTTTTACAGTTCCGTTATTTTCAACATAGATTTCAATTTTTTTAGTAAGTGTTGACTGCAAATTTGGTTCACTGATATTCAGAATAAGTTTTTCTTTTGCACGGGTCATAGCTACATATAAAAGCCTCAGTTCTTCGGATAAAAGACATTGTTTTTCATAGCTTTTGAGTGCAACAAAGGGAACGGTTTCATATTTCAAAAGTTTTTTTGAATCAATGAATTTAAGTCCATATCCGAGGTTTGAATTTAAGATTGTATTTTTATTTAAATCCATAGCATTGTGTTTTTTTGAACAGTTGCCTAAAATTACAATGGGAAATTCAAGCCCTTTTGATTTATGGATTGTCATAATTTTTACTGCTTGAGACGTTTGAATTGAAGGGGTTGCGATTTCAAAGTCTTTTTTAGATTCTATAAGGCTATCAATATATGAAATAAAATTGGTCAGTTCGTTTTTTCCTGTGGCTTCAAAGTCAAGTGCATATTTTAAGAGTAATTTAAGGTTTGCTTCGCGTACGGAGGAAGCTGACATACTTGATATAACCTCGATAAAATCGGTGGTGTCATAGATATATTGAATCAACCTTTGAATACTCATAACAGCACTTTTTTCTCTTAAGAGATTAAAGGTGTCGATGAAATGTTTTGCCTTTTTCTTTCCTTTTTGAGCTTGTGCAATTAAGGCAGAATACAGGCTTTTATTGGGGTTGTATATAAAAAGCGAACTCAATTCATCACAACTGAAAGAAAACATCGGAGAAAGCAAAACCGCTACCATTTCTGTATTTAGCATAGGATTGTCGAGAACTTTTAAAAGGCTTATCATAATTGAAACTTCTCTTGAGGAAAAATATCCTTCAGAGGATTCGGATACAGCTTCAATGTTTGCTTCTTTAAGTGCTGAAACGAAGATGTCAGCAATTCCGTTTTTAGTACTCCTTAAAAGAATTACAAAATCTTCGCCTCGGCAAGGTCTTAATTTTCCATTTTCCGTAACGGGAAATTTTTCATTCAGCATTTTAGATATTTGCTTTGCGGTTTCACGTGCTTCGATTAAAAGACGGTGGTCTTCACTGTTTTCTTCTTTGGCATCTATCAGCAAAACAGAGATTTCAGGCTCTGAATTTTCGATTTCAGGATAATCTGCACCGCAATTAAGCATTTCTGATTCACCGTAATCTACATCTCCGAGGTAGATGCTCATAAGTTTTGAAAAAATAGCATTAATTCCGTCTGTGATACCTTTTCGGCTTCTGAAGTTTTTGGAAAGCGTAATAGCGGCGGGGAAATTTTCACCGTCGTAAGGGGTAAATTTTTGCTTTTTGTCCATAAATACAATGGGGTTTGCATTTCTGAAACGATAAATACTTTGTTTTAAATCTCCTACTAAAAACAGGTTTTCTTCGTTTTTTGAAATACATTTAAAGATTAAATCCTGTAGGAAGTTGGTATCCTGATATTCATCCAAAAGTATTTCTTCATATTGTGTTGATATATCTTTTGCAAGTTCTGTGGGGTTGCCATTTTCGTCAGCCACAAGTTTTAATGTGAGATAGGCAAAATCACTGAAATCGGCTATATCAAGCTCATTTTTTTCTTTTTGAAAAGCGTTGTAGAATTTTTTTACAATATCAAAAAGTTCTTCGATTAATAAAGCTTGTATTTCCATATCGGCGATATATTCTTTTTCGGTGCAGGGGATAAGTGATTTTAAGCTTTCGATTTCTGCTTTAAGCGACTTTCTTAAAATTATAAATTTTTCTTTTATTTCTTTGGAATATTTTCCTGATAGTCGTTTTAATGATACGAAATTAAATCCATTAAGTGCTTTATAAATTTTATCCCAGGATTTTTCGTTGCAGACTTCATTTAATGCTTTTAATTGTTTTGCATCTTCTATACAAGCTATCGAATAGGTGTCGTAGATGTTCTTGTCGGTTTGTAAAAATAAAAGCATATCATCTAAAAGTTTTACAGAGAATGAAACACCGTCACATACTTTTCCAATGAGTATTCTGCCATAGACAGTTTCTTCTATGGCTGTTTTATTTTTATACAAATTCACCTGTTCGTCGAGCCATTTTAAAGGGAAAGGGAGGGAGCGTATCTTTTTATAAATACTCAAAACTTCTGCTTTTAAGCTTTCATCTGTTTCATCGCCGAAATATTGCAAAAGGTTAATAAAACTATTGCTGTTTTCATTGTATTTTTCCTCTAAAACATTATTAAGGACTTCGTCTGACAGTTCACTTAAAAAGTTGTCTTCAGCTATTTTAAGCGTAGGGGAAATTCCTAATTTCTCAAAATTTTCACGTACAATTGTTGAGAAAAAAGAGTCAATTGTACAAATCTGAGCCTGATTAAGAAGATGAATCTGGTGTTGTAAAAAGGTATTGTCAGGAGATTTATGCAAAATTTCACGCAATCTTTTTGCAATTCTTTCACGCATTTCTGCGGCTGCCGCTTTTGTAAAGGTAACAACTAAAAATCGATCAGCACTTACAGGGTGTTCTATATTGGTTATTTTTTTTACAAGTCTTTCAACTAAAACTGCGGTTTTTCCACTTCCTGCAGCAGCAGAAACCAAAACAGTACCACCTTTTGTCTCAATTGCTTGCAGCTGTTCTTCGGTCCATTTTCTCGCCATAATTCTTCTCCATCAATTTTTAAAATCGTCTATAGTTTTTTTAGGAATCTCTCTGCACGGAATTGATATTTCACGGCCACATACAGATTTATAGTCGCAGAATGCACAAGGGGGATTTTGCCCTGTTTGCACCGGGTCGGGAGTAATTTTTCCGTCTAACAATTTTTCACCCATAAGGCGTACCAATTCATAGGTGTAATTATTTATATCTTTAAATTGACTAAGGGTTACAAAAGCTTTATTTTTCTTACCATTATCCGATAATTCGCCTTTCATGGCATTAAAGATTATTTCGTCTTCAAGTAAAATCCCTTTCATTGTATATTGACTTTTTTTAGCTGAAATCTGCTCTTGTTCAGTTGCATTTCTGTCTAGACCGGGAGAGGGACTTTTAGCCGGCATATAGAGGATTCCTGCAGGGACTACATTTTTATATTTGTCGTTATTGGTCTGCCAGATTGCAAAGAGATATAAAAGCATCTGAAGATTAATACCGGCAGCTACCTGAGATATATTAAATTCTTTTTTGCCGGATTTATAATCTATTACGCGGATAAAGTTTTGTTCACCCAGAGTGTAGCAATCAACTCTGTCGATTTTTCCTGAAACCGTGATAGTATTTGAGTCGTTTATTTTAAGGATAATAGGAGTTATTTTACTGTTTTGATTTATTGCTTCTTCAAGTCCCACCACTTTGAATTCGGAATTTAAAAATTCTTCTTTTAAAGCAGAAATTACATTGAAAAGTCGTTCACAGAGGTTTTTGTAAAAATATAGGAATTTTTGCGATTTTTCATTTTCTCCTCCCATTACAAGGTTAAGATATTCGTTAAGATAAAAATCGATATTGTTTTTAAGTTCATTGTTATTTAAGGTTAAAATATCTGAATTTCTTATAATGTTATCAAGGACATAGTGGATTACATTACCTCGGTTTAAAGGGTTAAGTTCTGCTTTACGAGGTGCAGAAAGCTTTAGCCCATAGCGGCAGAAATACTGAAATGGGCAGGTGTAATAACTTTCTATTTGGGAAGGAGATACAGAAATTGTTCTTTTATGAAGCTTTATAAGCTTATTTTTTTCTTTTACTTTGTAATTTTTTTTATTATTTAAAGGGAGTGTAATTTCATTTGCTCTTTCGCCTTTATAAATAAGAGGTTTTGAAAATAACTCGGTGCATAAAGAACTGTTTGAAAGCAGTAAATCTTCAGTTTTTACCGGCTTTTCAAGCCTTTTTATTTTTTGAGAATACAAAGTATCATCTTTTAAAAATTCTTTGGCAGTTGCATAAAAAACGGCATCTTCATCTTTTTTATTTTTACCAATTTTTGCAACCTGGTAAAATAGAGTTGGAAGATTTCTGCAGAAATAAGATTTATCAATATCTTTTTGTTTTAAAATCTGATTTTCAGGGAAGATTTTCTCATATCCTGTAACTATGGAAGAAGGATATTTTTCATGGCCACTAATATCACCTCTAGAAAAGGTGATAATGATTTTTTCAGAAGGCGAAGACAGTGCTTTATATGCTACAAAGCGTTCATTTATAAGCTTTTGCTCATTGAAATTATAAAGCTCGATACCTTCTTTTGCTATAATTTTTCTTTCGTTATCATTTAAAAGGCCGACAGAAGATGGAATGTACGGAAAAATTTTATCATTTGCCCCTATGATTATAGCAGCCTTTTTATTATTTACGCGGATGCGTTCTGCACTTCCTACAATAACGCTGTCCAAAACCTGTGGGCGATGTCCCAAATCATATCCCACGGCACTTAAGGAAAATAATTCTTTATATTCGCGAAAATTTAATTCTTTTGTTTTTAAGGAGGTTTCTAAGGCATCTAAAATTTCCATTAAGACATCCCAGACTCTTTTTTCGTCATCGGCTTCTTTTTGCATATTAAGGGCCTTATAGTTTTCTATTTTCTTTGAGATAATTTCATTAAGGGAGAGATCTGAGAGGGTTTTATAAATTGCTCTGCTGATAGAATTAACTTCTGATGCATATGATTTGAAGTCGGTGATCAGTTCCACACAGAATTTACGCACTTTTTCTGCGTTTTTAAGACGTATTTTTTCAGACCTTTTCAATGGCCTGTCAGAAAAGCCTGTGGGATTTTGAGTGAATTCTTTTAAAAATCCGTCTTTATCTATATTCCAGATGTAGATATATTTTTCAAAATCATCAATTTCCTTTGCTTCAAAAGGTAAAATTGAGTACTTTAACATAGGGATAAGCTCTTTTCTGCTTATCCTTGTCACAACATTCCCTAAAAGGTGATTTACAAAACGTATAAGAGGCATAGTGTCGATTTTTTGCGCGTGATCAAAGAAAAAAGGAATATTATATTTTTCAAAAGCTGATTCGATAATATGCCCGTAGTTACTGAAATCGCGTCCGATTACCACTATATCTTCAAATTTGTAATTATTTTTCTGCACAAGTTCCCAAATGGATGATGCTACAAAGTCAACCTCATCAAATTCATTGAGAAGTTCAACACAGGATACAGCATTATTTTCTTTATTGTACGGGGAGGGATTGTTTTTTAATGCTTCTTTGCAAAAATATGATATTTCGGGATTTAAATAGCGTTTTGGCTCATTTGCTGTTACAGGCGGAACTACCTTGCAACCTGATTTAAATGCCATAGCTTTCAGACTTTTTTCAACTTCTTCTATAGTGCTGAAAAGTCCATATTCAAATTCTTCATTTGGAATACATAAAGAAACCGTTACGTTTTTTGCTTGTTTTAATGCTAAATCTATGATTTTCTTTTGAATACCTGAAAAAAAGTTGAATTCATCAAAATAAACCAAGGTATCTTTAAAATAATTTTTAGCAGATATGAGTTCTTTTGCACGATGAAGAATATCCTCAGGATCTAAAAAATCTTGTTTTAATAAAGCTTCATAGCTTTCAAAAATTAAACTCAAATCTAAAAGTTTGTCCTTTAAAGAACAGTCATTTAATTTAAGAACCTCTTTGTAGAGCATATCGAAAGGAACAGATGCATTCTTAAATTCTTTTGCAGTGTTTAACATAGAAACAATAAGGTCGGGTTTTATGTAGTCACTTTTATAGATTTTAAGATTATTTTTACATTCTTTTAATGCTTTTTGCATCGTGAGAAGTTCAATAGTGTTTGTAGCATAATTACCTGCTATATTTCCATAAAGACTGAAAACGTCATCGGCGAGTCTGTCAAAGCTTAAAACTTTTATGTTTTCGCCATATTTTGCGCCGATAAGGTTGTAGTATTCTTTTTCGGTTTCGAAAGAGAATTGCTCGGGAACTATAAGCAGAATTTTATTTTCTCCCTTGTTGAGGAGATTAATTATTTCTTCTTTTATTAAGGTTGATTTTCCGGTGCCTGCACCACCTTTTATAAAACGAAGCATTCTGCCACATCCCTTCAATTATTCTTTAATAATATTATACATTTTTATCAAATGAATATCAAGCAATATTAATTTAATAAAAACAGTAGTTTTTTTTCTTAAAATATAGTATAATGAAAGTTAGTTTTGCATTATATACTTTAATTTTCAGAAGGAGGAGGGGTTGTCATTGGGAATTTATCTTGATAATTGTGCCACTACAAAGGTGTGCGATGAGGCGATAGATGCGGCTGTAAAGGTAATGCGTGAGCAGTATGGTAATCCTTCTTCACTCCATAAAATGGGAATTGAAGCTGAAAATATTTTGACTTCTGCAAGAAAAACTATAGCGTCAATTTTAAACTGTGATGCTGATTCGGTTATCTTTACAAGTGGTGCGACGGAAAGTAACAATATAGCAATTTTCGGTGGTGTAAGTGCTCGTAAAAGAGGCGGAAAGACGATTATAACCGATGCGATAGAGCATCCTTCAGTGGAAAATGCATTAGTGCATCTTGAATCACAAGGTTATACGGTAAAAAGAGTAAAACCTTCTGATAATGGGAATTTTTCTGCTGATGATTTTGTCCTTTCAATTGATGATGATACTGTTTTACTTACTTTTATGATGGTGAATAACGAGTTGGGTACAGTTTTACCTTATGAGGAGATAGTTAAAAAGGCAAGGAAAAAGTGTCCTGATATATTAATCCATATGGATGCTGTTCAGGGATTCACAAAATTTCCGTTAAATTTAAAAAAAGTGGATGTTGACCTTGTTTCGATAAGCGGACATAAACTTTATGCCCCTAAGGGAATAGGCGCACTTTATATAAAAAAAGGAATCAGAATAGAAAGTGTTTTAAAAGGCGGAGGACAGGAAAAAAATCTTCGCAGCGGAACACAGGCTGTTCCACTTGCGGCGGCTTTTGATGAGGCATTAAAGCTTTGTAACGAAAGAAAAACTGAGATTTTTAAAAATTATGAATTTTTAAATGATTATCTCAGAAAGGCTTTTGAGAATACAAAAGAAGTAGTAATAAATTCTCCCAGTGGTGCATCGCCGCATCTTATAAATATTTCAGTACCCGGTATTCCTTCGGAAATAATGCTTCATTTTCTTGAGCAAAATGATATTTTTGTTTCAAGCGGCTCAGCTTGTTCAAAGGGAAAGCAGAGTACAGTGTTGAAAGCGGCAGGTATTTCTGATGAGAGGATAAAATCTGCTCTGAGGATAAGTTTTTCAAAGGATACAAAAAAGGAAGAACTGGATATATTTATTAATACTTTAAAAGAAGGAATAAAGCGTTTTAAAAAGGTTATTAAATAGAAGGGAAATTCAATGAAAGAATTAATTTTGATTAAAAATGGCGAAATAGCTTTAAAAGGGTTGAACCGCAGCAGATTTGAAGATGTTTTAATAAAAAATATTCGTTGGAGATTAAAAGATTTAGGAGCATTTAAGTTAAAAAAAGCTCAATCTACTATATATTTAGAACCTGCAGATTCTGAAAGCTTTGATTTTGATGAAGCTTTATTAAGATTGCAGAAAATCTTTGGTATTGCTATGCTTTCAAGAGCTTTAGTGGTGGAAAAAAATCTTGACGCAATTAAAGATGCGGTTTCCGATTATGTTAAAGATGTACTTTCCGATGTAAAGACATTTAAGGTTGAATCTAAAAGAGCTGATAAAAAATTCCCGTTGACATCTTTGCAGATTTCTGCAGAGGTTGGTGGAGTTTTACTTAAAAATTTTAACCACTTAAAAGTTGATGTTCATAATCCCGATGTAACCATTATGGTGGAGATAAGGGATTTTGGTGCATATATTCATGCAGGTAAAATACCGGGTGCAGGTGGTATGCCGGTTTCTTCAAGCGGACGTGCGATGCTTCTGATTTCCGGCGGACTTGATAGTCCTGTTGCCGCTTATATGATGGCAAAAAGAGGACTTGCACTTTCTGCTGTGCATTTTGTCAGCCCTCCATATACGAGTGAACGTGCTTTACAAAAGGTAAAAACTCTTTGTGAAAAGCTTACTGCCTATACAGGTAAGATTAAATTTTATTGCGTTCCTTTTACCGAAATACAAGAGGCAATTAAAACACATTGTCCTGAAGAATTATTTACAATTATTATGCGTCGTCTTATGATGAGAATTGCTACCCGTCTTGCAAAACAAGAAGATATAAAAGCTCTTGTAACAGGGGAAAGTCTGGCACAGGTTGCAAGTCAGACCTTAGATGCACTTCATTGCACAGATACTTCTACCGATTTGGTTGTGTTGCGTCCTTTGATTGGAATGGATAAGACAGAGATAATTGATATTGCATATAAAATTGACACATATGAAACTTCTATTTTACCTTATGAGGATTGCTGTACTGTTTTCACTCCCAAACATCCCCGTACAAAACCAAAACTTTATTTTGTTGAACAGGGAGAACGACATTTTGATTTTGAAGAACTTATAGATAAAGCAATTGAAAATACCGAAATAAGCATTATTGATTAGGAGAAATCAAATGAAAAATATATTTAAAAAAATATCAGACGCAGTATGGATTTATATTATTGTTACTGCTTGTTGTTTGTTTGTTTTGAATTTTGCTTTTGTTAATTCACTTTGTAAAGTAAGAGGTACAGATTTACAACAGGTTTCTGATTACAGTGATCAGAGTTTCAATGAAAGCGGTGCTTTTGGAGATTGGGAAGAGTTTTCTGATTTTTATGAGGAAACTGTAACTGTAAGACCTGATTCGGCGCCGTCAGAGGATTCTCATGATGTTTCGGAGGAAATAAGCTCAGAAAGCATTTTGGGAGAAGAAACATCTTCTTCTCAGGAAATTGAGAATTCTTCGCAGGGTGGAATTGAAATAACACCTGTAATCCCTTCTGAATCAAGTGAAACTGTTATAAAACCTGAAGTATCTTCGGAAATTCAGATTGAACCTCAATTACCCTCCACCCCAAGTTTGGAAAGTAATGATTCACCATTTGATGCACCGGATGTAGAATAAAGGAGATTTTATGAAAAATAAAATTCACTTGTTTATTATTGTATCTTGCATAGCACTTGGAAGTTTTTTAACAGTTTTTGCTGTTGTAGGAGATGTTTTTGCCGGTGCCAATATGGTAATGAGCGAAAATATAGCAGTTGATAATGTTGATGAAAGTTTCATAAATGAAATTTCCAATGAAGGTGGTGTGCCTTTTATAGAAATTTCGGGTGAATCTTCCTTGGATGTTTCTGAAGAAACAAGTAGTGAGGCTTCATCGAAAGAAGAAAGCTCAAAGGTTATAGTTTCATCAGCTTTTGAAAGTTCATCAAGCAAAATCAGCTCTTCTGAACCTGTTACTTCTTCTGTGGTTTCAAGCAAACCAAGACCTGAAGATGCACCGGAGTACAGCACTCCGTCTTCAAAACCCCAAAGTTCCTCAAAACCTGTTGTTTCTTCAAAAGAGGAGTCATCTTCAAAACCTGAAAGTTCGCAGGTTTCTTCTGAATCATCTTCAAAGCCACCTGTTTCTTCTGTCCCAAGTGACGATTTAAAGGTTAAGGTAAAGGTGTCGGGCGTTATTACTGAAATGTCTGCATATGAAGCTGTAAGTCAGATTGTAGAAGGAGAAATGGGTTCTTCGTTCAGTGTTGAGGCGTTAAAGGCACAGGCTGTTGCTGTATATACTTATGTGAAATATCAGAATAAATCGGGAAGTGCACCTTCCTTGCCGATGAGGACAGCTTCTGAAAAGGTTAAAAATGCAGTTTTCAATGTATTGGGACAAGCTATTTATTATAATGGTAATATAGCGTTTACTCCGTATCATGCGACTTCCTCGGGATATACAAATTCATCGGCTGAAGTCTGGGGTGGAAGTTACAGCTATCTTACAAATGTAGAGAGCATTTATGACCCGACAGATTCATATAAAAACAGAGAAACGATAATTTCCTTAGATACTATGAAAAGTTCATTGGAAAAATATTTAGGAGTTACAATGGATGATACTTCCCCTGAAAACTGGATTAAAATTGATTCTAAAAATTCAGGAGGATATGTTTTAAAAGTTACTGTGACCGATGCAGATGGAAAAGTACATACTCTGACGGGTAGAAATATCAGAGAAAATGTTTTGAATTATGCACTTAAGAGCCATGCTTTTACTGTGAGTTATCAAAACGGGAATTTTAAATTTGTTACTAATGGTTATGGACACGGAGTTGGTATGAGTCAGACCGGTGCAAACGGATATGCGATTAATAAAGGCTGGACATACAAGCAGATTTTATCGCATTATTATCCTAATACAAGTGTTTATTAAAAAGCATTGAAAGTGAGGAAAATAAAATGTATAAATTTCCGATAGGCGCAATACTTGATTCTTTTAAGCTCGATGTTCCGACTGCTTTGAAAAAATCATCGGAATTGGGACTTGACGGTATTCAGATTTATTCTACATATGGTGAGCTTTCTCCTGAAAATTTAAAAGGTGAGAAAAAAACTGAATTTTTAAATATGGTGAAGGGTAATGGGCTTGTGATTTCTGCACTTTGTGGTGATTTGGGCCATGGATTCGGGGATCTTAAGAAAAATCCTGAGCTTATAGAAAAATCAAAGAGAATACTTGATTTGGCAAAAGAACTCGGAACAGATATTGTTACAACCCACATTGGTGTTGTACCGGAAAATCCTGAGCATGACAGATATAAAATAATGCAGGAGGCTTGTTTTGAACTTGCACAATATGCAGATTCTTTAAATGCTCATTTTGCTATTGAAACAGGTCCTGAAACTGCAAAAACACTTAAAGGTTTTCTTGATACTTTACATTCTACCGGTGTTGCGGTTAATTTAGATCCAGCAAATCTTGTAATGGTTACTGAGGATGATCCGGTTGAGGCAGTTTATACATTAAAGGATTATATTGTGCATACTCATGCTAAAGACGGAAAACGAAATTATTATGTTGATCCCGAAATTATTTACGGATTGGTTGAAAGCGAAATGCTTATGAGCCCATCGTTTGAGGAACTTCCTTTAGGTACCGGAAAAGTTGATTTTAAAAATTATCTGAAGGCACTTGAGGATATAGGTTATAAAGGTTTTCTTACAATTGAGAGAGAAGTTGGGGAAAATCCTTCTGAAGATATTGAAATTGCTGCCAATTTCTTAAGAGGACTTATGAAATAATAAAATTAACCCGATGGAGTAAAACTTCATCGGGTTTTTTGTTGTAAATGTTTTGTTTTTATATTATAATATAAGTAAAGAATTAAAGAAAGGCTGTTAAAATGCTTTATAGTAGAGAAGAATTTACAAAGATAAAGAAAAAGGTTTTAAAAAAGCGTTTTTCAAATATGAATCCTATGCAGGCGGAGGCTATATTTAAGGTAAAAGGGCCTCTTTTAATTTTGGCAGGTGCGGGAAGCGGTAAAACAACGGTTATAATCAACAGAATTGCGTATATGATAAAATTCGGTGATGCTTATGAAAGTGAATTCGTCCCCGAAAATGCTGATATCGAGGTTCTTAAGAATTATTTAAATGGTGAGGAAGTGTCTGATGATAAACTTTCCGAAGTTTTGGGATATTTTCCTGTAAGGCCTTATAATATTCTTGCCATAACTTTCACTAATAAGGCGGCAAATGAGCTTAAAGAACGACTTGCGCTTATGCTCGGTGAAGAGGCAAATGATATAATGGCATCAACTTTCCATTCAGCCTGTGTGCGTATTTTAAGACGTAATATTGATAGACTTGGGTATAGCAGTAATTTTACAATTTATGATGCTGATGACAGCCTCAGAATGATAAAGGATGTTATGGACGATCTTAAAATTGACGATAAGATGTTTAAGCCAAAATCAGTTTTAGGGGAAATAAGTCGCGCAAAAGAAAATATGGTTTCTGCCAAGGAGTATGCTGAAACTGTCGGAAGTGATTTCAGAAAACAGCAAATTGCTAAAATTTATCTTAAATATCAGTCAAGACTTTTATCAGCAAATGCACTTGATTTTGACGACATTATCTGTAAAACTGTTGAGCTTTTTGAAAGTAATTCCGATGTTTTGGAATATTATCAGAATCGGTATCGTTATATTCTGGTTGATGAGTATCAGGATACCAATCATACTCAGTACAGACTTATAAGTTTACTTTCTGAAAAATATCAGAATTTATGCGTTGTGGGTGATGATGACCAGAGTATTTACAAATTCCGTGGTGCTACTATTGAAAATATTTTAAGCTTTGAAAAACAGTTTGAGAATACACATGTTATTCGTTTGGAGCAAAATTATCGTTCCACACAGACCATACTTGATGCGGCAAATGCAGTTATTAAGCACAACGAGGGAAGAAAAGGCAAAAATCTCTGGACTGAAAATGAAAAAGGGGATAAGATTTCCCTTAACAGAGTATCAGATGAACGTGCAGAGGCAAAATATATCGCAGATGTTATTGAGGAAAATGTATCAGGTGGTATGAAATATGGCGACCATGCGGTATTATACAGAATGAATTCACAATCCGGTGCCATTGAGCAATATTTTATAAAATCAGGAATACCTTACAGACTTTTTGGCGGTATTAAGTTTTTTGAACGTAAAGAAATTAAAGATATTATAGCGTATTTAAGCATTATAAATAACCCAAGCGATACTGTAAGGCTTAAGAGAATTATAAATGAACCGAAACGCTCGATAGGTGATGCTACGGTGAGTGCTGTTGAACAGATAGCTTTCAGTACAGGTTCACCGGTGTTTGAAATTCTTAAAAATGCCGATAATTATGGAGTGTTGTCACGTAAGTCTGCGATACTTGTTGAGTTTTCAAAAATGATTGAGAATCTTCGTGATATAGCCTTGACAAGGACTTTAGGAGAACTTCTTGACAGTGTTTTGGAAGAAACAGGTTATATTGCTATGCTTTTGGCATCGGGCGAAGAAGGCAAAAATCGTCTTGAAAATATAGGTGAACTTAAATCTACCATTGTAAAATATGAGCTTGCAAATCCTGAAAGTGCCACATTAAGCGGATTTTTAGAGGAAATTGCCCTTTATACTGATCTTGACAGTATGAATAATTCAGATGATTCGGTTGTTTTAATGACAATGCATTCTTCAAAAGGACTTGAGTTTCCTGTGGTATTTTTACCCGGAATGGAGGATGGTATTTTTCCGTCGGCTCGTTCTATGTTTGAAACAGCAGAACTTGAAGAAGAAAGAAGACTTGCTTATGTAGGAATTACAAGGGCAAAGAAAAAACTTTTCTTAACGTATGCAAGGGAAAGGATGGTTTTCGGTTCTACAAATCGCAACAGACTTTCGCGATTTGCAGAAGAAATTCCCGATGATACTTTAAATAAAAGTGATAACACTAATGATTTTAACACCTTTACATATGCAAAAAGGGAAGAAAGCATGGCTGTTAAAAACGTTTCAACAGTTGGCACTAAAATAAAATCAGAGGCTGTCACAATTGATTTTATGGTGGGAGACAGGGTTAAACATAAAGTTTTCGGAGAGGGTACTGTTCTTTCGATTACCCCCATGGGAAATGATAATTTGGTTGAGACTGCTTTCGATAAAATCGGTACCAAGAAAATTATGGCAAATTTTGCAAAATTGCAGAAAATTTAAGGAGTTATTCTTATGGCGAAAAGAAGACGTTTGAAAAAAAGACCAATTATTATAGCACTGCTCATTTTAGCATTCATAGTTTTCATTATTTCATTTTCGATTAAAAATTTATTTAAAAATAATAATGGGGATAGTTCTTCTGTACCTTTTGGGACATCTTCAGAATTTTCTTATGTTGAAAGTTCTGAGGAGGAATTGCCGTTACCATATAAATCTGTTGAGATATCAAAATCCAAAATATATGAAGGCGATTTGGTTTTGGTGAATTATAATCATTATTATAAGTCAGATGCCCCCTCAGATCTTGTACCGCTTTTTGAAAAGAAAACAGATTCATATACTGTTAAAGATAATGAATTAAAAGTGCGTGAAAAAATAGTTTCATCTTTTAATAATTTAATGGATGATTTTGTTAAGGCCACAAACTTAAAAAATGTAATGGTTCTGAGCGGACATCGTACTATAGAATATCAACAGATGCTTTATGATAAGGAATTGAAGCGTACAGGCAAGACTGATTCTGATGAGGTTGCAAAACCGGGTGAAAGCGAACATCATACAGGGCTTGTTGTTGACTTAGCCACAGTTGATTCTGATACCTCAGATTATTTTGATGGTTTGGGTGATTATGCCTGGGTTAATGAAAATTGTCATAAATATGGTTTTATCGTCAGATATCCTGAATCTAAAAAGGATGTAACGAAAATTGTATATGAACCGTGGCATTACAGATATGTGGGCAAGGTTCACGCGACAGTGATGAAAGAAAACAACCTTTGTCTTGAAGAGTATATAGATTTTCTTAAAAAATATCCTTTTAACGGAAATGAACATTATGTTATAGATGTTGATGGCGATAAATATGAAATCTATTACATTCCTGCGATTTCCGAAACTGTTGAGGTTTTTATTCCTAAGAGCAACGCTTATGAAATTTCCGGAAATAACAGCGATGGATTTATTGTGACAGTAAAAATGGAGGATATGGAATAATTTTCACTTTTTAAGGTAATAATCCTTTTAAAAAAAAGAAGGATTATTTATGAAAAAGGAAAAATCTCCTGCGACTATTTTTGCAACATCTTTTGTATTAAGTCTTGCAGTTTTGCTTATTTTGGTTATGATAATGCTTTCTACTGTGGCATTTAAAAAGGAAACTGCGGGCGACAAGACAAGTTCTGATCTTTCTATGACTTATTACAGACCTTCAGCTGATGACGATTTCAGTTTACTTCTGATTTTATGCAGAGAGCGAAGTGAGCTTCCGTTTTTATATGCGGTTTTAGAAATCAGTCCGTATGAAAAAACTGTGACGGTTACTGAAATATCGCCGGAGACAGAGGTTAACATCGGCACGAGAAGGGACACTTTTAATGGGCATTATGATTATGCAGGAAGCAGTAATGCTAAAAAAGCTGCAGAGAATATATTGTTTATGCCGATTGACCGATATGTGCGTATTGATAAAAATGGGTTTATAAATCTTATAGATGCGCTTGGAGGGTTTGAAGTAACACTTTCAAAGGCATATAAGAGTGATAGAATATCGTTGCCGATAGGCAAAAATCTTTTAAACGGAAAGATTATCATAAGTCTTTTAGAGGAAATGCCCAATGCGGTTTTTTCATCGGCAGAGGAGTTTTTTAAAGAATGGTATGACAGGTATTTCGGAGAAAAAATTGTTTTAAAAAGTGATTATTTTTTTACAGCGTTTTTAAATAATACCGATAATGATATAACTCAGTTTGATTATCTTGAACATAAAAAAGCATTGCGGTATTTGCTGGAAGCTGATGACAAAAGAATAGTTTTTAAAAAATGACGGGTATCGTTTTAAGATACCCGTCTTTTTTAAGGTAATTTTATTATGGCACCACTTTCTGATGAAATTATGATGTTATTTTCTTTTAAAATACAATTGCCCTGAACAATAAGGATTTTTTCTCCTTTTAATGAAATAATTTTATCTTTATCGCTGCAATTTATAATTGTTAAAATATCTTTTCGTGTGAATGCCACTACGTTATTTGATGCAGATATAAATTTAATGTCAGAATTAAAGCTTTCTGAAAAATTATTTCTTAACTCACCTAATTTTATAAATATATCGATAAGGGAGGTGTCTTCTTTTCCCCAAGGGTAACATTTTCTGTTAAAGGGGTCCTTACTTCCTGTCATTCCTGCCTCATCAGCGTAATAAAGACAGGGGAATCCCGGGAGGGTGTATTGTAAAAATGAGGCGAGGATGAATAGATTTTTCCCTTTTTCATATTCATAAGGGGAAAGCTGATAATCGTTTTTAAGTTCATTATCTGAAGAAAGGTAGGTTATTGCTCTTACTGTATCGTGGGTTGAGAGCGAATTCATAAGGGTATTTATGCTTGGAGAAGGATAATTTTCTAAAATATTCATAATAAAATTATAAAAATTTTCTGCATTTTTGGATTTTACAAAATCAAGTATTGCTGTGCGCCAGGGGTAATTCATAACGCTGTCAAGCTGATTGCCTAAAAGATATTTTCTTCTTTGCCCGTAGCTTTCTTTTGTGGATGCATCTTCCCAGACTTCACCAACGATGTAAGCGTTATTATCTTCTTTCTTTACCCTTTTTCGCAATTTTTCGATAAAAATATCGGGCAATTCATCTGCCACATCAAGACGCCAGCCTTTTACACCCTGCTTCATCCAATAGGCCAAAACCCCGCTTTCACCGCAGATAAAATCGAGGTAGCTTTCATTTTGCTCATTTATATTCGGTAAGGTTTTAAAATTCCACCAGCAGTCATATTGGCTACGGTCTTTTGAAAAATTGTACCAGGAATAATAAGGGGAATTTTCTGATTGATATGCACCTAATGAATCATAGTGGTTATCCTTATTGAAATAAACGCTGTCTGAGCCTGTGTGTGAAAAAACACCATCTAAAATTATCGAGATGCCCGCTTCGTCCATTTTCTCTAAAAGATTTTTAAAATCCTCTTTACTGCCTAAAAAAGGGTCTGTATTAAGAAAATCCCCCGTGTTATAGCGGTGGTTTGATGCTGATTCAAAGATTGGGTTTAAGTATAAAGCTGTGACTCCCAGAGCTTTTAAATAGGGGATTTTTTCGGTAATTCCCTTGAAATTTCCTCCAAAAAAATCGGTGGCTTCATAATTTATTTCATTGTCGGTAAAAAGCGGACGTTCATACCAATCGGTGTGAATTGTACGCTTATTTTTTGTTTCTTTAAATTTAATTATATTACTTTTATTAAATCTGTCGGGAAAAATCTGGTACATCACATTAAGGTTTATATTTGGTGCAACAAAATTTTTATTAAATACTGTCAGTTGCCATTCAGGTAAAAAATCTCCGACAGTTGCTTTACTGTTATCGGATTTGCCTATAAATAAAACTCCATTTTCAGTTTCAATTTCAAATCGATAAAAATAAATTCCCTCCCTTTCGACAGAAAAAGAGATACTAAATATGGTAAAATCAGCATCAGCACCGGTTTGTGAAAAACAAAAGCGTCGGGAGTTTATTTTTTTATCTTCGCGCAAAATTAAAAAAACACCTTTTGCGTTAATATCGGAGGATATTTTAATTTTTATCTCGATTTCTTCATCAACTTTTACAGCTCCGAATGGAGTTTTATAAAATGCATCTCTTGAATCATAATAAACTACAGGTTTCAAATAAATCACCTCACATTACATTGTATTCAAAATAATTACCTTTAACAGCAGAATGCTATTTGTAAATATTTACAAAAGATTTCATTATTTTAATATTCTTATATTCATAAAAATAAAATGAGGTGTAATGATAAGATTATCAACAATGACATAAAATTAAGGGCGGTGTTTTCTATTAAACAAAATTTTGATGCGTATCTTTTCCACGAAGGGACTAATTACAAATCTTATAACTATTTTGGTGCTCATATGGAAAGTGATGCTGTTATTTTCAGAGTCTGGGCACCAAATGCAGAAGAGGTTTTTGTTACAGGTAGTTTTAATGACTGGAATACCACTAAATATAAAGCTTACAGGGTAACCGAGGGTGGTATATGGGAGTGTGGAATAAAAGGTGTTAAGGAATATGATTTATATAAATTTGTTATAAAAACAAAAAAGGGTGAACTTATTTTTAAAGCGGATCCTTTTGCTTTTCATTCAGAAACAAGACCTTATACTGCTTCAAAAATTTACGATATAAAAAATTTTGAGTGGAAAGATGAAAAATGGATTGAAAAAAGAGAAAAAATCTCACTTTATGAAAGCCCTGTTAATATTTATGAACTTCATTTGGGTTCGTGGAGAACTTTTAAAAATAATGAACCTTTTTCGTATAAAAAGCTTGCCTTGGAACTTATTCCTTATATTAAGGAAATGGGTTATACACATATTGAAATTATGCCGATCAGCGAATATCCGTATGATAAGTCGTGGGGATACCAGGTGACAGGGTATTTTGCACCCACTTCAAGGTATGGCACACCTGAGGATTTTATGTATTTTGTGGATATGTGTCACAGGGAAAATATTGGTGTTTTTTTAGATTGGGTACCTGCACATTTTCCAAAGGATGAGTGCGGATTATACAGATTTGACGGTGAAGCATGTTTTGAATATCAGGATCCCAGAAAAGGTGAACATCCCGACTGGGGAACGATGATTTTTGATTATGGAAAAAAAGAAGTGATAAGTTTTTTAATTTCGAGTGCTGTAAATTGGATAGAAAATTATCATATAGATGGCTTAAGGGTAGATGCGGTTGCATCAATGCTTTATCTTGATTATGGGAAAATTGAAGGAAATTGGGTTGCTAATAAATATGGTGGCAACAAAAATTTAGAAGCAATTGAGTTTTTAAGAAAACTCAATAAATTTGTGACAGAAAACTATAAGGGCGTTTTGATGATTGCAGAGGAATCTACTGCTTTCCCTAAAATTACCGCCTCTGTTGAAAATGGAGGGCTTGGTTTTAATTTTAAATGGAACATGGGTTGGATGAACGACAGCATAAGGTATATGCAGACGGATCCTTTTTTCAGAAAAGGTATTCATAATAATATGACATTCAGTCTGACATATGCTTTTTCGGAAAATTATATTCTGCCTCTTTCACATGATGAGGTGGTGCATGGTAAATGTTCACTCATAAATAAGATGCCGGGTGAATATAATGAAAAGTTTTCAAATTTAAGAGCATATATTGCGTATATGTTTGCACACCCGGGGAAAAAATTATTATTTATGGGCAGTGAATTTGCTCAGTTTATTGAATGGAATGAATCAAAAGAGCTTGATTGGTTGCTTTTGGATTATGATATGCATAAAAAACATATGAAGTTTACAAAAGAGCTTAATAGTTTATATCGTCAGACTCCTGCACTCTGGGAACTTGATACGGGTTGGGAGGGGTTTGACTGGATTTCCTGTGATAATGCAGATCAAAATATAATATCTTTTTTAAGAAAAGATAAAGACGGGAATGAACTTATTGCGGTTTGTAATTTTTCTTCCAATACTTTAAAAGATTATCTTATTGGAGTTTCAAAGAGAGGAAAATATACAGAAATTTTTACAACAGATGATGTCAGTTATGGTGGAAAAAATAATAAAAACAATGAAGTTTTCACAAAGTTAAAGCCGATGCACGGTAAAAAATATTCGTTGTCACTTACACTGCCCGCATTTTCCACCATATACCTTTACAATGATAAGTCATCAAAGAAATAAAATGAGGTGTTAGGCATGAAACAGAAAAAAGATGTTATTGCAATGTTACTTGCAGGAGGACAAGGAACAAGGCTTTATGTTCTCACAAAGGAAGTTGCAAAGCCTGCTGTACCTTATGGCGGAAAGTATCGTATTATAGATTTCCCTTTGTCAAATTGTGTGAACTCAGGAATTGACACAGTTGGTGTTTTAACACAATATCGTCCTTTGGAACTTAATTCCTATATCGGTAATGGTCAGCCCTGGGATCTGGACAGAATGAGCGGAGGGGTGTATATATTACCTCCTTATGTCAGCGGAAAAGAAGGTAAATGGTACAATGGCACTGCAGATGCAATTTACCAGAATATTAATTTTATTGAAAAATATGAGCCTGAAAATGTTTTGATTTTATCAGGAGATCATATTTATAAAATGGATTATTCCAAAATGCTTGATTATCATATTAAAAATGAATCAGATGCCACTATTGCAGTTTTAAATGTATCAAAAGATGAAGCTTCACGTTTTGGAATAATGAACACTCACGAGGACGGAAGTATTTATGAATTTGAAGAAAAACCTGAGAATCCAAAATCCACAAAAGCTTCAATGGGGATTTATATTTTTAATTGGAAAAAATTAAAAGAATATCTGATAAATGATGAGAAAAATGAAAAAAGTGACAACGATTTCGGAAAAAATATTATTCCTGCAATGCTTGATAATGGCGAAAAACTGATGGCGTATGAATTTCAGGGATATTGGAAGGACGTCGGTACGATTGAAAGTTTATGGGAAGCTAATATGGATTTATTGAATCCTAAAAGTAATATAAACTTAAATACTGCTGATTGGAAGATTTATGCGAGAAATGAGCCTTTACCCCCTCATTTTATAGGAGAAAATGCAAGTGTGGTAGAGTCCATTGTAACAGAAGGATGCGTAATTGACGGAAATCTCTGGTACAGTGTTTTGTTTTCAGGAGTGACGGTTGAAGAGAAAGCCGAGCTTAATTCTTCGGTCATAATGAATAATTGTGTTATAAAGAAAGGCGCTACTATTAAATATGCTATTGTTGCAGAGGATGCTGTGATTGAGGAAGATGCTGTTGTCGGTGATGATCCGTGTAATTATCCTGATAGCCTTGAATGGGGAATTGCAGTTGTTGGGAGAGGTGCTGTGGTTAAAAAAGGTCAGGTTGTTAAACCCAATGAAATGATTGAACCCGATGTAAATTGTTAATTTAGATGATGGAGGTTTTTGTAATGGCTTCGCACACAAAATGTATTTTATTTTCAGAAAGTTATGGCATAACTTTAAATGAATTGGCATCGGGACGCACATTGGCCACTATCCCTTTTGCAGGACGCTATAGACTTATTGATTTTATTTTATCTTCTTTAGTAAAGGCAAATATATATAATATCGGAATACTTACAAAAGAACATTATGGTTCTTTGCAGGACCATCTGGGCTGGGGAAAGGACTGGGATTTAGATAGAAAAAAATCAGGTCTTAAAATTTTAACTCCTTTTGCAAAGGAAGAAACTGCTCTTGTAAGAAACAGAAGTGCAATTGATGCTCTTTTGTCAGCAAAGGCATTTATCAGGGAAGAAAATGAGGATTATGTTATTCTTGCTGATACAAATATTGTTATGAATATAGATTTTAATGAAATAATAAAAAGTCATAAGGAGAAGAAAGCGGATATTACTTTGCTTTATAAAAATTCTGATAAAGGTGTTTATAAAGGCGTAATAATTGAAACTGATACTGACAACAGAATAAGTGATGTGTATTTCAATTCTTCAAAAGACGGTGAAACTGTAAAAATTATGATAAACGTTATGGTTTTTGACAGGGGGATACTTTTAAGTTTACTTGAACGTGCATATACTTTTGGCTGGACTGATTTAACAAGGGACTTTATTACTAAAAACATAAATAAACTTAATATTTATGCAGTTGAACACAAAGGATATTCGGCAGTTATCAATACTGTTTCGGATTATTATAAGGCAAGTATGGAGCTTTTAAATGAAGATGTAAGAAAGGAACTTTTTTATTCGGATACTCCGATTTTAACAAGGGTGAAAAACAGTGTGCCAACTGTTTACGGGTTTGAGGGGAAGGTTATGAACAGCCTTATCGCCGATGCCTGTGAAATAAATGGCGAACTTATAAACTGTATTGTTTTTCGTGGCGTGAAAATAAAAAAAGGTGCTGTTTTAAAAGAATCAATTATTATGCAAAATTCTGTTATTGGGGAAAATGCAAGATTAAATTGTGTTATTACCGATAAGGACGTTATGGTCAAGGATAACCATATTTTATCCGGTTATGAGACGTATCCGTTTATTATTACAAAAGGCAAGACAGTATAATTTTAAGGAGAATTTTTATGAAAATATTATTTGCCGCCAGTGAGGCTTTGCCATTTGTAAAAGTTGGCGGACTCGGTGATGTAGCGTTTTCTTTGCCGAAAGCTTTAGCTCATAAAGGGCATGATATAAGAGTTGTGATACCTTTATACTCATCTGTGAAAGAAGATGTAAGAAAGAGATGTGAATATTTAAAACATTTTTATTTTAACTTCGGTTGGAGAAATAGCTATTGCGGTATATTTACTGCCAAAGAGGGTGGAGTTACTTATTATCTTATTGATAATGAACAGTATTTTAAACGTCCCGAGCCTTATGGGGAATTTGATGATGGTGAACGCTTTGCCTATTTTTCAAAAGCGGTTTTGGAAATTATACCGCAGATTAATTTTTTTCCTGATATAATTCATTCCAATGACTGGCATACTGCATTAGTGCCTGTTTATCTCGATACGCAATATCGGATGATTGCCGGGTATAATAATATAAAAACTGTTTTTTCTATCCATAACATTGAGTTTCAGGGAAAATATTCGGTGGATATACTTGAAAATGTTTTCGGGATATATAAGGGGCAGTCATCTTTACTTGAACATGATGGATGCCTAAATCTTATGAAGGGTGCTATTGAATGCTCAAATGCTGTTACAACGGTATCTGAGAGGTATGCAAGAGAAATTTTAAATCCCTATTTTTCTTATGGGCTTGATTCTATTTTAAGAGAAAGACACTATAAATTAACGGGGATTGTAAACGGGATTGATACTGAGATGTTTAATCCTGCAACCGATAAGTACATTCACACTAATTACACCTTTAAAACTCCTGATAACAAACGATTCAATAAAAGAGATTTACAGCGTATTCTTTCGCTTGATGAACGTGATGATATACCTCTTATCGGTATGGTTACAAGGCTTACTACTCAAAAGGGACTGGGACTGTTAGAACAGGTTATTGATGAGCTTTTAAAAAGTGATATTCAGTTTATAGTTCTGGGAACAGGATATCCTGAATACGAAAATTTTATGAGATATGTTGAGGATAAATATAAAGACAAAGTACGTTCTTTAATTATGTTTTCTCCTGAACTTGCTCAAAAAATTTATGCGGGTGCTGATATTTTCTTAATGCCTTCAAGAACGGAACCTTGCGGACTTGCTCAGATGATTGCTTTGCGGTATGGTACAATTCCTGTCGTTCATTCGGTGGGTGGGCTTTTCGATACTGTAAAGCCTTTCGAGGCAGGTAATGGTTATGGTAACGGTGTTACGTTCCAGTCGTTTAATGCATATGATATGCTCGATGCTTTGTATAGAAGTATGACAATATGGTACGATAAAAACCAGCTTAATACTATTATTAAAAATGCTATGACGGGAGATTATTCCTGGAATATTTCTGCAGATAAGTATATAGAAATTTATAATTCTGTGTTATAAAAATATTTTTATAGTGGCGGAGGAAGAGATATGAATTTGTCGGTACAAGATTTAAAAGAAAAGCTTATTAAAACTTTAAAAAGTGAATATGGATACACCTCTGATGAGGCTACTGAACGTCAGATGTATGGTGCGGCACTTAAATCTGTTCAGGAGTTGTTAACAGATAAACGCGGTAAGTATATTGATACTCTTAAGGAGAAAAATTTAAAACGCATATATTATATGTCTATGGAATTTTTGGTAGGACGTTCCTTAAAGAATAATTTATATAATCTTTCGTTAGAAGATACTATGAGAGAGGCTCTTAAAGAGCTGGGATTTGATTTGGATAAAATTTATGAAATTGAGCCTGATGCAGGACTTGGTAATGGGGGATTAGGACGTCTCGCCAGTTGTTATATGGATGCTGCCACAACGTTGGGATATCCTATGACCGGATTTTCCATAAGATATGAATTTGGTATATTCAAACAGAAAATTGTTGATGGCTGGCAGGTGGAATATCCTGATAACTGGCTTGAAATGGGTTCTTATTGGTTATCTCCGAGAATGGATGAAGCAGTTGAAGTTCATTTTGACGGAAAAATAAAGGAAGAGTGGAGTGAAGACGGACTTAAAACTCTGCATACCGATTATTACTCTGTACGTGCTGTACCGTATGATTTGTTTATTTCAGGTTATAACAGCGATGCTGTAAATTGCTTAAGACTTTGGAGGGCGGAGTCAGCTGATACTTTTGATATGAGCGAATTTTCCCGTGGTGAATATATTAAATCAATGGAGAACGATGCAAAGGCATCGGCTATTTCTAAAGTTCTTTATCCTGCTGATGACCATATAGAGGGTAAAAAATTAAGACTTAAGCAGCAATACTTTTTTGTAAGTGCTTCTTTGCAGAATATTATAAATGTTCATTTAAGAGAGAATAAAAATCTTGATAATCTTAATGAAAAAGCTGTAATTCATATAAATGATACCCACCCTGCACTTTGTGTTCCTGAGCTTATGAGACTTTTGCTTGATGAATACGGGTATCAATGGGATAAAGCCTGGGAGATTACCTGTAAAACTCTTGCTTATACAAATCATACTGTTATGAGCGAAGCTCTTGAAAAATGGGATTTGAATCTTTTTAGAACTCATCTGCCGAGAATCACTACTATTGTAGAAGAAATTAATCGTCGTTTTTGTAATGAGGTGTTTGAAAAGTTTCCGCAAAAACGAAATGCAATTTCGCATATGGCAGCAATCGGAGATGGCTGTGTACGAATGGCAAATCTTTGTATGATTGCCTGTTATTCGGTAAATGGTGTTTCAAAGCTTCATTCTGATATTTTAAAGGAAGATTTATTTAAGGACTTTAATGAAATTTACCCTGATAAACTTACGAATGTGACTAACGGAATTGCCGCAAGAAGATGGCTTTGTCAGGGCAATCCCTTGCTTACTGATTTTATAAAGGAACTTATAGGAGATAATTTTGAAAAAGACCTTTATAAGCTTAAAAAATTAGAAAGCTATGAAAATGATAAAACTGTGCTTTACCGCTTAAAGGAAATTAAAAAGACCAATAAAGAGGCTCTTATAAGATATATTGCAGATGCAAACGGGATTAATATTTCGCCTGAGTCACTTTTTGATGTTCAGGTAAAAAGATTGCACGAATATAAACGTCAGCTTATGAATGCACTGCATATACTTCATCTTTATCTGCAGATTAAAAATCATGGGTACAGTATGAATCCCCGCACTTTTATTTTTGGAGCAAAAGCCTCACCGGGATATTTTATGGCAAAGGAAATAATTAGATTTATCTGTGGAATCGCTGATATGATAAATAAAGACAGCAGTATAAATGGGATGATTAAAGTTATTTTTATAGCTGATTATAAGGTTTCTCTTGCTGAAAAAATTTATCCTGCCTCTGAGATAAGTGAACAGATTTCTCAGGCTGGCAAGGAGGCATCGGGTACCGGGAATATGAAGATGATGTTAAATGGTGCTATTACTTTGGGCACTATGGATGGTGCAAATATTGAAATTTTTGAACAGGTAGGAAAAGATAATATTTTCATTTTCGGTATGGATACAAAAGAAGTAAAAAAATTAAAATCAGAAGGTTATAATTCGAGGAAAATATATGAATCCAATCCGTTTGTCAGAGAAGTAATTGATTTTATAAATAGTGGCATGATTGAGGGCAAAAAATTTGATACAATTGTAAAGTATCTTTTAAGTAACGATATGTATATGTCTTTGGCTGACTTTGAAAGCTATCGACTTATTCAGCAGAGTGTCAATGACGCTTACAGTGATGATTTGCTTTGGAATCGAATGTCGCTTCATAATATTGCAAATGCGGGTGTATTTTCAGCTGACCGCAGTATAATGGATTATGTTAATAATATTTGGTATAAATAGTATTAAAAAGCTGTATATTTTTTAAAATATACAGCTTTTTCGTATAATTAAATGAATGGTATGTATTTTTATTAATTACCTCTTGCAATTGTAAGGCTATTGTGGTAAAGTAATGGTATCAAGATATTTCAATTTTTAAAATTGAAAAATGAAAGGATGTTTTAAATGAAAAAAATTATTGCTTTGGCTTTGGCTATGTTGACAGCTGTATGTTGTTTAGCAGGTTGTGGAGCAGGCTCCCAAGATGATGCTAAAACTTTGACAATGGCTACAAATGCTGAATTCCCTCCATACGAATATATGGAGAATAATGAAATTGTTGGTATCGATGCTGAAATCGCAAAAGCTATTGCTGATAAGCTCGGCTACACACTTGTTATTGAAAATGTTGACTTTGATTCTCTTATCCCCGGCGTACAGACAGGTAAATATGATTTTGTTGCTGCAGGTATGACAGTTACAGATGAACGTCTTGAGCAGGTGGATTTCACACAGTCTTATGCAACAGGTATCCAGTCTATCATCGTTAAAGAAGGCTCCGCTATCACAACTGCTGATGACCTCTTTAAAGAGGGTGCTTCCACAAAGATTGGTGTTCAGCTTGCTACAACAGGCGACCTTTACTGCACATGGGATATTGAGGACGAAGGACTTGGAACCATCGAACGTTATAACAAGGGCGCTGACGCAGTTATGGCTCTTAATTCCGATAAAGTAGATTGCGTTGTTATCGATAACGAACCTGCTAAGGTTTTCGTTGCAAACAACCCCGGTCTTAAGATCCTTGATACAGAATATGCTGTTGAAGATTACGCTATCGCAGTATCAAAGGATAAGCCCGAACTTCTCGAAAGCATCAACACAGCTTTGGGAGAATTGATTGCTGATGGCACAGTTCAGGGAATTATCGAAAAATATATCCCTGCAGAATAATATCAAGCAGATTTACAAGGGCTGTATCGTAATGACACAGCCCTATTTATTTATTACGAAAGGAGCATATTAAATGCCCGAATGGCTTACTAAGCTCATACGTGATTTTTACACCGCGTTTGTAGTAGATAACAGATGGAAATATCTTGTTGAAGGTGTGAAAAATACTCTTATTCTCACATTTTTTGCACTCATTTTAGGTGTTGCGCTTGGTGTAATTATTGCTGCAATTCGTGTTACATACGATAAACAATACGGTCAGATGAAAAGGGGACTACCCAAATTCTTTCTTTGTATAGGAAACGTGATTTCCAAAATATATCTGACAGTAATACGCGGTACTCCTGCAATGGTTCAGATTCTTATTATTTTCTTTATCATTATGGCGAGTTCCAACAATAAAATGCTTTGTGGTATCATTGCTTTCGGTGTCAATTCAGGTGCTTATGTTGCGGAAATTATCCGTGGCGGAATTATGGGTATCGATGAAGGACAGACAGAGGCAGGACGTTCACTTGGCCTTAATTATGTGCAGACAATGACTCTTATAATTCTTCCTCAGACATTTAAAAGCATTCTTCCTGCACTGGCAAATGAATTTATCGTTTTGCTTAAAGAAACTGCTATCGCCGGATATGTTGGTGTTACCGACCTTACCCGTGGTGCAAATATAATCCGTGGTATTACTTATCAAAGTTTCTGGCCACTTCTTTCGATCGCTGCAGTTTACCTTGTTATGGTAATATTCTTTACCTGGCTTGTTGGTATTCTGGAAAGGAGGCTCCGTAAAAGTGAAAGATAACATTATTATTGAAACTATAGACCTTTCTAAGCATTACAACGGTGGTAAGGTGAAGGCACTTAACGGAGTAACGACGAACATTAAAAAGGGTGAAGTTGTCGTTGTTGTAGGGCCATCAGGTTCAGGTAAATCCACCTATTTGCGTTCTCTTAATCTCCTTGAGTATCCGACTTCGGGACAGATTATCTTTAAGGGCACAGATATAACCGACACCTCTGTCAATATAAATCTTCACAGGCAGAAAATGGGTATGGTTTTTCAGCATTTTAATCTTTTTCCGCATCTTACTGTAATTGAGAATATAATGCTGGCGCCCGTTAAATTGAAGCTTCAATCCAAATCAGAGGCGAAAGAAAATGCTATGCGTCTTTTGGAACGCACAGGACTTTCCGACAAGGCAAATGCGTATCCCAATACTCTTTCGGGAGGACAGAAACAGCGTATTGCTATAGTCAGAGCTCTTGCTATGAATCCCGAAGTTATGCTTTTTGACGAGCCTACTTCAGCTCTCGATCCTGAGATGGTAGGCGAGGTTTTAGAACTTATGAAAGAACTTGCACATGAGGGTATGACTATGGTTGTAGTTACTCATGAAATGGGATTTGCAAAGGAAGTCGGAACAAGAATTATTTTTATGGACGAAGGAATTATTGAAGAGGAATCCATACCGAATGAATTTTTTGACAACCCTAAAAGCCAAAGGGCAAAAGATTTTCTTTCTAAGGTTCTATAAAAGTTTATATTATAAATTAAAATGCAACCCAAAATTGGGTTGCATTTTTTATTCTCTGAAAATATTTTTCCAGTTGTATTTTTTAGAAATTTCTTCGGATAAATCGTCTATTGTAATTAAAATTGCATCTTCGCCGATAATTTTAATATTTTCCCAAGAAATTGTAATATCAGGCTGGCGTCCCAAAAGGCCCAATAGTTTAAGCCTTCCGTAAACTATCAGTGATTTTACTTCAGCTGTATCTGCATCGATGATTATATCGTCTGCATACCCTATTTTGGTGCCGTCTTTTACGTTCACAAGTTCTTTACGTCTTAAATCACGAAGTTTTGCAATCATAATGGCACCCCCTTAAGAAATATTATTCAAATAAGCTCTCGGGTATTCCATTTTCTAAAAACCATACATTCTTTACTTCAAAAGTTTTTCCGTTTAAGTATGAAAGAGAAGATTCATCTTTAAAATCAAATGTGAGCTTATAAGAATAGAGTGCCTGATGGTGAAAACCGAGTTTTTTATCCTCTTTGTTTTCGGAGTATTTTCCGTCACCTAAAAGGGGGCAACCGATATATGCCATATGAGCTCTGATCTGATGAAAACGACCTGTTTTAAGTTCGACTTCCAAAAGAGAATATTTTTTATTTTTCTTTAAAACTTTATATTTTGTTATCATTGTTTTGGTGTCAGGCTTTGGAGTGTTAAAAATTATGGCCAGATTTTTCTTTTCATCTTTTTTATGATAATGAGTGAGGATATCTTCGTCTTCAGGTGGGGTTCCTTTTGCAAGGCACAGATAGAATTTTTTAATTTCTCTTAATTTAATTTTTTCGTTTAATATACGTAAAGAGGAGGCGTTTTTCGCGATGATAACGATACCGCCTGTATTTCTGTCAATTCGGTTGCATAAAGCAGGAGTGAAAGAAGATTCTTTTTCGGGAGAATAGTCTCCTTTCAGATAAAGATAATGCAAAACTCTGTTTATCAGAGTGTCGATATCTTCACCGTCGTCTTCATGGACGATAAGTCCCTGAGGTTTATCGACAAGCATAATATTTTCATCTTCGTAAACTATCTCAATTTTAGGTTCAGATAGCAAAAAAAGAGGTTTATCACTTGCAAAAAACTCATCGTTTATATAAAAAGAAACCTTATCTCCGACCATAAGACGATAGCTTATTTCTGTGCGTTTATTATTAACTTTAATTCGTTTTAAACGAATATATTTATACATTAAGTTTTTTGGGAGAAGTTTTGCTGTTTTCAGAATGAACTTGTCCAATCGCTGGTCAGCATCATTTTGATTGATGACAAACTCTTTCATTTTCTCTCTCCTTAAAGCTTAAAATCTTCCGCATTATACTCGGGTAAATTCAGAATTTTTTTTGGTTTTCGTTTGAGTGGTGAATAGTTAAAATGCATACAGGAAAAATCGGGGGAAACAATGCCGTTATGATGACACATAATCTTTTTTTCATCTTTGCTTGTTTTTCCGTATTCGCAGTAGGCACACGCGGGAGTTATTTTCTTTCCGAATAACAACGTTTTGATAACACTCAACTCTTTTCTTTAGAAATTTAGTTAATTATATCATATTTTTTGTTGCTAATCAATAACATAACGCATAAAAGAATAACAAATGCCGATGAAATAAAAGAAGTGGTACTGTTTGAAGGAGTTATAAGGTCGGTTGTTGCAAAAACTTCATTTGGAATTTTTAAAAATTTTACTGATAAAAGAGTTGAAAAAACACTTATGGCGGTATAAAAAATTCTTGAAATAATAAATTTTTTCATTTTTATACCGGTTTTTGAAAGAAAACATTTTATTTGCATTAATACGCAAATTCCGCCGAAAGAGGTGTATATTGTCGATAATATAAGAGCATTTTTAAAGCTTAAATCTGAAATTGAAGCACAGCCGATAGATACTTCCAAAAAGCCCCCTATAAAATTCAATCCTATTTTATTTAAAAATACAAAAATTACAGAAAATAATAAAATAAAACTGCAAATCATAAAAAGTGATTTTCCTGCACTTATAACAGAATTTACAAGTACTTGTGAATATGAAATATTTTCATCGAAGTCATCAGTCACGTCGTGCCACATATAGTCTTCGGTTTTTCTTATAAAAAATCCCATTATTATTCCAATGATGAGTGCAGAAAAAACTTCACAAAGATATATTATAAGTCCTATTTTTACATTATTGAAAATTGCAATCCCGACAGCACCTATTATAAAAGATGGTGAGCAGTTTATCGTACTGCAAATAAGAATTTCTCCTAATTTCGGAGAAATTTTTTTGGATTTCACCAAATTTGCGACCATCTGAGCTCCGGTGGGATATCCGCCTAAAATCCCCATAATGAAAACTGAAACAGTTTCGGGGGGTACTCTCATTATAAAGGATATAAATCTTAATGGAAAAAACATTATAGTCAAGAGGTCTGTATTTGATAAAAATTCTGCAATTATCATAAAAATAAATAGTGATGGGATTATCGTATTAAAAGAGAGGTCTAATCCTTTTTTTACTCCTACTATAGTTAAATTTGCATATTTAAGTACTAAAAATCCTGATATGAGAATTAAAACAGAGGTTAAAATTTTTTTGAGTTTTTTCATAGATTTATCCACCTTTTAAATCCATTCCAAGCTTTGAATTTCGCCTTTAACCGTGATTGAAGTTTTGGTATATCCGGATAGAGAAAGGTCTTTGCCCATTAAGAGCAGTTTCTTTTTCCCGAAAGAAAGTTTTATGATTATGTCATCGTATTCAAGGATATCCTTACAACCTTCAATATATATTTCTTTGTTGCTTATAAATTGAAGCTCCGGCTCATAAATAAAAGTTTTGGTTTTTTCCTTAAAAGCGTCAAATAATGGCTTTTTGCAGTCTTTTAAAAAAGGATAATTTTTATCCTCGCCAAAACGATTTCTGTTTGTTTTCTTCTTCAATCTAAGACCACCTTTCGAAACCTTTTAATTTATATTCGAAAATTAAGAGGCATATACATATAATAAAAAGGTTAAAGGAGAGAAAAAATGCTTGATTATTTTGCAACTGTGTTTTTTAAAGCAACCGGTGACGATATGGGTAAATTTTTATCATTGTGCAGAGAAAATAATTTGCCTATAAGAAATTTTAAAAAGTATCAAAAAAGTTGTGCGGGGTATATTTCCCCAAAAGATTATAAAAAAATTGTACTTTTAGGGAAAAATGCAGGAGTAAAAATAAAAATAATAAAAAAAAGAGGGATTTTGTTTTTTGTAAGACGTTATCGGAAAAGATTGGGGATTTTTATAGGAGGTATTTTAGCAGTTGTAACATTATTGTTTTTGCAGAATTTTGTGTGGGCGATAGATGTTTACGGGAATGAGGAACTTTTGGATACTCATATTTTATCAGTAGCACGTGATAATGGCTTAAAGATAGGAACGTTTCTACCGACTAAAGATCTTGAAATGATTGAGCTTTTTATGTTAAAAGAACTTCCTGCAGTTTCATTTTTATCTTTAAACAAAATAGGAAGCAGAGTGGAAATTGAGGTTTCAGAAGAAGTGCCCAAACCGATGATTATAAAAAATAATGTCCCTTGCAATATAGTTGCACTTAAAACGGGTACGATATTAAGCTCTGAAGTATATGCGGGGCAGAAAATGTTTAAAGAGGGTGATACAGTATATAAGGGTGACCTTTTAGTAAGTGGGATAGTTGAGAGTGCCGATCGGAAAATTACATATCATCATGCTTTGGCCAAAATTATTGCAAAGACAAAATTTATAAAGGAATTTAGCTTTTCATTGAATCAGGTGGAAAAAAGTTATACAGGAAAGGAAAAAAATCGTTATCGTATAGACATTTTAGGAAAAAAACTCCCACTTTTTGTTGCATTGCCTCAAAAAGAAAATTATGATTCAAAAAGGAGTATTGAGCCTTTAAAGGTTTTTAATTTGGTTTTGCCGTTTGGCATAGAAAAAGAAACACTTAATTTTTATGAACTAAAATCTATTACTTTTACCGAAGAAGAGGGACTTGAAATTATTAAAAAAAATATTATAGAGTATGAAAATGAGGAACTTGAAAATGCAGAAATCCTTTCAAAAGAGATGTTTGCCAGTGTAAATGATAACTTGTTAATTATGAGGGTAGAATATCAATGCAAAGAAGAAATTTCTCTTTATAAAAAACTTGATACCGATATTGACTACACTCTCCCACCTGATCCGTAGTTTAAAATTGTCGAAAAAATGAAAAATTTTGTGTATTTTGCATAGATACAAACTGAAATTTTTATGGTATAATACTAATAATTAAAGTTTAAATGAAAGGACGGTATAAATTGGCCGAAAATATACTGCTGCTTGAAAATGCAAATCAGATAGTTAAGATTTGTGGGGATTATGATAAAAATTTACATGTTTTAAAAAAAGAATATGATGTTGAAATAGTAATCAGAGATTTAGAAGTTAAGATTTTAGGTGATGAAGAAAATGTTATGAACTGCCGAAAATCTATTGAAAGTTTACTTACTATAATTGATTCAGGTAAGGAAATAGATGAGCTTAATGTGAGATATGCAGTTTCAATGACAAGGGAAGGTACATTGGCTGAACTTAAGGACTTGGGAAATGATTGTATTTCAATAACACAAAAAGGAAAGCCTGTTTCCCCTAAGACTGTAGGTCAGAAAAAATATATACAGACTATACAGAAAAATACTATTACTTTGGGTGTAGGCCCTGCCGGAACCGGTAAAACTTATCTTGCTGTTGCTATGGCGGTAAAGGCATTTAAGGCAGGTACGGTTGAGAGGATCATCCTGACAAGACCTGCGGTTGAGGCAGGCGAAAAACTTGGCTTTTTGCCGGGGGATTTGCAAAATAAAGTAGATCCTTATTTAAGACCTTTATATGATGCGCTTTTTGATTTTTTAGGTGCTGAAAGCTTTTTAAAATATCAAGAGCGTGGAAATATTGAGGTAGCACCTTTAGCGTATATGCGTGGCAGGACTTTAGATGAATCTTTTATTATTTTAGATGAAGCACAGAATACTACGCGTGAGCAGATGAAGATGTTTCTTACCCGTTTAGGTTTTGGCTCAAAGATTATAATTACCGGTGACGTAACGCAGATTGATTTACCGGATAATAAAAAATCAGGCCTTTTAGAAGCTATGAAGGTGCTTAAAAATATCGATGATATTGGTATGGTGCGTTTCAGCGAAAAGGATGTTGTCAGACATAAGCTTGTTCAGGACATTGTAAAAGCTTATGACAAATATTATGAGGAGGGCAAAAAAAGACATCATGAATAAGGTTAAAGTTGTAATATCAAACAGACAAAATGAAATAAAAATCCCTACAGGTATCAGATTGCTCATAAGACGTTGTTGTAATGCTGCATTGAGAGAAGAAAATTTTACTGAAGATGCAGAAATTGCAGTTTCATTTGTAGATAATAACGAAATAAGAGAGCTTAATGCTAAATATCGCAATAAAGATATGCCTACTGATGTTCTTTCTTTTCCTTTGGGTGAAAATGGTAAATATGACAGGAACGAGTCAACAGGTGCACTTTTGCTTGGAGATATTGTTATTTCTATTCCTAAAGCTTTTGAACAGGCTGAAATTTACGGCCATTCTTTGCAAAGAGAGATGGGCTTTTTAACTGTTCATTCAATGTTCCATCTTTTGGGATATGATCATGAAAATGGCGGTGTTGAAGCTGTTCGTATGCGTGAAAAAGAAGAAACTGTTCTTACAATGCTTGGTATCCCGAGGGGGGCAAGTTATGTGCTTGAAAATGAAGAGGGGTAAAAGTTTTGTAAAAGGTTTTTTATATGCTATAAAGGGAATATTGCATTGTATAAAAAACGAAAGAAATATGCGTGTTCATATAAGTATAGCTTTAATTGTTACGCTTTTTTCTTTTGTATATGGACTTACAGCACTTGAATATGCGGTGTTGTTTATAACAATAGGACTTGTTATTTTATCGGAAATGTTCAATACAGCAATAGAAGTGGTGATAAATCTTAATACAACACACTATAATAATCTTGCAAAAATAGGTAAAGATGTTGCTGCAGGTGCAGTATTGGTATCGGCTGTTACTTCGGTTTTTGTAGGACTTGCTTTGTTTTTGCATTTTCCGAAACTTATTGATACTTTTATTGTTATAATTAAAACCCCTTATCTTTTAATAGCATTTATTTTATTGTTTATAGCGGGAATTATTTTTTTAAATAAGAATAACAAATTGTAAAGGAAATATATATGAATACAAAATCTGCTTTCGTTGCCATTGTAGGCAAAGCAAATGTGGGAAAATCATCTCTTTTAAATATTTTTATGGGAGAAAAAATTGCAATTGTTTCCTCTAAACCACAGACCACCCGTACCCGAATTACAGGTGTGTTGACAGAGGATAATCTGCAACTTGTTTTTTTGGATACACCGGGATTTCACAAGGCTAAAACCAAATTGAGCGGTCATATGAATAAGGTTGTTACAACAAGCATTGGCGATGTTGATTTGGTTTTGTTTGTTGTTGAGCCAAAGGGTGCACTCAATGAAGAAGAACTTAAACTGATAGAAACTTTTAAACAGAGAAAGTTGCCTGTTTTTCTGGTGATAAATAAAATCGATTTGGTGGAAAAAGAGGACGTATTAAAAAGAATTGATGAGCTTAAAGATTTATACGATTTTAATGCGATTGTCCCTATAAGTGTAACTGAGAATGATGGATTTGAGGATTTGAAAAATATCCTTTTTGAAAGCACTCCTGACGGACCGCATTATTTCCCTGATGACACTCTTACAGACCAGCCTGAGCGTGTTATCGTGGGGGAAGTTATCAGAGAAAAAATTCTTTTGAATATGCGTGATGAAATTCCTCACGGTACAGCGGTAATGATTGAGAAAATGCGTGAGCGTGAAAGCAAAGATATTATTGATATAGAGGCCTATATTTATTGTGAAAAGGATAGCCATAAGGGAATGATTATAGGCAAAGGCGGCAGTATGCTCAAAAAAATTGCATCTGAGGCAAGAAATGATTTAGAGGAATTTTTAGAGGCAAAAATTAATCTTAAATGTTGGGTAAAAGTAAAGGACGACTGGCGTAATAATGAAAGTATTATTCGTTCTTTAGGACTTAAATTTGAAAATTAAATTCAAACTTTTTCCACCTATATTTCTATTTTATACGCAGAAAATTATAGTGTAAAAAATAGTTATAAAGGAGAAAAAAGTGGAAGATTATAAGTGGGAAAAATTTGAAAAAAGTGGGAAAATAATAGATTATCTACGCTTTAAAAATATTTATTTTGAGGAGGGAACGTTTCTTGATAGTCAAAACAAACGGGATAGTTTTGGCACAAACGTCCCTCAGTTCACAGGACAAAAAACTGACAATTCTGACAGCTGATTTAGGACTTGTTGAAGCTGTTTCAAGAAATCCGGTCGGTATGCGTTCAAAGCTTTCTGCGTCTTCAGAGGTCCTTGCTTACAGTGACTTTTGCCTTTACAAAGGCAAAAGTGGCTACATAATAAATTCGGCAGATCTGGAAAATAATTTTTATAAGTTGCGTGAAGATCTTTTGAGTTTGTCGTTGGCAGGTTATTTTTGCGAATTAACCCGTTTTATTATCCCTACAGAAGACAATGGCAAGGAAGTGCTAAGTTTAATTTTAAATACACTTTATCTTCTTGAACATAAAAAACGTTCTCCTAAATTGCTAAAAGCGATTTTTGAACTAAAACTGCTTTCTTTATCCGGGTTTATGCCTAATGTTACAAGCTGTTCAATATGTGGTTGTGAGGAAAGTGAAAAGATGTATTTTATCCCTGCTGAGGGCCGACTTATCTGTGAAAAATGTCTTGAACAAAGTTCATATAATGGTATTAAAATAATTTTGCCGATGGCTGTTAAAAAGGCGATGGAATATATACTTTTTTCAAATATAAAACAGGTTTTTTCATTTAAATTAAATGATGAAAGTGAAATGCTATTTGCTGATATAGCTGAGAAATTTGCACTTTATCATATTGGCGGTAATTTTAAATCTTTAGAATTTTATAAGAGTATCTGAGGACTGTTATGAATAAAAAATATATAAAAACACTTGAACTTAATAAGGTTCTTTTAATGCTTTCGGATTTGTGCGTTTGCGAAGATGCTAAAAAGAAAGCAGAAAATTTAGAGCCATCTACCAATATTTATGAGGTGCAACGTGAAGTGCAACGCACAAATGATGCGTTTAATCTGACGGTGCGTTTTGGCACCCCTTCTTTTTCTGCGGTAAAAAATCCGGTAGAAAAACTTAAAATTGCTGAAGCGGGTGGTGTTTTATCAACCAAAGAGCTTTTGAATATCGAAGCAATTTTAAGACAAGGAAAGCTTTTGTCACAATGGGCTAATCAGTTTCAGAATGAAGAAAATTCAATCACAGAAGAATTGTTTTCGATTTATCAGAATAATTTACTTATGCGAGAGATATCTTCGGCGATTATAAGTGAGGAGGAAATTTCTGATAATGCTTCTGCTGAACTTTCGGCGATAAGACGGAAAATCCGTCAGACAGAGCTTAAGGCCCGTGAAAAATTAGAAGGTATTGTTCGTTCAGCAAGTTATCAGAAGTTTTTGCAGGATAATATTATCACAAGCAGAGACGGAAGATTTGTAGTTCCGGTAAAATCGGAATATAAAAATGAAATCAGCGGTCTTGTGCATGATACTTCGGCAAGTGGTTCTACTTATTTTATTGAGCCTTCTGCTGTGGTTGAAGCTAACAATGAAATAAGAATATTAAAATCTAAAGAGCAGGCTGAAATTGAAAGAATTTTAGCAGAACTTTCTTCACATTGTGCGGAATACTCAGAGGATATTTCTATTCTTTTTACGGAAATTATTGAGCTTAATCTTCTTTTTGCAAAAAGTACGCTTGCTTCTAAAATGAGAGCGCAGGCACCTAAAATTACTGATACCGGGGTTATAAATTTAAAAAAGGCACGACATCCGCTAATTGATGAAAAAAAGGTTGTGCCTATTGATGTGTATCTTGGAGAAAATTTTTCCACCCTTGTAATTACAGGTCCCAACACAGGTGGTAAAACGGTTACCTTAAAAACCATAGGACTTTTGACTTTAATGACAATGTGCGGACTTTTGATTCCGGTTAATGATAATTCTGAAATTTCAGTTTTTGAAAATGTTCTTGTAGATATCGGTGATGAGCAGAGTATTGAACAGTCGCTTTCGACTTTTTCAGCTCACATGACTAATATTATTTCGATTTTAGAAAAGGCAGATCATAATTCCCTGGTGTTACTTGATGAGTTGGGTTCAGGAACAGATCCGATAGAGGGTGCGGCACTGGCAACTTCTATTCTTGAGACCTTGCGTGAAAAAGGATCAAAAATCGCTGCTACTACTCATTATGCTGAGCTTAAAGCTTATGCTTTGCAGACTGATGATGTTGAAAATGCTTGTTGTGAGTTTGATGTAGATAGTTTAAAGCCTACTTACAGACTTTTGATTGGAGTGCCCGGACGTTCAAATGCTTTTGCTATTTCACAAAAGCTCGGACTTTCTGATGATATAATTAAAAAGGCAAATGCTATTGTTCAGAATGAGGATAAGCGATTTGAGGACGTCATTGACACTTTGGAAGAATCAAGGCTTCATTATGAAAAATTATCAGAAGAATTAAAGGAAAAGGCACGTGAAATTGAACAGACTCGCCTTGAAATTAAAAAACATAAGGAAAAGCTTCAGGCGGAAAAGACACGTGAAATTGAAAATGCCAAGGCAAAAGCTATGCGTATTGTTTCGGATGTTCAGGCAAAAGCAGATGCTTTGGTGGACGAGCTTTCTGAACTTCGTCGCCAGAAAGACGCTGAGGAATTTTCACAGAATGTTCTCAAGGCACGTTCTCAGCTTAAAAATAAACTTAATAAAATTCACGATGCCGCTAATCCTATTACAAAACGTGAAAATATAAGTTATACTTTGCCAAGACCTTTAAAGGTTGGCGATGATGTTTTGATTTTTGATATTGATAAAGAGGGCGTTGTAATTAAAGCTCCTGATAAATCGGGTAATGTGATGGTTCAGGCGGGAATTATAAAAACAAAGGTTAATATATCAAATTTAAGACTTTTGGAGAATAAACCTAAAGTTAAATTTAAAGGTTCAACTTATAAGCCTACAAAAGATATTTCTAAGCGTAAAATCAATACTGATTGTGATTTAAGAGGAAAGACAGTTGAGGAAGCACTTATGGACCTTGACAGTTTTATTGATAATGCAGTTCTTTCAAATCTTAATCAGATTACAATTATTCATGGCAAAGGAACGGGGGCATTGCGTACTGCAGTGCAACAACATTTGCGGTTTCATAAGAGTATTAAGACTTTCAGACTTGGAGTTTTTGGTGAAGGCGAAATGGGAGTTACAATTGCAGAATTAAAATAATTAAAGCCGATGCAAAAGCATCGGCTTTAATTTATATTATTCAGCTATAATTTCGTTCCATAAATCCTGAATAAGGAGATTGGTTTCATCGGGGAGGTTTGTAAAACTTTCACAGTTTTTAAGAACCTCGTCTGAGGGGTAAATTATTGGATTTTGCTTTGTTTCTTCGTCTAATGCGTCATATACATTGGTAAGCGGAGTGGAGTAACAGATTTTTTCAATATTTGCTTTACCAATTTCTGTTTCACACATAAAGTTTATGAATTGTTCTGCTAAATCCTTGTTAGGACTTCCTTTTGGGATGCACATAGAGTCAATGAATATATTACTTCCTTCTTTAGGCATTACAAATGCTAAGTCGGGGTTTTCTAAAATCATTGTGACTGCATCACCTGCATAATACGGTGCTACTGCTGCTTCACCGATTTCCATTTTATCAAAAATTTCATCCATTACATAGGTCTGCAAAACATCTTTTTGTTCTTTTAAGATTTCTGCACATTCCCTGATTTCAGCTTCATCTGTTGTGTTCTGGGAATATCCAAGGAGTTTTTGGGCAATTCCAAATGCATCACGGGAGTTTAAAAACATTAAGATATTGTCTTTATATTTTTCGTCCCACAAAATATTCCAGCTGTCAGGAGTGCCCTCTACCATTGTTTTGTTATAAACAAGGCCCACTGTGCCCCATGTGTAAGGTACCGTATATTTTCCTTCGGGGTCAAAATCAGGAGTTCTGAAATTATCCATAACATACTGGATATTTGGAATATTATCAAAATTGAGTTCTTCGAGCATATCTTCATTAATCATACGGGAGATCATATAGTCAGAGGGGATAATTACGTCGTAGCTTACTGAACCGCTTTTGATTTTGGTGTACATTTCTTCGTTTGTTGAGAACATATCATATTGAACTTTGACACCGAATTTTTCTTCAAATTCTTCAATGGTATCTAAAGTGTCATCAGTGCCGTCAGAGATATATTCTCCCCAGTTGTAAACTTTTAAAACGGGTTTCTTTTCACCTTCGCAACTTGTTATCATAATTGCTGAGAAAGTTATTATAAGTAACAGTGAAATTATTTTTTTCATCTATCTATCTCCTTTTAAATGTTTTGAGCCTGAGGTTTTTGCATTTTCTTAACGCGTTTTGCTTCAATGATGTTCATTATTATCAAAAGCACTAAAACGATAAGGAAAATTATTGTGGAAAGGGCATTTATCTGTGGATTAACTTTTTTTCTTACCATTGCATAAATCGTTGTCGGTAACATTTTAAATCCGTCGCCTGATGTGAAATATGTAATAACAAAATCATCGAGCGAAAAGGTAAATGCCATCATAAATCCGGTTGCAATTCCGGTCATAATCTGCGGAATCACGACTTTAAAAAATGCCTTCATAGGGGTACAACCTAAATCAAGTGCGGCTTCAAATAAATTCTGATCCATCTGTCTTAATTTTGGAAGTACATTCAAAATTACATAGGGAAGACAAAAAGTTACATGAGCAATTAAAACGGTTGAAAATCCTAAAGGAAACTTAAATACATTTTTAAACCATACAAATAACAGCATCATCGAAATACCGGTTACAATTTCAGGGTTTAAAACCGGAAGATAGGTAACATTCATCATAAGGGTTCTGCTTTTCTTACTCATACGATTTATGCCGATTGCGGCCATGGTGCCCATAATTGTTGCAATAACAGCAGAACAGAGTGCCATGAGAAGGCTGTTAAAAAGGCTTGTGATTATAAGCTCATTTTCAAATAGCTGACGATACCATTTTAAGGTGAATCCTGTAAAAAAAGCACGGGATTTTGATTCGTTAAAGGAAAATATCATCAACACAATGATCGGGGCATATAAAAATGCAAAAATAAGTCCGATATAGATTTTAGAAAAAAATCCACTTTTTTTCATATCAGCATACCCTCCATTTCTTCATCGTCGAAACGGTTGATTATACTCATAATAATAAGGATTATCGCCATTAATATTAAGGCCATTGCGGAGCCGACATTGGGATTATAAATACTTCCTAAGAATTGTTGTTCAATCAAGTCACCGATGAGCAGATTTTTTCCGCCGCCCAACATTCTTGAGATGATAAAAGTTGATACTGATGGTACAAATACCATAGTGATTCCCGTGATTATACCGGGCAAACTCAAAGGAAGTAATATCTTCATAAAAACATGGCGTCCGTTTGCTCCTAAATCCTGTGCCGCTTCAATAACCGATTTGTCGATTTTTACCATTATCGAATGAAGAGGCATAATCATAAAGGGAAGATAATTGTAAACCATACCGAGTATAACAGCACCCGGAGTGTTTATCATTGTAAAAGGTCCTATTCCTAAAAGTTCTAAAAATTTATTGATAAGTCCCTCTTTTTCAAGTAAAGTCATCCACGCGTATGTACGCAGTAAGAAACTCATCCACATAGGGAGCATCAAAAGCATTATCATTGTGCGTTGAGCAACTTCACTCATACGGGATATCATATAAGCAATAGGAAAGGAAATGATTAAGCAGATAATTGTTGCGATTGCCGAAAGATTAATTGATTTTAAAAAAACATGAGAGTATTTACCGATACTTAAGATATTTTCGAAGGTGAAGCCACCGTCTCTTGAAGTAAAAGCAAATACCAAAACCATAATAAGTGGAACTAAAATAAATATTATAGTCCAGATAAGGTAAGGAACTGAAGCAAAAATACTTTTTTTACTATTCAATTTCAGTTACCTCCGTATTTGAGATAGGGGTAACAATTATTTTGTCAAAATCGAATTTTATACCGATGTCAGTAGCAACCTGCTGGTCAAGATAAGAGTGGATAAGTACACTTTTACCGCCCTCGTAGGTGTAAACTACAAGTTCATTATAATCCCCTTTATAAACTAATGATTCAAGGTAAACTGTCATATCTGCGTGGTCAACAGATACTACTTCTATATCTTTGGGAGATATGGTGAGGTTTACGTTGGTTTCTTCGGGAAGGTTTAAATTTTCCCTTTTAAAAGTGATTCCTAAAAATTCAATGGTGTCTTCACTTACTACCTTGCCTTCTAAAATGTTTTTATCATTTTCAAAAAGGCGTTTCATAATGTGAATCGCATCAGAGGTGAAATGAATACCTACAGTTGTGCCAATGGGTTCCATTTTTGTAGAATGGACAAGCCAGCAAAGGCCTCCGCATTTTACAGTCATTTCATAGTGGACACCTTTAAAAACAACATTTTCAACAACACCTGTGAGTTTTGATTTACCTGCTTCAACTAAAGTTATATCTTCAGGGCGAAGTACAACATCAACAGGTGTGTTGTTGCCAAAACCTGCATCAAGGCATTCAAAAGTTTCACCGCAGAAGGAAACGAGATAGTCTTTTTGCATAATTGCATCAAAGATATTACTTTCACCTATAAAGTCTGCAACGAAAGCATTTTCAGGTTCGTTATAGATATCTTCAGGTTTTCCTGCCTGCTGGATAACACCATCTTTCATTACCACAACCATATCGCTCATAGTGAGTGCTTCTTCTTGGTCGTGTGTAACATAGATGAAGGTGATTTTTAATTTTTGCTGAATTTGCATAAGCTCAATTTGCATATCCTTGCGAAGTTTCAAATCAAGCGCACCCAAAGGCTCGTCCAGAAGTAAAATTTTAGGATTATTGACAAGAGCTCTTGCAATTGCAACACGTTGTTGCTGTCCGCCTGAAAGACGACTTACTTTTCGGCTTTCAAAGCCCTTAAGGTCAACAATTTCAAGCATTTTCAAAACGCGTGTTTTTATTTCTTTTTTATCGACTTTCTGAATTTTAAGTCCGAAAGCGATATTGTCAAAAACGTTTAGATGAGGAAAAAGTGCATAACGCTGAAAAACTGTGTTAATCGGTCTTTTGTGAGGTGGTACATTGTTAATATTTTTTCCATCTAAAAAAACATCACCCTCGTCAGGAGAAACAAAACCACCGATAATTCTTAACAATGTCGTTTTACCACAACCCGATGGGCCTAAAAGGGTAACGAATTGTCCGTCCTCAACTTTAAGAGAAACGTTATCGAGAATTCTGTCGCCATCATAACTGAGAATAATGTCTTTAAGTTCAATAATGCTATTCATAATTGCATCCCCCTTTGCGGAATTAGTACATCTGTACCCATTGATTCTTTTGAAGTCATCCGCCCGCAAAAGGCTTTATGCCTGTATCCTTTGTCGATAACAGACTTCACAGCGACACATACGAATCAATGATTGACAGTAGACACAAAATAATAAGAATACTATATCCCTAAATTATAATAAAGTCAATAGATTTATGAAAAATAATCTCTATTTTTGCGAAATTTATCATAATTGTTCCCTTTTTAAAAAAAACGACTGAATTTATCTCTTTATTTCACCCGAATTCTCTTTAGTTCTTTTAATTTCGTCAAAATCCGAAAAAATCATTAAAAAGCTCTTCTTTTGTGTATTTTGACAAAAATTTTTTGGTTGATTTGTTCAAAAAAAAGTGATACTATTGTAATATGAACGATGATGAGGTGAAATTAATGGCCATAAACAGAAAAGAATTTGAAATACTTTGTTTTATCGAGCGAAATAACGGTGAAAAATTGAGCCAGCGGAAAATTGCAACGGGCTCAGGCCTTTCTTTGGGGGCTGTTAATAAAATGATTCCTTTGCTTATTGAAAAAGGACTCATGGATGTAACAGATGAAAAAAATATTCATATTACAGAAAAAGGGCTTTCAGAGCTTGAACCTTATCGTGTTAAAAGAGCAGTTTTTATGGCGGCAGGGTTTGGCTCAAGATTAGTGCCGATTACCTTAAATACTCCGAAAGCACTTGTGCGTATTCACGGAAAACCTCTTATTGAAACTTTGCTTGATGCTGTAGTTAAAGTTGGTATAGAAGAAATTTATATTGTAAGAGGGTATTTGGGTGAGCAGTTTGATGTGCTTAAAAATAAGTATCCGAATATTGTTTTAATTGATAATCCTGATTATAAGGAAAGTAATAATATTTCATCTGCGATGAAGGTAAAGCATCTTTTTAAGAATGCTTATGTTCTGGATTCTGATTTGTATCTTAAAAATCCGAATCTTATAAGAAAATATGAGTATTGTGCAAGTTATGTAGGTGTTCGTGTGGATAAAACGGACGATTGGCGTCTTATTGTTAAAAATGGAAGAGTTTTGGGAATGAAAATAGGCGGTACCGATTGTTACCATATGTATAATATCACCTATTGGACAGAAGAAGATGGGGAGAAGATGGAAAAATTTCTGCCTATGCTTTACAATTCTCCCGGAGGTAAAGAGAATTACTGGGATAATGTTCCACTTGATGTATATAATAAGGAATTTTATATTGAACCAAGAGAATGTTCTAAAGATGATATTATTGAAATAGATACTCTTTCTGAATTGCAGGAGATAGATCCTGTTTACAGATTTTAAAATAAAAAGGGGTATCTATCAATGGCAAAATTAAGTGACTTTGAAGAATTTTATGCAAAAAAGAAAAAAGATAAAAAAGTAAACCCTCATGCAGGACACCGAAACAGACTTAAGGAAAGATTTTTAAAGGAAGGCAGTCTTGAAAATTTTGAACTCCATAATATTTTGGAAATTTTACTTTTCTTTGGTGTTCCTCAAAAAGATACCAATGAAATAGCTCACACGCTGATAAAGACTTTTGGCAGCTTTTCAGAAGTTTTTAAAGCTGATGTTAAAAAGCTTGCTACTGTTAAGGGTATGACAAGAAATGCCGCTGTGCTTATAAAGCTTATACCTGAAATTTACAGAAGATATATTGTTGAAAATAGTAAAGAAGGAGAATTTTTGAACGACAGTGATAAAATTAAAAAAATTCTCATTCCAAAATTTATGGGCCGTAATGAAGAGATTGTATATCTTTTTTGTCTTGATAATTCCTGCAAACTTTTAAGAGAAGAAATTGTAGCAAAAGGCAACAGGTGTGTTACACATATTGATTTAAGAAAAATTACTGAAATAGTTTTCGAATGTGGTGCTGACAGTATAATTTTGGCACACAATCATCCTACCGGTGGTGCGGAACCATCTTTTTATGATAAGAATACTACGGAGAGATTACAAAGGGTTTTAGCACAGCTTGATATAGAGCTTTTAGATCATTTTATAGTTTCGGATAATAATGTGGTTTCAATGATGGAATTGGGATATTTAGGAGTTAAAAGTATAGTAGAGGTGCCGTATATACCTTGCGATGACTTTTAAAAGCATAAATTGTTCAGTAAAATATTTTTATGAGGTGATTATATGAAAATAGCAACATCAACAGGTGATTTTTGGAATCATTATACGAGTTATTATGATGCAATACTTTGTTTTAAGGACACAAAGTTTAAAAACATCAATCTTGAATTGACAAAGAATCGTGAGATTTATTTTGGCGATGATGATGATGCCTGGAAGAGGCTTGTTGAAGAACTTTCCAGAGCACGTGAGGATGCAGGTATAAATTATGTTGTTTCTCATTCCCCATGTTTTTATGAATTTCATTGGTTCGATGAAGAGGAATATAAAAGAGATGTATTGGCTACTTGTCGCGCCTTTGAGATTATTCATAAACTTGGTGTTGACCGCATTGTTGTTCATCCCTGCACAAACTTAAAATTGACAGAGGAAGAATTCTATAAATTCAATACCAAGTTTTTCAGAGATATTTTAGAGGTAGCTGAAAAGTATAATATTACAGTAATGATTGAAAACTGGGATTTCACTGAAACTCATATTTCTACCGGACAGCAGATGAGGAATTTTTTAGATTATATGGATCATCCGCTTCTTGCTGCTTGTTGGGATACCTCTCACTGCCAGCTTGAACCTGTGGCCAGAAAAATCGGGCATTATGATAATATTAAAGCACTCGGACATTATCTCAAGGGCGTGCATATTGCTGATTGCTTAGGAATTAAAAATTGGCATCAGCATACCTGGCCATTTGCGGGATTAATTAATTTTGATTCAGTTGTGCAAGGGCTTTTAGACGTGAATTATGACGGATATTTTACTTTTGAAGCATCATATAGTCTTATGCATCAGAATAACTGTCCGATACCACGTGAACCTTTTATGTATAAAGGTCAGGCTGTTACCAAGTTATTAAATCCTTCGGCTGAGCTTAAGAAAAAAGCGGTGGATTTAATGTATGAAACAGGTAAATATATCTTGGAAACTTATGATTGTTTTGAAGAATAAAATAGGATTTTATTATAATTATGTTATTTAAGTCAAAGTAGGAGTTTTTATGGATATCCGTTTTAATTTACATACGCATACTAATTTTTGTGATGGTTTAAACACACCTGAAGAGCTTGTAAAAATGGCAATAGAAAAGGGGTTTTCTTATTTGGGCTTTTCGGGCCACGCATATACGCCGTTTGATACAAGATACTGTATGTCTTTAGAGAACACAGAGCGTTATAAAGAGGAAATTTTTAATTTAAAGTATCGTTACAGAGATAAAATTAAAATTTTTTGCGGATTGGAATATGACTATTATTCGGAATGTGAAACAAAGGATTTTGATTTTTTAATTGGTTCGGTGCATTATCTTAAAATCAATGGCGAGTATTATTCAATAGATAGTAGCCTTAATCATTTTCTTGATGTATTGAAAGTGCTGAATAATGATATGAATGCTTTTATCGAAAGATATTATGAAACTATGTCAAAGATGCCGAAGGTAGATATTATAGGTCATTTTGATTATGTTACAAAATTCAATGGTACTGGGGAATATTTTGACGAAAATGATCCTTCATATCTAAAGGTAGTTGATGCTTCGCTTGAAAAACTTATGAAGAAAAACAGAGTTTTTGAAGTAAATACCGGAAGTTTAGCAAGAGGACTCAGAAATTCACCTTATCCCAATAAAAATGTTATGGATATGATAATTGAAAAAGGCGGTAATTTTATTTTATCGTCGGATTGCCATAAAGCTGAGTTTTTAGACTGTGCGTTTGATGATGTGCTTAAAAAATATGGAGAGGGTTATTTTTTAAAAAATCCTGATTTTTTAAAGTTGAAATAGTAAATAAGCGATAATAAGCCTATTTCTTTGGGGACAAAAGGGCCTTAAAGTTTGTCTAAAATATGCATATGACAATTTACGTGCCACTGCATATCAGGTTTTCAGATTGATAGAAAATATATAAGGATTTGTTTATATTAATGTGGTGATGATTTGAAATTTGAAATAGTAAACAATGAATTCTTAAAAGATGGTAAACCCATAAAAATAATTTCCGGTGCCGTACATTATTTCCGTAATATGTCAGATGTCTGGGAGGATATATTTAAGAAATTAAAGGCAATTGGATGTAATTGCGTTGAAACATATTGTGCGTGGAATATGCATGAAAAAATACAAGGACAATATGATTTTTCGGGAAATCTTGATATAGCAAATTTTATTAAGATGGCGCAAAAAGAAAATTTAATGGTAATAGTCAGACCAGGGCCATATATTTGTGCGGAGTGGGAATTTGGTGGATTACCATGGTGGATACAATCAAAAGATGATATTGAAATTCGTTGTATGAACAAGGAATATATAAACTGTTTTGAAAAATATCTTGAGGCTCTGTTTAACGAAATAAGACCATTACTTTGTACCAATGGTGGACCTATTATTATGTTGCAGTGCGAAAATGAGTACGGATATTATGGCGACGACAAACAATATCTTGAATATCTTGTTAAAAGTTACAGAGAAAAAGGTATTGATGTACCACTTTTTACTTCTGATGGAACCAGTAAAGATAATCTTTTAGATGGCTCAATTGACGGCTTGTTTGCAACATTAAATTTTGGTAGCCGTGTTGAGGAAAATTTTAAAGATTTTAATTCTTTGTACCCTGAAAAGCCAAAAATGTGTATGGAAATGTGGAATGGTTGGTTTGATCATTGGGGTGATTCCTATCATCACACAACTTCTGCCGAAGATTATGCAAAAGTAGTTGATGATATGCTGAAAATCGGCAGTGCCAATATGTATATGTTTATTGGTGGTACAAACTTTGGGTTTACATCAGGAGCTAATCATAGTGAGAAGTTTACTCCCGATGTTACCAGTTATGATTATGATGCACTGTTAACCGAGGCAGGAGATACAACACCTAAATATTATGCTGTACGTAATGTGATAAAAAAATATACAGATGGTCCATTGCCGGATGTTCCTGCCAACAGGCCTAAAAAAGCCTATGGGAAATTTTTACTTACTAAAAAAACGGGCCTTTTTGCAAACCTTAATAACATCTCAAAACCTATAAAAAGCGAAGTGCCTAAATGTATGGAAAAATACGGAATAGGTTATGGGTATATTGCTTATCAGACTACTTTGAACCGCGATTATATTGATGCTACCTTAAGTTTAGAAAGCCTGGGAGACAGAGCTCAGGTTTATTTAAATCATAATCTTATCGGAATCCTTTATATCAATGAGGATTTAGATATTAAAATAAACGCAAATAAAGGTGATGTTCTTACTATCCTTTGCGAAAATATGGGAAGAGCAAATTTCGGCTCTAAAATGATGAGAAAAAAGGGAATCGTCGGCAGATGTTTAATAGATAAAAAAATTCATTTTAATTGGAATGTTTATCCTTTGCCGATGGATAATCTTTCGGATCTTGATTTTACTAAAGATCAGTTTAGTGAAAAATCAGCTTTCTATAAAGGGTATATCAATATTGATGAAACATGTGATACTTTTTTAAAACTTGAAAATTTTAAAAAGGGATTTGTGATGGTAAACGGATTTAATTTAGGCAGGTATTGGGAAATTGGTCCACAAAAAACATTGTATGTGCCTAAATCTGTTCTGAAAAAAGGTGAAAATGAATTTATTGTTTTTGAGTCGGATGGCTTGAAAGGAATCCCTTTTTTAGAGTTATCTGATACTCATGATTTGGGTTAAAGGAAGACAAGTTTAGTTTTAAATAGCACTCGATACTGATAATGAGTATGATAATTTACGTGCTGCATATCAGGCCATAAGGATTTTTAAAGTTGAAAGGTAATTAAAAATGAACTTCAGTGTTGAAGAATTAGCTGATAATTTAGGAGTTTTTTATCATATTATCGTTTATGGAATTGGTATTATAGCAATGACCCTTTCTGTCGTTGCTGTTCAGTTTAAATATCGTATTACCATTATATTGAGTAATTTTTTCGGACAAACCTGCTGGGTATTTCATTTTTTGCTGCAAGGTGATTTAACCAGTGCGATAGCTTGTGCACTGAGTGCAGTTATGCTTGCGGTTTTTGCTCAAAAGGATAAATGGAAATGGGCAACACATCCCGTTACTGTAATTCTTTTTATTTTATTGATTTTAGGATTTTCTCTATTATTTTTTAATGGTTGGACGGATATTTTTCCCCTTTTGGCAGGAGTATTTGGTGTTATTGCAAATAGCAGGGCAAAAGAAAAATCCATTCGACGCTTTGCGCTGTTATGGTGTGTCTTCTGGTTATTAAACAGCATTTTCAAGATGTATCCGGTAGCTTTAATTAATGATCTTTCCTGTACTGTTTCAACTATTGTTGCACTTATACGTTATCACAATTCAGATTATTGACAAATATGATTTGTAATGCTATTATATTGCTATGGTTTTTTCAGTAAATCATATTATTTTTTCAAAATCTATTAATTTTAAGGAGAACTTATTATGGGACTTTATGATGAATTTCGTTTTCACCCGGCACCTTGGATTCCGCTTAGTGATCTTCCGTTAGAGGAACTCGAGCGTATCCGTAACATTAAAAGAGAGGATATGGAATATACCAACGAAAATGGTTATTCTGTAAAGGTTGTTATCGATCCTACATTACATATGGTTCAGGATATGTTTTATCGTATTTTGATGTCTGACATCAATGATACACCTTTTTCAATGATTTGCCCTAATCAGTGGCCCGGAGCATACAGTGCTGTTGCTAATATGTTAAATAAATTTAATGTATCTGCACGTAATGTTCACGCGTTTGCAATGGATGAATGGGCAGATGAGGACGGAAACGTTGCACCGTTAACTTATGGTGCAGGTCTTGGTTATTCATTTATGAATCATTTTTATGGTCGTATTCGTGAGGACCTTCGTCCTCCTGTTGATCACTGGCATGTTCATACCAACGAAAACAAAGGAACCGATGTATATTCAAATATGATTGAAGAAATAACAGGCGGTGGAGTTGACGTTGTTTACACAGCAACAGGCTGGCCCGGTCATACTGCATTTATCGACCCCAGAACAGAAGAGTTTAAGGCAGATTCTCTTGAAGAATTTATTAAACTTGGTTCAAGAATAGTTACAACAACTCCTTTGACTATTTGTGAAAACTCACTCTTCGGCCCCATGGGTGCTTCAGGTGACGTTTGGGCAGTTCCCTTTAAAGCTGCAACAATTGGTCCAAGAGATATTGTTAATGCTAAGGAAAGAGTTGAACTTCACAGCTTTGTTAACCCCGATGGCAGTTCCTGGCAGAGAATGGTTTCCCGTCTTGAATTATATGGTCCTATAACTCAGGATTTCCCTGCAACAATTCTTCGTCTTGGTAAAGGAACCTGCTATGTTTCTGAGGCTATTGCAGCTCCTTTTGCAAGCTGGCATTGCGGAATTGAAGATAAAGATTTATAATAATATATGCCGCTCTGCTTTTTAGCAGGGCGGATAATCATATATAAAGCAGATTATAAAGTTTAGTTATTATGATAGAATGAGGAGAAAATAAAATGAAAGCAATTATAAACACAAATCTCATTTTAGAGGACAGTATTATTTATAATGGTATTATTTTATTTGAAAATGGCATTATAAAGGCATTAGGAAAAGCGGAAGAGATAGTTATACCTGAAGGAACAGAGATAATTGATGCAGAAGGACTTTATACTGCTCCGGGACTTGTTGATATTCACAATCATGGTGGTTGTGATTTACTCTTTAATGAAGATCCTTATCATTGTTGTGAGTTTTTTATTAAGCATGGTCAGACAACTGTTTTGCCTACTTTTTATAGTACCCTTTCTTTAGAGGAGCTTCTTGATGGGGCAAAGAAGGTTAGAGATTGTTGCAATACGAAACTTGGAAAAATGATAGCAGGTTTGTATATGGAAGGACCATATATGAATGGTTTTGGTAGTAATCAGAAGTATATGCGTTGGTGTGGAGATATTAAGAAAGAGGAATATGCTCCACTTCTTGAAGCAATTTCTGATTTTGCTAGAATTTGGGCAATTGATCCTGCGAGAGTCGGAATTGAAGATTTCATGAAAGATGTTAAGGAAGCAAACCCTGAAGCAATATTTACATTAGGACATTCCACTGCAACCGCTGCTCAGTGCAAAAAACTTAAAAAATATGGCATCAAATGTCAAACACACCATAATGATTCGGGTAAAGCACCCGGACGCGCTCAGGGAACAATGGGAGCAGGTTGTGATGAGTTTGCCTTGTACGATCCTGATATATTTGCTGAACTTATTTGTGATGAGAATGCAATTCATGTTGATGCAGAGCTTATTAAAATGGTAGTCAGAACCAAGGGCGTTGAACGAATTATCCTTATAACCGATCATATGGCAGATAAGGGCCATTACACAAATAACATAGAAGACGGGGTTCATTATGGACCGGATCTTAATTATGATTATGAAGGACATTTGGCAGGAAGTCATCTGACACTCGAAAATAGTTGTAGAAATCTTATGGCACATAGTGGCTATGGTCTTTGTCATGCTATCAGAATGGCAACTTTGAATCCTGCGAAAATGCTTGGTATTGACGACGTTGTTGGCAGCCTTGAAGAAGGAAAGAAAGCAAACTTAATAATTGTTGACGATAAAATGAACGTTGATACAGTATTTCTTGACGGAGAAATGGTTGTTAAGGATTTAAAATTATTGGTTTAAAATCATTATAATTGATAAAAGAGCAGATTCTAAAAAGTATCTGCTCTTTTTGTTTACTTATTGATAAATTTATGATATAATATTACATTCCGATATTAGTCATATTATTAAGGTTTATATCGGTTTCAGCGAGTAAAATTTAATGAATTTAATATAGTAAAATGGCAGAAAATAATCAATAAAGAGAGGAGTGAGGATATGGCGGATAAATTTATTTTGCACAGTAATTATAAGCCGATGGGTGACCAGCCTGAAGCTATTGAAAAGCTTGTTGAAGGTCTTAATCGCGGTGACCGTGAACAAACCCTTCTGGGTGTTACGGGTAGTGGTAAAACTTTTACAATGGCAAATATTATTGCAAATGTGAATCGTCCGACTTTAGTTCTCGCTCACAATAAGACTCTTGCGGCACAACTTTGCAGTGAATTCAGAGAATTCTTTCCTGAAAATGCGGTTGAGTATTTTGTTTCCTATTACGATTATTATCAGCCTGAAGCTTATATTCCGGGCACAGATACTTATATTGAAAAGGACAGTTCAATAAATGATGAGATAGATAAGCTAAGACACTCCGCTACCTGTGCATTGGCAGAACGAAGAGATGTTATAATTGTTTCAAGTGTTTCCTGTATTTATTCACTCGGTAGTCCTATTGACTACCGCAGTATGGTGATTTCACTTCGTACGGGTATGGAGATTGAAAGAAATCACCTTTTAAGGAAACTTGTTGATATTCAGTATGACAGAAATGATTTGAATTTTGTAAGAAATAAATTCAGAGTCCGTGGGGATACAGTTGAGATTTTTCCTGCAGGAAGCGGAGAAACTGCTGTCAGAGTAGAGTTTTTCGGAGATGAAATCGATAGAATATCTGAGATAAATCCATTGACGGGAGAAGTGAAAAATGTAATATCACATATTGCGATTTTTCCTGCTTCTCATTTTATTACTCCACCTGAAAAAATGAAAATTGCAATTGAAGAAATTGAAGCTGAAATGTTTGAGAGGATAAAATATTTTCGTGAAAAAGAAATGCTTTTAGAGGCTCAGAGGATTGAACAACGCACAAAATATGATATTGAAATGCTTGAAGAAATCGGATTTTGCAAAGGGATAGAAAATTATTCAAGAGTACTTTCGGGAAGAAAACCAGGTAGCACTCCATATACACTTTTAGACCATTTCGGCGATGATTTTTTAATGTTTATAGATGAGTCACATGTTACTGTTCCTCAGGTCAGGGGTATGTATTTTGGTGACCATGCAAGGAAGGAAACACTTATAGATTACGGATTCCGTCTGCCATCGGCTTTTGATAACAGACCTTTAAATTTTGATGAGTTTTATAATAAGATAAATCAGGTTATTTATGTTTCTGCTACACCTGCACAATTTGAAAAGGAAAACAGCAAAAACATTGCCGAACAGGTTATAAGACCGACGGGACTTTTAGATCCTGAGGTTGAGGTTAAGCCTGTTGAAGGGCAGATAGATGATCTTGTTTTGGAGATAAATCAGAGAGTTGAGAAAAAAGAAAGAGTATTGGTTACAACTCTGACCAAAAAAATGGCAGAGGATTTAACTGATTATCTTGAAAATATGGGTATAAAAGTGCGTTATATGCATCATGATATTGATACTATTGAACGTATGGAAATTATAAGAGATTTGCGTCTTGGTGTATTTGATGTTTTAGTCGGTATCAACCTTTTGCGTGAAGGACTTGATATACCTGAAGTGAGTCTGGTGGCAATTTTAGATGCGGATAAGGAAGGATTTTTAAGAAGTGAAACTTCGCTTATTCAGACGATAGGACGTGCCGCAAGAAATTCAGAGGGTAAAGTAATTATGTATGCTGATTCCGTAACCCGTTCGATGGAATCTGCAATCAGAGAAACATTAAGACGTCGGGAAAAACAGACCGCCTATAATAAAGAGCATAATATAACGCCAAAAACTATTAAAAAATCTGTTTCTGAAATTCCCCAAATTTCTTCTAAGGATACAACAGATAAAAAGAATAAACGTCTTTCTGATATTGAAAAACAACAACTTATAAAATCACTTACTGCTGAAATGAAGCAAGCGGCAAAGCTTCTTGAATTTGAGCAGGCGGCATTTTTGCGAGATAAAATTAACAAGTTAAAAGAGGAAAAATAATTATGTCTAATGATAAGATTATTATCAAAGGTGCAAGAGAGCATAATTTAAAAAATATAGATGTCGAAATTCCAAGGGATAAGTTGGTTGTACTGACAGGGCTTTCAGGCTCGGGTAAATCATCCCTTGCTTTTGATACTATTTATGCAGACGGACAGCGCAGATATATGGAAAGCGTATCTTCGTATGCACGACAGTTTTTAGGACAGATGGAAAAGCCTGATGTCGATTATATTGAGGGGCTTTCGCCTGCAATTTCCATAGATCAGAAAACTACTTCTAAAAATCCACGTTCAACTGTTGGTACTGTTACGGAAATTTATGATTATTTAAGACTTTTATATGCAAGAATCGGCATTCCTCATTGTCCTGTATGCGGTAAAGAAATAAAGCAGCAGACTATTGACCAGATTGTAGATAAACTTATGTCTTATCCTGAAAAAACTAAAATTCAGATTTTAGCACCGGTTGTGAGAAGCAGGAAGGGAGAACATCAAAAAGAGTTCGATTCTGCAAGAAAAAGCGGTTTTGTAAGGATACGTGTTGATGGGAATTTATATGATTTATCTGAGGAAATTAAGCTTGATAAAAATATAAAGCATAATATCGAAATAATTGTTGACCGTGTGGTTGTAAAGCCTGATGCAAAATCAAGAATAACAGATTCTGTTGAGACTGCACTTCATATGGCAGGTGGACTTGTAATTGCCGATGTAGTTGATAATGAAGAGATTATGTTTTCACAGAATTATGCTTGTCCTGAGCACGGTATTTCGGTTGAGGAACTTGTGCCGAGAATGTTTTCGTTTAATAATCCTATTGGTGCTTGTCCTACTTGCACGGGGCTTGGAACTTTTATGAAAGTAGATCCGGATATGATAATTCCGAATAAAAATCTTTCTATCAGGCAGGGAGCAGTGAAGGCAAGTGGCTGGTATATAGGTGACAGTGGTACTATAGCTCAGATGTATTATGAAGCTTTGGGTAAAAGTTATGGTTTTTCATTGGATACTCCCATAAAAGATTTAAAAAAAGAACAGCTTAATGTATTACTCTATGGTACTAATGGTAAAAGAATTCGTATGGTACGTAAGAATGAGTATGGCAGCGGTACGTATGATACGGAATTTGAAGGAATTGTAAATAATCTTGAACGACGTTTCAGAGAGACACAATCAAGCTTTATAAGAGAAGAAATTTCTCATTCAATGAGTTCGGTTTTATGCCCTGATTGTCATGGGGAACGTCTTAAAAAAGAATATCTCTGTGTTACTGTCGGTGGGAAAAATATCAGTGATTTCTGTAAGTTTCCTGTAAATGATGCACTTGATTTTATAGAAGGGTTAAAGCTTTCAGAAAAAGAAAATATGATAGCGGGACAGATTTTTAAAGAGATTCGTGAAAGACTGGGATTTTTAAAGTCTGTAGGGCTTGAATATTTAACTTTATCCAGAAGTTCAGCAAGTCTTTCGGGTGGTGAAAGTCAGCGTATCCGCCTTGCTACTCAGATAGGCTCATCACTTATGGGTGTGCTTTATATTTTAGATGAGCCGAGTATCGGACTTCATCAGCGTGATAATGATAAATTGCTTGATACTTTAAAAAAACTTCGCGATATAGGAAATACTCTTATTGTTGTTGAACATGATGAGGATACTATGCGTGCGGCAGATTATATTATAGATGTTGGACCTAAAGCAGGAATTCATGGCGGCGAGATTGTTTGTGCCGGTTCTTTAGAGGATATTATGAATTGTGATAAGTCTTTGACAGGTCAGTATCTTTCGGGAAAAAGAAAGATAGGTGTTCCCGATAAAAGACGTGCAGGTAATGGCGAAAAGCTTGTAATAAAGGGAGCGTCGGAAAATAATCTTAAGAATATTGATGTCGAAATTCCACTTGGTACATTCACTTGTGTTTCGGGGGTTTCAGGTTCAGGAAAATCAAGTCTTATAAATGAAATTCTTTATAAAGCTTTGGCACATACTTTGTCGAGTAACAGAATCCGTCCCGGAAAGCATAAGGAAATTTTAGGCATTGATAATTTGGATAAGGTCATTGATATAGATCAGTCTCCTATCGGGCGAACACCTCGTTCAAATCCTGCAACATACACAGGGGTTTTTACCGATATAAGGGAACTTTTTGCCCAAACACAGGAGGCTAAAATCAAAGGTTACACCAGCAGCAGATTTTCATTTAATGTTAAGGGTGGACGTTGTGAAGCTTGTCAGGGCGATGGCATTTTAGAAATTGCGATGCATTTTCTGCCTGATATTTATGTCCCCTGTGAGGTTTGCAAAGGAAAAAGATACAATCGTGAAACTCTTGAAGTTAAGTATAAGGGGAAAAATATTCACGATATTTTAGAGATGACTGTTGAAGAAGCCTTGCACTTTTTTGATAACATTCCGAAAATTCAAAGAAAGATTGCAACTCTTTATGAGGTAGGACTTGGGTATATTAAATTAGGACAACCTGCTACAACCTTGTCAGGCGGTGAAGCACAAAGAGTAAAACTTGCGACGGAACTTTCAAAGAGGAGTACGGGACGTACACTTTATATTTTGGATGAACCCACTACAGGACTTCATACTTATGATGTTCACAAGCTTATTGAGGTTTTACAGAAGTTGGTTGACACGGGTAATACAGTGGTTGTTATTGAACACAACCTTGATGTTTTGAAAACTGCGGATTATATTATCGATTTAGGACCTGAAGGCGGAAATAAGGGTGGAACTTTAGTTGCTTGCGGTACACCTGAAGAAATTGCTATGGTTAAAAATTCATACACCGGTCAATATTTGAAACCCATACTGTCAAAAAAATAAAAAAAGGGTTTTCAATCAGATGTTTTTTTGATATACTGAATTTATAATGACTACCGAATGTCGAAATAGTGAAATTTTTTACTGTTTCGACTTAACATCAAAGATTTTAAAAAATTCTTTAGAAATTTGACGACATTCGATTATCATTATAATAAAGGAAAGGACGATTGTTATGTTGGATAAATTATTGAAAATTTTAGATGAAAATGCCAGAATTTCAACTGATAAAATTGCAGTTATGCTTGATACATCAGAAGAAAGTGTTGAGGCCGCTATCGCGGAATATGAGAAAAAGGGCGTCATTCGTGGATACAAACCGCTTCTTGATTACAATAAAATTGATGTTCAATATGTTGAAGCTATTATTGAATTAAAGGTAACACCTAAACGTGATTTCGGATTTGAGGAAATTGCTGAAAAAATCAGCAGTTACCCTGAGGTTGACAGTGTTTATCTTATGAGCGGAGGATATGATTTACATGTTAAAGTAGTGGGTAAAACTTTTAAGGATATTGCACTTTTCGTTGCACAGCGTCTGGCTGTGCTGGAAGGTGTGGTTTCTACTGCTACACATTTTATGCTTTCAAAATATAAAGAACGCAGAATTCTTATGAATGACGATGGTATTGATGACAGGAGGAATGTTTCACTGTGATTAATATAGAAAACCTCATTTCCAAACGCACCTCTTCGTTGAAACCGTCGGGAATTCGTCGTTTCTTTGATATTGCAAATGAAATGGAAGGCGTTATTTCTTTAGGAGTTGGTGAGCCTGATTTTAAGACTCCGTATTCTGTTCGTCGTGCGGGAATTGAGAATTTGCAGATGGGTAAAACTTCATATACTGCTAATTCAGGGCTTATAGAACTTCGTCAGGCAATAAGCAGATATATGCTTAGAAAATTTGAACTTGAGTATGATCCTCAAAAGGAAATGATTGTTACTGTTGGTGGTTCTGAGGCTATTGACCTTTGTATTCGTGCGTTGATTGATCCGGGGGACGAAGTGCTTATACCGGAACCCTGCTTTGTTGCTTATTCTCCCATTGTGACTTTAACAAGTGGCGTTCCTGTGCCTATAAAAACGGTAGCTGAGGATAAATTCAGACTTACTGCAAAACAGTTGGAGGCAGCAATTACTCCTAAAACTAAAGTTTTGGTGCTTCCTTTTCCTAATAATCCTACGGGAGCAGTTATGCGACGTGAACATCTTGAAGAAATTGCCGAAGTTTTGAAAAAACATAACATAGTTATACTTTCTGATGAAATTTATGCAGAACTTACATATAATGGCAGCCATATTTCTATTGCTTCAATCGAAGGTATGAAAGAACGCACCATTATTGTCAATGGATTCTCAAAAACCTTTGCTATGACAGGATGGCGTCTTGGGTTTGCAACAGGTCCCGAAACTATAATAAAGCAGATGACCAAAATCCATCAGTATGCTATTATGAGTGCACCGACAACTGCACAGTACGCGGCTATTGAGGCACTTGATAACTGTGAAGAAAATATTTGTAAAATGCGTGAAGAATATAATATTCGACGCAGATTTGTGGTTGATGCTTTCAATAAAACAGGACTTGACACATTTGAACCTGAGGGGGCATTTTATGTTTTCCCCTGTATAAAAAGTACGGGTATGTCCTCTGAGGAATTTTGTGAGAAGCTTCTTTACAGCAAAAAGGTGGCAGTTGTTCCAGGAAATGCTTTCGGCGAAAGTGGAGAAGGTTTTATAAGAGTTTCTTATTCATATTCACTTAACCACTTGAATGAAGCGGCAAAACGTATAGCAGAATTTGTAGAAGAAATTAAAAAAGGATTGCATAAAAATTGATTTAAAGGAAGGTTTTTTAATGAATAAAATTGTCCTGGAAGCAGCGGCAAAATTAAATCTTTCACTTGATATAACGGGTATAAGACAGGATGGCTATCATCTGCTTGATTCTGTTATGCAGAGTATAAGTCTTTATGACAGAGTAGCACTTGTCAAAAAGGATTTTGGGATAACGCTTGATGTTGATAATCCTAAAATTCCTAAGGATTCTAAAAATACTGCTTATAAAGCGGCTGAAGCTTTTTTTGAAGATACCGGAATTTCGGGCGGGGTTGATATTTTTATAGAAAAGTCCATTCCCTCTGAGACCGGTATGGGCGGAGGAAGTGCAGATGCAGCTGCTGTAATTTTAGGACTTAATGAATTGTATGAGACTAAGCTTTCTGTCGAAAAATTAAAGGAAATTGGTCTTAAGGTTGGCGCTGATGTCCCGTTTTGTATAGTAGGGGGTACTGCACGTGTGAGAGGAATAGGCGAAGTTGTAGAACCATTACCATCGCTAATTTCTCCGCGATTTGTTGTGGCTATGCCAAAGGATAAAGGAATAAGTACCAAAGAAGCTTACAAGCGATATGATAAAACAGGCGTTTTAAAAAGGCCTGATACCGAAAAGCTTTTAAAAGAACTTAAAGATGATAAAATTCCTGTATTTTCAGAGTATATGTATAATGTTTTGGAAGAGATAGCCTCTTTAAATGAAATTAAGGAAATCAAGGAGGAACTTCTTAATTACGGTGCTGTCAATGCTATGATGACTGGCAGTGGTGCCGCAGTTTTCGGGATTTTCGAATCTTTGATTCTCGCAATGGCAACAAGAGGCAGAATTGCAAGAAAGTATAACGCTTATTTGACAGAAGCTGTGCCTTTTGGTGTAAGAGTGATTTTTAAACAGTGAATATATTTTTTAAAACCGACCAAACTTTTTTAAGAAAGGTCGGTTTTTTTATGGAGTATTATAAAAGAATTTCAAAAACATTGTTTTTTATTTTATTTTTTACTGTTATGATTTTCATTGACAGTTTTTCTCAGTTTTCAATTAAATGTAAAAATATCAGGGAAAATGTTTTAAGACTTCATATTATTGCAAATTCCGATTCTTTAAAGGATCAGGAAATAAAGCTTAAAGTCAGGGATAGAGTCTTAAAGGAAGCGGATGGAATTTTTTATCTTGATGACGGTATTTTATCGGCTAAAGACAGAGTAAATGAAAAACTTTCTTATATAGAAGAAATTGCCAATAATGAGCTTCAGAGCCAGGGCGTTACAGAAAAGGCTACTGCAGAGATAGTCAATATGTTTTTTGATACCCGTGCCTATGAAAATTTTACTATGCCTGCGGGATATTATGATGCAGTGAGAATTATAATAGGTGATGCGAAGGGAAAAAACTGGTGGTGTGTTTTGTATCCTAATCTTTGTATTCCGTCTGCTTCAAAGGATATGGAGGCATCTCTTAAAACAGTTTTTACTGATGAAGAATTAAAAATTATCGAATCTGAGCCAAAATATGAAATAAGGTTTTTTATGGTGGAACTGTATGAAAAAATAAAATCGTCTTTTGATAATTGAATAATGGATAATTTTGTGATAAAATTATTATATATAAAACAAAACCGGAGGATTTCCGGGCAAGATATTTGCTTCGGAAAAATATATGATATGTCTATTTTTTCTCGTAAATCGTCGGGTGGAATCAAGTATCTGATAGTAGGGCTTGGAAATCCTGACAAAAAATATCGCAATACAAGGCATAATACAGGATTTATCGCTGTAGATTTTATTGCCGGTGAATTGCAAACTGAAATTAACCGTAAAAAATTTGATTCACTTACCGCTGAAGCTACTGTTTCAGGGGAAAAAGTTTTGCTTATGAAACCTCAGACTTATATGAATTTATCGGGGACAGCAGTTTTAAAAGCAGCTAATTTTTATAAAATCCCACCTGAAAATATTATTATAATTTTTGATGATATTTCTTTGGATGTGGGAAAATTAAGAATTCGCAGAAAAGGTTCACATGGCGGTCATAATGGTATCCGCAGTATAGTGGATTATCTGTCTTCTGAAAATTTCCCGAGAATAAAAATCGGAATAGGTGAAAGACCTAATCCAAACTATGATTTGGCGGATTGGGTGCTTTCTGTCTTTAAAGAGGATGAGCTTAATAAAATAAAAGAAGTTTCAAAAAATTGTATTGATATTGTAAAACTTATGATAGAAGGAAAAATTGATAAGGCAATGAGTAAATATAATTCCTAAGGATGGTATTTTAATTGGAACTTTTTACTACTGTTTTAAAAAATTCAGAGCAATACATAAAAATAATTAAAAATCTTAAAGAAGTCCGTACACCGATGCTGTGTGTCGGGCTTTCGATGGTTCACAAAGCAAATTTTATTTATTCTGCTTTAAAGGATTTAAAAGAGCCTATGCTTGTTATAACTCCCGATGAAGCGTCGGCAATGAAGCTTTCTGTGGATATAAACGCTATGGCAGGGGAAGAATTAAGTGCAGTTTTTCCTGTGAGAGATTTTGTTTTCAGACAGACAGAAGGGGTGTCTTCGGAATATGAGCAAGTCAGAATAGGAGTTTTGTCAAAACTTTTAAATGGTGAGATAAGTATTGTCGTAGCATCTTATCAGGCTGCCATGACGAGAACTATTCCGAAATCCGTGCTTATTGACAATACCTTTGATGTTAAGGATATGCCTCTTGAAAAACTGGTAGAAACTTTAGTAAAATCAGGATATACCCGTCGCACACAGGTTGATGGATTATGTCAGTTTTCTGTACGTGGCGGAATAGTGGATATTTTTTCTCCTAATGAACAAAAACCTGTAAGGATTGAGTATTGGGGCGATGAAATCGACTCAATGTCTTATTTTGAACTTGATAGTCAGCGACGTGTTGATGAGGTTGAAAAATTAACCCTTGCACCTGCCAGAGAAGTAATATTTGATATTAACAGATTATCAGATAAACTTCAAAAACTGATTTCTTCTTTAAAATCTTCAAAAGAGGTTTTTGAGAGGGAACTTGAAATGTTAAAGGAAAATATAGATAATGTTCCTTTTGATAAATATTTTCCTGCCTCATATGATGAGTTTGCTACTATTGTTGATTATTTTGAGAATGCACCCGTATTCATAAGCGAATTTATTGAAGGAAAAGAAAGCGGGAAGGCTAATTTCAGACAATATACCGAGGATATAAAGCTTTTGTTTGAAGATGGGGTGCTTTGCAAAGGCCTTGATGATTATTTACTGACGCCTGAGGAACTTGAAGTGAGACTTTCAAAAAATCGCATTGTGTATCTTGATACTTTTGCAAGAACAGGTCTTACGGGGTTAAAGGATATGGTTTCAATAACATCGATTCAATCATCGGGTTGGAACGGTGATATTAAAGTTTTAAAATCGGATTTATCTTCATTATTGGAACAAGGATATTGTTGTTGTATAATGGCAGGTACCGATAAAGCGGCTTTTAATCTGGCTTCTGATTTAACAAAATCGGGTATAAATGCAACTTTTGTAAAAGACCTGAAAGAATTAACTGAAAAATCGGTTTTTGTTTTGGCAGGAAGTTTATCGTCAGGATTTGAATATCCTTCGATAAAATTCAGTATGATTACCGCTTCAAGAGTTTCAAATGTATCTTTCAGAAAAATTAAAAAGCGTAAAGGGGAAGAAATAAAATCCCTTGCAGATCTGGTGACCGGTGACTATATAGTTCACGTTGCTCACGGTATAGGTATATTTGATGGGATTCATAAGCTTGATTTGCATGGTATTATCAAGGATTATATCAAGATTAAATATGCAGGTGCGGACATTTTGTATGTTCCTGTTACCCAGCTTGACTTGGTTTCAAAATATATAGGTCCCAAAGAAGATTCAAAAGTAAAGCTTAACAGACTCCATAGCGGAGAATGGCAAAAAACGAGGGAACGTGTGCGTAAAGCAGTAGATGATATGGCTGATGAGCTTATTGAACTGTATGCGAAAAGAATGGCAGTCAAAGGTTATGCTTTTTCTCCTGACAGTGAGTATCAGAAGGATTTTGAATCGCATTTTGAGTATCAGGAGACTGATGACCAGTTGCGTTGTGCTGAGGAAATCAAGGCGGATATGGAAAAAGATACTCCGATGGAAAGACTACTGTGTGGTGACGTTGGGTTCGGAAAAACAGAAGTAGCTTTAAGAGCTGCTTTTAAGTGTGTATTAGACGGAAAACAATGTGCTGTGCTTTGTCCTACAACAATTTTATCCTGGCAGCATTATCAGACTTTTATCGCGAGATTTTCTAATTTCCCGGTGGAGATAGAGCTTTTATCAAGGTTCAGAACTTTAAAACAACAAAAAGAAGTTATCAAAAAGCTTGAAAAAGGGCTTGTTGATATAGTAATAGGAACTCATCGCCTGATATCAAAGGATGTTAAATTTAAAGATTTAGGTCTTGCGATAATTGATGAGGAGCAACGTTTTGGAGTGGCTCATAAGGAACGATTCAAAGAGATGCTTGCAGGGGTTGATATGCTTACTTTGTCGGCTACTCCTATTCCGAGAACACTTAATATGGCTATGTCCGGTATCAGGGATATGTCGGTAATTGAAGAGGCTCCTCAAAACAGGTACCCTGTTCAGACTTATGTTATTGAATATGACAAGGGAATAATTACAGAGGCAATAAAAAAAGAACTTCGTCGCGGTGGGCAGGTTTATTATATCCATAATAACACCGAATCTATTTATGGGTGTGCTTTGCGTATCCGTGAGGCTATTCCTGAGGCGAGGGTTGCGATTGCTCATGGGAAAATGAACGAGGATGAGCTTTCAAGAGTCTGGAAGCAGATGATGGAAGAGGAAATTGATGTACTTGTTTGCACCACTATTATAGAAACAGGTGTGGATATAGCTAACTGTAATACTTTAATAATCGAAAATGCTGACCGAATGGGACTTTCACAGCTTTATCAGTTACGTGGCAGGGTAGGAAGGTCAACAAGGAGGGCGTTTGCGTATTTTACTTTCCAGAGAGGTAAAGTGCTTACAGAGATTGCTACAAAACGACTAAATGCTATAAGGGAATTTACAAAATTCGGTTCCGGATTCAGGATTGCTTTGCGTGACCTTGAAATAAGAGGTGCCGGAAACATTTTAGGTACACGTCAGCATGGACATATGGAGGCTGTAGGTTATGATATGTATCTTAAATTGCTTTCGGAAGCGGTAGCCAAAAAACGTGGTGAAAAGCCACAGCTTGAGCCTTCTGATGAATGTCTTATAGATTTACAGTTGGAAGCACATATCCCTGAAGATTATATTGACAGCGTTTCTCAAAGAATAGATATTTACAGAAAAATCGCTTCGATTAAGAGTGAAGAAGACAGTATGGATGTTATTGATGAGCTTATTGACCGTTTCGGCGATTTGCCAAAATCGGTTAAGGGACTTATCGATGTGGCACTTCTCAGAAATACTGCTGCACAATTCGGCTTTAAGGAGATAACTCAAAAAGGGAAGTCGTTACATTTTATTCCGGATAAACTGGATATGAATCTTGCTGTTTTTTTAAATTCAAAGCTCAAAGGTCGCGGTAGTATAAATGCGGGAAATAATCCTTATATCGCTGTTAAAATGAAAGGAAATGATTCGATTGCTACCTTGAGGGAGGTAATTGAAATATTAAATGATATTCGTAAAAATAACCCGCTTGATAATTTTTAGTAAATTAACATGAAAAATGCAGGAAACAAAATTTGTTTCCTGCATTTTTTATATAAGTCCATTATATATTTCGCTTTTTTTAAATCCGTACTGAGAGGAAATCTGTTTTGCGGCATCGGTGGAACGCATACCGCTTTTTACTAATTCTTTAGCTTCGCTGATTGCATCTTCAAGTGAAATCTGCGGTGCTTCTTTAATGGTTTCTCCTTCCAAAATCAGTACAAATTCTCCTTTTGGAGTTTTTTCCTCATAAAAAGCAATTGCATCTTTTAATGTGGTTCTTATGACTTCTTCGTGAATTTTTGTAAGTTCTCTCGCGATTGAAAGCCTGCGGTTTCCCAAAATTTTTTCCATATCTTTAAGGGTTGAGAGAAGTTTATGAGGTGCTTCGTAAAAAATAAGTGTATGTTGGTCGTGCTTAAGACTTTCTAAATGTATCTGGCGGTTTCTTTTGTTTGTTGATAAAAATCCTTCAAATGAAAACCTTGAGGTTTTAAGTCCGCTTATGCAAAGAGCTGAAACAGCGGCATTAGGTCCTGGGATTACAACAGTAGGTATATTTTGTTCTGCCGCAAGGCGTACTAAATCTTCACCAGGGTCAGAGATACAGGGCATTCCTGCGTCTGAAACAACAGCACAGTTTTCGCCTGAGAGAATTCTGTTTATGATAATTTCTCCGCGTTCACGCAGGTTGTGTTCATGATAACTTATCATAGGCTTTTTGATGTCAAAATGGTTTAATAATTTTAAAGTTACCCTTGTGTCCTCAGCGGCAATGAAATCAACCGATTTTAAGGTTTCAACAGCTCTTTTTGAAAAATCGGAAAGGTTTCCGATGGGAGTGCCCGTTACATATAGTGTTCCGCTCATAATTACTCCTTATTTGTATTTTGGTATATGTCTAATAACTCATCTGTGAATCCGTTTTCATTCATAATTTTTAACGTTGGCTCTATATCCATATATGGTGCACTTCCTTTTTTGCCCTCAATCAGGAAAAGCCAGGGAGAGGAGTTTTCATTTTTGGCAACCATTCTGAGCTTTTTAGGTTCGATATTATTTTGCCTCATAGCAATAATTACATCAGCAAGTCTTTCCGGACGTTGACATAAGCAAAGTTTTCCTCCGGTTTTTAAAAGTAATGAAGCTGTTTTGCAAACATCGAAGATGTTGCACATAATTTCATGACGTGCAATCTGATGTGAAGTTTTTTCATTTAAAATACCTGTGTTTGCAGTTTTATATGGTGGGTTACAGGTTACTATGTCAAAGGTGTCAAAGGGAAGAAGCCCTTTTACATTTTTTAAATCTCCTTCTAAAGGGAAAATTCTATCGGTTAAATTGCAAAATGATACGGTATATTTAAATTGTTCTATTGCCTTTTTTTGTATATCAAGCCCGTATATAATTTCAGGCGAGAATTTTTTGTAGAGAATGAGTGGAATTATTCCGCATCCTGTTCCTAAATCTACAATTTTGTCGCGATGCTTAGCGTTTGCAAAAGCAGCGAGTAAAAAAGCATCTGTGCCGAATTTGTGGTCGGGTGTAACACATATAGAAAGGGTATCGCTTAATTTTTCCATAGTGTAAGTAAAATCCATATTGTCACACCGCCTTTTTAAAAATTTACATATATTTTATCATAAATATACTTTTATTTCAATATTTCATAAAAGTACTAAAAAAAATTAAAAAAAGACTTGATTTTTTAAAAAGAATGAGTTATAATAACGGAGTCGCAGTAATAAGACACTATGCCGGTGTGTTGGAACTGGCAGACGAGACGGACTCAAAATCCGTTGCTAGCAATGGCGTGTGGGTTCAAGTCCCACCACCGGCACCAGAAAAAACGACAATTTATCGTAAGATAGATTGTCGTTTTTTTGTACTCTTATCTTTTCTTGCGAAAACCAAATGATTAAACTGTAAATCAAAATATCTCTATAGTTTGGCTTTGTCAAAAAAGAAAATAATTCTTTCAAAATAGTATTTATATCTCCCTTGACGGAAGATGCTTTTTTGTAGTACAATATTAAATTAAAAGGGGGAGCTTTAAATGGATAATGATTATAAGAGATTAGTAGAACTTAAAAAAATAAAGCAGAATTTAGCTCAGGCTCCCGACTCAGATTCAGAGTCACAAAAATCTGAAATTATTTTACCACAAACTTTTAAGGAAAAATGGGATAATTATTGGTATCATTATAAAATTGTTACCTGGCTTGTTGTGTTTGTTGTGTTTATTTTGGGCTGGATAGTAAAGGATTTTGTTTTTAAACCAAAATATGATATTACTCTTAATGTTGTGAGTAAGTATGCACTTTCTCTGGTTAATGATGATATGGAGGAAAAGGCATTACTTTATATAGATGATTATAATGGTAACGGGAAAAGAAATTTACTTATCAATGAAATGCAGGTAAATTATGATGGTACTGCAGAAAAAATAGGGCAGCAAACGATGGCCGGTCAGCAAAAAGTCCTTGCAATTTTAAGTGCAGGTGAGGATTTTGTCTTTATTCTTGATAAGCTTACTTATGATATTCTTATTGAGGCTAACGAGGGTGAAAGTATTTTTGTTGATTTTTCAGAGTATTTTCCTTATGAAAATGAATTTGTAAATGGTGATAAAATTATTTTAAATAATACAAAATTCGGTAAAGACTGGAAGATGACTGCTTTAAAATCTGAAATGTACCTTTGTGTCAGGGATTTCAAGGCTACAGTTAAGGAAAATGAAAAAAATAAAATAAGGCAAAAAAATGCTTTGGATTTTGCTTATAATGTAATAAAAAAATAAAATAAAGAAAGAAGAATTATCTATGCGTAGTGATTTGATGAAAGGCGGTCCTGCAAGGACTCCTCACCGTTCTTTGCTTAAAGCAATGGGCATTACCGACAGCGAAATGAAAAAACCTTTTGTTGCTGTTGTAAGTGCTGAAAGTGAATATGTTCCCGGCCATATGCATCTTGGCCTTTTGGCAGATGCAGTAAAGGCAGGTATAAGAAATGCGGGTGGCATTCCTTTTGAATTCCATACAATAGGTGTTTGTGACGGGCTTGCTATGAACCATGTCGGAATGAAATATTCTTTGGCTTCACGTGAACTTATTGCAGACAGCATTGAAGTTATGCTTACAGCTCACCCACTTGACGGAATAGTATTTATTCCAAACTGTGATAAAATTGTTCCCGGTATGATGCTTGCTGCTGCAAGACTTAATCTGCCTTCTGTTTTTATAAGTGGCGGACCTATGGAGCCCGGCATTGTAAAGGGCAAAAGAATAGGCCTTTCTGAAAGCTTTGAAGCTGTTGGCGCATACAGTGCAGGTGAAATCACTGAAGCTGACCTTAAGGAGTTTGAAGAAAATACCTGTCCTACTTGTGGTTCCTGTTCAGGTATGTACACTGCCAATTCTATGAATTGTCTTGTTGAGGCAATGGGTATGTCCCTTCCCGGAAGTGCTACTGCACCTGCTACTTCTTCAAAACGTATTCGTTTTGCAAAAGACACAGGTGAAAGGGTAATGTATCTTATTGAAAATCAAATTCTGCCTTTGCAGATTCTCACAAAAGAAAATCTTAAAAATGCTCTTACTGCAGAAATGGCACTTGGTTGCTCCACAAATACAGTTTTGCATATACTTGCCATTGCTTATGAAGCAGGGGTGGATGTTGACCTTACAACCATTGAAGAATTAAGCCGTAAAGCACCTCAGCTTTGTAAATTAAATCCTGCAAGTAGTGTGTTTATTCAGGATCTGGATGCAATGGGTGGTATTCAGGCAGTTATGAAAGAACTTTCAAAAGGTGGATTTATCAATACTGATGTTCTCACCGTTACAGGTAAACAAATTGAACGTTTTGAAGGCGTTTTGGATGCCGATGGTGAGATTATCCACACTGTTACTTCACCTATCCGTAAAGATGGTGGTATCGCAGTGCTTCGTGGTAACATTGCTCCTGATGGCTGTGTTGTAAAACAGGGTGCTGTTTGCGAAGAAATGATGAAACATAAGGGCCCTGCAAGGGTGTTTAACAGCGAAAATGAGGCTTGTGATGCTATCCGTGCAGGAAAAATCGTTTCGGGTGACGTTGTGGTTATCCGTTATGAAGGTCCTAAGGGCGGCCCCGGTATGCAGGAAATGCTTGCTCCTACAGCTTGTCTTGTCGGTATGGGACTTGATAAGGAAGTAGCACTTATCACCGACGGACGTTTCAGTGGTGCAACAAAGGGCGCTGCTATCGGACATATTTCTCCAGAGGCTGCTGCAGGGGGAATGATAGGTCTTGTAAATGAGGGCGATATTATTGAAATTGATATTCCCGAAAGAAAGATTTCACTTCTCGTTTCCGATGATGAAATCGCAAATAGAAAAGAAAATTTTGTCCCCTTTATAAGAGACATCAAAGGTTATTTAAAACGTTATTCCTCACTTGTAACATCAGCTTCAAGTGGTGCTGTGTATAATAAGTAATCTGAAAAGGGCAAAGTGTGTTACTTTGCCCTTTTTTACAAAGAAGGAAATTATTGACCAGATGTGTCTGAGTGGTAAAATTGATGAACACACTTATCAGAAAGCGAATGCTTTTGGTTGGCAGTTAAGTGACCTCGACAACGACTAAATCTGTTTTTTTACATATCGATATAAATGAAAAAGGCTTCTCCTTGAGGAGAGGCTCCGCCGTAGGCGGTGGTGAGGTGTAAAATGAACGAAACTTATAATTCAAAGCTTACTCCGAATGCTAAAACTTTGAGAAATAATATGACAAAAGAAGAAAAGCATCTATGGTATGATTTTCTGAAAACTCTGTCGGTAACTGTAAACCGCCAAAAGGTTATCGGAAAATATATAGTTGATTTTTACATTGCCTCATCAAAACTTGTTGTTGAAGTTGACGGCTCACAGCATTATGATCTGGACGGTGAACAAAGCGACAAGGTACGCGATGAATATCTTAACAATCTCGGAATCAGTGTTTTGAGGTATTCAAACTATGATGTAAATAACCATTTTGAAGGCGTGTGTCAGGATATTCTGAATAATCTTGACACCTCATCCGAGTAGCTTCGCTACCCACCTTCCCCTCAAGGGGAAGGCTTGAGCAAAGTGAAAGCCTGACGGGATTTAAGACGTTGTTCACAACCGAAGAATTATAAAAAATTAACCCCTATCCGAAAAATCGGGTAGGGGTTTAAAATTGTTTTAACCGAGATTGTTTAAATCATAGCTCGAATCTAATTTTTTAGGAGATATTTTGTATTCCCATACTACTTCGCGTGAAGAATCATAGATTTGGATATTAAAACTATACTCTGCAAAGCTATCTTTTCCAATTAACAAATTTTCTTCTGGGATAATGTACATATAATCATTTGCAGGTGAATTTGTTACCCTGAATGCATATCCACTTTCTACTTTCTTAGGTCCGAGTCCATTGATTAAATGATATTCTTTTAAGAAATTCCAATCGCTACACATTTGAATATGGAAAATCTCATAAGTTTTTTTAGTTTGTTTTCCCGCATAATCACTGTAATATATATGATTTAAATAACCTATTCCATTTTCAAACCAAATAGGTGTTATTCCTTCTTTTATTCCGTATAAAATTGTTTCATTACGGTATAATCCATATAGTTTACTCCAATCGGCATTATAGCTGGATATTACTATATATGGTTTCCAACTAGCGGAGTTTTCATCAAATGACCATGATAGATGCAACTCATAATTGTCGTTTGCATATTTATGTTGCGCAAGACATGTAACAGTACAAGAGAAATATCTTTCTTCTATACTTCCCTCAACTTCTCCAATTTGTATATTTTCAGGGCTACCGTCAACAACAGATGCTATCATATTTTTAATGGCTTCCTCGCTGTAATCAGGCTTCGATATTGGTGTTGTCTTTCGTTCAATAGTTGCTATCTTTTCAAGTTTCCAACCATCATCATAAAGCTTATAATCCATTGTTATCTGATGTGAAAAATAATGTGTTTGTTCACTATCTTCAATTTTGGTATCAACTTCAATGTAATCGGTGCCGGCTTTGGAATCAGTTCTTCGTTCTGTAATAGTGAAATCAGTTATAGAATAATTACCAATGTAATTTTCTTTGTAAAAATCACTGGCTAAAAAATCAGTTTTTAATTCATTTTCAGATTTTGCTTCCGGGGTACATCCGCAGATGGTTAACGCCAAAAACAATGTCAATACAGCAATGATTTTCTTCATTTTTATAACTCCTTTTACTTATTCTATAATAATTATAGACATTTTCTATCTAAAAGTCAATAGAAAGTTTATATCTATGGTAAATTATAAATGGTGATTTTATGAATTTATCATTTGGTGAAAAAATAAGAAATTTGCGTGAGGATCTTGGACTTAATCAAACTGAGCTTGGTGAAAAAGTAGGTATGACACAAAGAAAAATTTCTTATATCGAAAATAATAGGTTTGAGCCTTCAATTGATGATATAAGACAGTTGTGCTTGTTTTTTGACATTTCTTCCGATTATCTTCTGAATCTTCCAAAGGAATTAAAATATCCGTATAAGAATAAATAAACCCCACCAGAAAATTAGGTGGGGTTTATTTATAAGTATTCACTTTAATTTTTAGCCGAGATTGTTTAAATCGTAGCTTGAATCTAATGCTTTTGGTTGGCGTTTAAGCGATTTTGACGACTGATACAAAAATAAAACCGCAAGGGATTTCCTTGCGGTTTTTGTATTTGTGAAAGGATTCTTCCAAGAAGAATTTCTATTTCTATGTAAAAAATAAAAAAAATAAATTATATTTCAGGAAAAATTTTTCCGGGAAAAACTACCATTTTTACAGGGAAAATCCCTTTCAGACGGCATTTTGGCGGGGAAACTTTCATTTTTCCAGGGAAAACTGTCATTTTTACAGGGTAAATCCCTTTCAGACGGCATTTTGGCGGGGAAAAACTTTCATTTTTCCAGGAAAAATCCCTAAAGTAAATAAAAATAAATAAAAATAAATAAAAATAAATTAAAATAAAGGGAAAATAAATTTAAAAAAATTTTTTTCACATCTGTTACTTTTGTTACTCTTTTATGTGGTAAAATAGTATTGTGAAAAAAATCCCCCGAGCCCCCAGACTAAAAAATCTTTATTTTATCAAACCTTGTCCGATAGGAACAATGCTTACAAAGTTCTAAATCTATATGACGGTTGGTGAGGTTATAAGAAATCTTGTCAACCTCTTTTAAAATTTCGCTTATTGAATCATCAAAAATGTTACCGAGAGGAGCTTCGCCATTTGAATCAAGACAACAGGGAACTACGGTTCCGTCTGCTAAAACCCCTAACATACTGCGTGTACCATAGCAGATACCATCTTCTGAGACGAAAGGATTTTCAAGGGAAGGCCAGGTGAATTCTTCTTCCCAGCTTAAAAAAATTCCTTTATCAAGCATAACACTTTTATTGTTTGACATATATTTTTTGAGATCGTCTTTAAAATTAAAAAAAGATTTGATTTTTTCCATAATTTCAAAGGACTCATCATCAATGTTACGGTTTTTATCAAGATTCCAGAGTCTTAAAACTGTATATTTTTTCTCAATACTTGCTTTTTTTGAGAAATCCAAAATAGAATTAAGATAGTCGTTATTATCAATGTTTTGGTGTGCGGAAAAACTATGCAGAGAGATATTTATTTGACGAAGAGAGGGCTTTGATAACAACAAAGCGGATGTTTTGTTTAAAAGAGTTCCGTTTGTTGTTAAATTAACCAAAAGTGAATTTTCCTTGCATATATCTAAGAATTCTCCCAGATTGGGGTGTAATAAAGGCTCACCTTTTATATGAAAATAAACATAGTTTGTATATGGTTTTATTTTTTCTATGATGTATCTGAACTCTTCTGTAGTCATTTGTTTTGCGGGACGGGTTAGTTTGCTGCAAAAATGACAGTTTAAGTTACATATATTCCCGATTTCCACATATATTCTTTTAAACCGCATAATTTCCTCCTTTTTGGTAATAAAATTAGTATATCACAAATGCTTTTTTTCGGCAAAAAAATTTTTTTGGGGAAAAATAGACAAAAAATAACGATTTATTTTGTTAAAAATTTCATATTCTTATAATGTTAATTTTATAACAAGGGCTTGTATTTTTTAAAGTTTTGGTATAAAATAGTAAAAGAATAAAATTTTGGAGGTATATTTATTATGGCAGTTAAAGTTGCAATTAATGGATTTGGTCGTATCGGCCGTTTGGCATTCCGCCAGATGTTTGGCGCAGAGGGTTATGAAATCGTTGCTATCAATGATTTGACAAGCCCCAAAATGCTTGCTCATTTGTTGAAGTATGATTCCGCTCAGGGTAGATATGCTTTGGCAGACACAGTTGTTGCAGGCGAAGACTCCATCACAGTAGATGGTAAAACAATCAAAATTTATGCAGAGAAAAACGCTGCTGATTTGCCTTGGGGCAAAATCGGTGTAGATGTTGTTTTGGAGTGCACAGGTTTCTATTGCTCCAAAGAAAAATCTCAGGCTCATATCGATGCAGGTGCTAAGAAAGTTGTTATTTCTGCTCCCGCAGGTAATGACCTTCCCACAGTTGTTTTCGGCGTAAACGAAAACATCCTTACAGCTGATGACAAAATCATCTCTGCTGCTTCCTGTACAACAAACTGCTTGGCTCCTATGGCTAAAGCACTCAATGATTATGCTCCTGTTCAGGCAGGTATCATGTCAACAATTCACGCATTCACAGGTGACCAGATGGTTCTCGATGGTCCTCACAGAAAAGGCGACCTTCGTCGTGCTCGTGCTGCTGCAGTTAACATTGTTCCTAACTCTACAGGTGCTGCAAAAGCTATCGGACTTGTTATTCCTGAACTTAACGGTAAACTCATCGGTTCTGCACAGCGTGTTCCTGTTCCCACAGGTTCTACCACTATCTTGGTTGCTGTAGTTAAAGGTAAAGATGTTACTAAAGAAGGCATTAACGCTGCTATGAAAGCTGCTGCTTCTGCTTCTTTCGGTTATACTGAAGAAGAACTCGTTTCTTCCGATATTATCGGTATTACTTATGGTTCTTTGTTTGATGCAACACAGACAATGGTTGCTAAAATCGACGAAGACACATATGAAGTACAGGTTGTTTCCTGGTATGATAACGAAAACTCTTATACAAGCCAGATGGTAAGAACAATCAAATATTTTGCTGAACTTGCTTAATTGATATTGATTTTGCTGTCAGATGTGCTGCCACGAAAGCGGCAGCACATTTTTTTAAGAAGTTAATAATTGAAAGGAATGATAAAGTATGATGTATTCTCATGAAGTTGAGAGAATGTGCCCTATTGCCAAAGGCCCTAAACATGGTCCTGCTCCCATTCCGGAAGAAGGCAGATGGGTAAAAGCGTACGACGTAAAAGATATTTCCGGTTTGACTCATGGTGTGGGTTGGTGTGCTCCTCAGCAGGGTTGCTGTAAACTTACACTTAATGTTAAAAACGGTATCATTGAAGAAGCTTTGGTTGAAACTCTTGGTTGTTCCGGTATGACTCACTCTGCTGCTATGGCAGGTGAAATTTTGCCCGGTAAAACTTTGCTTGAAGCACTTAACACAGACCTTGTTTGTGATGCTATCAACGTTGCTATGAGAGAATTGTTCTTGCAGATCGTTTATGGTAGAACACAGACTGCTTTTTCTGAAGATGGTTTGCCTGTTGGTGCAGGTCTTGAAGATTTGGGTAAAGGTTTGCGTTCTCAGGTTGGTACAATCTTCTCCACAGGAGCAAAAGGTGTACGTTATCTTGAGATGGCAGAAGGCTATATTTTAAAAATTGCTGTTGACGAAGACAACGAAGTTTGCGGTTATAAGTTCGTAAGACTTGGCAAAATGCTCGAAGATATCCGTCACGGAAAAGATCCCAAAGAAGCTTACGAAAACAATATCGGCACATATGGTCGTTATGAAGGCTATAAACATATCGACCCCAGAGAAGAATAAGGGAGGTTTAAGATTATGGCTAAATTTGAAGGTCAGGAAAGAAGAATGCCTAAAATTGAGGCATGTCTTGCTGAATATGGATTTAAATCTCTCGATGAAGTAAGAGATTATTGCCTTGAAAAAGGTATTGATGTTGAAGCTATTGTTAAAGGTGTACAGCCTATCGCTTTTGAAAACGCTTCTTGGGCTTACACTTTAGGCGTTGGCGTTGCACTTAAAAAAGGTATCACAAAAGCTGCTGATGCTGCTGAAGCTATCGGTATCGGTTTGCAGGCTTTCTGCATCCCCGGTTCTGTTGCTGAACAGCGTGCTGTTGGCCTTGGCCACGGTAATCTTGGCGCTATGCTTTTGAGAGAAGAAACAGATTGTTTCTGCTTCCTTGCAGGTCATGAATCTTTTGCTGCTGCTGAAGGTGCTATCGGTATTGCAAGAACAGCTAACAAGGCAAGAAAGAAACCCTTAAGAGTTATTCTTAACGGTCTTGGTAAAGATGCTGCTATGATTATTTCCAGAATCAATGGTTTTACTTATGTTGAAACTGAATATGATTTTGCTACAGGTAATCTTAAAATTGTTCGTGAAAAAGCTTACTCCGATGGCGACAAAGCTAAAGTTCGTTGCTATGGTGCTAACGATGTTTCCGAAGGCGTTGCTATTATGATTCACGAAAAAGCTGACGTATCTATCACAGGTAACTCCACTAACCCAACTCGTTTCCAGCACCCCGTTGCAGGAACTTACAAGAAATGGGCTTTGGAAAATGGCAAGAAATATTTTTCCGTTGCTTCCGGTGGTGGTACAGGTCGTACCTTGCATCCCGATAACGTTGCTGCAGGTCCTGCTTCTTACGGACTTACAGATACAATGGGACGTATGCACGGTGATGCTCAGTTTGCAGGTTCTTCTTCCGTTCCTGCTCACGTTGAAATGATGGGCCTTATCGGTGCAGGTAACAACCCAATGGTTGGTATGACAGTTGCTTGTGCAGTTGCAGTTGAAGAAGCAAATAAATAATGCATTAAACCTCGTCTGTGAAAATAGACGAGGTTTTTGGTTTTGTATCATCAGACAGAAGACAGGATACCCTGAGGCCTTGACATTTTTTTGTTTTCGTGTTACTCTTTTCTTAAGAGCATAAAGACGTTGATGAAGACAGTAGGCTTTTATGAAAATCAAAGCGAGTCGGGGAAGGTGTAAGCCCGATATTAGTAGTATTTGCTGAACATCACTTCGGAGTTGCACACCTAACGGATTATCCTATTAAGTGTCGCCGGCTTCCCGTCGTTAAATGGGACGCATATTTTTGTATGTTGTATAGGTGGTTTACGAAGTTTTCCTTCGTCCTGTTCATACGGGACGGGGGATTTTTATTTTGGGAGGTACTAAAAATGTACGAGAAGGTTTCTGCAAGCTTGAATTTTGTGGAGAGAGAAAAAAAGGTTGAAGAATTCTGGAGAGAAAATAATATCTTTGAAAAGAGTATTGAAGAGAGAAAGGACAGTCCGACATATATGTTTTATGACGGACCTCCTACTGCTAACGGAAAACCTCATATAGGCCATGTGCTTACAAGGGTTATCAAGGATATGATTCCCCGTTATCGCACAATGAAAGGTTATAAGGTTCCGAGAAAAGCAGGTTGGGATACACATGGTTTGCCTGTTGAACTCGAAGTTGAAAAACTGCTTGGTATTAATGGAAAAGAACAGATTGAAGCTTATGGATTGGAACCTTTTATTGAAAAATGTAAAGAGAGTGTCTGGAAATATAAAGGAATGTGGGAGGATTTTTCGCAGACTGTTGGTTTCTGGGCTGATATGGACGATCCGTATGTAACTTATCATAATGATTTTATTGAGTCAGAGTGGTGGGCATTAAAACAAATCTGGGATAAAGGCCTTTTATATAAGGGCTTTAAAATTGTGCCCTATTGTCCCCGTTGCGGTACTCCGCTTTCAAGCCATGAGGTAGCTCAGGGCTATAAGGATGTAAAAGAGCGTTCTGCTATCGCAAGATTTAAAGTAAAAGGTGAGGACGCATATATTTTAGCATGGACAACAACACCCTGGACTTTACCTTCTAACGTTGCACTTTGTGTAAACCCTGATGAAACTTATGCTAAAGTTAAAGCTGCTGACGGATATACTTATTATATGGCTGAAGCTTTGCTTGATACAGTGCTCGGAAAACTTGCTGATGCGGAAAATGGTATTAAGGCATATGAAGTTATCGAAACATTCCCCGGTAAGTCTATGGAATATAAAGAATATGAGCCTTTATTTGAATGTGCAGCACCTTATGCTGAACGTCAGCATAAAAAGGCATTCTTCGTTGCATGTGATAACTATGTAACACTTACAGATGGTACAGGTGTTGTTCATCAGGCACCTGCATTCGGTGAAGATGACGCAAGAGTCGGCAGAAAATATGATATGCCTTTCGTGCAACTTGTTGACGGAAGCGGATATATGACAGAGGATACTCCTTTTGCAGGAATGTTTGTAAAAGACGCAGATCCTGAAGTGCTTAAAGATCTCGATAAACGCGGACTTTTATTTGATGCACCTAAATTTGAGCACAGCTATCCTTTCTGCTGGAGATGTGATACTCCGCTTATCTATTATGCAAGAGAATCCTGGTTTATCAAAATGACAGATGTCAAAGAGGATTTGATTCGTAATAATAACAAAATCAACTGGATCCCCGAAAGTATCGGAAAGGGACGTTTTGGCGATTGGCTTCAGAATGTTCAGGACTGGGGTATCAGCCGTAACAGATATTGGGGCACTCCGCTTAATATCTGGGAATGTGAATGCGGACATCACCATTCGATAGGCAGTATTGAAGAACTTAAAAAGATGTCTGCTAATTGTCCTGACGATATTGAGCTTCATCGTCCTTTCGTTGACGCTGTTACAATTACTTGTCCCGAATGTGGAAAGCAGATGAAACGTGTTCCTGAAGTTATTGACTGCTGGTTTGATTCGGGAGCTATGCCTTTTGCACAGCATCACTATCCTTTTGAAAATAAGGATTTGTTTGAAGCACAATTCCCTGCAAACTTTATTTCAGAAGCGGTTGACCAGACAAGAGGCTGGTTTTACTCATTACTTGCTATTTCCACTTTGCTTTTCAATAAGGCACCTTATGAAAATGTTATAGTTTTAGGACATGTTCAGGACGAAAACGGACAGAAGATGAGTAAATCCAAAGGTAATGCTGTCGATCCGTTTGAAGCTTTGCAAACTTATGGCGCTGACTCTATCCGTTGGTATTTCTACAGCAATTCAGCACCCTGGCTTCCTAACCGTTTTTATGCAAAAGCTGTTCAGGAAGGACAGAGAAAATTTCTTTCAACCTTGTGGAATACCTATTCTTTCTTTGTGCTTTATGCTAATATCGATAACTTTGATGCAACTAAATATAAACTTAATGAAGCTTCTTTAAATGTTATGGATAAATGGCTTTTATCAAAGCTTAACAGTCTTGTTAAAGAGGTTGATGAGCATCTTGAAAATTATCGTATTCCTGATGCGGCAAGAGCTTTGCAGGAATTTACCGATGAGATGAGTAACTGGTACGTCAGAAGAAATCGTGAAAGATTCTGGTCTCAGGAGCTTACAGAGGATAAAATCAATGCTTATCTGACTCTTTATACCGCTTTGGTAACAGTTTCTAAGGTTGCGGCACCGATGATTCCTTTTATGTGTGAGGATATTTATCGCAACTTGGTTTGCAGTATCGATAAATCTGCTCCGGAAAGTGTTCATCTTTGTGATTATCCTGTACCGGATGAAAGTTTGATAGATAAGAAACTTGAAATGGATATGGAAGAAGTTTTGCAGATTGTAACTTTAGGTCGTGCTGCAAGAAATAATTCCAATCGTAAAAATCGTCAGCCTTTGCAGAGTATGGCTGTTAAAGCAGAAAATCCTCTTAATGAGATTTATCGTGATATTGTTCTGGATGAGCTTAACATCAAGGAAATTTCTTTTGTTGAGGATACCGGAGATTTTGTTTCTTATATATTTAAGCCCCAGCTTAAGACTCTGGGTAAAAAATATGGTTCTAAAATCAATGAAATCAGAATGGCTTTATCAGAGCTTGACGGAAATAAAGCTAAAAAAGAACTCGATACAGATGGATTTGTTACTGTTTCGCTTTCTGATGGTGATATAAAACTTGCTGAGGAAGATTTGCTTATCGAAACTGAGCAGATTGAGGGCTTCACAACACTCACAGACCGCGGTATTACAGTTGTTCTGGATACACGTCTTACTGAAAAACTTATTGAAGAAGGTTTTGTACGTGAAATTATCAGTAAAATTCAGTCTATGAGAAAAGAAGCTGATTTTGATGTTATGGATCATATTACTGTATATCAGAAGGGCAGCGAAAAGATAGAAAAAATTCTTAACTGTTATGCTGATGAAATCAAAAATGATGTTCTGGCAACTGAAATTGTAACCGGTCAGACAGATGGATTTACTATGGAATGGAATATCAATGGTGAAGATACTGTGCTCGGTGTGAAGAAACAGGAGGCTTAATATGCTTACAGATATTGAAATTGCTCAGCAGGCAAAAATGTTGCCAATTGCTGAAATTGCAAAGAAACTGGATATAGATTCCGATGATCTGGAGTTTTATGGAAAATATAAAGCAAAACTTTCAGATGAACTTATAAATAAATCTGAAAGTAATGAAAACGGAAAGCTTATCTTGGTGACTGCTATCAATCCTACTCCTGCAGGTGAGGGTAAAACTACCACTTCTGTAGGTTTGGGGCAGGCTATGTGTAAGCTTGGTAAAAATGCTATTATCGCATTAAGAGAACCATCATTAGGTCCTGTGTTCGGTGTCAAAGGTGGCGCTGCAGGCGGTGGTTATGCCCAGGTATTGCCGATGGAGGATATAAATCTTCATTTTACGGGGGATATGCACGCAATTACTGCTGCAAATAATCTGCTTTGTGCACTTATTGACAACCATTTACAGCAGGGAAATGCTCTTGGGATTGATCCGAGAAGAATTCTTTTTAAGCGTTGTCTTGATATGAATGACAGAGCTTTGAGAAATGTAGTTGTGGGACTTGGGGGCAAGTTAAACGGTGTTCCCCGTGAGGACGGATTTATTATTACTGTAGCAAGTGAAATTATGGCAATACTTTGTCTTGCTAATGATTTAACCGATCTTAAAAAACGTATTTCTAAAATTTTAGTTGGTTATACTTATGATAATAAACCTGTTTTTGCCTCTGACTTAAATGCGGAAGGTTCTATGACAGCACTTTTGAAAGATGCATTGAAACCTAATTTGGTGCAGACACTTGAGAATACACCTGCTTTAATGCACGGAGGTCCTTTTGCAAATATTGCACATGGTTGTAACTCGGTAAGAGCTACAAAACTTGCATTAAAGCTTGGTGATTATGTCATTACCGAAGCAGGATTCGGTTCAGATTTGGGTGCTGAAAAATTCTTTGATATAAAATGCCGTTATGCAGGATTTTCACCCGATTGTGTTGTTGTGGTTGCAACAGTCCGTGCTTTGAAATATAATGGTGGTGTAGCTAAAGAGAATTTGGCTACTGAAGATGTTGAAGCATTAAAAGCAGGTATTGTTAACTTAAAAGCACATGTTGTCAACATGAAAAAGTTTGGCGTCCCGGTAGTTGTGGCTATAAATCGTTTTCATACTGATACCGATGCTGAAATCAAAGTTGTTGATGATTGTTGTAAGGAACTTAAAGTGCCTTATGCTTTATCCGAAGTTTTTGCAAAAGGTGGAGATGGCGGATTGGACCTTGCAGAAACTGTAATCGAAGTGCTTAATACCACTCCTTCAAGTTTCAAACCAATTTATGAACTTGATAGACCTTTGGATGAAAAGATTGAAACTGTATGTAAGGAAATTTATGGTGCAGGAAATGTTGAGTATTCTGCATCTGCTAAAAAATCTCTCGCTGAAATTACAGCGTTAGGTTTTGGCAATTTACCGGTTTGTATGGCTAAAACACAGTATTCATTATCTGATAATCCTCAGAAGTTGGGAAGACCTGAAGGATTCACGATTAATGTGGCTGAGGTTAAACTTTCTGCAGGTGCAGGATTTGTCGTTGTTTTAACCGGAAGTATTATGACTATGCCCGGACTTCCTAAACGTCCGAGTGCCGAGCTTATTGATATTGACGATAAAGGAAATATTTCAGGACTCTTTTAAATTATTAAGGGAGGGGAGTTATGAAAGGTATCTGGGGTGCAGTAAAAGGATATTTTAAACGTATTGATAAGGTTTTGTTATCGCTTTGTGTGATTACCGTATTTTTTGGCTGTCTTATATTGTATTCTGAATTGAAAGCAGAGTTTATTTCTACCGGTGTAAGACGTTTTAATCCTTTTACTATGCAGATTATAACGGCGATTATTGGTATTTTTATTATGCTTTTTATGGCTACTGTAAATTATCATGTAATGGCTAAAACATGGTTTATACATTTACCTTTAACTATGGGGATTACATTGCTTACTTTTACAAGTTTGCCGATTGTATATCAGCCTCCCGGTTCTGATGATGCCGCATGGCTTCGTATTGCAGGATTTTCACTACAGCCATCGGAACTTTTAAAAATATCTTTTATTCTTACTTTTGCACTTCATCTTTCAAGAGTGCGCGAAGAATTAAACAGGCCCCGAAACCTTTTCTATCTTTGTTTTCATGCTGCAATACCGTGTTTGCTTGTTTTTTTACAGGGGGATATGGGTTCGGCTTTGGTGTTTTTCTTTATTTTCCTATGTATGATTTTCACTGCCGGAATTCATTATAAAGTGATTCTTTCAGGACTTGGTGCAATCCTTGTTATTATACCTATAGTGTGGTTTAGCGGTATTATACCTGATTATCTTAAAGAAAGATTTTTAGTACTTGGAAATCTTTCGGGAGATTCGCTCGGCTATGGACATCAACAACTTGTTGGAAGACGTATTTTAGGCTCAGGTATGATTTTTGGAAAAGGACTTTTTTCGGATGATTTAAATTGGGTTTTTGCTTTAGAAAACGATTTTATTCTTTCGCATATAGGACAAACTCTGGGGTTTGTCGGATGTACATTTGTTGTCTTGATATTAACTGCAATATGTGTTAGAATATTATTGACAGCAAGAATTTCCAATGATCCGTTGGGCTGTTATATATGTGTTGGCGTGTTCAGTATGTATATGTTTCAGTCGATTATCAATATAGGTATGGTGCTTGGAATTTTTCCGGTAATAGGTATTACATTGCCGCTCGTGAGTGCCGGAGGAACTTCTGTAATTACTTCGTTTGCCGCTATCGGTACTGTGATGAGTGTTTATTATCATAACAGAGTGCGAAGTTAATAATGAAAGGCTGGTATTATATAAATGAGAGTTATTACCGGTTCGGCAAGGGGCAGAAAGCTTATTACTCCCGATGGAATGAAAACTCGTCCTACTACCGATATGGTTAAGGAAGCAGTTTTTAGTGTTATTCAGTTTATGGTGCCGTATTCGAATGTACTTGATTTATTTGCAGGTTCAGGGCAAATGGGGATAGAAGCTTTGAGCCGCGGTGCTGATAAAGCAGTTTTTCTTGATAATTCAAAATATGCTTTGGAAGCTATTAAGGAAAATCTTAGTTTAACGGGATTTTCAAAACAGGGTAAGGCGCTTTTAGGCGATGCTGAAAGTTTTCTTACCAATGCTTTGGAAAAATATGATATAATTTTTTTAGATCCTCCTTATAATCAGGGGTACCCTGAGAAAATTTTACCTGTTCTTCATAAGCCGTTGTCCGAAAAAGGCATTGTGCTTTATGAACATGATAAAAACGAAAATCTTCCAAAAGAAACTGATGAGTTGATTCTTAAAAAAGAATATCGTTACGGACGTATAATGGTAAGTGCTTATATACGCAAAGAATAAAAGGTGATACAAAATGAAAATTGCAGTTTGTCCCGGAAGCTTTGATCCTATAACTTTAGGACATATAGATATTATAAAAAGGGCTTCAAAGTTATTTGATAAAGTAATAGTGCTTGTTTCTGTGAATGCTATGAAAAATTATTCCTTTACAAAAGACGAGAGAGTGGAGTTAGCTGAAAAAGCCACAATGCATCTTGATAATGTTTCAGTTGATTCTGATGATGGATTGCTTGCTGAATATCTTAAAAGAAATGGTGCTTGTGCTATTGTAAAAGGATTACGTGCGGTGTCTGATTTTGAATATGAATTTCAGATGTCACTTGCAAATAAAAAACTCAACCCTGAGGCTGAAACTATATTTCTTACTGCAGCGGGGGAAAATATGTATTTGAGCTCAAGTCTGGTAAAACAGATTGCGAGTTTTGGCGGCGATATAAGTGAATTTGTGCCGGAATGTATCGCTGAGGATATTAAAAAAGGGCTTGAATTGAAGTAAACAAAATGCCATCGTGCGGGCAACGGGTAAAGATTTTTCGCACGGAGAAATGGAGTAGATTCATGAACAATAACATTGACAGTATTTTGATGGTGATGGAAGAAATGCTGGACAGCGCATGGAGTGTTCCTATGTCCCGCGGAAAATCTATGGTTGATGTAGATAAATTCAGAGAATTGATTGATGATATTCGTTTGCATCTTCCTACAGAAATCAGTAAAGCGCAGGAAATTGTTGCCGACAGGACAATTATTCTTGAGGATGCTAAAAAAGATGCAGAGATGGTTATCAGGGCAGCTGAAGAAAGAGCTAAAAAACTTACAGATCAGAATGAAATTGTAAAACAGGCACAGGCTAAAGCAAATGAGCTTGTAAGTAATGCTCAGTTGCAGTCACGTGAACTTAAAAAAGTTACAAGTGATTATGTTGACGCTATGCTTCATTCAAGTGAGGAACAGCTTTCCAAAACTTTAAATGAGTTGCGTTCAAAACGTCAGGCACTTAAAATGAATAAATTAGGATAAGTACATAATTTTTATTGCTTGACAAGTTGTTAATATTATTATATAATCTAATTAAATCAGGGGTGCTGACTCAATGTCGGCTGAGAGAAGCAAAGCTTTAACCCTTTTAACCTGTTTGGGTAATACCAGCGTAGGAAGATTTTTGCAAAAGCCTTTAGGCGTATAAGCTTAATCTATGACCGCAGGGAATCCCTTGCGGTCATTTTTAGGTTAAAAGTCCCTGAAATCTATTATTTTAAGGAGATTTCAACTATGGCAAATCAACAAAACAAAACATTGCGTTTATCGGAAACCGGTCTTTTTTTAGCACTTGGTGTTATTCTGGACACTTTTTTCAAAATAGACGGGTTATGGGCGTATGGCGGTTCGGTAACACTTTTTTCGATGCTTCCGCTTGTGATTATTGCGTACAGGTATGGAGTTTTATGGGGGTGCTTTTCGGGACTGGCACATGGTGTCATAACGATGCTTATTTCCGGATTCAGAGCCGGTGGATTGGCTGTTATGATACAGGAAAATGACGGTATTAAAAAATTTATTTTTGTAGTCCTTTTAGATTATATCTTAGCTTTTTTTGTTGTCGGACTTTCGGGATTTTCTAAGAAATTCATTAAAAATACCGCTTTGGCTTTGGGAACAGGTGCTTTTATAGGGCTTTGTGCCAGATATGTTATACATATTTTGTCGGGGTATATTTTGTTCGGAACTTATGCGGAATGGTTTTTCAGTCAAAGTGAGTGGGGAATGAATATCCTTGAAAAATTTCAGGGAAAAACACTTATAATGGTTTATTCTTTAATATATAACGGACTTTATATGATACCTGAAATTATTATAACTGTAACAGGTGGATTTCTGGTAGGATATTTCCTCAAAGGACAGCTTAGTAAAAAGGTTTAAAAAAGGGTGGCGTGCAAAAAGCACGGCACCTTTTCGTTTTTTAATTTAATTTTCGCAATTTTATGTATTAAAAGCAGATATTAAGTCAAAAATATGTTGAAAAATACAAAAATGAAAAAATAGGTAATTTTGTAGTTGACAAAAATTTTTTATTGCACTATAATATTATAATGTATCAAAATGGACATTTGTGCCTTAATTGGACTAAAAATGTTCAAAAGATACAGTTTTATAGTGTAAATTTGTGCAAAAAAACAATTGACTTTTTTAAAAATGTTGTATTCTTGCACAAAGATTGGATGAGGCAAAATAAATTTTAATTTTTTAAAAAAATTATTTTGCTTAAATAGATGAATGGAGTGATTAAGCCAATGGTGAATGTCAAGCCTGTACAACTTGGAAAAAATACCCGTATGAGTTTTTCGCGTATCAACGAAGTGTTGGATATGCCGAACTTGATTGAAGTCCAGATTGATTCCTATAAATGGTTTTTAGAACAAGGGCTTAAGGAAGTATTTGCTGATATGTCGTCTATTACCGACTATACCGGCAATTTAGTGCTTGATTTTATCGATTATCGTTTGGACGACGAGCCTAAATATTCCGTGGCTGAGTGCAAGGAGAGAGATGTAACTTATGCTGCTCCCTTGCGTGTGAGAGTGCGTCTGCTTAACAAGGAAACCGGTGAAGTAAAAGAACAGGAAATCTTTATGGGTGATTTCCCGTTAATGACTGAAAGCGGTACTTTCGTTATAAATGGTGCAGAACGTGTTATTGTTTCTCAGCTCGTGCGTTCTCCCGGTGTGTACTATGCTGATACATTTGATAAAACAGGTAAAAAATTGTTCAGATCTACAGTTATACCTAACCGTGGTGCATGGCTTGAGTATGAAACAGACTCCAATGATATTTTCTATGTTCGTATAGATAAAAACCGCAAAATTCCCGTTACAGTATTTATCCGCGCTCTTTTAAGAATCCGTGATGATGTACCGGTTGATGATGTACTTGAGGATTATAAGCTTGCTTTGAACGATAATGAAGGTACTGATGCAGATATATTGGAAATCTTTGGTGGCCATGATACTATTTTAGCTACTTTAAAGGGCAAAGATACTACTAAAAATGGCGATGAGGCTTTACTTGAAATTTATCGTAAACTTCGTCCGGGTGAACCTCCTACACAGGAATCTGCCATTAAACATTTAGTACCTCTTTTGTTTGATGAGCACAGATATGATCTTTCAAGAGTAGGACGTTATAAATATAATAAAAAATTAGGTATTGCTACCCGTATTATGGGACATACCTTGGCTCAGCCTGTTGTTAATGAGCTTACAGGTGAAATTATTGCTGAGGAAAATGAGGTTTTAACACGTGAAAAAGCGTGGGAAATCGAAAAAGCGGGTGTTGATACTGTTTGCGTTCGTGTTGACGAAAAGGAAATTAAAGTTATTTCTAACGGAATGGTTGAAATAACCGATTTCATTGAAATTGATAAGAATGAGTGCGGAATCAATGAAAAAGTGCGTTTTAAAGTTTTAAAGGAAATTTTAGAAGCGACTGATGATAATGCTGAAAGAATTGAACTTATCAAGAAAAATGCAAATAGATTAGTTCCTAAACATATTATAAAAGATGATATTATTGCCAGCATCAACTATATGAACTGTCTTGCATACGGACTTGGTACAGTTGATGATATCGACCATCTTGGGAATCGTCGTATCCGTCCTGTTGGTGAACTTTTGCAAAACCAGTTCAGAATAGGTTTCTCCCGTATGGACAGAGTTATCCGTGAGAGAATGACTTTGCAGGCACAGGATATGGAGGTTGTTACTCCTCAGGCACTTATAAATATCCGTCCTGTTGTAGCGGCAATTAAAGAGTTCTTCGGTTCTTCACCATTAAGCCAGTTCATGGATCAGAATAACCCCTTGGCAGAGCTTACTCATAAAAGACGTCTGTCAGCACTCGGTCCCGGCGGTTTGTCAAGAGACCGTGCAAGTTTTGAGGTTCGTGACGTTCACTACTCCCACTATGGAAGAATGTGTCCGATTGAAACTCCTGAAGGACCTAATATCGGTTTGATCTCTTATCTTGCTACCTTTGCAAGAATTAATGAATATGGTTTCATTGAGGCACCTTATCGTAAGGTAGATAAAGAAACCGGTGTTGTTACAAATGAAGTTGAGTATATGACTGCTGATGTGGAAGATGAAGTTATTGTAGTTCAGGCAAATGAGCCTTTGACTGAAGACGGAAGACTTGCACGTCCACGTGTTAACGTACGTTATCGTGATGAAATTAAGGAAATTGACCGTAGCAAGGTTGACTATATGGACGTTTCACCTAAAATGGTTGTTTCTGTTGCTACTGCAATGATTCCTTTCCTTGAAAACGATGACGCAAACCGTGCTTTGATGGGTGCTAACATGCAGCGTCAGGCTGTTCCGCTTTTGAAAACTGAGTCTCCTATTGTAGGAACCGGTATGGAATATAAAGCAGCAGTTGACTCCGGAGTTTGTGTACTTGCTAAACAAGACGGTGTTGTTGAAAGTGTTTCTGCCGATGAAATTGTAATTAAAGATAAAAAAGGATTGCTTAATAAATATCCTATTATTAAATTTATGCGTTCAAACCAGGGCACTTGTATCAACCAGCGTCCAATTGTTAACAAAGGCGAAAAGGTTGTGAAGGGCCAGGTTATTGCAGATGGTCCTGCTACTGCTGACGGAGAAATTTCTTTAGGTAAGAATGCTCTTATCGGATTTATGACCTGGGAAGGTTATAACTATGAGGACGCAGTTTTAATTAATGAGAAAATTGTCCGTGATGACGTTTATACTTCTATTCATATTGAAGAATATGAAATTGAATCCCGTGATACTAAACTCGGTCCGGAAGAAATCACAAGAGATATTCCAAACGTAGGTGAAGATGCTCTTAAGGATTTGGACGAGCGTGGTATTATCCGTATAGGTGCAGAAGTTCGTGCCGGTGATATTTTAGTCGGCAAGGTTACTCCTAAGGGAGAAACAGAACTTACTGCAGAAGAACGCTTACTTCGTGCTATTTTCGGTGAAAAAGCAAGAGAAGTCAGAGATACTTCCTTACGTGTGCCTCATGGTGAGTATGGAATTATCGTGGATGTAAAAGTGTTTACACGTGAAAACAGTGATGAACTCAATGCCGGTGTAAATATGGTTGTTCGTTGTTACGTTGCTCAGAAACGTAAAATCAGCGTCGGCGATAAAATGGCAGGTCGTCATGGTAACAAGGGTGTTGTTTCAAGAATTTTACCGCAGGAAGATATGCCGTTCTTGCCTGACGGAACTCCTCTTGATATTGTACTTAACCCCTTGGGTGTACCTTCCCGTATGAACATCGGTCAGGTTCTTGAAGTGCATCTCGGTTATGCTGCAAAAGCACTTGGCTGGAAGATAATGACACCTGTATTTGACGGAGCTCATGAAGAGGATATCAGGGCTTGCTTTAGAGAAGCGGGACTTGATGAAGATGGTAAGACCATTCTTTACGATGGACGTACCGGTGAACAGTTTGATAATCGTGTTACAGTTGGTATTATGTATTATCTTAAGCTTCATCACTTGGTTGATGATAAAATTCACGCACGTTCCACAGGTCCTTATTCACTTGTTACTCAGCAGCCTCTGGGTGGTAAAGCTCAGTTTGGTGGACAGAGATTCGGTGAGATGGAAGTTTGGGCTTTGGAAGCATACGGTGCAGCTTATACCTTGCAGGAAATTCTCACAGTTAAGTCTGACGATGTTGTCGGACGTGTTAAGACATATGAAGCTATCGTTAAAGGCCATAATATACCTCAGTCCGGTATTCCTGAATCCTTTAAGGTTCTGATAAAAGAGCTTCAGTCTTTGGGCTTGGATGTCAAAGTGCTTGACAGAGAAGAAAATGAGATTGATTTAAAACAGACCTTTGAAGATGATGAGGATATTACTTTTAACAGTGCTGAAGTAGATGACAGACAGTTTGAAGACGAATTCAATTATGTTGAAGATGGCGAAATGGATGGCTACATCACCGCAGACGCTGAAGATGTTTTGGATGATTCTGACGATTTTGAGGAAGAAGAATACAGTTTAGATTTCGGTGATGATGAAGACGATGAGTTTTAATGAAAGAAGGGGTCGTAAGTGGAATTTAACGTTTTTGAGTCGATAAAAATTGGTTTGGCTTCTCCTGAGCAGATTTTAAGTTGGTCACATGGTGAAGTTAAAAAACCTGAAACTATTAACTACCGTACACTCAAACCGGAACGTGACGGCCTTTTCTGTGAGCGCATTTTTGGTCCGACTAAGGACTGGGAATGTCATTGTGGAAAATATAAACGTTTACGTTATAAAGGTAAAATTTGTGATAAGTGTGGAGTTGAAGTTACCCGTTCAAAGGTAAGAAGAGAAAGAATGGGACACATTCAGCTGGCTGCACCGGTATCACATATCTGGTATTTTAAGGGAATTCCTTCCCGTATGGGACTTATTCTTGATATTTCCCCGAGAAGACTGGAAGAAGTTTTGTACTTCGGAAAGTATATTGTAATTGATCCCGGAAATACCGTTTTGGAAAAAGGACAGCTCCTTACTGAAAAAGAATATATGGATATGCGCGAAAAATATGAAGATGACTTCAAAGCAGGTATGGGCGCAGAATCTGTAAAAGAGCTTTTGAAAGAGCTTGACCTTGAGTCACTTTCTGTTGAACTTAAACAGCAATTATGTGATGCAACAGGTCAAAAGAAAATCCGTATTTTAAAAAGACTTGAATGTGTAGAAGCATTCCGTCTTTCAGGAAATAAGCCGGAATGGATGATTTTAGATGTTATTCCGGTAATTCCTCCGGATATTCGTCCTATGGTACAGCTTGACGGCGGTCGTTTTGCTTCTTCTGACCTTAATGATTTGTATCGTCGAGTTATTAACCGTAACAATCGTCTCCAGAGACTTTTAGAACTCAAAGCTCCCGATATCATTGTGAGAAATGAAAAACGTATGCTCCAGGAAGCGGTAGATGCTTTGATTGATAACGGACGTCGCGGACGTCCTGTAACAGGACCTAATAACCGTCCTTTGAAATCTCTTTCTGATATGCTTAAAGGTAAACAGGGACGTTTCAGACAGAACCTTCTCGGTAAACGTGTTGACTATTCCGGACGTTCTGTTATCGTAGTAGGACCTGAACTTAAGATGTATCAGTGTGGTTTGCCTAAGGAAATGGCACTTGAACTTTTTAAACCTTTTGTTATGAAGAGATTGGTGGAGACCAATGTTGCAAATAACATAAAGAGTGCCCGTAAAATGGTTGACAGAGCACGTACAGAGGTTTGGGATGCTTTGGAAATTGTTATCAAAGACCATCCTGTTTTGTTAAACCGTGCGCCTACATTGCACAGACTTGGTATTCAGGCATTTGAACCTGTGCTGGTTGAAGGTCGTGCGCTTAAACTTCATCCTCTTGTTTGTACAGCTTATAACGCTGACTTCGACGGTGACCAGATGGCTGTACACGTTCCGCTTTCCGCAGAAGCACAGGCAGAAGCACGCTTTTTGATGCTTGCTGCCAATAACCTCTTGAAACCTTCTGACGGACGTCCTGTAGCTATTCCTTCTCAGGATATGGTACTCGGATCTTATTATCTTACTTTGGTTAAAGAAGGAGATAAGGGTGAAGGTAAGGTATTCCGTGACGTGAATGAAGCTTTGATGGCTTATCATGAGGGCGTTGTTACTCTTCACGCTAAGATTAAAGTCCGTATGACTAAAGGTAGTATCACAGGATTTATTGACACTACCGTAGGACGCTTGATTTTCAATAATCCTATTCCTCAGAATCTTGGATTTGTTGACAGAACTTTGCGTGAAAATCAGTTGAAGCTTGAAATAGATTTCCTTGTAGGTAAAAAACAACTCGGTAAAATTATCGATCGTTGTATCCGCATTCATGGTACTGCCAAGACCTCAGAAGTGCTTGATATAATCAAGGCACAGGGCTTTAAATATTCAACTAAGGGTGCAATTACTGTTGCAGTTTGCGATGCTGTAATTCCTCCCCAGAAGAAAGAATTACTGGCACAGGCTGATGAGGATGTTTTAAAGATTACACGTCAGTATGAGCGTGGTCTTATTACTGAAGAAGAAAAGAAAAACCACGTTATTAAGATTTGGAATGAAGCTACAAATAAGGTTTCCGATGCTTTGACGGAAAACCTTGACAGTTTTAATCCTATCTATATGATGGCTGACTCAGGAGCTCGTGGTAGTATCAATCAGATAAGACAGCTCGCAGGTATGCGTGGACTTATTGCGAATACAGCAGGTACCACCATTGAAGTACCTATTAAATCCAACTATCGTGAAGGACTTAATATTTTGGAATACTTTATTTCTTCACGTGGTGCTCGTAAAGGTCTTGCTGATACCGCTTTGCGTACTGCTGACTCAGGCTATCTTACAAGACGTCTTGTTGACGTATCTCAGGATGTTATTATCCGTCAGGAAGATTGTGGTTGTGAAGATGGTATTTGGGTACATGACATTTGCGAAGGCAACGAAATGATCGAGCCTTTGTCAGAACGTTTGCAGGGCAGATATCTTGTTCATGATTTTGTTGATCCTGTTACCGGAGAACTTCTGGTTTCTAAAAACAAGATTATGGATGAGAAGGATGCAAATAAGATTATTGAATCCGGTGCTACAAGTGTAGAAATCCGTTCTATTCTTTCTTGCCGTTCATCTCAGGGTATATGTGCAAAATGTTATGGTTCAAACCTTGCTAATGGTAAACCGATTGCAGTCGGTGAGGCTGTAGGTGTAATTGCTGCTCAGTCTATCGGTGAGCCCGGTACACAGCTTACCATGCGTACTTTCCATACAGGTGGTATCGCTAACGCAGAAGATATTACACAGGGTCTTCCCAGAATCGTTGAGTTGTTTGAAGGAAGAAAACCGAAAAACAGTGCTATTATTTCTGAAATCGGTGGTACTATACGTTTTGATGAGGAAAAACGTCAGCGTGTAGTTGAAGTTACAAATACAGAGGATTCAAGACGTTATACAATTCCTTACGGATTCAAGATTAAGGTTCAGGAAGGTCAGGAGGTTAACCTCGGTGATTCCTTGACTGAAGGAAGCGTAAATCCACATGATATTCTTGCTGTTAAAGGTGAACAGGAAGTTCAGAATTACCTTATTGCTGAGGTGCAGAAGACATATCGTTTACAGGGTGTTGATATTAACGACAAGCATATCGAAGTTATTGTTCGCCAGATGATGAAGAAAGTTCGCGTCTTAAACCCCGGAAGTACAGAACTTTTATCCGGCTCAGTAATGGAACGCAGCGATATTTATCGTGAAAATCAGAGAATTCAGGAAAGAATTGATGCAGGAGAATTAGGACTTTCACTTATTACATTTGAGCCTGTACTTTTGGGTATTACAAAAGCTTCATTGGCTACTGAAAGTTTCCTTTCTGCTGCTTCCTTCCAGGAAACAACAAAGGTATTGACCGAAGCCGCAATTAAAGGTAAGGTTGACCACCTTATGGGACTTAAAGAAAACGTTATCATCGGTAAACTGGTTCCTGCAGGAACAGGAATGTCATGCTATAACGACGTTCAGGTTGTTCCCGCTAAAGTTGATAACCAGGATGATTTTGATACTGCTGATATGTTTTAAAATGACAAAAGAGGTTGCAGTAAATTGCTGCAACCTCTTTTTGAAATATGAGAAAAATGACGAATAATGGAAATTTGATATATTTAAGCTGTTAATTATGCGTCTTTTTCGTAATAAATGCTATATTTTTAAAAAAACATTGACAATATTAAATATTAATGTTACAATGATTGGGTATGTTGGGTAATAGGGACTATTCCCTGTGAAAGCATAGAAATTGAAGTAAGGAGGTGCCATATGCCAACCTTTAACCAGCTAGTTAGAAAAGGAAGAGAAACTCAGGTTAACAAATCTACTGCTCCTGCTTTGAATCGCGGATTTAACTCGATGAAAAAGCAACCTACAGATCAGACTTCTCCTCAGAAGAGAGGCGTTTGTACTGCAGTTAGAACAATGACTCCTAAGAAGCCTAACTCTGCTTTGCGTAAAGTAGCGAGAGTTAAGCTCACAAACGGAATGGAAGTATCAGCTTATATTCCCGGAGTAGGACACAACTTGCAGGAACACTCTGTTGTTCTAATTCGCGGAGGACGTGTTAAAGACCTTCCCGGTGTTCGTTACCATATTATCCGTGGTACATTGGATACTCAAGGTGTTAATAACAGAATGCAGTCCCGTTCAAAATACGGTGCTAAACGTCCAAAAGCTGGTGCGAAGAAGTAATCATTTCGTTATTTCGTAAGGCTGACAAATGGTCCCAACAAGATATATGTTGCGACCTTTTAATGGTCTTAACGGGGGAAATTTACTTTCGAGTACCTATGATATCATTATATGAAGGAGGGAAGTAAAGTGCCAAGAAGAGGTCGTATTGCAAAACGTGATGTTTTGCCTGATCCTATGTACAATTCCAAGGTGGTAACTCGTCTTATCAACAATGTTATGTTGGATGGTAAGAAGGGTGTTGCTCAGAAGATTGTTTACGGTGCTTTTGAAATCGTAAACGAGAAAACAGGTAAAGATGCTTTGGAGGCTTTCAATGAAGCTTTGGAGAATATCATGCCTGTTTTGGAAGTTAAATCTCGTCGAGTAGGTGGTGCTACTTATCAGGTTCCTATGGAAGTTCGTCCTGAAAGAAGACAAACTTTGGGCTTGAGATGGTTAACTGCTTATTCCAGAAATCGTTCTGAGAAAACCATGAAGGAACGTCTTGCAGGCGAAATTATGGACGCAATTAATAATTCCGGCGGTGCTTGCAAAAAACGTGAGGATACTCACAAAATGGCTGAAGCTAATAAAGCATTTGCACATTTCAGATGGTAATTTTACTTTTAGATTGTTTACAATCTATGTTCAATTAAAAAATCGGGCATACTGTGTTTAATATGCTTTGATTTAGTAGTTAAAAAAAGAAAATGTATTTCGTAAATTTAGGAGGAAATTATGCCAAGAGACGTATCTCTGGAAATGACTCGTAATATTGGTATAATGGCGCATATCGATGCTGGTAAAACCACTACCACCGAGCGTATTCTCTACTATACCGGTAGAACACACAAAATCGGTGATACTCATGAAGGTACAGCAACGATGGACTGGATGGCACAGGAGCAGGAAAGAGGTATTACAATTACTTCTGCTGCTACTACTGCATTCTGGAAAGGCCATAGAGTCAATATTATTGATACCCCCGGTCACGTTGACTTTACTGTTGAAGTTGAACGTTCTCTCCGTGTATTGGACGGTTCTGTAACAGTTTTCTGTGCAAAGGGCGGTGTTGAGCCTCAGTCTGAAACCGTTTGGCATCAGGCGAATAATTATAAGGTTCCTAGAATGGCATTTATCAATAAGATGGATATCATGGGCGCTGACTTTTATAATGTTGTTGACATGATGAAAGATCGTCTTAAATGTAATGCTGTTCCGCTTCAGCTTCCTATCGGTGCTGAAGAAGAATTTAAGGGTATTATCGATTTGCTCGAAATGAAAGCTTACATCTATAATGATGATTTGGGTAATGATATTTCCGTAATCGATGTTCCCGATGATATGAAAGAAAAAGCAGAACAGTACAGATCTGAACTCGTTGAAGCTGTTGCTACAAACGATGAAGATTTGATGATGAAGTATTTGGAAGAAGAAGAAATTACAATTGATGAGCTTAAAAAAGCTATCCGTAAAGAAACTATTGCAAATACAATCGTTCCTGTTTGCTGTGGTACTGCATATAAAAACAAAGGTGTTCAGAAACTTCTTGATGCTGTTGTTGATTATATGCCTGCACCTACTGATATTCCTGCAATTAAGGGTGTTACTCCCGATGGTGAAGAAACTGAGCGTCATGCTTCTGATGAAGAGCCTTTCTCTGCTCTCGCATTCAAGATTGCTACTGACCCCTTTGTTGGTAAGCTCTGCTTCTTCCGTGTATATTCCGGTACTGTTGATGCAGGTTCTACCGTTTACAATTCTGTAAAAGGTAAATCTGAGAGAATGGGCCGTATTTTGATGATGCACGCTAACCACCGTCAGGATATTGATACCTGTTATGCAGGTGATATTGCTGCTGCTGTAGGTTTGAAACAAACTACAACAGGTGACACTCTCTGTGATCCTAAGAATGAAGTTATACTTGAATCAATGGAATTCCCGGAGCCTGTTATCCGTGTTGCTATTGAACCCAAAACTAAAGCAGGTCAGGAAAAGATGGGTATCGCTTTATCAAAACTTGCTGAAGAAGACCCAACTTTCAAAACTTACACTGATGAAGAAACAGGTCAGACAATTATCGCAGGTATGGGTGAGTTACACCTTGAAATTATCGTTGACCGTTTGCTTCGTGAGTTTAAGGTTGAAGCAAATGTAGGTAAACCTCAGGTTGCTTACAGAGAAACTATTCTCGGTAACGCTGATGTTGACCATAAATATGCTCGTCAGTCCGGTGGTAAAGGTCAGTATGGTCATGTTAAGATCCGTGTTGAACCTAATGAATCCGGTAAGGGTTACGAGTTTATTAACAAAATCGTTGGAGGAAGTATTCCTAAAGAATATATTCCTGCAGTTGATCAGGGTATCCAGGGTGCTATGCAGGCAGGTGTGCTCGCAGGCTATCCCGTTGTTGATATCAAGGTTGAACTTTATGATGGTTCTTACCACGAAGTTGACTCCTCTGAAATGGCATTTAAGATTGCAGGTTCTATGGCTTTGAAAGAAGCATTAAGAAAAGCAAAATCTGTTATTATGGAGCCAATTATGAAGGTTGTTGTTATCGTTCCCGAAGATTATATGGGTGACGTTATCGGTGACCTTAACTCCCGTCGTGGACAGATTCAGGGTATGGAAGCAAGAACAGGTGCTCAGGAAATCAAGGCGTTTGTACCTTTGTCTGAGATGTTTGGTTATGCAACAGACCTTCGTTCTAAGACACAGGGACGTGGTCAGTACACCATGGAACCCAGTCACTATGTTGAAGTTCCCAAGTCTATTTCTGAAAAAATTATCTCTCAGAAAGAGAAAAATAACTAATTTTTGAAAAAAATTTAAAAAAATGCAAATTACCTATTGAAATTTTAGTTTATTTTTGATAAACTAAATACAAATAGTCGTAATGATTAAAGGAGGATTTTCTAATGGCAAAGGCACATTTTGAACGAAACAAGCCCCACGTTAACATTGGTACAATCGGTCACGTTGACCACGGTAAAACAACTCTTACCGCTGCAATCACAAAAACTTTGGCTTTGCAGGGTAAAGCACAGTACGAAGCATACGATATGATTGATAAGGCTCCCGAAGAAAGAGAGCGTGGTATCCCAATCAACACAGCTCACGTTGAGTATGAAACTGACAACCGTCACTACGCTCACGTTGACTGCCCCGGCCATGCTGACTACGTTAAGAACATGATCACAGGTGCTGCTCAGATGGACGGCGCTATCTTGGTTGTTTCTGCAGCTGACGGCCCCATGCCTCAGACTCGTGAACACATCCTTTTGTCCCGTCAGGTAGGTGTACCTTACATCGTAGTATTCATGAACAAAGCTGACCAGGTTGATGACGATGAACTTCTCGACCTCGTAGAGATGGAAATTCGTGAACTCCTCAACGAGTACGAATTCCCCGGCGACGATACTCCTATCGTTCGTGGTTCTGCTCTTAAAGCTTTGGAAGCTCCCGATGATGTTACAAATGACGCTTACAAACCCATTTTGGAACTTATGGATAGTGTTGACTCCTGGATTCCTACTCCCGAACGTAAAGCAGATCTTCCTTTCTTGATGCCTGTTGAAGACGTATTCACAATCACAGGTCGTGGTACAGTTGCTACAGGTAGAGTTGAAAGAGGTCAGCTCAACTCCGGTGACGAAGTTGAAATCGTTGGTCTTAAAGACGAAAGCATGAAATCTGTTGTTACAGGTATCGAAATGTTCAGAAAGATTTTGGACTACGCTGAAGCTGGTGACAACATTGGTGCATTGCTCCGTGGTATTCAGAGAACTGAAATCGAAAGAGGTCAGGTTTTGTGTAAACCCGGTTCCATTCACCCCCATACAAAATTCCACTGCTCCGTATACGTATTGAAGAAAGAAGAAGGCGGACGTCATAAACCTTTCTTTAATAACTATCGTCCTCAGTTCTATTTCAGAACAACAGACGTTACAGGTATCATTACTCTTCCTGACGGAACAGAAATGGCTATGCCCGGTGATAACCTCGATTTCGATGTAGAGCTCATCACTCCTATCGCTATCGAAGAAGGTTTACGTTTTGCTATCCGTGAAGGTGGTAGAACAGTAGGTTCCGGCGTTGTTTCTAAAGTAAACGAATAATTAACTTTAAAAGACTCCCGATTTTATCGGGAGTTTTTTTATGCAGTTTATCACTTTATTACGGCAAATTAATTGCAATTTTATTTTAAAAACTTGCAAAAAATTAATTTTCATTAAAAAAAACGACATAAAAAATGTTATTTTTGTAGAAAAGTGCAATTTTTTTAATTTTTATTGCAAAAGCTCTTGATTATGATTAAGGAATGGTATATAATAAATCTTAATTTGATTTTATATAATTAATTGGGAGGAATATATATGGCTTTTAAAAATGCATATCTTAAAAGGGTAATGGAAGATGTTACAAAAAGAAATCCTGATGAGCCCGAATTTTTGCAAACAGTTGAAGAAGTTTTAAAATCCTTGGAGCCTATCGCAGAGCAGCATCCGGAATACGAAAAGGCAGCTTTATTCGAAAGAATTACTGAGCCTGAGCGTGTTATCGAGTTCAGAGTAACTTGGGTTGATGATGCAGGCAAGGTTAATGTGAATCGCGGATATCGCGTACAGTTTAACAGTGCAATTGGTCCTTATAAAGGTGGATTGCGTTTTGCTTCACATGTTAATTTGTCAGTTATGAAGTTCTTGGGCTTTGAACAGACTTTTAAAAACAGTTTAACCAGCCTTCCTATGGGTGGTGGTAAAGGTGGCTCCGATTTCGATCCTAATGGAAAGAGCGACGGAGAAATTATGCGTTTCTGTCAGGCATTTATGACTGAATTGCAGCGTCACATCGGTCCTGACGTTGACGTACCTGCAGGTGATATAGGCGTAGGCGGACGTGAAATCGGATATCTTTTCGGACAGTATAAGCGTATCCGTGGTGCGTATGAAAACGGCGTTTTGACCGGTAAAGGTCTTTCCTATGGTGGTAGCCTTATTCGTCCTGAAGCTACAGGATATGGTGCAGTTTACTATCTTTGTGAAGTTTTGGATCATTTCAAGGATACAATCAAAGGTAAAACAATAGGAATTTCAGGTTTTGGAAATGTTTCCTGGGGTGTTTGTAAAAAAGCAGCTCAGCTTGGCGCTAAGGTTGTTACTTTGGCAGGTCCTGATGGATACATATATGACCCGGATGGCGTTATAACAGACGAAAAGATTGAATATTTGCTTGAAATGCGCAGTTCCGGCAGAAACCGTGTTCAGGATTATGCTGATAAGTTTGGCGTAGAATTTTTCCCCGGCAAAAAACCCTGGGGACAGAAAGTTGACGTTTGTATGCCTTGTGCTTATCAGAATGAGATTGGTATGGACGAAGCAAACCAGATTATCGCAAACGGAACAAAATATTATATCGAAGTTGCAAATATGCCTACAACTAACGAAGCATTGTTCTATCTTATGGATAAAGGACTTGTTGTTGCTCCTTCAAAGGCAGTTAATGCCGGTGGTGTTTCCGTTTCAGGTCTTGAAATGAGCCAGAACTCTGAAAGACTTGCTTGGAGCGCTGAAGAAGTGGATGAAAAATTGGTTACAATTATGAAGAATATTCATAAGGCTTCTGCAGATGCTGCTGAGCAGTATGGAATGGGTTACAACCTTGTTGCAGGTGCTAATATTGCAGGATTTATAAAAGTTGCAGATGCTATGATGGCACAGGGACTTGTATAAAATAAAATAAAATTTTTAATCGGCACGTTTTTACGTGCCGATTTTTTTATAAAACGACTTTTTTAATTTGTGTTTTTATGTTATACTATAATAAGACTTGTTTAAGGAAAGGGGATAAGCTTGGTGGATATATTTTTACTGGTTACAGGCACTTTGCTGTTAATATATGTTATTATCGTTACCTTTTCTTTAGGCGCAGTACCTTTTAATACAGTTTTATTTATATTGGGTGCTTTGATGATTATTTTTGGCGTATTGGATTTAAAATTTTTTTGTATATCAAAAATTTTCAAATTGAAAAAAGTTTTAATTTTTGTTATTATATTATTGTTATCTGTTTTTGGAGTTTTGGAATTTTTAGTTATATCAGGAGCTACTGATAAAAATAAAGATGAAGCCGACTATGTAGTAGTGCTTGGTGCGGGACTTCGTGGTGAGGAAATCAGTTTAACTTTAAAGCAACGTTTAGATGCTACGTTAGAAATTTTTAAAGGGGAAACTGTGATAGTAACAGGCGGACAAGGATATAATGAAACTATCCCTGAAGCGGTTGCTATGAAAAAATATCTTGTGGAGAATGGGTTATCTGAAGAGAAAATTATACTTGAGGATAAGTCTGAAAATACAAAAGAAAATCTTGATAATGCAAAAAACATTATTAAAGAGCATAGCGGTAAAGAGTTATCTGATGTGAAGGTAAAGATTATAACAAGTGATTATCATTGTTACAGGGCTAAAATGCTTGCTGAAAGGCAGGGGTACTTTAATATAAGCTCTTATGGCGCTCGAAGTCATCCGCTTTTAGTACCTTCTCATTATATAAGAGAAGCTTTGGCGTTGGCGAAATCATTTATTTTGGATAAATAGGAGGTGATGTCGTGGGAATTTCTGTAAATGGAGGAGAATATTCTTCTTTTATAGCTTTGCCGGTTGAAGTAATAGATAAGTATCTGTCTGTTGCAAGTGGCGTGTATATTAAGGTTTTACTGGCAATTATAAGGCACAATTCTATAGATATAAAGAAGATAGCTCAATGGATTTCTGTGCCAAAAGAGGATGTTTTAGAGGCAGTGGGATATTGGAAATCTGTTGGAGTGTTGTCTAATAGCGATTCTCCCAAAGCAGAAAACAAACATCACGATACTGCTGTCACCTTAAATGATATAAGCTCAGAAAGAGTATCTGAGCAAATTGATAATAATCATCAGGTGAAGTTTTTGCTTTGCACGGCAGAGGCATTGTATGGAAGGCCGCTTACATCAACCGAACAAAAAGGGTTAGTTTATATAAATGAAGTTATCGGACTTTCTGCTGATGTTATAATTATGGCGGTGGAATATTGTGTTTCGATAGGAAAATCGCATTTCAATTATATTCAGAAACTTTGTGCAGCTTGGGCTGATGACGAGGTTAATACGCTTGAACGTGCTGAAAAGGAGATAAAGCGACTCACGGAGAACAGAGGACGAGAAGGACAGGTGCGTATAGCTTTTGGAATAGAAGAACGTGCTTTGACTGCGACAAACAGAAATTATATAGCAAACTGGTTTAATGATGGATTTGATATAGATATGATTAAACTTGCATATGAACGCACTGTTGACAGAATAGGAAAACTTTCTTTTCCGTATATAAATAAGATTTTACTGTCTTGGAAAGAAAAAGGTATTTTTACAGAAAGTGATTTGAATACTAAAGAAGTTTCACTCAAGGTTGATAAAAAAAGCAAAAGTACAGCTACATATGATATTAAGAAATTTGAAGAGCTTGGATTGAAGGTACCTAAATAATTGTTAAGAAATTGGTGATTTGAAATGAAAAATGATATTTTAGATAAGGCTTTGAAAATTTTGGAAGGTCGCAGACTTAAATCGGAAATTGAACAAGCAAGAAAAATTGAAGAAATGTATGAAAAATTGCCTCAGATTATAGATATTAGGAAAGAATTAGCATTAACTTCTGTGAAACTTTCAAAGCTTATTATTTCAAAACAGAAAGATATTTCTTCGGGAATTGAAGAAATTAAAACAGCGAATATTGCTTTGCAGGATATGGAAAAGAAACTTTTAAAAACGAACGGATATCCTGAAGATTATCTGGAGGTAAAGCATATATGCGGTATATGTAATGATACCGGTTATGTTGAAAATAAGCGTTGCAAATGTCTTGAAACCGTTATAAAAAATGTGAATATTGATAAAATCAACAGCACTTCAGCTTTGAAATTATCTGATTTTTCTGATTTTAAATTGAGATATTACAGCAAAGAAAAAGATGAAGAATCAAATACTGTACCTTTTGAACTGATGTCTGATATTTATGATTTTTGCATTAAATATGCTGATAAATTCAATGAAAATTCAAAGGGTATTTTTATGGCTGGTGGAACTGGACTTGGAAAAACACATCTGTCGCTTTCGATTGCAAAAAGGGTAATTGAAAAAGGATATATGGTAGCTTATGGTTCCACACAAGACTTTTTGCGTACAATTGAGGCGGAACATTTCGGCAAGGTGGAAAACGATAATACATTAGAAACTTTGCTGGATGTTGATTTGCTTATTTTGGATGATTTGGGCACAGAGTTTATATCACAGTTTAATCTTTCGGTGATTTATAATCTTGTGAATACAAGGTGTAATCGTAACAAAGCTACTATAATAAATACTAACCTTTCGGTAGAAGAATTAGAAGAGCGTTATTCTGAACGTTTGGTATCGAGGTTTTTATCTTTGTTTACTTTTATGCGTTTTGTCGGTAAAGATATAAGGCAGATTAAATTATTAGAATCATTTAAATAAAAAAAGGCGTTTAAAAACGAAAAGTTTTTAAACGCCTTTTTTGACCATTAAAATATCGCCCCCACTATTGCGAAGACGATAAAGAACAAAATTATTTTCCATCGGGAAGATGTGAATTATTTTAACACAATTTTACAAAAAAATCAATAAAAAATTACAAAAAAATAAAATTTGTCATTTTAAACAAAAATAGGCATTATTTTTTGATGGTTTTAACTAAGTGTTTTGAATTGATATCCTTGTGAGAGGGCGTAATCAATAAAATCACCCAGTATTTGATTATTTGTGCTGCCTACTGTGTGTAAAAGATATATAGCTCCGTCGTGGAGAGCATTGTTTAATTTTTCTAAAGCTTTCTGGGGTTCCATCTGATTATTTACTTCCCAGTCTTTATAAGCATAACTCCAGAAAACAGTTTTATATCCAAGCTGTTGCAGTTGTGCTAAAACGCGGTCTGAAAATTCTCCCATCGGAGGGCGGAATAAGGTCATATTATAACCGAAATTTTCAGAAATATAGTTATGCAAATTCATTGTTTCAGATTCGCAGGTTTCTATTGTTACGGTTGGATAGGATACATGATTGTCGCTGTGGTTTCCTACAAGGTGACCTTCAGCTATCATTCTTTTTACAAGCTCAGGTTGTTTTTTCGCATAATCCATTGTCACGAAAAATATAGCTTTAATATTTTTTTCTTTCAATGTATCGAGAATAGAAGCGGTATATCCGTTTTCATACCCTTGGTCGAATGTGAGATATATAGTTTTTACATCGTTTTTAATAAAGAAAGCGTCATATTTTCCATATTTTTCCTGAAATTTTATTGATGAAATGGGACGATTTTTCTCATCGAGTTGAACACCTTGTCCCCAACCTTGTTTTTTGTTATCAAGTGAATTAAGGTCAATCGTGTCTGGAGTGATGTGAATTTCAGCAGGAATATCAGAGGAAGCACCGGAAATCGGTGCCCCTTCTGAAGATTCTGGTGTAGAGTTTTTTGAAGTGTCAAAATCCATTTTACTTTCCAAATCGGATAATCCGGAGCTTACACCGGATTCGACTTTGGAAATACCTGAATTGATATCACTACTCAAGTTTGATGAATCATTTTTCTTTTCTCCACAGCCTACTAATAATGTTGTGGCGATAAGACCTAATAAAAAGATTTTAAGCATTTTCATTTTGAAGTTACACTCCTTTTTGTGTTTGTGCGTGTGTATATAATCACTGCACGCTGTTATTATGTCCGCATTTAAATTATTTAAAACAAAAAAATAATGGAATAAAAATGCTCCCTAAAATCAGAAGGAAGCATAGTTATTACTTTATTTTATTTTCACTGTTCTGGATTAAATTAAATAATGATGAGGCATACTGCGGATACTCTGAGGAAAGATTTTCACTTGTAATATTTATTTTTTCTCTTGTTTCAGATGATATGAGCTTTTTATTGCCTTTCCCCGAAGTCAGTAAATTTACTTCTGCTTCAAGTTCAGCCATGGTAGAAAGGGATTTTGCAGTATAAAGATATTTTGATATCATAAAAATTCCCTGTTCATTTTTGGAGTTGAGGCTGAATATAGTTCTGAAAACACGATAAACTGAAATCATAAGGAAATCAGAAATTTTCAAAGTAAGCTCTTTACAGTTGATTTTTTGCAGAAAATCGAATAAAATATTTAAAGAGTTAAAAATAAGTTTTTTGTTTAAGATTGGAATAATACTCCCTTTTACACGGTTATCGTTGTTTCCGATTTCCGGTTCGGGTATATCTTCCACAGAAATAGTTTTACCTGTTCTTTCAGGCGAACGGCCCAGTAAAAAATCGCAAGATACATTATAATAGTCAGCGGCTTTTACGACAAAATCAAGTCCACATTCACGAATTCCTTTTTCATAATGTGAAAGCAGTGCTTGAGAAATATTAAGTTCCGAGGCAGCCTTTTTTTGACTAATGCCACGTTCTTTTCTCAATAAAGAGAGTATTCTCGGAAATTCCGAATTCATTTTTATCACTCCGATATATATTATAAATTAAGTTGAACTTTAAATTCATTATAACTGGCGTGGCAATTTAGCATAAAAAGGTTTTTTCGTTAAATTGTACCTTTAATTTACAAGATTTGATAAGTCAACGTACAGTAAATTATATATTAAAAGATACAACTTGTAAAGGTTTTTTTTACAATTTAAAAAAATTTGTTGAAATTGATGTAAATTTTGAGTTTTTTTTGTGAAATACGTTGTTTTTTTTATGTGTTTTACTATATAATATAAGTATTATCATAATTGGAGGTTTCATTTTGATTTCATATAAAATATATTTTATACGACATGGTTTGACCGAAGGCAATAAAGAGGGAAGATATATTGGTTCTACTGATGTGCCTCTGAGTGCTGAAGGAAAAAAAGAATTATTTAATCTTAAAGAAGATTTTGAGTATCCTGATGTTCAGAAAGTTTATACTTCACCTTTACAAAGATGCCTTGATACTGCAGAAATTTTATATCCTGACAGAATGATTCATATTGTGGATAAAATAAAAGAGTATGATTTCGGGAGTTTTGAGGGTAAATCCATTGATGAGTTAAAATCGGACAAGAGCTTTAAAAAATGGATTGAAAGTGGTATGAAAATAGTTCCCGAAGGTGCTGAGGATATGCAGAAGTTTTTAAAAAGGTGCGATGAGGGAATAGAAGAAATCGTTATGGATATGATGAAAAATAAAATAAGAGAGGCAGCGGTTGTTACACATGGAGGCGTAATTATGAATATGCTTTCAATGTATGGGTATCCAAAACGTGAACCATTTTATTGGAGTGTAAAAAACGGACATGGATATACAGCACTTTTCAATGCACAGCTTTGGCAACGTGACAGAGTATTTGAGATTTTTGATGCGATACCTTATAATGATGACAGCTTAGAGCCAATGGGATATGGGATTTTTGATTTAGAAGAAGAATAAAGAAAGGAATTCGTTTTGGCTTATAATCTGCGTAAAAAAATAAAAAAAGAGGCAATAAAAAAGCTTTATAAACTTAAGGGCAGAGTGGCTTTATGTTTTATAATTTTGCGCTTTGTTTTTATATTGTTTTTGGGGTTGAGGTGTTTATTGCCTAATCTTTTTAAAATAGACTTTTTAAGCGCGGACGGAAAATTCAGCACATCATTTGTGATATATCTTTTGGCATTTTGGATATTGTATTTTTTAATTATTTCGCCTATGAGATGTGGACTTAAAAGATGGTATTTTAAAGAGGCAAAATCAATAAGAATGAAACCTTTTAATATATTTTATTATTTTAGAAATTTTAAAAGATTTTTTAGTTGTATTTCTTTAAAGCTTATAGTAGCTTTAAAAATTACAGCTTTTGGGATATTGATTTTTTCACCTTTACTTTTTATATTAACAGGGTTTATTTATACTTTTAACTATGCTTCTGCAGAAGCAGTTGTTTCAAGAATTGTACTTTTTTTAATTATTATTGTGTTGTTTTTCCTGCAAACTTTGTTTATGTATATTTTTTCGTTGCGGTATTTTATGGCAGAATATTTTCTGGCTGAAGAATTAAAAGTGAAAGAATGCTTAAAGCTTTCAAAAGATGTTATGCGTGATAAAATAAAAGAAATATTTTTGATAAAGATATATTTTCTTATTTTGTTCATCTTGCCGTTTCGAAAGTCGTATTCTCAAATGACATTAGCGCTTTTTGCGTGTGAATTGACCAAAAAGGAGTAAAAAAATGATTAGTAAAGCATCAGAGGGTAAGAGAATTGTAGTTAAGGTGGGGACTTCTACCTTGGCACATAAAACCGGACTTTTAAATATTCAAAGAATGGAAAGACTTGTCAAGGTACTTTCCGACCTTAAAAATTCAGGGAAAGAAATTATTCTTGTTTCTTCCGGAGCAATTGGCGTAGGTGCCGGTAAGATAGGCCTTAAGGAACGACCTGCGGAAATTCCCGTAAGACAAGCTTGTGCGGCAATAGGTCAGTGTGAGCTTATGTATTGCTATGATAAATATTTTTCTGAATATAATCATACCGTGGCACAGGTATTGATGACACGTGATATTATAGACCATAAAGAAAGAGAAAAGCACGTTGTAAATACTTTGATGAATCTTCTTAATTTTGGAGTTATTCCGGTTATCAATGAGAACGATACTGTTTCAACCGAAGAAATTGAATTTGGAGATAATGATACTCTTTCTGCGATTGTAGGAACTTTGGTTGATACAGATTTACTTATTATTTTAAGCGATATTGATGGGGTTTATAATAAAAATCCCCGTCTCTATGACGATGCACAACTGATTCTTAAGATAGAAAAAATTGATAATGATATAAAGGCTTTGGCTGGTGGTGAAGGTTCACATCTGGGCACCGGTGGTATGGTTACAAAGCTCAGTGCGGCACAGATAGGCCTTGATGCAGGATTTCCCACTATCATTATGAACGGAAATCAGCCTGAAAAATTGTATGATTTATTTAATGATAAGCCTGTCGGCACTTTTATCGGTAACAAAGGAGATAAATAATGACGTATATTGAAAGTTTAGGACAGAGAGCGAAGGCGGTTTCAAAATCAATAGGAAATGCCGGAACAGAAATAAAAAACAGCTGTCTTGAAGCAATTGCAGTTATGCTCTGGGAAAAAAGAGATTATATATTAAAGCAAAATAAAATTGATATTGAAAATGCAATAAAAAATTGTATGAATGAAGGCTTCATTGACAGGCTTACTCTTGATGAATCAAGAATCAGCGGAATTTGTGATGCAGTGCGTAAACTTATAAGTTTAGATGATCCTGTTGGCGTTGTGGAAAGCGGTATTGTAAGGCCAAATGGACTTAAGATTTTAAAAACAAGAGTGGCTATGGGAGTAGTTGGAATTATTTATGAGAGTCGTCCTAATGTTACAGTAGATGGTGCCGCACTTTGTTTAAAATCAGGAAATGCAGTTATTTTAAGAGGCGGTAAAGAAGCGATAAATTCTAATCGTGCTCTTGCAGAGGTTATGCGTGAGGCAATTTCAAAGTGTAATATGCCTGAAGATGTGATCTTGCTTGTTGAAGATACTTCACGTGAAGTGGCTACCGGTATGATGAAATTGAATGATTATCTTGATGTTCTGATTCCCAGAGGCGGAGCAGGACTTATAAAGAATGTTTTGGAGAATGCAACTGTGCCTGTTATTGAAACAGGTGTTGGAAATTGTCATGTTTATGTAGAAAAAAATGCCGATTTTGAGATGGCACTTAATATTATTGAAAATTCAAAAACAAGCAGAGTTTCTGTTTGTAATGCAGAAGAATCTTTGCTTGTTGATGAAGATATAGCCAAAGAATTTTTACCTTTAATTAAAGAAAGACTTGATAAACACAACGTTAAGTGGTATGGTTGTGAAAAGTGTTGTGAAATTATTTCCGGTATTTTAAAAGCTACTGATGAGGAATATGCAAAGGAATTTCTTGACTATATAATCTCTGTTAAAGTTGTTAAGGGAATCGATGAAGCAATTTCACATATTGATAAATTTGGAACCGGACATTCTGAGGTTATAATTACTAATGATTTGCTGAAAGCTGAGAAATTTTTAAATGAAGTTGATGCAGCAGCAGTTTATCTTAATTCTTCAAGCCGATTTACAGACGGCGGAGAGTTTGGTATGGGTGCGGAAATCGGAATTTCTACACAAAAGCTACATGCAAGAGGTCCTATGGGACTTAAGGAATTGACTTCAATAAAATATAAAGTGATAGGTAACGGTCAAGTAAGATAAGGAGGGCAAAATGAAAATATCTATTAACAAAAAGGTTGTTTTTGGCGGAATTGTTTTGATTTTTGCAATTATAGGACTTATTTCCAGCCTTAGCTTTATTTTCGGTGCCGTCGGGGATATATTAAACGGTTCTAAGACAAAAGAGGAGATGGAGTGGTTCATAACTCCTGTTGTAATGCAGGACCCACCTACTTTTGAATCTCCTTCTGAAGCTACCAATACTACAATAATTACAGCCGGTGTCTGGAAATTTATAATGACGCAGGATACATCTAAATATCCGGTTGATGAGTTTAATTTCATAACTGTTCCGCAAAGTGATATTGAGGTGCAGATTAAAAAGATTTTCGGAGAAATAAGTTATACCCATGAAACTGTAGGCGATACAGAACTGATGATTACTTATAATTCAGAGGCCAAGAGTTATATTTTCCCTGCAACACCGCATGTACTTCCTTATACACCAAGGGTTGATTCTGTAAAACGTTCCGGAAACGATAGAATTCTCACAGTATCATATATTCCACCGGGAATTTCATGGCAGGGGGATATTACCGGAAATAAATATGAACCGGAGCCTGAAAAGATTATGAAATACACCTTGAGAGAGATTTCAAAGGGTGAATATAATCTTGTTTCAGTTGGATATCCTGATGAAGAAAATTCTTCTGATATTGAAAGTCAGGTAGTTGAGGAAAGTATCGAAAGTGAAGAAATTTCATCAGAAGAAACACAAAGTGAATAATAATAAAACAAAAACTTGCTTTTTTAAAAATTAAGTGATATAATAACTTTATTGAAAACGCATTGACCGGGTTGAGTAGCATTTTTCTTCTTTCAGAGAGAACAAGTCGTTGGCTGAAAGCTTGTTTAAGATAAGGAATTTTGTGAAATTTCGCCTGCGAGCGGTGTCCTTGAATTTTTAGTAGGGGATGACGGAGTAGCTTTCGTTAAAAGGCTTTCGAGTGTTCGCTTTTGAGCGGAAATTTGGGTGGTAACACGGAACTTAAAGCTTTCGTCCCATATGGGATGAAAGCTTTTTAATTTTATTTGGAGGGAAAACCATGCGTGAACAATTAGAACAGATTAAACAGATTGCATTAAAGGAAATGGAAAACTGCTTTAGTGCAAAAGAATTAGATGACATCAGAGTTAAGTTTTTAGGTAAAAAAGGAGAATTAACTGCTATTTTAAAGCAGATGGGTAAGCTTAGTGCAGAAGAGCGTCCTGTAATCGGACAGGTGGCTAACGAAGTGCGTCTGGCATTAGAGGAAGCACTTGCTTCAAAGCAAAGTGAAATGGCAAAAATCGAAATGAATGCCAAGCTTGAAAAAGAGGTTATAGATGTTACTATGCCGGGCAAGGAGCGTCATATAGGCAAGGCACATCCTAATACTATTGTTATGAATCAGATTAAAGAAATTTTTCTTGGAATGGGATTCTTTGTGGCAGAAGGACCTGAAGTTGAGTATGACCACTATAATTTTGAGGCGCTCAATATCCCTAAGGACCACCCTGCAAGAGATACTCAGGATACTTTTTATATTTCAGATAATATTGTTTTGCGTACTCAGACTTCTCCGGTACAGATTCGTGTTATGGAAAATCAAAAGCCTCCTATCCGTATGATTTCTCCCGGACGCGTTTATCGTTCCGATGCAGTTGATGCAACACATTCACCGCTTTTCCATCAGATTGAAGGAATGGTAATTGACAAAGGCGTTACAATGGCAGACCTTAAAGGTACATTGGAAACTTTCCTTAAGAAACTTTATGGAGAAAAAGCGAAATTGCGTTTCAGACCACATCATTTCCCATTTACAGAGCCTTCTGCAGAAGTTGACATTATGTGTTTTGCTTGTAATGGTGAGGGCTGCCGCTTGTGTAAAGGCGAAGGCTGGATTGAGATATTAGGCTGTGGTATGGTGCATCCTGATGTTCTTAAAGGCTGTGGTATTGACCCTGAGGTTTATAGTGGATTTGCGTTTGGTTTAGGGCTTGAGCGAATTGTAATGCGTCAGTATGCTATTGATGATTTGCGTTTGCTTTATGAAAATGATTTGCGTTTCTTGAACCAATTTTAGTCGTGGCCCGAAAAAAGGAGGAAAAAAGATATGAATTTATCTATGAGATGGTTAAAAGATTATGTAGATTATAAAGGAACTGCAAAACAGTTTTCAGATGCAATGACTATGAGTGGTTCCAAAGTTGAAGGTTTTGAAAAAGAAAATGAAGAAATTTCAAATGTAGTGGTAGGAAAGGTTTTAAGCGTTGAAAAACATCCTGATGCTGACAAGCTTGTTGTGTGTCAGGTTGATATAGGTAAGGAAGAGAATATTCAGATTGTAACAGGTGCGTCAAATGTTGTTCCCGGTGCTTTGGTGCCTTGCGCATTGGACGGTTCTACACTTCCAAATGGAGTTAAAATTAAAAAAGGAAATCTTCGTGGAGTTTTAAGTCAGGGTATGATGTGTTCTTTGGGAGAACTTAATCTGACAATTAATGATTTTCCTTATGCAATTGAGGACGGAATTTTCCTCATTGAAGAAGAATGTAATGTGGGCGATGACGTTTGCGATGCTATTGGTCTTAATGATACTTGTGTTGAATTTGAGATTACATCTAATCGTCCCGATTGTCTTTCGGTAATAGGACTTGCAAGAGAGGCAGCTGCAACATTCGGTATTGAGGCTGATTTTAAATATCCTGTAGTAAAAGGTGCAGGAGATGATATTAAAAATTATCTTTCTGTATCGGTTGAGAATAAAGACCTTTGTTACAGATATACTGCAAAGGTTGTAAAAAATGTTAAAATCGGTCCCTCTCCACGTTGGATGCGTGAAAGACTTCGTACAAGTGGTGTTCGTCCTATCAATAATCTTGTTGATATTACAAACTACGTTATGCTTGAATATGGACAACCTATGCATGCTTTTGACTTAAAGTATGTAAAGGGAAATAAAATTATTGTACGTAATGCAAATGAAGGTGAAACCATTACCACTTTAGATGGCCTTGAACGTAATTTGAAAGAAAGTATGCTTGTTATTGCAGATGCTGAAAAGCCTTCTGCAGTTGCGGGTGTTATGGGTGGTGAATACAGCGGTATCAATGATGATACTAATGTAGTGGTATTTGAGTCCGCTTGTTTTAACGGTACTGCTGTTCGTCGTACAGCTAAAGCGTTGGGACTTCGTACAGAGTCTTCTGCCCGTTTTGAAAAAGGACTTGACCCTGATGGAACTACTGTTGCATTACTTCGTGCCTGTGAGCTTATTGAAATGCTTGGATGCGGTGAAGTTGTAGATGGTATTATTGACGAAAAAGGAAATATCCTTCCCGCTCCGAGAGTACCTTTTGATCCTGAAGGTATTAACAGATTTTTGGGGACAGATATTCCTGAAAGCAGAATGAGGGAAATTTTAGGCACTTTGGGATTTGTATTTGATAATAATGAGATTATTTCCCCAAGATACCGTATTGATATTCATAACAAAGCTGATATAGCAGAAGAAGTTGCCCGTATCTACGGATATGATAAAATTCCTGTTTCAAAACTCAGAGGCAGCAGTGAGGGCAGCCTTACAGAAACTCAGAAATATCAGCGTACTATCGAACAGGCTATGCTTTCAATGGGCTGTTATGAAGTTATGACTTTTTCCTTTGTGAGTCCTAAGGAATACGATAAGATAAATTTAGATAAAGACAGCAACTTGCGTAAATCGGTGAAAATTCTTAATCCCTTGGGTGAAGATACAAGTGTGATGCGTACTTCTGTGTTGCCTTCTATGCTTGGAGTAATTAAAACAAATTACAATAACCGCAATCCTCAGGGTGCTTTTTATGAAATAGGAAATGAGTATATTCCTACTTCTTCTGATAAGCTTCCTTATGAAAATCCGCAGGTTACCATCGGATTATATGGAGAAAAAGAAGATTTCTATTCACTTAAAGGAATTGTTGAAGGTCTTTTGTCTGCGGCAGATATAAAGGACTGGGATATAGTGCCTGTAAGTGATGATCCTACTTTCCACCCCGGACGTACAGCCAAGATTTTAAAAGACGGTGAGGAATTGGGAATTTTTGGTGAAATACATCCTATCGTTGCAGAAAATTACGATATTGGCACAAAAGCTTATGTCGGTAAATTTGATTTGAAGAAGATGTTTAAGGTTTCCGACAGCAAGAAAACATATAAGTCTTTGCCTAAATTCCCTGCATCAACAAGAGATTTATCATTACTTGCTGACAAAACATTGCCTATTATTGAAATTGAGAAGGCAATAAAACGCGTTATTCCCAACATTCTGGAAGATGTTAAGCTTTTCGATGTTTATGAAGGTGCTCAGGTGCCTGATGGCAAAAAGAGTGTTTCGTATTCTATTGTTCTGCGTGCTGCAGATCGCACCTTAACTGTTGAAGAATGCGATAATGCTATGAATAAGATCTTTAAAGAATTAAATAAAATTAATGTTAATTTAAGACAATAACCCCTTGTAAAAATGTAAAAAAAGAGTTATAATAGATTTAATAAACGGAAGTTTATTAAATTTTGTGAGGTGAGATTATGTACGACAAAACAATGACTTTTACTGTCCCTGATGATAAGGAATTGGAGATGCACCGTATTTTAACAGAAGTTTATGATGCATTAAAACAAAAAGGATACAATCCTATCAGTCAGATAGTAGGTTATATTTTATCGGAGGACCCGACCTATATCACAACTCATAATAATGCGAGAAGTTTAATCAGGAGAATTGATCGCGACGAATTGTTGCAGGCGATGGTTAAGTCCTATCTTGCAGATTAAAAGTTAAAAGGCTGCAGCAAAATTGCTGCACCCTTTTTTAGCTATCTGAATGACAAAAGCCGATGCATCCTACGTGCATCGGCTTATATTCTACATTTTTTAATTTTTACTGTTTTTTAAAATATCTCTTTAATTTTTAACTAAATCCAAATTAAAACACCGGAAAACACCTCATAAAAATAATTTAATTGTGTTTTTACCATACTGAAATTAGTACATTGGATTCACCATCTTAAATTTATTTTAATTTTATTTGTTTATCAGAGCCAATGATATTTATATAAATAAATTAAATAGAAAATAATCAATGGCTATCGTCAATCAAAAGTCTTAACTAAGTGTTTTTAAACCTGAACTTTTAGTTGTGCAAATGTTATATATAATAATTATTTGAGGTCTTGTTATATAATAAATTTCAGCACAATAAAACTGTTCGTGATAACTGATTTTGATTTACGCTATTTCACCATTGACTCTGATGAAACAACAATCTTCACTTTTCATCGGAATCACCTTCTTTTTAAAATTTTCGTGTCTGATTATCTTCTATGGTTATAATATAACAAAACTTTTGTGAAATGTCAATAGTTTTTTTGAAAAAAGTTAAAAATTTTTATATTTAATCAATAAACAAATTGTTATTTTTATATTTGCAAAATTCGCTTGACTTTAATCAGTATTGGAAGTAAAATAAAAAGGTAGGGCAAAATTTTAAAATCTTGGAGGATTACTATGTCAGAATATTATGATGAAGCAAATCTTTATACATTAGTTGATGAGGAAGGCGTAGAGCAGACCTTTGAAATGCTCGACGCTATGGAAGTTGATGATAAACGTTATTTTGCAATGATGCCTGTTTATGATGATCCGGAAAAACAGCTTGAAGCAGATGGCGAACTTGTAATTTTAACTTCTGAAATTGTAGGAGATGAGGAGATGCTTGCCTCTATCGACGATGATGATGAGTATGAACGAATCGGAAATATGTTTATTGATCGTTTGAATGCTATCTTTGAAGAAGAGGATGAAGAGGAAGAGGAATAATCCAAAAATTACCATTTAATTACTACTTGATTTTATAAAAAAATTCGGTATAATTTAATTGTAAAAGTTTTCTGCCTTGTTCGAGTATGTCATAGTATTTTATAAATCCAACACTCATAAATAGGGAATTTGGCTCCTTGTGAAGATTGCAGACCTCCCGATTTTTGGTCGGACGAAGGGAGCGTGAGGCTCAAGGGCGAGTACCCACCTGCTGAAAAGCGGGTTTATGTTACTGTGCGACGGCAAGGTGGAGCATAAAATCAATCCTGCATAGCAGGTTATATCCTCCGTTTAAACACGGAGGATATTTTTAAAGGAAGGATGTTTTATGGAAGATTGGCTTTTGCGTCAACGCCTTGTTATAGGGCAAGAAGCCTGTGACAAGCTAAAGACCGGTACAGTTGCTGTTATAGGTCTTGGTGGTGTTGGGAGTGCTTGCGTTGAAGCACTTTGCCGATGTGGAGTGGGAAGACTAATTTTAGTTGACCATGACAAGGTTGATGTTACTAATATAAACAGACAGCTTATCGCTTTAAGAAGTACTGTTGGGGTTAATAAAACTAAAGCTTGTAAAGAAAGAGTTCTCGACATAAATCCAGAGTGCGAGGTTATTACACTTGATGTGTTTTATAATGAAGATACATCTTCTGAGATTTTTTCTTTAAAACCTGATTATGTGGTTGATTGTATAGACACTGTTTCGTCTAAAATTCATTTGGCAGTAACTTGCAAAGAGAAAGAAATTCCGCTTTTGATGTGCCTTGGCACGGGAAATCGTCTTGATCCGTCTCTTTTCAGGATAGGAGATATAAAGGAGACTGCTCAAAATGGTGCAGGTTGTGGACTTGCAAGGGCTGTAAGGCGTGAACTTAATAAATATAAAATTGATAAACAAACAGTTTTGTATTCTTCAGAACCTTATGTAAAGTGTGTTATTTCTGATAGTGAAACCGGAAAAAATGCCCCGGGAAGTATTTCTTTTTGTCCGCCGGTTGCAGGTTATATGCTTGCTTCTAAGGTAATAAGAGATTTAATAGAAAAATAAAGTGAGTATTTAAAAATTTTTAAATACTCACTTTTTATATTTTTACTATTTCGTGGCAAACTATAAAAAATGTGAGGGTAAAGATATGAAAAAGAGATTTTATTTTTTAGGACTTGTAGCCGGGTTTTTAAACGGACTTTTCGGTTCAGGTGGTGGAACAGTAGTAGTTCCTATGTTAAAAGGTGCTGAAATTGAAGATAAAAAATGTCACGCTACATCAATAGCTATAATTTTACCGCTTAGTTTTTTCAGTACGGTTTTTTTAATGTGGGGAATGAGCTTTGATTTTAAAAAAGCTTTTAATTATCTGCCTTTTGGAATAGTGGGTGCCGTGATTGGCTCAGTTTTACTTAAAAAAATACCGAATGGGCTATTAAAGAAAATTTTTGGCGGTATTATAATTTTTTCAGCAGTGCGGTTGCTGATGAAATAAGGAGAGAAATTATGGAGTGGTTAGTTGTGATTTTAGTTTCGTTGCTTTCGGGGATAACTGCTTCAATGGGATTGGGAGGCGGATTTGTTCTGCTTATATATCTTACTGCTTTTGCAGGAATTCCTCAGATGGAGGCACAGTTTATAAATTTAATGTTTTTTCTGCCGATAGGCACTTTGTCCCTTTGGTTTCATAAGAAAAATAATCTGATTGAGAAAAAGGCTATATTACCTTCGGCTTTAACGGGAATAGTGGGTGTAGCTTTGGGAGTTGTGGCGGCTAAGTTTTTGGGTAATGAAATTCTTTCTAAAATTTTTGCTGTTTTCCTTATATTTATAGGTGTAAGAGAAATTTTTTCAAAGGCTAAAAGAGAAAGTAATTAAAATTTGTAAAAAAGTATTGCTTTTTTAAAAAAGGTATGCTATAATATCAAATGTTGTCTGGGTGTGGCGCAGATTGGTAGCGCGCTACCTTGGGGTGGTAGAGGCCGCAAGTTCAAATCTTGTCACTCAGACCAGAAAAAACGACTTGTTTCGGCAAGTCGTTTTTTCTATATCCTGAAAGCTTTATGCCACTTAGATATAATCTATTGAACAAATGAGAATTTGACGAAAAATACGGGGTGGATTTATAGTCCATTGAAGGCTAACTTTGTTTGATGTAGAATGATGGGTGGAGGTGAACCGATATGACTGATAAAAAAACATTTGGCTTATTTATAAAAGCTAAACGGATCGAGAAAAATTATTCACAAAAAGATTTGGCAGAACTGCTGTTTGTTACCGAGGGTGCGGTGAGTAAATGGGAGAGAGGGGTGTCATATCCTGATATTACGTTGATTTCAGATATTTGCAGTGCCCTTGATATAAGTGAACACGAATTGGTTACTGCATCTACAGACACGGACACACGAAGAATGAAGCACGAAGCAAAGAAATTCCGTGTGATTCGTGGCACATGGTTCTGGGTTCCCACTATCTCTTATGCTGTTGCATTGCTTATTTGCTTTATTTGCAATCTTGCAGTCAATCGCACTTTGTCCTGGTTCTTTATCGTATTAACTTCACTCCTTTGTGCATATTCATTTATTCCGACTTTTACGTTGTTTTTTAAGTCAAAGAAATTGCTTACTTTTACTGTGACAAGTTTTTTATCGATTTGTTTATTATTATATACCTGTGCGGTATATACCGACGGGTTATATTGGTTTCCCGTGGCCTTCATTGGCATACTGATGGGATACATATTGCTTTTCGGAACAATTTTACTATCAAAAACAAGACTGTCTCGTTTTAAATTTGTTATAGCTTTTACGGCTGTTTTGGTGCTGACAATACTGCTTCTTTTATGCATTTACAGTTGGCAACCTTTCATGCTTGTGCCTGCAATTTTTATAACGATTTATGCATATATTCCTGTGATCTTATGCACTGTGATTTGTATGTTTTCTTTTGATGGGTTTCTTAAGGCAGGTATCTGCACGATTATAGCGTCTTTAGTGTATTACTGTATGGGGTATGTCACAAATGCATTGTTCGGATTGAACGAAAACTATTATGAAATAGATTTTTACAACTGGGCTCAATGTGTTACAGGAAATGTTCACTTGATTGTTATAACAGTAATGTTGTTTATTAGCACTGTTTTGTTTATAATCGGTTTTTTTAGAGCTTATAAAAATATAAAACGATAAAATCTAATTCATTAAACAGATTGGGATGTTTTTTGGGAAAAATACTTGTCAAAAATAAAAAAAGATGATAAACTTAAGTTAACAGATATAGGGATTAAATTTCTATATTGGTTTTAATTCAATTCGCATCTGATTGTGAGGAATGTCCGAGCAAGAGGAGAGATGTTATCAGACACTTTTTAAGTGAGATTTTTGCTACTCTCTTTTGCTTTGGCAAAAGAGAGTTTTATTTTTTAAGTGGGTGATTTTTTGGAAAAAAGACTTGGAGTTGTCGGCATTGTAATTGAGGATAACAGCGTGTTTAATGAAATTAATAATATTTTACATCAATACGTAGATATTATTGCAGGCAGGATGGGACTTCCGTATAAAGAAAGAAAGGTGTCTGTTATCTCAATTATTGTAGATGGTACAACTGATGAGATAAGTGCAATGACAGGAAAACTCGGGAAATTAAAAGGAGTTTTCGTTAAATCGGCAATTTCGAAAGGATAAAATATGAGCGAAATTCTTGAAAAATTAAAAACTCTTGAGGAAAATCCGTCTGTTGATTTACTCGTTTTTCTATTTGAAAGTGATGATGAGGAAATTTTTAAATATGCAGATGAGGTAAGAAAAAAGTATTGTGGCGATGAAGTGCATATCCGTGCAATTCTGGAGTTTTCCAATTATTGCAGATGCAATTGTGCCTACTGCGGACTTTTTTTAAAAAACAAAGAGCTTTTGCGTTATCGTATGACGTCTGAAGAGATTATAAAATCTGCGGTTGATACCTTTAAAGCAGGGTATAAGACTTTGGTGTTACAAAGCGGCGAGGATTTATATTACACCAAAGAAATGCTCGGAGAAATCATTAAAGAGATTAAGGAAAAAACTGATTTACGGTTAACGTTGAGTGTTGGAGAACGCCCCTTTGACCATTATGAATATTGGAGACAATGTGGTGCTGACAGATTTTTGATAAAGCATGAAACTGCAGATGAAGAGCTTTATAACAGTCTTCATCCCGGAAATACTTTTAAATCGCGATATGATTGTCAGGTGTCACTTTATAATTTAGGGTATGAACTCGGAAGTGGGTTTATGGTAGGAATCCCCGGTCAGACTCTATATACTTTGGCGAAAGATATTTTGCATTTGAAAGAATTAAAAGTATCTATGGCGGGGATAGGCCCTTATATCTGCCATGATAAAACTGCACTTAAAGGAAGTCCTGATGGCAGCGCGCTACTCACTTTAAAGGCACTTGCACTTTCAAGAATAGTTCTTAAAGATGTTAATTTGCCTTCGACAACAGCGCTTAATATTAAGGGCGGACTTAAAGATGCACTTAATTGTGGTGCAAATGTAATTATGCAAAAGGTAACTCCTTATCAGTACAGAGATTTATATGATATATATCCGGGACGGGAAACTGAAGCAATAAGTTTTAAAAAACAACTTGATAATTTAAAAGAAAATTTATTAAAGATAGGAAGAAAAGGAATTTAGAAAGGATGATAATAAATGGCAGTTTATAATCCAAAATCTCTTAAGGCAGAAGAATTTATAAATGATGAAGAGATTTTAGCAACACTTCAATACGCAGAAGAAAATAAAAATAATATTAAACTTATCGATGAGATACTTAATAAAGCACGTCCTAAGAAAACTCAGACAGGTGCAACCTGTGCAGGTTTAACCCATAGAGAAGCATCGGTTTTGTTAGCTTGTGAAATTCCCGAAAAAATCGAAGAGATGTATAAGATTGCAGAAGAAATAAAACTTGCCTTTTACGGAAATCGTATAGTAATGTTTGCACCTTTATATCTTTCAAATTATTGTATTAACGGGTGCGTTTACTGCCCTTATCATGTAAAAAATAAAAATATTTGTCGTAAAAAACTTAGTCAGGATGAAATAAGAAAAGAAGTAATAGCACTTCAGAATATGGGACATAAACGTCTTGCTATTGAAGCAGGTGAAGACCCTGTAAACAATCCTATTGAGTATATTTTAGAAAGTATTAAGACTATTTACAGTATAAATCACAAAAATGGTGCGATAAGAAGGGTTAATGTAAATATTGCAGCTACAACGGTTGAAAATTACAGAAAACTCAAAGAGGCAGGAATAGGTACTTATATCCTTTTCCAGGAAACTTATCATAAAAAGAGTTATCTCGAACTTCACCCGACAGGTCCTAAACACGATTATGATTATCACACTGAAGCTATGGACAGAGCTATGGAAGGTGGAATTGACGATGTTGGGTTAGGCGTACTTTTCGGCCTTGAGCTTTATAAATATGAGTTTGCAGGGCTTTTAATGCACGCTGAACATCTTGAAGCTGTTCATGGAGTCGGTCCACATACTATAAGTGTTCCAAGAATAAAACCTGCTGATGATATTGATCCTGCTGCTTTTGATAATTCTATTTCGGATGAAACATTTGAAAAAATTATTGCCTTGATAAGACTTTCGGTGCCTTATACAGGTATGATTATTTCGACACGTGAATCTGAAAAAGTCCGTGAAAGGGCTTTAAATCTCGGTATTTCTCAGATAAGTGGTGCTTCAAGGACATCAGTTGGCGGATATACTGAAAAAGAACGTCCGCATAATACAGAGCAGTTTGATGTATCCGACCAGCGTACTTTGGACGAAGTTGTCCGCTGGCTTATGAAAAACGGACACATTCCGTCTTTCTGTACTGCTTGTTATCGCGAGGGCAGAACCGGTGACAGATTTATGAGCCTTTGCAAAACAGGACAGATATTAAACTGTTGTCACCCTAATGCTTTGATGACTTTGACTGAATATTTAGTTGATTATGCCTCTGAAGAAACTAAAAAAGTGGGCTTTGATCTTATAGAAAGAGAACTTTTAAAAATTCCAAGTATGAAGGTTTATGAAATTGCCAAAAAGAATATTGAAGACATTAAAAATTCAAATCGTCGTGATTTCAGATTTTAAAAGGGAGGGATAGGATGCAGGAAACACCGCGTTCAAACAGATTGCATATTTCTTTTTTCGGGCGTACCAATAGCGGTAAATCCACACTTTTAAATAATATTGCAGGGCAAGAAGTTTCGATAGTTTCAGATATTGAAGGTACTACTACCGATCCTGTTTATAAATCTATGGAACTTTTACCGATAGGGCCTGTAACTTTTATTGACACAGCGGGATTTTGCGATGCAACCAAACTCTCCGATAAAAGAATGGAAAAAACCCTTGAGGTGATAAGAAAAACAGACCTTGCTGTTTTGGTGGTTTCTTCTTTGCAAGATGATTTTTCTGAGGAAGAAAAATACATATCACTTTTAAAGGAAGAAAATGTTAAAACTATCTGTGTCCGGAATGTCTTTTACGGTAAAGAAAATGAAAATTTTTCTTTGGATTTGCCTACACTCAGAATTGATGCTTCTGATTCTAAAGAAATGGGGAAATTTAAGAAATTTTTGATAGAACATGCCGACATTGATTTTGAAATCCCGTCACTTACAAAGCATCTTGTGAATGAAGGCGACGTTGTGATACTTGTGGCTCCGCAAGATATTGAGGCGCCTAAGGGCAGACTTATTTTGCCACAGGTGCAGACTATAAGGGATTTACTTGATAATAACTGCAAGGCTATTGTGGTGAAACCTGATGCTTTAAAAGGAATGCTCCAAATTTTAAAGGAACCTCCCGCACTTGTAATTGTTGATTCTCAGGTTTTTAAAGAGGTTAACGAAATTTTACCTAAAGAAATTCCACTTACTTCTTTTTCAGTGCTTATGTCTAAAAATAAAGGTGATATTGATAGCTTTGTTTCAGGTGCAAAGATGCTTTCAAAGCTTAAACCTGATGACAGGGTTTTGATTATGGAATCCTGTACTCATCATTCATTCCCTGATGATATAGCAAGGGGTAAACTTCCTAAACTTTTGCAAAAATATGTGGGTGGAACGCTTAAGATTGATTTTTTTGCAGGTCAGGGTTTTCCTAAAAATATAAAGGACTATAAACTGATTTTACATTGTGGCGGTTGTATGCTGAATCGCAAAAATATGCTTTCTAAAATCAGTGAGGCAGAGTATTACGGAGTCCCGATGACAAATTTTGGAATCGCAATCGCATATATTAACGAAATTTTCGACAGGATAACTTTATAAATAAAAACTCCATTTGTTAAAAACGAATGGAGTTTTTTTATCCGTTTATTGCAGCTAAGTTTGCGGTTGCAAATGCGATTTGTAAGTTGAAACCGCCTGTGTAGGCGTCAACATCTATAATTTCGCCTGCAAAAAAGAGATTTTTTATAAGCTTTGATTCCATGGTTTTTGGATTTATCTCTTTAACATCTATGCCGCCGCTTGTGATAATCGCTTCGTCAATCGGACGAAATCCGCTTACAGTGAGGGGAAAAGCTTTTATTGTTTTTAAAAGTGATTGCCTTTGTTCTTTTGTTATTTCATTTATTTTCATATTGAAAGGAATTTTGGAGTATTTTAAAACAACGGGAATCATTTTTCGCGGAAGTAATGCACCTAAGCTGTTTATGATATCGCGATTTAAATTCTGAGAGAAGTCTCTTAATAATCTTTTGTCAAGTTGTTCATTTGAAAGTCCCGGTTTTAAATCAATTTCCAAATTGTATTTTTTATTTTTAATGTCTCTTATATGTGCTGAAGAGGAAAGTACCAAAGGGCCACTTATTCCGAAATGAGTGAAAAGCATTTCACCTAATTCGTTATATATTTCCTTTGAATTTTCAAAAACGGTAAGAGTTACATTTTTGAGTGAAAGTCCTTGCATATCTTTGACATCTTTTTCTTTTGTGATTATGGGTATAAGAGAAGGGGTGGGAGGGATAATGGTATGTCCTGCTGTCTTTGATAATTCATACCCGTCGCCTGTAGAACCGGTAAGAGGGTAGGATTTTCCTCCTGTTGCAATTAAAACAGAATTACCTTTATATTCATTTTCACTTTCACATTTTACGCCGTGAATGGTATTGCTTTCTATTAAAAGATCTGTTACACGTTCTTCTTTGACAGTTATTTTTAATCTTTTAATTTCTTTTTCAAGAGCATTTACAATGTCAGAAGCTTTATCTGATTCAGGGAAAACTCTGTTTCCACGCTCGGTTTTTAAGGGTACACCTAAGCTTTCAAAAAAAGAAATAGTGTCTTCAGAGGAAAAATTATTGAAAGCGGAGTATAGAAAACGGGGATTTCGGGGAATATTTGAAATAAGAGTGCTTATATCGCAGTTGTTTGTAACATTGCAGCGACCTTTTCCCGTAATCAGAAGTTTTCTCCCTAATCTTTTATTTTTTTCAAGTAAAAGGACATTTTTGGAGTATCTTTTTGCGGCTAAACAAGCTGCCATCATACCGGAGGCACCGCCTCCTACAATAATTAAATCATAATTCATTTTTTTAATCCTGTCCGGTAGATTCTATTTTATCATTATTCTGGTAAATATCATATTCCGCCCAGATTTTTTCAAGATAGTTAAAGGCAGAGGTTACTTCGTCTTGCTTTTGAAGTCCTACAGCGGCAATTAAAGCATTGATAAGACTTAATGGTGCCACCAAGGAATCGACAAATGAAGTCATATCACTGCGTGCAGTTAGTAAAATAGTGGCGTCTTTTGCAATAGGTGAAGCCATACAGTCGGTTATTGCCACAGTCGGAGCTCCAGTTTTTGAGGCGAATTCAAATGCCTTGACCGTTAAATTTGAATATCTCGGGAAACTTATACCGATGAGTACATCATTTTTTTCAAGCCGAATTATCTGCTCATAAAGTTCACCGATGCTTGAATTATATACCATATGAACATTGTTAAACATCAAATTAAAATAATATCCCATAAAACGTGCCAGCGCAGAGGCACTTCTGTCACCGATTATATAGATGTTTTTTGCTGAAGCAATAGTTTTTGAAGCGAGATTAAAGTCCTCATGTGAGGTTTCTTCCAATGTGTGTTTGATTTTTTCTATATCAGACAGCAATATTTTGTTTAAAATGTCATTATCACCGATACGTTCTTTAGTAACAGCAATTCTCTGAACTGAGGTGAGGTTTGTTTTTATTGCCTGTTGAAGGGCACGGGACATTTCGGGAAATCCGTTAAACCCGAGTTCACAAGCAAAACGTACTACGGTAGATTCGCTGACACCGACGATTTGTCCGATTTTTGCAGCAGTCATAAAAGCGGCTTTATCGGAATGTTCTTCAATATAATCAGCAATGCGTTTCTGACTTTTAGAAAAAGTGGGTTTTTTCTCTGAGATTTGTTTAAGGATATTCATATAAAGACAATCTCCTTTTAACAAAGTATTTATGTAAATAAGTATATCATCTTTTTAAAAATAAAGAAAGTGGTAATTTTAAAGTAATGCTTATTTTGACAAAATTATGCAAAATAGTTTTAAAAATGCAAAAAATAAATATAAAAAATAATGAAAATTCATAAATAATTCAAAAAACACTATTGACAATTAATGAAAATCGTGTTAAATTATATTTAGCACTCAAACAGTTAGAGTGCTAAAAGCGAAAGAGGTGATGCTGTGAAAGGGCTTACTGACCGCAAGTTTCTAATATTAAAATCCGTTGTGGAACGGTATATTAAAACCGGTGAGCCGGTTGGTTCAAAAAGCATTGCCGAAGAACTTGATATGGTAGTTTCATCTGCTACTATAAGAAATGATATGGCTTTGTTAGAAAAGTTGGGTTATCTTGAACAGCCTCATACATCGGCAGGAAGAATTCCCTCCTACCGTGGGTATCGTTTTTATATTTCTCATCTTATGCAAAAGGTGAATGTCCTTGAAGAAGAAAAAGCCAAAATTGAGCAAAAACTTGTGAGAGGAAATTTAAATCCCAAAATTGTCATCAGTAATGCGATGGACCTTTTGGCAGATTTAACCGGTTGTGTTGTTATCAGTAGATCAGAGCAGATGAGTTTTGCTGTTATAACACGAGTTGAGGTGATTCCGACAGGCAGAAGACTTTATGCACTTTTGATGTTTACTTCAAACGGTGCAGTAGAAAATAGAGTATGCAGGTTGGAGTTTGACTTAAGCCATGAGCAAATTGAGTATTTTGTAAATTTCATAAAAGCTAATATAACAGGGCTGAGAGTGGAAGATTTAACCGATGAAAAGGTTTTGGAGCTTGGCGTTGCTCTTGGAAGTTATATGGTTGGGTTAGCACCGCTTTTATACGGAGTATATGATATTACAAATCAGCTTCGTAAAAAGTCAGTTGAAATAAAAAATGAATCCAGTTTGTTTGTGAGAAGTGATTTTCAAAATCCGGATGTAGCCACACTTTTAAATAGAAAAGATGAGCTGGAAGCTGTTCTTGACAAGGCTTTTAATGGTGTAAGTGTTATCTTTGGTGATGAGGATGAAAATTTTGTAATTACAAATTCAAGCTTGATTTTATCTTCATATAATCAAGGCGACAGACTTGCAGGTTCATTTGGTGTTTTGGGACCATTGAGGATTGATTATAAAAAGATCATTCCTTATGTTGAATATCTTACCGATACTGTAACAAGACTTATGACGGAGGCTTTTGAAGCCGATCGTGATAAACCCAGTCGCGGAGTCAGAAGAGATATAGTAATAGACAAGGAGGGGAATTAAGTGCCAAAGAAAGAAGAGACAAAAAAGGTAAAAGAAGAGACAAAAGAATCAGAAGAAGTCACCACTCAAAAAGATGAAACTGAAGAGCTTATCAAGAAAAATGCTGAGCTTGAAGATAAAATTTTAAGACAAATGGCTGAATTTGATAATTTCAGAAAAAGGACATTAAAGGAAAAAGAAGAAATCGGAACTTTTGCAAAAATAAAATGTATATCTGATTTAATCCCTGTCCTTGATAATTTTGAAAGAGCACTTCAGACAGAATCAAAAGATCCGGACTTTAAAAAGGGCGTTGAGATGATTTTTAATTCTTTAAAGGAAACTTTGGAGAAAATGGGAGTTGAGGAGATAAAAGCAGAGGGTGAACCCTTTGATCCTGAATTCCACTACGCAGTAAGTTTGGTGGAAGATGAAAATTTAGGAAAAAATGTTGTTGCAAATGTTATGCAAAAGGGCTATAAGTTAGGCGACAAAGTTATACGTCACGCTATGGTCACTGTTGCAAATTCTTAATAAATTTAGGAGGAAATTATTATGGGAAAAATTATTGGTATTGACTTGGGTACAACTAACTCATGTGTAGCAGTTATGGAAGGTGGAGAAGCAGTTGTTATTGCTAACCACGAGGGTGCAAGAACTACTCCTTCTGTAGTGGCATTTAAAGATGGCGAGAGAATGATAGGCCAGGTTGCAAAGCGTCAGGCTATCACAAACCCTGATCGTACAATCAGCTCTATCAAACGTCATATGGGTACTGATTATAAGGTGACAGTTGATGGAAAATCTTATAATCCTCAGGAAATTTCTGCAATGATTTTGCAGAAACTTAAATCTGATGCAGAAGCATATTTGGGCGAAAAGGTTACAGAAGCAGTTATTACAGTTCCTGCATATTTCACAGATGCACAGCGTCAGGCAACTAAAGACGCAGGTAAAATTGCAGGTCTTGATGTAAAACGTATCATCAATGAACCTACTGCTGCAGCTTTGGCATATGGTATGGATAAAGAGGGCGACCAGAAGGTTATGGTTTATGACCTCGGTGGTGGTACCTTTGACGTATCTATTATCGAAATGGGTGAAGGTGTTCAGGAAGTTCTTGCAACTGCAGGTAACAATCGCCTTGGCGGTGATGACTTTGACCAGTGCGTAATCAACTGGTTGGCAGATGAATTTAAAAAAGATCAGGGTATTGATTTAAGAAATGATAAAATGGCTATGCAACGTTTGAAAGAAGCAGCTGAAAAAGCTAAGATTGAGCTTTCCGGTGTAACTACTTCTCAGATTAATTTGCCGTTTATTACTGCTGATGCTACAGGACCTAAACATCTTGATATGACTCTTACAAGAGCAAAATTCAATGAGCTTACTGCTGATTTGGTAGAAGCTACCATGGGACCTGTAAGACAGGCTTTGTCCGATGCAGGACTTTCTGCTTCTGACCTTAACAAGGTATTGTTAGTAGGTGGTTCTACAAGAATTATTGCTGTTCAGGAAGCAGTTGCAAAAGCTACAGGAAAAGAACCCTCCAAGAACTTAAACCCCGATGAATGTGTTGCAACAGGTGCAGCTATTCAGGGCGGTGTTTTAGGCGGAGAAGTAAAAGGACTTTTGCTTTTGGACGTTACTCCGTTGTCTTTAGGACTTGAAACTTTAGGCGGTGTATTTACAAAAATTATCGAAAGAAATACAACTATTCCTACTAAAAAATCACAAATTTTCTCTACTGCCGCTGATGGCCAGACTTCAGTTGAAATTCATATTTTGCAGGGTGAAAGAGAATTCGCAAAAGACAACAAATCTCTTGGTATGTTCCATCTGGATGGAATCCCTGCTGCTCCAAGAGGTGTACCTCAGATTGAAGTAACTTTTGATATTGATGCTAATGGTATTGTTCACGTTTCTGCTAAGGATTTGGGTACAGGAAAAGAACAGGATATTACTATTACATCTTCTACAAATATGAGCAAGGAAGATATTGATAAGGCAGTTAAGGAAGCTGAAGCTTTTGCAGCTGAAGATAAAAAAGCTCGTGAAAATGTTGATATCAGAAATGCGGCTGACCAGATGGTATTCCAGTCAGAAAAGACATTAGGTGAAATCGGCGATAAGATTGACGAAGCTGAAAAAACTGATTTGCAGGCAAAAATTGATGCTTTGAGAGAATCATTAAAAGGTACTGATATTGAAGATATTAAAGCAAAACAAGAAGATTTGCAGAAAGTTTTCTATGCAGTTTCCGAAAAGCTTTATAAAGCACAGGCACAGGCAGGGGCAGGAGCAGCTCCTGATATGGGTACTGATAATTCTGACCCCAATGTTGTTGATGCAGATTTTAAAGAGGTTGACGATAACAAATAATTTTATTATAATGAGTAATGCGTTATGGGCGGACTCGTAAAGTCTGCCCACAACATTATTTTCTGTATCAAGGGAGGTATAGCCATTGGCTGACAAAAGGGATTATTATGAAGTGCTCGGTTTGCAAAAAGGTTGTTCCGATGAAGAACTGAAAAAAGCATACCGTAAAATGGCAAAAAAGTATCACCCTGACTTGCACCCTGATGATAAGCAGGCAGAAGCTAATTTTAAAGAAGTGAATGAAGCTTATGAGGTTTTATCCGATTCACAGAAACGTTCACGTTACGACCAGTTTGGTCATGCAGGTGTCGATCCTTCATTTGGTGGAGGAGCAGGCGGTGCCTATGGAAGTGGTGGATTTGGATTTGATATGGGAGATATCGGAGATATTTTTGAAGGATTTTTTGGTGGAGGATTTGGTGGTTCTTCAAGACGACAAAATCCCAATGCACCGCGAAGAGGTTCCGATATACGAATTCAGGTTGCAATTTCATTCTTTGAAGCTTGTAAAGGTGTAAAAAAGACTGTATCTATAAATCGCTCGGAAACTTGTCATAGCTGTCATGGTACGGGTGCTGAAAATGGTACTGCGCAAAAGACTTGTCCTGATTGTAGCGGAACAGGTCAGGTAAGATACCAGCAGCGTACACCATTTGGTGTGATAAGCAGTCAACGTCCTTGTGACAGATGTCAAGGTAAGGGCAAAATTATAGAAAAGGTATGTAATAACTGTAAAGGACAGGGCTCTGTAAATAATCTTAAAAAGGTTGAGGTACAGATTCCTGCGGGAATAGATGATGGTCAGACTTTATCGGTACGTGGTCAGGGAAATGCCGGCGTTAATGGAGGACCAAACGGAGATTTACTTGTACTTATTGCTGTAAGACCTGATCCTATCTTTAAGCGTAAAGGATATGATATATATTGTGAAATGCCGATAAGTTATTATCAGGCAGTAACAGGTGATGAGCTTACTGTGCCTACAATTGATGGAAATGTAAGTTATGATTTGCCTGAGGGTACACAACCCGGAACAACTTTCAGACTCCGCGGAAAAGGTGTTCAACGCTTAAACGGACGTGGAAGAGGAGATCAGTTTGTAACTGTTACAATTGATGTTCCTAAAAATCTTTCCAAAGTGCAAAAAGAAAAACTTTTAAGTTTTGAAGAATCTTTAGGTGAAAAACAAACACAAAAGAAAAAATCTTTTGCCGAAAAGATAAAAGAAAAATTTGATAATATTTAAAAAAGAGTGGTCAAAGACCACTCTTTTTTTATAGTTTTGAAAGAATAATATCTGCTAATTCTTTTGACTTATCAAGGACTCCGTGAGGGTGATGCCCCTGGAAGTTTCTCGGTATTACTGTTAAAAGTTCAGGTGTGTCTGAATAAGCATCTTCAAGTAATTTTCCATTTTGATCATAATCGACAGTCATATCCTCTGTGCCGTAAAGCATAATAACAGGGAAACGATGTTTAATCAAAATCGGAACGCGGTTAATAGGATTTTCTTCAAGCATAAAGAGGTCTGATCTTTTTACTCCGGGATAAGCCACTTTAAATTCCTTGTTCCAGTAGCTTTCATATTTATGATATCTGCCGGGGAAATCAAGAAAATTTAAAACCGGTGCATCAATCATTAAAGCAGCTACGTATTGAGGGTAGTATGAGGCAAAATTAACTGCCTGTGCACCTCCACAACTCATACCGACCAATATACATTCAGGTTCGAGGGAATATTCTTTTAAAACAAACTCTATAAATCTCGCTTTTCTGTCACAGTCACTTCTATTTGCAAGTCTTGTTTTATTTATTATATGTACAAGATGAAAACCTCTGCTTAAAAGTTCTATTTCAAGTTCTGGAAAAGCGTTCCAGTATTCTGTTTTGAATACTATCTTTTTATTGGGTGTAGTATTTGGAATAACAACATATCCGTCTGTGCCTTCAAATGCTATTTTTTCGCACTTGAATCCGTAAAATAATTCTTTTTCCACGATGTTTTGTCCTTTCAAAATAAGATGTATAATAATTATACTTTAATTTAGATTGTTTTTCAAGGCTTTTTAATCACATAAAGCTTTTATCTATCATACTATAAAGTATTCCTACCTACGGGAGGTCAATTTATGAGTACAGGTAAAATATATCTCATTGCAGGCGGTGATATGCGTTATGTATCGCTTTCGGGACTTTGTGCTGAAAAAAATAAAGTTTATCTTTTGGGAGCCGATTTGAAAGATGGTATTCCGCCTGAAGTTAATCTGCTTAATAATTTGAGTGAATTAAAAGAGCAACCGGATTATGTTGTTTTGCCGATGCCTATTACAACTGATGGCGTTACTTTATATACTCCACTTTCTGAAAAGGAGAAAATAAAGCTTAAATATATTTTTGATTTATGTCATCGTAATACGCTGGTATTTGGAGGCAAAATTACATCACAGCAGAAAGAGGAACTAAAAAACAGAAAAATTAAATTTGTAGATTATATTTTGCGTGAAGAATTTGCTATTATGAATGCTGTGCCGACTGCCGAAGGGGCTTTGGGAATAGTTTTAAATGAAATACCTACTGTTATTATGGGGAGAAAGGTTTTAATTATAGGCTATGGCCGTATTGCTAAAATTCTTTTGAAATATTTTAAGGCATTAGATGCAATTGTGAGTGTTACAGCCAGAAAATATAAGGATTTGGTATGGGCTGAAATTTACGGTGCTGATACTTTTCTTTTAGAAAATCTTAAGGGGAATATAGGGGAATATGATGTTATTATCAATACTGTTCCTGCTATGGTTTTAGGAGAAAATGAGCTTCAGAAAACAAAAAAAGACTGTTTTATACTTGATTTGGCATCTTCACCCGGAGGAGTTGACTTTCCTGTTGCTGAAGAACTTATGAGAAAAACTGTCTGGGCTCTTTCCCTCCCCGGAAAAACCGCTCCGTTAACAGCAGCTTCGGTGCTTGAAAGAACGCTTTGCAACTGTGTTCTTGAGTACGAAAGAGGTGAGCTAACTGAAGAAAATTAAATTGGGGTTTGCACTTTGCGGCTCGTTTTGTACTTTTGATAAAGTTTTAAAGATAATGGAAGAATGTAAGTCTTTGGGGTATGATATAATTCCTATTATGTCTCAGAATGCTTACACCACTGATACGCGATTTGGAAAAGCAGAGGATTTTATATCACGGATAGAAGAAATTTGTGAAAAAAAGATAATATATCAGATAAAGGACGCAGAACCTATTGGCCCTACCAATATGACAGATATTATGCTTGTAGCACCATGTACCGGTAATACTTTGGCTAAACTTTCTAATTCTATTGTAGATACAGGGGTAACAATGGCGGTGAAAAGTCATTTGAGAAATAATAAACCGGTTGTTATAGCTGTTTCTACCAATGATGCGTTAAGCGGGAGTGGTAAAAATATCGGTACACTTTTAAATATGAGAAATTTTTATTTTGTTCCTATGTGTCAGGACGATTATTTTAAAAAACCTACTTCGGTGGTTGCGGATTTTTCACTTATTCCAAAAACTCTGGAGAATGCACTTAATGGTGTTCAGATTCAGCCTATTTTAACCCCGTTTTTCCGATAAGACGGGGTTATTGCTAATTTTGATATTTTTTTGTATAATATGGTAGGGTGTTGTTATGGACAAGTTTTTAAAAAGTTGCAGTTTATGCCCGAGAGATTGTAAGGTTAACAGAAGTAATGGCGAAAAAGGGTTTTGCAATGCAGGTGTAACCGTTAAAGCATCAAGGGCGGCACTTCACTTTTGGGAAGAACCTTGTATTTCCGGTGAAAGAGGTTCGGGGACAGTGTTTTTTTCCTATTGTGGATTAAAATGCGTATATTGTCAGAATTTTAAAATAAGCAGAGGGGATTTCGGTAAGGAAATTACAATAGAAAGACTTGCTGAAATTTTTTTAGAACTTCAGCAGAAGGGTGCTCATAATATAAATTTAGTAAGTCCTACGCACTATGTTTTACAGATTATAAGAGCGATTGAAATAGCAAAGAAAAATGGACTTTATATCCCTGTTGTCTATAATACAAGCGGATATGAGAAAAAAGATATTATAAAAATGCTTTCAGAGTATGTGGATATTTACCTTACCGATTTTAAGTATTTAAGTCCTGAACTTTCAAAAAAGTATTCTGTTGCGGAGGATTATCCCATTTATGCAAAAGAAGCACTTGAAGAAATGGTTTCGCAGGTGAAACAAGCTTCTTTTGATGAAGATGGTATGATGAAAAAAGGGGTAATTGTCAGACATTTGATGTTGCCGGGTAATTTTGAAGATTCAAAAAATATCATCAAATATTTATACGAAAATTATCAAAACAGAATTTTTTACAGTCTTATGAATCAGTACACACCTTTGGTGGGTGATAAATATCCCGAATTAAACAGAAAAATAACTTCGGATGAATATAATAAGCTTATTGATTATGCGATTGATCTGGGAATAGAAAACGGATTTATCCAAGAGGAAGGAACAGCAAAAGAAAGTTTTATACCGTCTTTTGATAATGAAGGAATATAAGGAGTAACTGAGATGATTAAACGATTTATGGGTTATTATAAACCACATTTAAAATTATTTTTGGCAGATATGTTTTGCGCCTTGATTGTGGCTGTCGCAGACCTTTTTTATCCTGTTATTGCAAAAAATATGATTAATGATTATGTCCCGAATAAAAATGTAAGACTTTTACTTATCTGGGGGATAGTTTTACTTTTTATTTATATTATGAAAGCGCTGCTTAATTATTTTATTCAGTATTATGGTCATATTGTCGGTGTGCGTATCCAAGCGGATATGCGCAGAGATATATTTAAAAGGCTTCAGAAACTTCCGCTTTCTTTTTTTGACGAAAATAAAACGGGTACAATTATGTCGAGAATCATTAATGATTTAATGGATATTTCGGAACTTGCTCATCATGGTCCGGAGGATTTATTCTTGTCCATTGTACTGCTTGGCGGTTCATTTGTGATGCTTTCATTTATTAATCTTAAACTTACTTTGATAACATTTATGCTTTTGCCCATTATAGTCTTTTTTACCGTTAAAATGAGAAAAAATATGCACGATGCATTTTTAAAAACAAGAGAAAAAATTGGCGAAATCAATGCAAGTTTAGAAAACTCTATTGCAGGAATCAGGGTTTCAAGGGCATATAATTGCAGTGAACATGAGGAGAAAAAATTTAAAGGCTATAACGATGCTTTTCAGGTTGCACGTGCATCAGCTTACAAGGTTATGGGTGTGTTTTTCTCGGGAATGTCGTTTTTTATGGATTTTTTATACCTTATTGTACTTGTAGTGGGTGGTCTCTTTTTCTATTATGGAAAAATCGATGTTGGAGAATTTGCAGCATACCTTTTATATATCAATATGTTTTTAAATCCGGTAAGACGGTTAGTAGGATTTTTCGAGCAGTTTCAGAATGGTATGACGGGTTTTAAACGTTTCGAGGATATTATGAACGAAAATGAGGAACCTGAAAATGAAAATGCGATTGAAGTTGATAAGCTTGAAGGTATCATTGATTTTGAAAATGTAAACTTCAGTTATTCAAAAGATAAAGAAAAGCTTGTTGTAGAAAATCTTTCTATGCATATTGAAAAAGGTAAAAAAGTAGCACTTGTAGGACCGTCAGGTGGTGGCAAAACTACACTTTGCCATTTAATTTTAAGATTTTATGAGATAGATGGTGGAAAAATTTCTATAGATAATTATGATATTACTGAACTTTCAAGAAATTCTCTCAGAAAAAATATCGGTATCGTTACGCAGGAAGTTTTTCTTTTTACAGGTACAATCAAAGAAAATATAGCTTATGGAAATCTTGATGCAACCGATGAAGAAATTATAGAGGCTGCCAAAAAAGCTAATATCCACGATTTTATTATTAAAACCGAAAATGGCTATGATACTTATGTCGGTGAGCGTGGAGTTAAACTTTCTGGTGGCCAGAAACAGAGAATTTCAATTGCGAGAGCTTTCCTTAAAAATCCGCCTGTTTTAATTCTTGACGAGGCGACATCTGCTCTTGATAATGCGACAGAAATACTTATTCAGAAATCTCTGGAAGAACTTTCTGCCGGCAGAACTTTAATTGTTGTGGCACACAGACTTTCCACTATTAAGAATGCAGATGAGATTATCGTTATTACCGATAAAGGAATAGAAGAACGTGGAAATCATAAAGAACTTATTGAAAAAGATGGTATTTATGCCGAACTTTATAAATATCAGTTTAAAAATTAGAGGGAAATATGAAAGATAAAAATCCTTTTGAGAAAAGTCTTGCTAATAAGCGTTACTACACTTGGGACTATCATTTAAAAGAAAAATTTGGCGGCAAGGTATTTAAAGTATCTCTTGACGCCGGTTTTTCCTGCCCTAATATTGATGGGAGTAAAGGGGTGGGAGGATGTACTTATTGTGCTTATTCTTTTAAAAGGCAGACTCCTGACGATTTACTTATACAGTTTAAAAATGGTATAGACGCACTTCATAAAAAATGGCCAGATGCCGATAAATATATCCCATATTTTCAGGTTAATACCAATACTTACGCACCTCTTTCTGAACTTAAAGCAAAATATGAAACTGTTTTGTCACAAGAGGGGGTAGTAGGCTTAAGTATTGCTACAAGGGCTGATGCACTTCCCGATGACGTTTTGGACTATCTCGGTGAACTTAATAAGAAAACTTACCTTATTGTGGAATTAGGTCTTCAGACTATTCATGATGTTACTGCCCAAAAGATAAATCGCGGACATAAATTTGAGTGTTTTTTAGAAGGTGTTAAAAAACTTAACGACAGAAATATCCCTGTTTGTGTTCACATTATAAATGGCTTACCGGGTGAAAGTTATGATATGATGATTGAAACAATAAGGGAAATATCCAAGCTTAATATTCACTGCATTAAAATTCATCTGTTGCATATTATTAAAGGAACAAAGATGGCGGAGGAATTTTTAAGAGGTGAATTCAAGGAAATGACACTCCCTGATTATGTTAAAACAGTTTGTGATCAGCTTGAACTTCTGTCACCTGATGTTGTGGTACAAAGGGTAACGGGTGACGGACTTAAAGATAGTCTTATAGCGCCATTATGGAGCCTTAAAAAGTTTGTCGTTATGAATGAAATAGATAAAGAACTTAAAAGAAGAGATAGTTATCAGGGAAAATATTATGGAATACAAAAACCGTAAAAATCCAAGGTTAAATGATTACGATTATTCTCAAAACGGGTGTTATTTTGTAACGATATGTACAAAAGACAGGCAGAGGATTTTTTGTAATATCGTAGGGCGTGACGACCTCGGCACGCCGAATTATATTATACAATTAACCTCAAATGGAGAAATCGCAGATAGATATATAAAATCAATACTAAAACATTACAAAAATGTTTTGGTGCACAAATACGTTATTATGTCCGACCATATTCATATATTATTATCATTGACAAATGATGAATGTTGTGAGAAAAATTCAAATGGCGTGCCGGGGTCGTCACGCCCTACGGATCTATCTCAAATAATAGGTGTATTAAAACGATTGATAAATAAAGAAATAGGTAAAAATGTTTTTCAGGCATCTTTCAATGATCACATCATCCGCAATGAGGAAGATTATATAACAAGATGCAATTACATTGAAAATAATCCGTTAAAATATGTGGTTATAAATGATTTATAGGAACGACACGTAGGTCGTTCCCTACGGGGTATGAAAAAACCAGAAACCGAAAAGGTTTCTGGTTTTTTGTTATATATCATTTCTTATAAGTTCTTCTAAGCTTTCGCCTTTGACTATGACTCTTGATTTACCATCTTTAACCATTATAACGGGGGGTGTTAAGTTTCTGTTATAGTGGGAGGACATTGAATAGTGATAAGCACCCGTTGAGAAAACTGCTAAAATGTCACCCGATTTAGGTGTGGGGAGAGGAATGTTTTCTCCCAGTAAATCTCCGCTTTCACAGCATTTTCCCGCAATAGTGAATTTACCGTCAACTGAATCATTGACTCTGTTAGCAAGTACCATATCATATTCTGCCTGATAGAGTGCAACACGTGGGTTTTCGTACATACCGCCATCAACCGATACGTAAGTGCGGATATCGGGGATTTCTTTAACAGAGCCTACTGTGTAAAGGGTAGTACCTGCTTCACCGACAATTGAACGTCCGGGTTCGATGATGATAAAAGGACAGGGGAGAGAATATTCTTCTGATTTTTCTTTGATAACTACGGAAACTTTTTCCATATAGTTTTCATAAGGAATGGGGTTATCATCGTCGGTATATTTTATACCAAACCCACCGCCTAAATTGAGGTCTTTTACAATAAAGTCTGTTTCATTTTTAATATCAAGTATGAATTTCATCATAATGTTTGCGGTGGTTACAAAAGGTTCTGTATCAAAAATCTGTGAACCGATATGACAATGAACTCCTGAGAGATTTATGTTTTCATAAGAAAGAGCTTTTTTAACAGCGTCCATTGCTTCGCCCGTTTCAAGTGCAAAACCGAATTTTGAGTCAATTTGTCCCGTCATAATAAAAGAATGGGTATGAGCGTCAACTCCGGGTTTTATACGAAGCAAAATGTCAGCTTTTTTATTTTGCTTTTTAGCAAGGTTGTTTAAAAGCTCAAGCTCAGAGAGGTTGTCAACAACAATTCTGCCAACGTCAGAATTTAATGCCATTAAGAGTTCACGTTTGGATTTATTGTTTCCGTGAAAAACGATTTTTTCGGCAGGGAAGTTAACGGAAAGTGCAGTAAAAAGTTCACCTTCAGATACTACATCAACACCTAAATTTTCAGATTTTGCAATTCTGTAAATTTCTTTGCAGGAAAATGCCTTTGAGGCATAGCAAACAAGACCATTACCATCATAAAATTTGTCGATGGAATTTTTATAGTCACGCATAGCATTTCGTATTTTGTTTTCTTCCATAACATAAAGAGGAGTGCTGTATTCCTTTGCAAGTGAAGTGGCATCAATTCCGTCTATTAAGAGGTTACCATTATCTGAGACGGTTAAATTTCTATTCATTTTAATATTTTCCTTTCCTTATTCAAGTGATGTGTCACCTGAAACCTCATTGATGATTTCTTTCAATGCATCTACGCCTTCGCCTGTTTCGGCGGAAAAAGGTATAATTACGATATCTTCTGCGTAAGGAATTTCCGATTTAATATCCGAAAGTCTTTTTTCACGCTGGGTTTTATTTAATTTGTCCATTTTTGTCAAAGCGATGATAAACGGCTTTTCAGTTTCAATAAGGTAATTTACCATATCGACGTCAAGTTTTGTGGCAGGGTGTCTGCAGTCTATTAAAAGAACTACAAGGCAAAGTTCACGACTTTCGTCGTTAAGGTAGCCTTCAATTAAGTCAGCCCAGCGGATTTTTTCGGTTTTTGCAACTTTTGCATAACCATATCCCGGCAAATCTACGATTGAAACGGTATTATCGAGATTGTAAAAATTTATTGTGGCAGTTTTACCAGGAACAGCACTTACGCGTGCAAGATTTTTGCGATTGAAAAGCTTGTTTATCAGAGAGGATTTTCCGACATTTGAACGACCTGCAAATGCAATTTCTATTTTATCTGAAGGAGGAATTTGCCCCAATAAGCCATATGATGCGGAAAACGATACATTATGATAATTCATATTATCCCTTTCTTTATTGCATTGAAATAGAATTATTTTTTGTCGGTTGACTTTTTATTGAAGGTTTCATTGTGGGCTGTGAATCTAAAGGCTTATAAGATAAAGCACCACTTAATACTTCACTTACATGTGAAACAGGGACGAATGTAATATTGTTTTTTACTACTTCGTCAACCTCTTCGAGATCTTTTTTGTTTGCTTCGGGGATAAATACAGTTTTAATTTTATTTCTGTATGCTGCCATAGATTTTTCTCTGAGTCCGCCGATAGGCAAAACACGACCTCTTAATGTTACTTCACCGGTCATGGCAACATCTTTTCTGACAGGTATGCCGCTTAATGCCGATACAATAGAAGTTACCATAGTTACACCTGCAGATGGCCCGTCTTTTGGAACAGCACCTTCGGGAGCGTGAATGTGGAGATCTTTTTTCTTATAAAAATCAGGAGATATTTTATAATCTTCAGCAATACTTCTGACGTAACTTACTGCAATTTCTGCTGATTCTTTCATTACATCGCCTAACTGACCTGTAATTTTGATTTTACCGGTGCCTTGTAAAGTGATTGTTTCAATTTCCATAATTTCTCCACCGACAGAGGTCCAGGCAAGACCTGTTACAACACCGATTTCATCATATTTTCTAATATCGTCATTTAAGTATTTTACAATTCCCATAACTTCTGTGATGTTCTGTGAGGTAACGGTGAAAGATTTTATCTTTTCATCTACGAGATTTTTAGCAACCTTTCTGCAGATGTGGGCGATTTCACGTTCCAAAGTACGCACACCTGCTTCACGGGTATATGAATCAATTAAAGAATAAATTCCGTCTTTAGAGAATTTTAATTGTTTTGAAGTTATACCATGACGTTTTAATTGTTTTGGAATAAGGTGTTTTTTTGCAATGTTAAATTTTTCTTCTCTTGTATAACTGGACATTTCTATAATTTCCATACGGTCTAAAAGTGGTTTCGGAATAGCGGAAATGTCATTGGCGGTAGTGATAAAGAGAACATTACTTAAATCAAAGGGAACTTCAATATAGTGGTCACGGAAATCAACATTCTGCTCACTGTCTAAAACTTCGAGCATAGCAGAAGAGGGGTCACCTTTATAATCAGCCCCCATTTTATCAATTTCGTCAAGTAAAATAACAGGGTTTTTGGTACCTGCCTGTCGCATGGCATTTATAATTCTTCCCGGCATAGAGCCTAAATAGGTTTTTCTGTGGCCACGGATTTCTGCTTCATCGCGGACACCACCTAATGAGATACGGACATATTTGCGGTTTAACGAAGTAGCTATAGATTTTGCAATAGAGGTCTTTCCGACACCGGGAGGTCCTGCCAAACAGAGAATCTGCCCTTTTATATCAGGGGACAGTTTTCGTACGGCAATAAGCTCTAAAATACGTTCTTTTACTTTTTGCATACCGTAATGGTCGCGTTCTAAAATGCGGGTAGAGTAATTTATATCTGTTTTTTCTTTGGAGAAAGAGTCCCAGGGAAGATCAATACAGGTTTCTATATAAGTTCTTATAATCTGTCCTTCCTGAGATTGCACAGGAGTATGGTAAAGACGCTCACATTCCTTTAAAAGTTTATCTTTTGTCTGCCTGGGCATATTTTTAAAGCTTTCGATTTTTTCTGCGTATTCTGAAGATTCTTCCTGAGGATTGTCGGTTTCACCTAATTCTTCGGAAATTACTTTTATCTGTTCACGCAAAAAGTAATCACGCTGATTCTTATCCATCTGGTCTTTCACCTGTGAATAAATGTCGTGTTCCCAGGTGAGTACAGCGGTTTCGTGTTGTAAAACTTCTAAAAGTATCTGAAGTTTGTTAAATAAAGATTTTTCTTCCAAAAGGATTTGTTTATCTTTTACAGGTAAAAAGAGATTTTGCACAATTTTATCAAAAAGTCCTTTTGAGGTTTTTTGTGAAAGGACATTCTGAATGATTTCTTTAGGCATTTTGGGAATTAGTTCGCAATAACTTTCAAATGAATCGGTTACAGCACGAAACATAGCTTCCTCAACATCGGGAGCTACCCTTGTTTTACGTGCATCAGGTAAAGATTTTACGGTGCACTCCATATAAGGCGAGAAAGAAGAAATTTCTGTAATCGAAGCCTTATAAATGCCTTCAACCATTATTCTGAGTCCGTTATTTCCTGTGTTTAAAAGCTGAACAATTTTAGCAACAACACCTGTTTTATATAAATCCTTTTTTTGTGGTTCTTCAATAGTATAATCTTTTTGAGCTACCAAAAAAATAAGTTGGTCTTTTTTCATAGCTTCTTTAATTGCAAGTATTGATTTTTCTCTTCCTACATCAAAGTGCATGGTCATTGATGGAAACATAACTATTCCGCGCATAGCGATTGTAGGAAGTGTAGTGATACTTTGTTTACTTGTATTACTCATATAAGCTCCTTTTAAAAAAATATATACACATCTATTATATAAAAATTAAAAGATACTTTCAATAGCAAAAATGTAAACTAATACAAAAATTTATTGATAATTTTTGTATTATTGAACGAAAAAATCGTGCCTTTGAGGTGTTTTCATAAAATGAGGCAATTTTAAGCTTTTGACATACTATGAGATATAGAAAACAGTTACAGGCAAAGTAAAAGGTTGCGAAAGCTTTAAGAAAACCTTTTTCTCTTGGTACCTTATGCGCAGGGAACTTTGCTTGTTTAAATATATCTGCCATCTTTATAAGGTGGCAGAGAATTTTTTTATAAAAAAAGGGTAAAAATATTAAAAAGGGGGAATTTGTATGAAAAAAGATGAAGAAAAGAATATTTTGAAGGAAAGTAATATTTTAAGTTCAATGATTAATCCGAAGCCGAGTAAAGAAGACCCTGATGGCAGTTATACAGGGGTACCTGTGGAATACGGGGAAAAGCCTGTTCAGGATGCAGATGATTTATAATGATAATTAAATGTCGAAACAGTAATTTTTTTACTGTTTCGACGTTCGATAGTCATTATAAAAAAAGGAGTATTAAAAACAAAAAAGTTTTTAATACTCCTTTTTTAAGGTTAGTATAAAACGGACGATTGAAAATTTTATCAAAATAAGTGCTTTACGACAGGAAATTTAATAAAAATCCTTTATTATTGGTTTAGCTTTATTTACCAACTGTTTATCGTTTTCATAGATTAAAAAAGAGTGTGCAAGATTGATTTCCACCCATTTTATCTGAGCAATTTCTTCCTCCTGAGGAATATAATCAAAGTTCTTTGCACGTCCTAAAAAATAGATAACATCTTTTGTGACATCTTTTTTAGGTGAATAGGTTACTACTTCCCTAAAACTTGAATCTAAATCGATATCTATATTAGTTTCTTCCATAACCTCACGTAAAGCAGTTTGCTCTTCGGTTTCCCCTGCTTCGACATGTCCTTTCGGAAATGACCAATGTCCGCCTACCGAATGTTTAATCAGGAGCAGTTCAGTGTTTCCATGATGTTTTCTGAACACAACTGCACCACATGACTTTTCGTATGACATTATCAGATTCCTTTCATTTTAGTATCATTGCACTAATTTTATCATATTGTAGTAAAAAAATCAAAGCTTAATTTGTGAATTTTTTTAAAAAAGATAAAAATTATATTTTTTATGGAATTTTTATCGTTAATTCGAGCAATTTTTACAGTTTATACATTATTTTTGCTTCAAAATAGGGTAAAATAAATTTTATAAGAGTATATTTAATATTTAAAGTTAGGAAAGTGGTCTTGGTTGTTTGGCTATGTAAAACCTTTTAAACCTGAATTAAAGATTAAAGAATTTGATACTTATCAGGCGGTATATTGTGGCTTGTGTCATCAGCTCGGTAAGGTGTTCGGACCTTTTGCCAAACTTACTTTAAGCTATGATTTTACTTTTATGGCAATTCTTTCTTTAGCGCTCAAAGAGGAGTTTGAGGGATTTAAAAAAACTGTATGTATGGCAAATCCTCTTAAAAGAAAAAATTGTTGTGCGTTGTCTTGTGAAACTGCTTTTGTAAGTGCTTGTGCGATGATGCTTTTTTATTATAAACTTAAGGATAATATTGAGGATAGTAAATTCTTTAAAAAATTTTGTTATATTTTATTGCTGCCATTTGCTTTTTTTGCAAAAAAGAGGGCAGTCAGACTTTACCCATATCTTGATAAGTGCTTCAGCGATATGATGAAAGAACAAGCTTTTCTTGAAAAAATAAAATCGGATAGTGTGGATTGTGCTTCGGAACCTACTGCAAAAGCGCTTCAGATGGTTTTCTCAAGCTTGAGTGAGGATGAAAATCAAAAACGGGTGCTGCAAAGGCTTGGATATTTGCTTGGCCGGTGGATATATCTTTTAGACGCATTGGACGATTTGAAATCAGATGCCAAAAATAAAAATTACAATGTATTTTTACTGAAATTTAAGGCTTATGATTTAAACAGTGAAAACAAAAAAGAAATACTGGATTATGGCGAAGGTGTACTTAATATTACGGTGGCTGAAATAGCTTCAGCGTATGAGCTTTTGAAGCTTAACAGATATAAGACAATTCTTGATAATATAATTTACTTAGGATTGAAATCTTCTGCCAGTTTAGTTTTATCAAATAAAAAATAATTATTAACTGATTATTTCGGTAATAGGAGGTAAATATGCCTGTAAGTGATCCATATAAGGTTTTAGGGGTTTCAGCTAATGCAACCGAAGAGGAAATAAAGGTTGCATACAGAGAACTTGCTAAAAAATATCATCCTGATAATTATGCTGACAGTCCTCTCTCTGATTTGGCAAATGAGAAGATGCAGGAAATAAATGAGGCTTATGATATGATTATCGCTAATTTGCGTAATAAAAATACGCAAAATAATAGCGGATATTATCAAAGACAAGGAAATTATCAGTCGTCGAATTTGTGGGATATAAGAAGACTTATAGAGCAGAATCGACTTGTTGAGGCTGAGGAATTGCTTGATGGTATCCCTGTTTCTTCAAGAGATGCTGAATGGTATTATCTTAAGGGCAGTGTGTATTTTGGGAGAGGTTGGCTCGATGATGCATTAAATCACTTTTCTACTGCATGCAGATTAAATCCGAGTAACCCTGAATACAGAGCTGCTATGAACAGAATGATGTGGCAACGTCAGGGAAATATGGGAGGCCCTTATCATACGGGTAATTCTAATATGGGTGGTTGTTCTACTTGTGATATTTGTCAGGGGCTTATTTGTGCTGACTGCTGTTGCGAATGTATGGGCGGGGATATAATACCTTGTTGCTGAGGAAGTGATATTATTGAAATCTGTCAAAAAAATAGCTTTGGGTGGGATAATTGCCGCTTTAAGCTTGTGTATTATGTTGCTTACCGGTATTTTCCCTATGGCTGAATATACTTTGCCGATGATAGCAGGTGTTTTACTTGTAGTATTGGTGATTGAGATGGGTGTAAAATCCTCTTTACTTATATTTCTTGCAGTTTCGATACTTTCTGTTATATTAGTTCCACTTAAAGACAGTGCAGTATTTTATGTTGTGTTTTTAGGGTGGTACCCAATAATTAAATCAAAGCTTGAAAGTATTAAAAACAGGGTAATTGAATGGATATTAAAATTCAGTTTGTTTAACATTTCAATAATTTCAGGGGTTTTTATTTCTTTATATCTTTTTAAAATTACAGAGTATTTTGAAATATTTTCAAATAGCTTTTGGCTTACAGGAATACTTTTTGTTTTTATTAATGTAGTTTTTGTGATTTATGATATTGCGGTTACAAGGATGGTGACTATCTATATAAGATGGTTTAAACCTAAATATATGAATAAGATTTTTAAAAGTGGATTGTAATTTCTTTCAGTGTATTGATTATATTTATAAAAAGTGGTATAATAGTTTTCTAAAAACAGAGTAGGCAAACAGGCGTTAAGTGTTCGACAGACGGGGAGTTGCTGTCGGGACGAAAAGCAATAGCTTGCGGTTTGGTTGTCGCATCCCGCTGTAGTCGTAGAGAATATTCCTCTTTTACGCGTACAGTAACGGGTAAAGGAGGATTTTTTATGCGTATTTGTTCAAAAAAATATTGGAAAGAAGCTGCATGGGTTATCAAGGATACTAAGATGCTTGTGTTTGCTGCACTTATTGTGGCATTGAGAGTGGCTGTGAAACTTCTTAAAATACCACTTGCTGCAGGACTTTCGCTTACCTTTGATGCTTATGTTAATTCGGTGGGTTCGATGGTTTACGGTCCTGTAATGGGACTTTTGGTTGGAGCTGTCAGCGATACTTTGGGTTGCATCATAGCACCTAGTGCAAGTGGACCATACTTTTTACCGTTTATATTAGTGGAAATGTCCAGTTCGTTTATCTTTGCATTATTTTTCTGGCGCCGTGATCTGACTATCGGCAGAGTGCTTTCGGCAAAGTTTACCGTTAATTTTGTCTGTAATATAATTCTCACTTCAATTTTTATGAAATGGTCCTATTTTTATTTTTACGGAATTGAAAAAGCGGAAACATATGCAGTTATAAATCTTACCCGAATTGCTAAAAATCTTATAATGTTTCCATTCGAAGCTATGCTTATTGTAATTGTTTTGGGCGCAGTAAGCAACAGACTTTATGCATTGAAATTATTACCTAAGAGATATAATCTTAGTTTTCAGAAAAAACATATTGTTGCTATTTCATTACTTATTTTGCTTTCTATTGCATTGATTCTTTTTTACATATTTTTCCTTAAGGATTTTATTAAAATTCATAATTTTAAGTTATTTTAAGAAAAACGCCGATTTTATCGGCGTGTTTCTATTGACATTCATTAAAAACACTGTTATACTTTAAAGTGTTAAAGGAAGTGGGCAAAAATGAAAATAGGAGTTGTAGGGCTGGGACTTATAGGTGGTTCCTTCTGCAAAGCTATAAAAGAGAAAACCGATTATATATGTCTTGGCACCGATAAAAATGCCGATGTTTTAAATAGGGCGATAGAAGAAAAAGCTATTGACGGCGAACTGAGAGTTCAGGATTTTAAAAATTGCGATATTTTAATTACATCGCTTTATCCTAAGGATACAGTTTCGTTTTTGAAAGAAAATGCTATGTTTTTTAAAAAAGATGGTATTGTTACCGACGTTTGCGGTGTTAAAAGTTATGTCGTAAACGAAGTTTTTGATATTCTTTCGAAGGAAAATGTAACTTTTATCGGCGCACATCCTATGGCAGGACGTGAGTTTTCGGGATTTGATTATTCTCTTTCTGATTTATTTGAGGGTGCAAGTTTTATTATGACTCCATCCGAAGGAACAGATGAGAAAAAAATTAAGATTCTGGGTGATTTTGCTAAGAAAACAGGCTTTTCAAAAATTGTTGTTACAGATGTAAAAACTCACGATGAAACTATAGCATTTACTTCACAGATTGCCCATGTGATTTCAAATGCTTATGTAAAAAGTCCAACTTTACAAAACGAAAGCGGTTTTTCTGCAGGAAGTTTTCAGGATTTAAGCCGTGTTGCAAAGCTTAACGAGGATATGTGGACGGATTTGTTTTTGCTTAATAAAGAACCACTTTTAAATGAAATTGATATAATAATCAAACATCTTTCGGAATACCGGAAAGCACTCGCGGAAGAAAATTCCGAAGAACTCAAAGCACTACTTCGCGACGGAAGAATATTAAAAGAGAATTCATAACAAAAAGCCTGAGATTTTCTCAGGCTTTTTTATCTGTATCTGTAAGATATATGTTTTCTTTAAGTTTTGCGCCAAAAACAGAAAAAAACATCTTGGCGGGTGTTTTTAAACTTTCAATCGCAGAGATGTCATCACCACCGCAGGTGGTAATTAAAATTCCCTCCTTATTAAAAGAGAGAGGTTCACGTTTTGTGAGAATTCTGCGAATGAAAAACTGTTGCGTTCTGTCTATAAACGCTTTGACAGGTGCAGGAAATCCGAGAAAATATACAGGGGTGGATAATATAATCATATCAGCCTTATCAATTTTCTTCGCGATATCTTCAAAACCATCTTTTAAAAAACAATTGTTATGAGTGTGACAGTATTTACAATCGTTACATGGGAGAATATCTGCACCGAAAAGATTTATATGTGTGACATTTTTAAAATCTTTGATATATTCTTCAGTCAGTTTTTCGGTATGTGAATTTTTATGGGGTGAGCCGTGCAATACTATTACATTATATGAGGGTTTTGTGTTCACAGTATTCGCAGACAAGCATATCACCACTTTCTGTATAATGTTTTGTGAGGTATTTTTCTGTGTTTGTTATGCAGTTTGGGTTGGAACAAGGGATGCCTGCGTGCGATTTTCCGTAGAAAGCAGATTTTGGTGTAATGTTATTCTGTAAAAGTTCAATAATGAGTGCCATTCTGCCGTAAACGCCATACTGTGCTTGTTTAAAGTAAGAGGCTCTTGGATCTTTGTCAACGTCCGGGTGTATTTCATCGACACGGGGAAGAGGATGAAGAATACACATCTCTTTTTTTGCAAGTGAAAGTTTTTCGGTATCAAGAATATAAATATTCTTTTGGGAATTATATTCTTCTTCACTTAAAAATCTTTCTTTCTGAATACGTGTCATATAAAGTACATCTAAATCTCCGATAACTTCATTTAGTGAGAAAACTTCTGTATATTTGCAACCTGCAGAATTTAAAATTGTTTTTATATAAGCAGGGATGGATAATTCTTTTGTTGAAATTAAAACAAAACGATTATCGGGATATTTTGAAAGTGCTTTAATTAAAGAATGGACAGTGCGTCCGTTTTTTAAATCTCCGCAAATTCCTATGGTAAGGTTATTAAGACGCCCTTTTTCTCTTACAAGTGTAATTAAATCTGTAAGAGTTTGAGTGGGGTGAAGATGCCCACCGTCACCTGCATTTATAATCGGACAACGCTCAGAGTAAACAGAAGCAGCTTTTGCAGCACCTTCTGACGGGTGACGAATTGTAATAATGTCAGCATATGAATTTATAGTGCGGATTGTATCACTTAATGATTCACCTTTTGCAACGGAAGAATCATTTGGATTTGAAAAGCCTATAACCTGTCCTCCTAAACGTAACATTGCGCTTTGAAAAGACATTTGTGTACGTGTGGAAGGTTCATAAAATAAAGTCGCTAAAATTTTTCCTTCCATAATGCCGAAATATTCTTTTGGATTTTTTTCAATTTTCAATGCAAGATTTATGATGCTTTCACATTGTTCTGATGATGTATCGGCTAAATCTATTAAATGATTGCAACTCATATTTTGCCCTCCAAAATATCTTTTGGTTTATTTTATCATTTTTTAAAACAAATTACAATAGTTTGATGTTAAATAATGACAAAATTCGGTTTTTTAAAAAAAATCTAAAAATCTTCTTGACAACAAAAGAATGATATGATAAAATAAACAAGCTGTCCAGAAAAAAGGGCAGATAGGAGCTTGAAAATTAAACAATATCAAAAAGCGAATTAAACGACCCAAGAAATTCCAAGAGGAAGTAGAAATACTCCTTAAGAGAAAAGAGATCGGGGGAAGAGCCCGACGAAAAGAAGTAATTCAAAAGAATTCGCGATGGAAACATCGCCGGAATCGTAATGAGTATTAACTGGAGACAGTTGATATAAAGGATTTAACAAAGAGTTTGATCCTGGCTCAGGACGAACGCTGGCGGCGCGCCTAACACATGCAAGTCGAACGGAGTTACTTAGTAAGAACCCTTCGGGGAGACGACTATTTAACTTAGTGGCGGACGGGTGAGTAACACGTGAGCAACCTGCCTATCAGAGGGGGATAACGTTCTGAAAAGAACGCTAATACCGCATAACGTATCTTGGTGGCATCAGTAAGATACCAAAGGAGCAATCCGCTGATAGATGGGCTCGCGTCCGATTAGGTAGTTGGTGAGGTAACGGCTCACAAAGCCTACGAT
>JAZRIW010000003.1:0-12788 GCA_045645505.1 Fumia sp.
CGCTATGGCAACAGGTTGGCAACTTATAAAGGGAGAATGGTATTATCTCTTGCCTTCCAATGGTCAGATGGCCGCGAATACTACTGTTGACGGATACAAACTTAATTCGTCAGGAGTATGGGTTAGATAATTCCCCTCATAGAAATATCTCTTTTTCAAAAGGAATGAGCCCCGATTTATTCGGGGCCTTTTTCCTTTTACAATATAGATGTAATTTTGATAAATACTTGACATAATATTTTTATTTTGTTATACTTAATTTGGTTAAAGACTATGAAGAGAATAAGTGAGGGAGAGTTTTTCCTAAGAGAGGATACCATTGGTGCAAGGTATCTGTTAAACACCCTGACAAGCCATCTCGGAGTCCCGTCTAAGAAACGGCGTATTTTCTGCGTTAAAGAAATCTGAGTGGCAGATTTTCTGCAATTTGGGTGGTACCACGGAGTAATCACTTCGCCCCGAAATTACGGGGTGGAGTGTTTTTTATTTTGTAAATTAAACTTGAAAGGAAGTTTTTTAAAATGAAATGGACAGGTCTTAATGATTTACGTGAAATGTATTTAAGTTTTTTTGAAAGCAAGGCGCATACACGTTTACCCAGTTTTCCTCTTGTTCCTCAGGGGGATAAGAGCCTTTTGCTTATAAATTCAGGTATGGCTCCTTTGAAAAAATATTTTTTAGGTCAGGCTACTCCTCCTAACAAAAGGGTGACCACTTGTCAGAAATGTATTCGTACTCCTGATATTGAGAGAGTAGGAAAAACTGCTCGTCATGGTACTTATTTTGAGATGCTCGGAAACTTTTCTTTCGGAGATTATTTTAAAAATGAAGCTACCGCTTGGGCATGGGAATTTATTACAGAGGTGCTTGAACTTCCTAAAGACAAACTCTGGATTTCTATCTATGAAGAGGACGACGAGACTTTTGATGTATGGACACAAAAAGTAGGCATTCCGCCTGAAAGAATTGTACGTCTTGGAAAAGAAGATAACTTCTGGGAACATGGTAGTGGTCCTTGCGGTCCCTGTTCAGAAATTTATTTTGACAGAGGCGTTGAGCATGGCTGTGGTTCACCTGATTGTAAGGTTGGTTGTGAATGTGACCGCTTTGTTGAATTCTGGAATTTAGTATTCAGCCAGTTTGATCACGATGGAAACGGACATTATGAAAGAATGGAAAAACCTAACATAGATACAGGTATGGGACTTGAGCGTCTTGCTTGTATTATGCAAGGGGTTGACAATCTTTTTGAAGTTGATACTGTTCAGAATATTATGAAGCATATTTCAAAAATTGCTAAAGTAACTTATAAGGAAAACGAAAAAACTGATATTTCTTTGCGTGTTATTACTGACCATATCCGCAGTACAACTTTTATGATTGCTGACGGCGTATCTCCTTCTAATGAAGGCAGAGGCTATGTGCTTCGCAGACTTTTAAGAAGAGCGGCACGTCATGGAAGACTTCTTAATGTGAATGAGCCTTTCCTTTATAAGGTTGTAGATACGGTTGCAAAGGAAAATGAGAGTGCTTATCCGGAACTTTTAGAAAAAGTGGAATATATTAAAAAAGTTGTTAAAAATGAGGAAGAAGCTTTTAATAAGACTATCGGTAAGGGTATGGAGCTTCTTATGCAACTCATTGAAAATACAAAAAATAATGTTATTTCAGGCGAAGAGGCATTTAAACTTTATGATACTTATGGATTCCCGATAGATCTTACTGAAGAAATTGTTGCAGAGAAAGGGCTTTCTGTTGACCTTGAAGAATTTGATAAGAATATGAAAGCTCAGCGTGACCGTGCAAGAGAAAGCCATCTTGCTAAGGCAGGTTCATCCTGGGAATCCGAATCTCTGAAATTGCCTGATTTTGAATCTGAATTTACAGGTTATGAAACCCTTAAGGAAAATAGTGAAATTAAAGCGTTACTTGTTGATGGAAAACCTGCAGATTTAGCAAGTACAGATGATGAAGTTATTATCTTGCTTGATAAGACACCTTTTTATACCGAAAGTGGTGGCCAGGTTTCAGATGAAGGATTGTTAAAGGGTAATAACGGAGTTGTACGCATTAATGATATGAAGAAACTTCCTTCAGGTCAGATTATACATTTCGGATATGTAGAAAGCGGTACAATTTCAAATGGTGAAAAGATAGAAGCAGAATTGGATTTCGACAGTCGTAAATCTGTTATGCGAAACCATACAGCAGCACATCTTTTGCAGGCTGCTTTGCGTAATGTTTTAGGTGATCATGTTCATCAGGCAGGACAGCTTGTAAATAAAAATGTTGTACGTTTTGACTTTACGCATTTTGAACCTCTTTCTGATTCACAGATAAAAGAAATTGAAAATCAAATAAACGATAAAATCATGGAATGCGTACCGGTTTTGAATTATGAAACTGATATCAATACTGCAAAAGAAAAAGGCGCTATGGCGCTTTTTAGTGAAAAATATGGTGAAACTGTAAGAGTGGTTGAAATCGGTGATTATTCTATGGAGCTTTGTGGCGGTACTCATGTTAAGAATACCGGTGAACTTGGACTCTTTAAGATTCTTTCTGAAAGTTCAGTTGCAGCAGGTGTCAGAAGAATAGAGGCTGTTACAGGTCTTGGATTTATTTCGGAAGCAGAAAAAACTCACGAAAACTTGCTTAAGGCGGCATATGTTTTAAAAACAACACCTTCAGAACTTTTTAATCGTCTGGAATCTTTGCTTGCAGAAATTAAAGAAAAAGATCGTGAAATTGCAGTACTCAACGGTAAAATGGCAAGTAATCAACTTGAAGATATTATGAAAGATGCAAAAGATATAAACGGAGTTTTGGTTGTTACTGCAAATCTTTCAGGTGTCGGCGTTGATGCGTTGCGTTCTGTAGGCGATAAACTTAAAGATGCAAATAAAAATATCTGTGCACTTATTTGCGGTGGAGATGATAAAAAGAATTTCCTTTGCGTTGCTGGTGAAGATGCTGTTAAAAAAGGTGTTCACGCAGGTAAAATTGTAAAAGAAGTTGCAGAAAAAACCGGTGGTAAGGGTGGTGGACGCCCCGATTCTGCTATGGCAGGTGTAGGCGACGCTAACTTAATTGATGAAGCTATGAAACTCGTCTCTGAAATAGTAAAATCTGCAGTTAAATAAGGAGAATTTTATGGATTGTCTTTTTTGTAAAATTATAAATGGGGAAATTCCGTCTAAAAAAATTTATGAGGACGAAATGGTTTTTGCATTTTATGATATTGATCCTAAAGCCCCTACTCATTTTTTAGTGGTTCCTAAAAAACATATATCATCTCCCGATGAGGTTAAGGAATGTGACGAGATAATCGTTGGTCATATTTATTCGGTAATTGCAAAATTAGCAAAAGAGCTTAAACTTGATAATGGGTATCGCGTTGTGGCTAACTGTGGCACAGAGGGTGGTCAGACTGTAGGACACTTGCATTTTCATGTGCTTGCAGGCAGAATGTTATCGTGGCCTCCGGGATAAATTTAAGTTAAACAGGGAGTGTTTTAAATGGAATATTATACAATAAATATTGCGGGACTTACCCGCAAACTTCCAATTTGCTCTGTAAGCGACAAATTGGACATTGCTGCGCTTATTATGTTTTCCGATGTTGAGCTTACTATTGCTACAGCGAAGGAGATTATAAAGAAAGCCCCTGATTGTGATGTGCTTATTACAGCGGAATCAAAGGGAATTCCCCTTGCTTATGAAATGGCCAGACAAATGGAAAAACCTTATGTGGTTGCAAGAAAAGGTATTAAGGTTTACACTATTGATCCTATTGAGGTTGAAGTTAATTCTATTACCACAAAAGGTTCACAGAAGCTTTATTTGGGACGTGAAGATGTAAATCGTTTACAAGGCAAGAGAGTGCTTATTGTTGATGATGTTATCAGTACAGGCGAATCATTAAAGGCTTTAGAAGCTTTAGTGGAAAAAGCAGGTGGCAATATTGTAGGAAAGGTGGCTGTTCTGGCAGAGGGTGATGCTGCAGACAGAGATGATATTTTCTATCTTGAAAAGCTACCATTGTTTTTTAAATAAAAATCTATATAATAAAAAGCCGTAGTTTAAAACTACGGCTTTTTTAAAATTATTCTTCGGTTTCTGTAGGAGCTTCTTCTGAAGTTGTTTCTTCCTTAAAAGGAGGAATTGTTTCAATTTCTTCCATAATTTCAACGTAATCTGCATCTTCATCAGGAATAAGATCCTCATCAGGCTCATAATCAAGATAATCTGCGATTTTTTCACTCTTTTTCTTAATATAGGTTGTTGCAGCAACAGCGGCAACGGCAACAGCAGCGGCGGTTGCCAGAACAGAGAATAAACCTTTTTTCATTTCATTTCTTCCTTTCTAAATTAAATATCACCCGTCAGGGAAAGAATTACAGATAAACCGCAGATAGGCGCTGTTTCGCAACGCAGTATCCGCTTACCGAGAGTTGCAGGAAAAACCCCGTTTTTTTCAAGGAAAACGATTTCGTCTTTTGAAAAACCACCTTCACTTCCTACGAAAACTCCTAATTCCGAAGTGTTTTCATTAATAAGTGTTTTAAGGCTGCTACCACCATTTTCATAGAAAACTATACTTTCCTTAGGAAGTGTTTTTACTGCATCATTCAATGTTAACAAACCGGAAACTTCAGGTATGATACCTCGGCCACTCTGTTTTGCGGCTTCTGATGCAATTTTATTATATCGTTCAACCTTTTTTTTCATAGATTTTTCATCAGGTCGTGAAATACATCTTTCGGTGAGGACAGGCACAATTTTATAAACTCCGAGTTCAACACATTTTTGTATGATAAGTTCCATTTTGTCACCCTTAGGAAGTGCCTGAAAGAGGGTTATTTTAACTGAAGGTTCGGATTCCGTTTTTGTTTTTGAAATAATATTAATAAGGACAGAATCTGTTATATCAGTAATTTTCCCCTGATAATCATATCCGTTACCGTCACACAGAGTGATTTCTTCACCTATTGAAATTCTTAAAGATTTTATAATATGTTTTGCATCTTCACCGGAAATTGAAATTTTATCAGAATTAATTTCAGGTACAAAAAAACGAGGCATTTTATCACCACATTTCTAATATCTAAGTTTATTATACACCTTATTTTTTTATTTTGCTATAATTATTAAAAAAAATATATGAATTTTATTTGAACAAATAAAAAAAGGAATGTTTAAAGTAAAAACTCTAAACATTCCTTTTGAAAATCACAAATTATTTTTTGTCTTTAGAAATTTTAGTTAAAAGCATCATGATACCAATAAGAAGAACTGTAACTACCAGGATACCGCCCATACCCATAGCCATCATAGGAAGGGTTTTTAAAAAATTATCAAAATACATATTTACCACTCCTTATTATCCCATCATTTGCATCATACTGAGTACCAAACCGCCGGCAATAACTGAAGCAACCTGACCGGAAACGTTAGCACCTACTGCATGCATAAGCAAGAAGTTTTCGGGGTCTTCTTTAAGTCCGATTTTATGAACAACACGCGCAGACATAGGAAATGCAGAAATACCTGCAGCACCAATCATGGGATTTACCTTCTTTTTGGTGAATAAATTTAAAAGTTTTGCGAACATTACACCACCGACAGTATCGAAGATAAATGCGAAAAGTCCCAATCCCATAATTAAAATTGTATATATATTGAGGAAGGATTCTGCCTGCATTTTGAAAGAAATTGTGATACCAAGAAGAATTGTGATTAAGTTTGCAAGTTCCTTTTGTGCGGATTCGGAAAGTGAATTTAAAACTCCACATTCACGAATTAAGTTACCGAACATTAAAAATCCTGCCAAGGCAACAGATTCGGGGGATACTAAACCAACTACCATTGTTACGATAATGGGAAAGAGAATTTTAGTTGTTTTTGATACAGGTAAAGCGTGGTAATCCATACGGATCAAACGCTCTTTTTTAGTTGTAATAAGCTTAATAATAGGTGGCTGAATAATAGGTACCAAAGCCATATATGAATATGCAGCTACCATAATAGCACCTGTGTAATTAGAACCGAGTTGCTGAGCTACGAAAATGGACGTAGGACCATCAGCAGCACCGATAATAGCGATTGAAGCTGCGTCTTTAAGCTCAGGGAAGAATAACGAGGAAACACTTAAAGTAAAGAAGATACCAAACTGAGCTGCAGCACCGAAAAGCATCATTTTAGGGTTGGAAAGAAGAGGTGAAAAATCTATCATAGCACCGATACCGATAAATAAAAGCAAGGGGAAAAGCTCATTTGCAATACCGGCATTGAAAAGGGTTTCAATTGTATGTACAGCTCCTGAAATCGGGAGATTTACTAAAATTGCACCAAATCCCATCGGCAATAATAATGTGGGTTCCATTTCTTTTTTGATAGCAAGATAAATTAAAATTCCACCGATTACCCACATGATCATCTGTTTTGGCAAAATAGCCCAGATTTCATTGAATTCGGTCATGAAAGATGCAAGTTGTTCGTCAGCCATTACACTTATCCCTGTAATGTGCAAAATATACCGTATTGATTGTGTAAACAAAAGAAAACCTCCTAAATATTTATTTTCCTTTAAATAAAAGTAAGATTTTCTCATAATGAGCAAATCTTACTTTCATTACTTTAAGTATAAATTAAACTTTGGGTTTTGTCAATGAAAAAACCCTTTTTTATTGACTTTTCTAACAAAAACATTAAGACATTTAGGACAAGTGATTTCAATTTTTCCGACACCAATCGGCACTCTGACTGTTTGTTTACACTTAGGGCATTTGTAGTAGGAATGAGTTTTATCCATAGAACGCTTATTGTTTTCATCGATTTTTTTCTTGATAGGCCCCCAAACCTTCATAAAAGCTCGATATTCTTTCTGTCTTGCTTTAATGTTTTTTGAAAACATTCTGAAAAGGCTGTAAATATATATTACACAAGCTATTATATAAAGGGACAGTATATTTGCAAAAGAGCTTATAAGCGTAAGTAACGCTCCTAATATGATAAGTGCAAATGAGAATTTATCAAGTCCATAACGGCCTCTCATAAAATTTATAAATCGGTTCAAAAAAATCCCTCCAATAAGATAATAATAGTCCTTTATTTAAATAAAGTCAATTGGCTTTTAACTCTTTTAATAAATTGTTTTTATATAAGTAATATTCTATTGAAAATTATCCTGTTTTATTTTATAATTCTTGGTGAGAGAGGAGAGATATTTATGAAATGGTGGGAGGAAGAATATTTAGTTTTGTCGGCTATTCAGTGTAATTATGGCGATGACAGTTATGATAATCTTAAAAATCATGTTATAGCAAACTCATTTAATTCGGAACAACTATTGCATCTTACAGCAAAAGGCCATTGGGCATACTTTGATGAAGAAAAAGATGGCAAAAAACTTGACGAGTATCTTGTTAAAACAAGAAAACATAGCCTCAGGGAAATTATCTATTTTAATATTCATTGCATACCCGAAGAACTTAGTGTGAAACATCCTGATTGGATACAATATGATAAAAACGGTGAACCTTTATATATTTATAATACAACTGCTTATATCTGCCTTAATTCCCCGTGGCGCAAGCATTTCATAAAGGAAATTTCAAATCTTTGCTCACATGATATTGACGGAATTTTTCTTGACGGACCGGTTATTGCACAAGAAGGTTGTTATTGCGAATATTGTCAGAAGTCTTTCAGAGAATGGGTTACAACTGTAGAAAATGTGCCGGTTGATAAAACTCACACTTTGTTTGACGCCACACCACTCGAAATGATGGAGTATAAAGTTTGGGTGACTGCAAACTTCTTGAAAGAAGCGTATGATATAGTTAACAGTTTGCGTGATGATGTGCTCATTTATATAAATAATGGTGCTTATCATGCTGATGTAATTGGTTCAAGGGTAAGAAGCGTGGTGCCTTTCGTGGATATGCTTGGTGCAGAGGGTGGTTTCACATGGGTTGACAGAGATACTTATATCTGGACGGTCAGCGCATTTTCCAAAATCCTTGCTACCCAATCGGGTGGTAAGCCTTTTGTTATTTTTACAGCGGGTGATTATAAGCCCTGGTCTTATTATATGCACACAGCGGAGGAAACAAGTCTTTATTATGCTCAGGCGGCTGCCCATGGGGCAAATATTTATTATGCTATTCATGGCGATATAAGTCATATGAACACACCCGGAGGGGAGTGTGTAAAAAAATGGAATAAATATCTGCTTGAAAATTCTTCAATCTATAAAGGTACTGAACAAGAAGCAAAAATAGCACTTTTATGGTCACAACCAAGTGCAAATTATTATGCATCAACTGTCGAAACTACTGATTTTACAAAAGCTCAGGATATTGAAAAAAATATATTGAAAGGAGACCATAGAAATTCTTTTTATGGCTTTTATGAGATTTTGAGCAGAGAACACATTCAGTTTGATGTATTAGACGAAAAGAGTCTTACAGACGGTACTCTTGATAAGTATGAGCTTTTAATTATGCCCACAGTTGCCTGTATGACAAAAACGGAAGTTTTAAAAGTAAAAGAGTTTGTTAAAAATGGCGGAAAGTTAATTTCTACCTGTGATACTGCTTGTTATGATGAGTGGGGAAGAAGGACTGAGCCGCAACTTTTTGAAGTCCAGGGATATGAAAAAATCGAAAGCTATGAAAAAAGAGATTATTCAGGGGTTGGATATCAAAGAAGTGACAGAGATACATATATCACGAAAAACTTGTCCTGGAAGCTTATTCCATCGCCTTTTCTCGCTTTGAAAGTTAAACCTTCAGAGAAAGCAAAGGTTTGCGCAGAATATTGTGCTGAGATGCAAGGAAGATATACTGAGCTTTCCAAGGAGTGGTTCCCTTCTGTTTTGACTAACAGCTATGGAAAAGGGGAAAGCATTTATTTTGCAGGTATGGTCGGCGAATTTTATTTTGATAAAGCTAATAACGATACTCATAGAATGATTGCTGATACAATTATGCATTTGAGTTCTCCACTTATAAAAACTAATGCTCCTTCAAGTGTTGAGATGGTTTTGAGGAAAAAAGATGATGCGTTTATATTGCATTTAATAAATGCTACAGGTGAAATGGTGAGACCTTTGCAGAATATAATTCCAATTCATGATGTTCATATTGTACTGCATACAGGAAGTCCTTTAAGTGAAATTGAAAGCAAAACTAAATGTAATCCACAGAATTTTGTATCAACTAAAGATGGTTGTGAATTTGATTTGCCGATAGTTGAAGCTTATGAAGCGTTACTTATTAAGTAGATGCGATATAAAAAAACCTCAGTTTTTAAACTGAGGTTTTTTATAATTTTCAGTTTTAAAATTCCATAACAATAAATGCTGTTGCAGGAACTTTGATTTTGTATGAAGTATCGGAAATTTTTGTGATTTCTGATGGGAAGTTTCCTTCTTTGAAGACTTTAATATCTGTGGGAACTTTGAATGTTACATCAACTGTGCGGTCTGCATTGGGATCAACAAAATCACCATGATATATATTTCTTATATTACCTTCGTTGTTGAAGATTGAAAGATAACGACGTCCCTTGTCATCATGAGATACAAGCCAGCAAAGGTCTGAAACATATACGGGCATAACTTCTTTAATAAGACCTTTGAGTTTAACAATAAGCTCATCGTAATCGGTGCTTTCGATTACTTTAAATTTAGTTTTCTGCATCTTCTTAGCAAATGAACTGTCAGGAGTTGTATCAATTAAATATTCATATTTGTTGAGAACTTCTTCACTTGCATCTTCATAGATAACGTCAAATACATCACCAAAGTGTGAGTTTGCGATAACGTGACCTTCGTTTCCGTATTCTTTGCCTGAACGTTCAAATGCAAATCCCAAAACTGTATCAATATGTCTGTAATATTCATATTCTTCTTTAGGTAATTCTGATCTCAAATAGAGATAAGGTTTATATTTCATAATCATATCACGAATCTGGATAAAATTATATTTGTTAGGAACGACAAATGCAAACGGAACTTCTGCTTTTACTCCGTCTATATCAGCAGTTTCGTTGATGAAATCTTTCTTAATCTGGCCATATGGTGAGAGAGTAAATTCCTTCATATCGTAATAGCTGCAGTTAAGGCCCCATTCCTCACCTATATAATGTGCACCACTCATAAGTGAATGGTAGTAAATTCTGTTCTGTAAGAGTCTTGAGCTTCCGCCGTTTGCACCAAATGATGTGAAGTTATCAGGATGAATTTCCTGTGTGAGATACCATTCATTGATTGGTTCCAAGTTAAAGCATGGCATGCCGCAGTCATAGCTTACGTTATCGGTAAGATAACTGTGCCAGCATTCATAGTATGTACCCCAGGTTTTTCCTGCACCTTCTGCAATACCGCGGGCAAGAGCAACTGAAAGACGCATTTCGGGAATCTGGCTTCCTACTTCGGGCATAAAAGTCTTAACGCCGATTTCATCCTGAATTTTTGTCATAAGATAGTAGCTGTCAACAGGAACAATGCGTCCAAGTTCATTCATTCTGTCGATATACATCTGTCTCATTTCTTCACTGAACTCTTCTGCTGTTTCAGCATATTTGAGTTTTGCATATTCTTCTACAGAGCCATGTGACAACTGATGAAGGACTGTTCCGTCAGGTAATTTTGCATATGGACTTTTGAGTTTATCAAGTTCCTCAAAAGTGTATGGCCCTTTATGTCCTGTTCCTCTAAGAATTGTTTGCCAGTCACCATCACGGCGGTTACTTCCACTTTCATGGATCTGGAATCCTAAGAACCAATCTCCTAAAATATCTTCGTATTCTTTTATAAGATTTTTATCAAAATCATATTTATGGAATATTCCACCACCTGCATATCTGTCAATGTAGAAGGGAATTTTATCTTTTTTTATCATTGAATGGAGTGGACCACCGATTTTTGCTATTTCGTTGAACTTGCGGTTTACAGGCATAGAAAAGAAATGCTGAATTTTAAAACCGGTATTTTTATTGAGCATTCCATTTTTCTCAAGCCCTTTGAAACAATCTTCATTGTAAACGTGGAAAAATTTCATTTTTTATACTCCTTTAATCCTTTTAAAATTTGATTATAATATAGCATAAAAACTTAAGCTTGTCAAACAGAGGTTTTAATTTTACGGGATATAAATTTATTTTATATTAATGAAAACTAAACCAATAAGACAAATAAAAATTCCAACAATTTTATTCCAGGTTAACGCTTCTTTAAAGAGCAATAAACCTACAAAAATCAGAATTACAGAAAGAAATGAACTTTGCACGATTGAAGCAGTACTGACTTGCCAACCTGCTTTATAAGCATAGATAAAACCTATTTCAAGACCTACAACAACCAGTCCCAAAGCATATGATGCCCAGTTTATTTTTGTAATTTCCTTTAAAATGTTTCCTTGCTTGTCGAATATAAAAAACATTATAACAGAAGATATTGTTCCCACTATGTAGGTAATTGTCAGTGCTGCAAAAGGGTTTACATTACCCGGTACATTTTTTGCGCATATCTGATACGTTACATTTGATAATACGACTAACATTATTGGCCAGATATAGTTAAACATCTAATGCTCCTTTCGGCGGTTTATTGTCTTTTTCTTTTTTATACTTTCATAAAAACTCTGGAGTGAAATTCCTCCTACAATAAAAATTAACGCAATTACTGCACGGATTTTAATTTTTTCCCCTAACAAAACAGCCGATACAATCAGTGATAAAAATGGTACTAAATATGCAAGATTTGCAATTTCAGCAGTATTATCTGAACCTTTTAATGCCAATGCCCATAATAAATATGCCACAGCATCAATAACAACTCCAAGCCAGATAATTCCCAACCATTGAGTACCTTCTATCGGTATCCATGTCTCTGTGAAAACTCCCAATATCGCTGAACAAATCGTTACGACCAACCATATTATCATCATAGCAATATTCTGGTCATAGTCTGCTTTTTTGTTTAATACAGAAAACAAGCCATAACATGCGGCGGCGATAATACAACTTGCAATTCCTGAGTAAGTATTACCGCTTGCAGAACTGCCACTTCCGGTTGATAAAATGATAATTCCTAAAAAGGAACAAATCATTGCTACCCATTTTATTAATGTGAGTTTTTCTTTTAATATGATAGACGAAAAAACAACTAACATAATCGGCCAAAGATAATTTAAGATACACGCTTCCTGAGAAGTGAGTTGTTTTAACCCATAGTAATATAATGCCGAATACATAAAAAGGCCTAAAAACCCAAGCCCCGCCATTATAGTGTAATCCTTTGCGGAATATTTTCTGATTTCTTTTATCTTTTTTGTTTTTATGTTGATTATAAACAAAAATAAAAAAGCAAATACACTGCTTACGGAGAGAGTTTGCAAATTAGGAATATCCGATAAAAGCAATTTAACAACAGCAGCCATTGTTGCCCATATAAAAACGGTTAAAAAAGCATATACATAATTTTTCAAGGTGACTTCCTCTTTCTGATTTTTATCTGTTTAATATTTTTGAAATAGTTGATTTTTGATTATTAAATGATTAGATAAACTTAAATTTATCTGTCGGCATCTATCAATATTGCTCTGCACGGCGAACCATCCACGCCCGATAAATTAAGTGGTGCGGCATTTAATAAATAAACACCTTCCGACACCTCTAATAAACGAATTCCTTCAAGCAAGATAACATTGGCACCCAAGAGTGCAAGATGGACTGCCATTGGGGTACTTTGTGGACCGATTGTCTGGGATTCATTTCCC
>JAZRIW010000004.1:0-101933 GCA_045645505.1 Fumia sp.
CACCTTGCAGTTTAAGGTTTCTGATAATGCTACTGCAGGAGATTATAACGTTATAGTTAAGAACATCGAGTCATATAACTATGATGAAGAAGAAGTGCTCTTTGAAGGCGTAACAGGTAAAGTTACTGTTAAAGGAAATGCAGCTTCTGCTCCTTCCCTTTCACTCGCAGATACAGAGGCTGATGCTGGTGGAACTATTGAAATTCCCGTTGTTGTTTCAAATAACCCAGGTATTGCTATTATCGGATTTGATGTAGAGTACGATACCTCTGCAATGACTCTCACAGGATTTACAGAAGGTACAATCTTTGCAAGATCCGAAATGGAAGGCAGTATTGAACGTGTTCCCTTTATGTTCACAGCTTACACAGGCTCAGGTGACAAGACTAATAACGGAACACTCATCACCTTGCAGTTTACAGTTTCTGATACTGCTAAGGGAAATTAAAGCATCGTAGTTAAAAATATTAAATCATATAACTATAACGAAGACGAAGTAATCTTCAGTAATGCTGAGGGTACAGTTACTGTTAATGGATCTGTTTCAGCTCTTACAGGTACACTTTCTGTTAACGACACAGAAGCTTCACAAGGTGAAACTATTGAAGTTCCCGTTGTTGTTTCAAATAACCCCGGTATCGCTGTTATCGGATTTGATGTAGAGTATGATACTTCTGCTTTAACTCTCACAGGATTTACAGAAGGTACAATCTTTGCAAGATCCGAAATGGAAGGTAGTGTTGAACGTTATCCGTTTATGTTCACAGCTTACACAGGCTCAGGTGACAAGACAGAAACAGGAACACTCATTACATTGCAGTTTAAGGTTGCTGAGAACGCTACTGCAAAAGACTATGATATAGTAATCAAAAATCTTGAATCATATAACTATGATGAAGAAGAAGTAATCTTTAACGGAGTAACAAGTAAAGTTACAGTTTATGAATCTGCACCTACACTTACAGGTACACTTTCTGTTAACGACACAGAAGCTTCACAAGGCGAAACTATTGAAGTTCCCGTTGTTATTTCAAATAACCCCGGTATCGCTGTTATCGGATTTGATGTTGAGTATGACAGAAATGCAATGACTCTCACAGGATTTACAGAAGGTACAATTTTTGCAAGATCCGAAATGGAAGGCAGTGTTGAACGTTATCCGTTTATGTTCACAGCTTACACAGGCTCAGGTGACAAGACAGAAACAGGTACACTTATTACCTTGCAGTTTAAGGTTGCTGATAATGCTACCACAGGAGATTACAACGTTGTAGTTAAGAACATCGAATCATATAACTATAACGAAGACGAAGTAATCTTTGACGGAGTAACAAGTAAAGTTACTGTTACTAAACCTTTACTTATAGGTGCTCTTTCTGTTGATGACACTGAGGGCGTACAAGGCGAAACTATTGAAGTTCCCGTTGTTGTCTCAAATAACCCGGGTGTTGCTGTTATCGGATTTGATGTTGAGTATGACAGAAATGCAATGACTCTCACAGGATTTACAGAAGGTACAATCTTTGCAAGATCCGAAATGGAAGGCAGTGTTGAACGTTATCCGTTTATGTTCACAGCTTACACAGGCTCAGGTGACAAGACAGAAACAGGTACACTCATCACCTTGCAGTTTAAGGTTGCTGATAATGCTACCACAGGAGATTATAACGTTGTAGTTAAGAACATCGAGTCATATAACTATAACGAAGACGAAGTAATCTTTGACGGAGTAACAAGTAAAGTTACAGTTAAAGAATCCGCTTGTGTACCTGAATTTACTGCAAATATTTCTGACACCTCCTTATTGGAAAATGAATCACTTACACTTAATGTTGTGGCTGAGGGTAATGGTACACTCACCTATCAGTGGTACAAGAATGATGAAGCTATAAGTGGTGCAACTTCTGCTACTTACGAAATCACATCTGTTAGTCTTTCTGACGCAGGAAGTTACAAAGTGGTTGTTACAAACTCACTTAACGGTACTTCCAAGACTGCTGATTCAAATGTTTCAGTTGTAACTGTACTTGAAATCGCTAAAGTTCCCGTAATTAAGACTGACCTCTCTGCTACTGAATCAGTTAACGAGGAAGCTACATTGACACTTAATGTTGAGGCTGAGGGTAATGGTACACTCACCTATCAGTGGTACAAAGATAATGCGGCTATAAGTGGTGCAACTTCTGCTATTTACGAAATCGCTTCTGTTAGTCTTTCTGACGCAGGAAGCTACAAAGTAGTTGTTACAAATACACTTAATGGTACTTCTGAAGAAATTACTTCTACAGAATGTGCAGTAACAGTTAAAGAAATTGCCAAAGCTCCTGTAATCACAACTAACCTTTCCGCTACAATGGAAGTTAACGAAGGTACCACATTCGAATTTACAGTTGAAGCTGAAGGTAACGGAGAACTTTCTTATCAGTGGTACAGAGATGGCATAATCATAGTAGGTGCTGTTACTGATTCTTACAGTAAAGATAATGCTACACTCAATGATGCAGGCAGATATACAGTAGTTGTTACAAATACACTTAACGGTACAAGCAAAACTGCTACTTCCAATGAATGTGTATTAACAGTTAATGAAATTGCTAAAACTCCTGTAATCACAACTGACATTTCTGCTACTAAATCTCTTAAGGTTTCTGAGAAATTAACTCTTACAGTTGTTGCTGAGGGTAACGGTACACTCACCTATCAGTGGTACAAAGATAATGCGGCTATAAGTGGTGCTACTTCTGCTACTTACGAAATCGCTTCCGTTAAAGCTACTGACGCAGGAAACTACAAGGTAGTTGTTACAAACTCACTTAACGGTACATCTTATGAAATCACTTCAACAGTTTGTGCTGTAACAGTAACTTCCGATGTAAAACCCGGTGACGTAACAGGCGACGGAAAAGTTAACCGCAGTGACTTATTGAGACTTGCAAGATACTTTGCAGGTAACAAGACACTTGTAGTTAACATGGATAACTCTGACGTAACAGGCGACGGAAAAGTTAACCGCAGTGACTTATTAAGACTTGCAAGATACTTTGCAGGTGCAGGCGTAACTTTAGGATAAAGTTTTTTAAAATAACTATTGCAATTTCTGAAGTTATGTGTTATAATGCTTAAAGTAGAATAACGATTAAGATGAAAGGCTGGGAATTCTCCCGGTCTTTCGTCTATGTTAGGGAGTTGAATTATTTGAACAAAAGCGAAATTATAACTACTGTCTGGAATATGGCAAAGCCAATCACAGACAATTTAGGACTCACCCTGTGGGACGTTAAGTTCGAAAAAGAAGGTGCAGGGTACTTTTTAAGAATTGTCATCGACAAAGAAGGCGGTGCGGATATTGATTCCTGCGAAGCGGTTTCAAGAGCAATCGATCCTATCTTAGATGAAGTTGACCCCATTGATCAAAGCTACTGTTTGGAAGTTTGGTCGGCAGGTCTTGAACGTGATTTAGTAAGAGATTTTCACTTTGAACAAAATCTTAATAAACCCGTTCAGATTGGATTGTTTACGGCAGAAAATGGCGAAAAAGAGCCAGTTTGCATATTAAATGAGTATAAAGGCAAAACCATTGTTGTATCTACCCCTCAAGGTGAGGAAAAAGAATATAAACTCTCAGAGCTGAGGTTTGTAAGACAGTATATTGAAATTGATTTTGGAGGAAAATAGAAAATGAATAACGAATTTTTTGACGCACTTATACTTTTAGAATCCGAAAAAGGGATTAAAGCGGATTACTTAATTGAAAAAATCTCTAACGCTATTGTAATTGCTGTTAAAAGAGATTATCAGGTGACTGAAAACGTAAATGTTAAAATTGATCCTGAAAAACGTAAATTTGTAGTTTCTATCACAAAAAATGTTGTTGAAGAAGTGGTTAGTCCCGAAACTGAAATCACTTTAGATGAAGCATTAAAGTACAGCAAACGTGCTAAAATCGGTATGCCGGTTGAAATTAAACTTGATACCAAACAGTTCGGAAGAATTGCTGCACAGACTGCAAAGCATGTAATCCGTCAGGGTATCAGAGAGGCTGAACGTTCTCAGATGCTTGAACAGTTCCAGAACAAGGTTTATGAAGTTGTTACTGCTACTGTTAATAAAATTGAACCCGCTACCGGAAATGCTACTGTTGATATTGATAAAAATGAGATTTTGTTCTTTAAAAACGAACAACTCCCCAATGACAATTTCCGCGAAGGTGACAGAATCAAGGTTTATGTTGTTGATGTTGTAAATTTGGAAAAACGTTGTTCATTAAAGATTTCAAGAACACATAAAGATTTGGTTAAACGTCTTTTTGAAATTGAAGTTCCCGAAATTTTTGACGGAGTTGTTGAGCTTAAATGTATTTCAAGAGAAGCCGGCTCACGTACAAAAATAGCTGTTTACAGTAAAAATCCTGATGTTGACCCGATTGGTGCTTGTATCGGACCTAAAGGCAGTCGTATTTCAGCTATCGTAGATGAATTAAACGGTGAAAAGATTGATATTGTTAAATGGAGTGAAAATGACGAAGAATTTATCAAAGCTGCACTTTCCCCCGCTGAAGTTATCTCAGTTACAATCTTGGACAAAGAGGAAAGAATCTGCAGAGTAATCGTTCCCGACAGCCAGCTTTCACTTGCAATCGGTAATCGCGGACAGAATGCAAAACTTGCCGCTAAACTCACAGGATATAAGATTGATATCCGTTCCGAAAGCGCTGATGAAAATGAATCTCCCGTTTCAGACGAAGCGGAATAGAAAGGACTAAGTTAAATGAAAAAAGTACCGCTTCGTATGTGTGTAGGCTGTGGAGAAATGAAAGATAAACGCGAACTTACCCGTGTTGTTAAGTCAAAGGAAGGCGAAATATCTTTAGACCTCACCGGCAAAAAATCCGGACGCGGTGCCTACATCTGTCCATCAATTGAATGTCTTATAAAAGCGAGAAAATCTAAAAGAATCGAAAGAAGTTTTAAATCTAAAATTCCTGATGAAGTTTATGATTTAATGGAACAGGAGATGAAAAAGGGTGAATAACAGATTTTTCTCTACTCTTTCCCTTTCGATGCGTGCAGGTAAGCTTGTTTACGGGTTTGACACTCTGAAAGAAAATATTAAGCTTAATAATGTTTTTCTTGTGTTTACCGCATCGGATTTGTCGCCTAAAACTGTAAAAGAGGTTAAATTTTTTGCAAACAAGGATAATCTCCCCCACCTGCCTCTTTCAAAAACTATGGAGGAGATTGAAGGAATTATAGGAAAGAAAACAGGTATTATCGGTATTACCGATAGAGGCTTTGCTGAAAAATTAAGCCTTATTTACAATGAAACGGAGGATATAACTATATGACAGTTAAGTATAAAATTACCGACCTTGCTAAAGATTTAAATGTAACCGGCAAAGAGGTTATCGAATTAATCGGAAGCTATTTCGGCGGTGAACCTAAAAAAGCTTCTTCTACTCTTAATGAAGATGAATTAAATGTGGTTTTAGAGCATTACACTCAGAAAAATCAGGTTAAAGATTTTAACTCCTACTTTAATTCACGTTCAGAGAAAAAAGAAGCTCCCAAAAAGGAAGTTAAAAAGGAAACTCCTAAAAAGGAAGCACCTAAAAAAGAAGAAGTTAAAAAAGAAACTCCTAAAAAGGAAGCTCCCAAAAAAGAAGAAGTTAAAAAAGAAACTCCTAAAAAGGAAGCTCCTAAAAAAGAAGAAGTTCCTAAAAAGGAAACTCCCAAAAAGGAAGAAACAGCATCAAAATTTAAAGAAAAACCAAACCTTGATGCCCCAAAACCCAAAAAGACAGAAAATAAACCTAAGGAGAAAAAACAAAATGATTTTGTAGGACAAAAATCAAACTCTGCTCCTCAGGTTACTAATAACGCTCCAATTGAAAAAGAGCATACAGTAAGACGCGTAAACACCCGTGCAGTTGATATAAACTTAGATAAATACAACGAGCATTATGAGCAAATCGCTCCTCAGGGCCGTATGAGAGACGCTCATCAGAGCAACAAGCAGAAATTAAAACAGAAATCTCAGATGAAAAACAAGGCTAAATTCTCTAACAAAAAAGAATCCGAAACAGAGAAACTTCAGCGCCTTGCTTTGGAACGTGCAAGAAAGCAACAGCTTAAGGTACTTATCCCCGATGAAATTACTGTTTCTGAACTTGCTACAAGACTTAAAGTTACAGTTTCTGATGTTATCAAAAAACTTATGATGCTCGGCGTTATGGCTGCTCAGCACGAAGTTATCGACTTTGATACTGCTTCTTTGGTTGCTATGGAATACAATGCTAAAATTGAAAAAGAAGTTATCGTAACTATCGAAGAAAAGCTTATAAGCGATGAAGTTGACGATGATGCTTCATTGGAAGAAAGAAGTCCTATCGTTGTTGTTATGGGACACGTTGACCATGGTAAGACTTCCCTTCTCGATAAAATCCGTAACGCAAGTGTTACTTCAACAGAAGCAGGCGGAATTACCCAGCATATTGGTGCGTATCGTGCAAAGGTAGGAGAAAGATATGTTACTTTTTTAGATACTCCCGGACACGAAGCGTTTACCTCAATGCGTGCAAGAGGTGCCGCTGTTACTGATATTGCTGTACTTGTTGTTGCCGCTGACGATGGTATTATGCCACAGACTGTAGAGGCAATTAACCACGCAAAAGCTGCAGGTGTTTCCATTATCGTTGCTATCAATAAAATGGATAAACCCACTGCTAACCCCGATAAAGTTAAGCAGGAGCTTACTGAATACGAACTCGTTCCCGAAGAATGGGGCGGTGATGTTATCTGTGTACCTGTTTCCGCTATGACAGGAATGGGTATTGATACTTTGCTTGAAATGATTACTGTTGTTGCTGACGTTCAGGAACTGAAAGCCAACCCCAACCGTCTTGCAAAAGGTACAGTTGTTGAAGCTCGTCTTGATAAAGGAAGAGGTCCCGTTGCTACCCTTTTGGTACAAAATGGTACACTCCATTCCGGCGATATTATTATTGCAGGTGCCACAGTAGGACGTGTTCGTAAAATGATTGACGACCACGGTAAAGAAGTTCATTCTGCAGGCCCCTCTGTTCCTGTTGAAATTACAGGTATGTCTGAAGTACCTTCTGCAGGTGATGTTTTCAATGCTGTTGAAAATGAACGTCTTGCACGTGAACTTGTTGAACAACGTCGTCAGGAGCAAAAAGAAGAACAATTTAAAGCATATCAGAAAGTTACTCTTGACAGCCTCTTCAGCCAGATTGCCGAGGGTGAAATGAAAGAACTTCCGATTGTTGTAAAAGCTGACGTACAAGGTAGTGCTGAGGCAGTTAAACAGTCTCTTGAAAAACTTTCAAACGAAGAAGTTAGAGTAAAGGTTATCCACACCGGTGTCGGTGCAATCAATCGTTCTGATGTTATGCTTGCAAATGCTTCAAATGCTATTATCATTGGCTTTAACGTTCGTCCTGACCCTATTGCCAAGGAAGATGCAGCAAACGAAAATATCGAAATGCGTATGTATCGCATCATCTATGATGCTATCGACGATGTAAAAGACGCTATGAAGGGTATGCTTGCACCTAAAACACGTGAAGTTGAGCTTGGACGTGCGGAAGTCAGAGAGATTTATAAAATCACAGGTGTTGGTACAATCGCAGGTGCTTACGTACTTGAAGGTAAAGTTGCCCGTGATGCGCTGATAAGAGTTGTTCGTGACGGTGTTGTTATCGTTGAAGATAAGATTGACTCCTTGAAACGTTTTAAAAATGATGCTAAAGACGTAGCTCAGGGCTATGAATGTGGTATCGGACTTGAAAAATTCAACGACTTAAAAGAAGGCGACATTTTCGAATCATTTATCATTGAAGAATACCGCGATTAGAAAGGAAAACTTATGGCAAGTTATAAGGTAGGACGTCTGTCCGAAGATATAAAACGTGAGATAAGCGCTCTTTTCAGAGAACTTAAAGATCCGAGAATTTCCAAAATGCTCAGTGTTGTGAGATGTGAAGTTTCAGGAGATTTGTCTCATTGTAAAGTAAATGTAAGTGCTTTAGAGGGTGAAGAAGCTACAAAAGAGTCAGTTAAAGGTCTTGAATCTGCGAGTGGATTTTTGCGTCGTGAGCTTTCAAATCGCCTTCATTTAAGGAAATGTCCTGAACTCCATTTTATTGCGGACTCCTCTATCGCTTACAGCGCTAAAATCAATGATATTCTGGAGAATTTATAATGAAACTTGATTATAAAGCTACTGCGAAAATGCTTTTAAAAATGGATAACGTGCTTATTTTATGCCACCGCAATCCCGATGGAGATACTTTAGGAAGCGGATATGGTTTATTGTATGCGTTAAAACAACTCGGAAAAAAAGCTAAAGTTATCTGTAATGACTTAGTACCTCAAAAATTTGAGTATCTTAAAGCTCTTGACGAAAGCTTTTTACCTGATTTTATTGTATCGGTCGATATCGCAAGTGAACAGCTTTTTGGCGATAAACTTGAGTGTTACACCAAAAAGGTTAACCTTGCTATCGACCACCACCCTTCCAACAGCTTTTTTGGTGAAAATACCCTTTTAGTTCCCGAAGCTGCGGCTACCTGCGAGATTATTTATAATCTTATAAACGAAATGGGAGTAACTGTTACAAAGGAAATTGCCGATTGTCTTTATACCGGTATTGCTACCGATACAGGCTGCTTTAAATTTTCAAACGTAACTCCCGATACCCATTTTATCGCAGGAAAACTGATAGAATCAGGTGCCGATTTTAAAAAAATCAACAAAGATATTTTTGAAACCAAGTCTTTAAATATTATCGAGCTTGAAGCAATGGTATTAAATACTTTAAAGTTTTATTGTGAAAACAAGGTTGCGGTTATAGCTGTAACACTTGATATGTTAAATAAAACCGGTGTTTCGGAAACAGAGCTTGATGCAATTACAGGCATTCCCCGTCAGATTGAGGGAGTTATAGTCGGTGTTACAATAAAACAGCGTACTGAAAACGAATTTAAAGTTTCAGTGAGGTCGTCTGAAGAATTTGATGCGTCAGAGTTTTGTGCTATGTTTGGTGGTGGCGGTCATATGAGGGCTGCCGGCTGTACCATTTACGGTAGTTTAGAAGAGGTCATAGAAAAATTAACCGACCTTTTATCCCTAAAATTATAAGGAGTTTTCAATGTTTAACGGAATTATCTGCATAAATAAGCCTAAGGATTTTACCTCTTTTGATGTTGTAAAAAAACTGCGCGGTATGACAAAGGTTAAAAAAATCGGTCATGCAGGGACTTTGGACCCTATGGCTACCGGTGTACTTCCTATATTTTTTGGGGTTGCTACCAAAGCGTGTGACATTCTCCCCAATCAGACTAAACGCTATACTGCAGAATTTCGTCTTGGAATTAAAACCAATACTCAGGACATCTGGGGCGAAGTAATAAATAAAACCGATAAAAAGGTAAAAAAAGAAGATATTTTACTTAATTTACCCTATTTTACAGGTGATGTTTTACAGATACCGCCTATGTTTTCGGCAATTCAGATTAACGGACAACGTCTTTATGATCTGGCACGAAAAGGTATTGAAGTTGAAAGAACCCCAAGAAAAATCCACGTCTATTCTATTGAGCTTTTAAGCTTTGACGAAGAAAATCAGCAAGGTGTTTTGGATATTTTCTGTTCAAAAGGTACTTATATTAGAACTATTATTGAAGATTTGGGCGAAAAACTCGGCAGTTTTGGAGTTATGACCTCTCTTAATCGTACAGAATCTTCAGGGTTTACCTTAAAAGATACTTATACTTTTGAAGAAATTGAAACTGCCCTTAAAAACAATTCACTCTCCCCTCTCCCCGTTGAAAAGGCGTTTTTGGATTATCCATATGTAAAGCTAAATGCTATACAGACAAGAATGTTTTTAAATGGTGTTAAACTTGATTTAAACAGAATAAACTATCCTGACAAAGCTTATACTGTACGGGTTTACGGGGCAGAAAATGATTTTTTGGGACTTGCTGATTGCGATAAACAAAACAAAGAATTAAAGCTTTTAAAATTTTTCATCGAAAGGAAGTAACAGTTTTGCGAATTTTTCATAAAATCCCGCACTTAAATAAAAACACTGTGGTTGCATTAGGATTTTTTGATGGAATTCATTTGGGACACCAAAAAGTGATTTCAGATATGTTAAACTCAAACCTTGGCGCTCATACTGTGTTTTCCTTTGAATTTGATGATGAAAATATAACAAAATCTGATTTTTCTTACTTAATTTCATCAGGTTTGAAAGAAAAACTTTTAAATGATATGGGGATTGAAAATTTTATTTCCCCCTCATTTTCTGACATAAAAGACATCACAGCAGATGAATTTTTAAATTCTGTTTTAAAAAAATCTCTTAAAGCAAAGGCAATTTTTTGCGGTGAAGATTATCGTTTCGGAAAGAATGCCGAGGGTGATATTATAAAGCTTAAAAGCTTTTGTGAAAAAAACGATATAAGGCTTAATGTTGTTTCCTCAATTACCTTAAATGGGGAAAAAGTAAGCTCTACTTATATAAGAAATGTCCTTAAAAACGGAGACGTTTCACTTGCGAATAAGCTTTTGGGAAGAAATTTTCAGATTGACTTCCCCGTTTCAAACGGAAGAAAAATAGGAAGAACTTTAGGTTATCCTACCATAAATCAGATTTTTCCTAAAAATTTCTCCCATTTAAAATTCGGAGTTTATCTTACAAAAATCGATATCAATGATAGATGTTATTACGGAATTACTAATTTCGGTGTGAAACCCACTGTCATGGAAACCTCTTCCCCATCAGCGGAAACGACTATTTTTAATTTTAACGGGGATTTATATGGCAAAAAGGTCAAGCTTTCGTTTATTGAGTTTATAAGAGAAGAAAAGAAATTTAATAGCCTTGATGACCTTAAAGAACAGATTTTAAAAGATGTAACCTATGCAAAGGAAATAATAAATGATATAGAAACCACCTCTCAGAAATAAGAGGTGGTTTTTATATTTTAAAATTCAAATAGTATTGTATTTTATTAAAAATTATGATATTATTATGTTACCACACTTTTACCAAAATTATATAAATAATCAACCTTATAGGTGCGTACGCTATAGTTAAAAGCGTATGCTCTGCTTTCGTAGCCTGTGAGGATGATTATTCGTATGGTAAAAGTGTGTGGTAACCTTTTGAAAGCAGACTACGTTTTTGGTGCGTGGATCTTTTAAAAGGTCCACGCATTTTTTATTTCAGGAGGAACTTTATGAAAAAAATAATCACCTTGTTAGTTTCTTTTATTTTAGTATTTTCGTTATTTACTGCTTGTGATACTGAAGAAACTGTTAAACCCGCTGAAAGTAAAATTGAAATTACAAATGAAACTACTCAATCAGAAACTGTTTATCGGACTAAAACCGGAAAAAAATATCATGAAAGCGATTGTATATATTTGAAAAATAGTAAAATTGAAATTACTCTTTCAAAGGCAAAATCAAAAGGGCTTACACCTTGTTCAGTATGCAGACCACCAGAAATTTAAAGTTTTATAAAAAATAATAAAAGCAGAGGGCAATCCTCTGCTTTTTTATATGCAAACAATTTAATTCATACATTAAAACTTAAGCTCTAAGAGTTTTCCTGTCGGCAGATACTGTCTGTAGGAAACGCCTGCCATATCAAACATTCTCTTTGAAGCGATTACCCCCGCTGTATCAGCGTATTTATCTTCCATAAAAACAACCTCGGTTATTCCCGACTGAATAATTGCTTTTGCACACTCGTTACACGGAAACAACGTTACATAAATAGAAGTTCCCTTTAAAGAGCCGCCGTCATTATTCAAAATTGCATTTAACTCTGCGTGACAAACGTACGGATACTTGGTATCAAGCAAATCGCCTTCCCTTTCCCAGCACATCATATCATCATCACAACCTGTCGGCATTCCGTTATATCCCATTGAGAGAATTTTATGCTCCTTGTTGGCGATACAAGCGCCAACCTGAGTTGAAGGATCTTTACTGCGTTGTGCGGAAAGCATTGCTATCCCCATAAAATATTCGTCCCAACTTAAGTAATTCTGTCTTTTCATAATAAACTCCTTTTATAAAAGTAAATTACTTTACTGACCTGTGCATTTTTGTAAATACTGTAAGATAAAGCACAAAGGATAATAATAAGAATATTCCACTTAAAAGTGCCAAAGAATAGACAACATTCAAAGGCAAATCAGGGAAACCTATAAGTGCTACCATAACTGCGTATAAAACAGCAGTAGAGAGCTTTCCGAACCATTTGGCACCGTCTAATTTTAAACCTTTCTTAAAGAGAAGATAGTCATTTACCGCCATTGAAATTTCCTTAATTGCCAAAAAGATGAAAAGCCAAATCATAAACGGATACCTGAAAATCAGGGTGAATACCACAGCACCTTGTGTTAATTTGTCAGCTACGGGATCTAAAAGCATACCAAGCTCGGTAATCATATCAAATCTTCTTGCGATAAATCCGTCGAGCATATCTGTAATTGCCGAAATTAAAATAATCAAAGCTGAAAAATTATACATCCTTTTAATATATCCCACCACAAAAACGGGGATAAGCAAAAGCCTTATAAAGGACAGTATATTCGGAATACTGAAAACTTCTTTTTTTACTAATTTCATAAAATCGCCTCTAATTTTCAGAGATATTTTTAATAGATTTTGTTTTAAGTCTTAAAGTTACTTCTTCTTTTATAAGGGCATAAATTACTGAAAAAATCGGGATACAAATAACAATTCCAACAACTCCGAAAAGTCCGGCACCCAAAGTAACCGCCGCCAGTACCCATAAAGACGGAAGTCCTACTGAACCGCCTACCACGTGCGGATAAATAAGATTGCCTTCGATTTGCTGAATAATAAGGGCGATAACAATAAACCAGAGTGCTGATATGGGTGATGTTGAGATTAAAATTAAAAGTGCTGAAATTGCGGTGGAAACCCATGCACCAAAAATAGGAACAAGCGAAAAAACTGTCATCAAAACACTTATAATAAGCGGATATTTAAAGCCGAATATACTTAAAACCAAAAAGAACATAGCCCCTAAAATTACCGCTTCGGTACACTGACCTGCGATAAATTTAGAAAAACACTTATTTGTAAGCTCAAATACCGATAAAATCTTTTTAACATATTTTTCGGACGGAATAACTTTGTTATCTTCACGTTTTTTGTCAGGAACAAAAGCGTAAAGCAGACGTGTTGCCTGACTTTTTAATTTTTCTTTGGTTGAAAGGATATATATAGCAAAGAAGATACCTAGAAGGAAATTAACAAATCCGCTGATAACGCTTGTTGCAGCAGAAACTGTGGTGTTTAAAACGTTACCTGCACCCTTCTGGAAGAACGAAAAAGCAGTATCCAAAAGCTTTTCCCAGTCAACTGTGATTGTTGAAATGCTGTTTTGAAGTTCAGGATATTTTATAATCAAACCGTTTATAAAAGTATTGATTTTTTCTATGTAAAGAGGAATGCTTGATTTTAAAGTTTCCAAAGCGTTTCCAAATTCAGGGATAATTATAAACATTATAAAGAAAATAATCAAAGCCACAAATATAAACGTCATAAATATACTTAAAGGACGTTTTACTTTTCTTATAAATTTATCGTGCTTTCCGCCTAATTTAAAGCATTTTCTTTCGATAAAACGCATCGGAAGGTTTAAGATAAATGCAATACAAAAGCCCACTAAAAGCGGTGTAATCAGCGAGAAAAATATTTTTAGGTAGCTCAGAACTTGTCCAATATTCTGAAGTACTAAAAACAAAACAACTGTAAAAACAATTATAAGAAGAATTTTTCTTACATTCTTATGATTAAGTTCCATACCTGACACTCCTTTTAATTACTTTTATATTGTAACACATTTATTTTAAAAATGCCATATTTTTCTTAAAATTTATAGTATAAAAAATAAGGCCGGATAACCGACCTCATTCTTTATCGAAAGATTATTCTTCTCTCATTTTTGCAAAGCAATCGCTGCAATATACAGGGCGGTCTTCACGGGGTTGGAAAGGCACTTTTGCCTCTGCACCACAAGAAGCACATGTAGCTGTGAACATCTCTCTCTGAGCTCTGTTCTGATTTTTGCGAGCATCGCGGCAAGGTTTACATCTCTGAGGTTCGTTTTCGAAACCTCTTTCAGCGTAAAACTCCTGCTCACCTGCAGTGAATACAAATTCATTGCCACACTCTTTGCATGTTAGGGTTTTGTCTTCGTACATTTTAAAATACCTCGCTTAGGTTAATATATTCGCCCGCAGACGGACTTGCACCGTCACCTTTGTCTTTGCAACGCTCTGCGATTAAGCTATAGGGGCATAAGGGTTCAGCAACCGTTAAGCACGGTGAATAAATTTGAGTTTCCTTCGAACACGTTGCAGAGCATTATCGACTGACTTTGGGGAAATGTTGAGATTTTGCGCAATTGAACGATAATCAAGTCCTCCCAAATGGGAAAAAAGTATGTTGCGTTCAAGCGGTGAAAGAACCTTTTTCACGTCTTCAATAACAGCATCAAGGCTCTCTTTACCGATAAAAATACTTTCAGGTGTCAGATTATCTGCTTTTTCAGATAAACTGTCAAGCGGTATGGTTTTCTGCCCCTTACCTGCTTTATAAGAAGTTTGCTTCTCGACAGCCTTAAGTATTTTGTTGCGTATGCAGATAGCTGCATATGTGTTAAATTTAATGTCTTTGTCAGAGTTAAAGCTACTGATGGCGTCCAGGAGACCTAACGAGCCTTCCTGAACTAAGTCATCGAAATCTAAAATTTTGCTAAACTGAAAAGCGACTTTATTGATAAGAGGGATATATCGGGAGATTAAAACTGCCACTACTTCTTTGTTTTCTGAAGAAAGGCTTATAAGCTCATTGTCATCAGCATTTAAAAAATCAGAAGCGGTTTTTAAAACTTCCACAATAGCTCTCCTTATCCTTTTTGTCACTCATTTTATCATACATTAAAATCTCATTTCTGTCAAGCTTTTTATTAAAAAAAAACAAAAAACAGCGTGAAATTTTATAACTTTGTGCTATTTTTTACAAAGTTATAAAAATTCCACTCTGTTTCGACACTATTTATGGGGTTATAATTTCTCCGTTTTTATCGGTCATTATAAGCTGACATTCTTTTATGTCCTCAAACCATTCATTTGAAAAATAATAGTTTTTGCCATCGATGTTATAAAAACCTTTTACCGCTTTTCCGCTATTTAAAAAATAGTACCATCTGCCACCTAAATTAAGCCAACCCGTTTTCATGGCACCGTTTTCCTTTAAATAATACCATTCATCGTCAAATTTAAGCCAACCTGTCACCATATCACCGTTTTTATTTAAATAATAAAAGATGTTGTTTACCTTTTTCCAGCCTTTAACGTCTTCCCCGTTTTCTCTGTATCGCCATTTATTATCTTTTTTATACCAACCGTCTTTTTGTTTTTTAATGGTATTGTCCTCATTATCAGAAATAATTCCGTCTATTGCCCACGCATCAAAAAGAGGTATCGGGAAAGAGTGCTTTTCACTCCAGTCAAAGATAGAATAAGGCATTATAAAAATTCCGTTATCGCCAAAATCTTCTCCCCAGGAGTTTAAAACCTTAAACCCTTGACTGTTATATCCCACAATGAGCATCATATGTCCGCCTGCCATAGGCTCTAAAGAGTTATTTGTTATACGGGGTTCTGGCATTATAAGATTTTCTTTTGAAATCTCATAAAAGCTTTTAAAAATCACTGTGCCGATTAAGACGGGAAATCCGTTTAAAAGCGACTGTTTTACTGTATTTATACTGTTACAGCGATAATAATTGCTTATTCTTATCTTTATCGCCTCATCTTTAAATCGGTCATATTTTTCCTCAAAATTTTCAATTACCTTTGAAACCTCAGCTTCAAAAGGATAACTTTCAAAGAAAAGTCCACCCTCTTTCTGTGCTGCTTTCAAAAGTCCCCTGATTTCAGTACCTTCGCCCTTATAATCTGAGTGCCGACGATTACCATAATACCATGGAAAGCTAATTGCTTTACACTTTAAAACTATCTCAATAAGGGCGGAAAGTGCGTGTGTAGCACAGTTCTGATACGCCCCTTGGTCGTGAACTTTAAATTTTGACAAATCAAAGCTAAAGCTGTCGGGGAAATAATCATTTGCAGTCATATATAAAAAATCCCTCATATCAAGACCGGAGGGAATAAGTCCTAACCCTTTATTTTTCATATAATCGCTCCTTTTTTATCAGTTATTATAAGCTGACATTCCTTTATATTTAAAAAAGTGTTTTCAGCAAAATAGTAATTTTTATTATCAACCTTGAAAAAGCCCGTCACCGCAGAATTTCCGTTAAAATAATACCATTTATCATCGATATATCCCCACTCATCTTTAAACGCACCATAACTCCAGCCGTTTACAGTTTTAGCCCATTTATATACCGCTTTTTCATTGGGAATTTCCAAAAACTGTGAAGGGTTTATCCTTACATTTTCCTTTGTCCTTATTTCAAAATGGCAATGTGCTCCGAAGCTTTTGCCGGTATTGCCCATAAGACCTATTTTGGTACCTATATTTACTTTATCCCCCACCTTTAAATACCTTTTATCGAGGTGGCAAAAGTAGTATCTATTATTATTTTCATCGTCAATTCTTATGTAATTTCCCCACTCCCAAGTGAGATTTGACTTATCGGTGATAAGTAAAGAGGATTTGACTACCCCCTTGACAGGTGACACAATTTCTTTATCTTCAAGTCCTACAATATCAAGCCCCAAATGATTTTTATTAAAATTCTGGGTGATTTTAAAGTTTTTTTTGAAAATTCTCTTCATTCTTTTTTAGCCTGTGTGCCGAAATAAAAAGCTATGACAGTGGTGTAAACCATCAAAAACTGTTCCCCGTTTAATACCCCTCTTACTGTCATCACCCCAAACAGCAAGGTAAGGCACAAGGTAACGATGCTTTTTATTGTAAAAAGACGTTTTAACTTTTCTTTCATCTTTATTTCTTCCTTTCTGTAGGCAGATTTTCAAGCTCCAAAACCAAATGAGTAACCGTCCCGTTTCCGCCCAAATTGTGATACTGCTCATAAAGTCGATTTACATTCTCCTGAGCGTATATAGGATAATATCCCTTCTCCATATAATGATTGTAGCTTCCTATGATTCTGTCCCTTAAAATCGCCTGGACACCGAGTTTTACCCTGTCTTGTTCTTTAAGTCTTTTTAGAACCTTGCGATATGTAAAAGAGCAGATTGCAAGTAGTAAAGAAAATAAAATTTCAAGTATATATTCCATAATTCCTCCAAAAAAGAAGGGGTAAAAACCCCTTCTTTTAATAGCTTTCGCCTGTTATCAAGGCATACTCGCTTTTTGTTATAATTCCTTTTTTTACTGCTACTCTGACCATATTTAAAGTCCAGAGTCCTTTTTCAAAGTTTCTTTTTACTGTCTGATAATTCATATTATTCCTCCTCATGTGCATCAGGTAATGTTGAAAGCACCTGATATTCGATTGCCGCTGCGATTCTTTCTTCTGCTGTAGCTTCTTTTGATGGAGCGTTCAGATTATCCTCAAACGCTTCGATTATTCTTAAAATGTCCTCATCGGTTTCACAGTCTTTAAAATCTGCACCCTTAGATTCATAGAGCTCTTTCATCTGTCCTAAAGTGCCGAAAAAAGAACCGTTTATTTCCCCTGCACCGCATACGACTGTGATGTTATTAAGTTTAGCGACGGGATATCTAGCTATCCACTCTGCTGCCGACAAAACTTCACCTATCGGTGTTATAATATCATCTTTTTTATTCCAAATTGCATATCTCATAATTTTTACTCCTTTTTAAGAGGTGTAAACCTCTACTGTATTGTGTGTTCCTCCGCCGAATAAAGCGTAGTTTCCTATTGTTACGCCTGCGTGTTTTTGACGGGCGTATAGTAAATTATCAGCGACTTTTAAGGTAAGCGAACTGTCAAAATAATTAACATACTTACAAGGTTCAACTGCATTATAATAACCAACATCACTGTTTCCACCTGCGAAAACAGCATATTCACCGAGAGAAGTTGCAGCCAGATCACAAGCTTTGATTCCGATACCTATAGTGCTGACTCTTGTAAGTGAACTGTTATAAATTTCTGCATTTCCGTAAATGTCTGAACTTAATAAATCTTCTTTTGGTGTGCTTTTGCCACCGACAATTATGGCATAATCTCCTACTGAGGTTGCCGCAGCATAAAACTTATAACTTGTGAGCATCTCAGTAGCATTGAGATTTCTTGTAAGGGAACTGTCAAAACAATCAGGAATATCCGTATTATCATATATTCCTCCTGCAAAAAGTGCATAATTTCCTACAGTTACTCCTACTAATCCGTACCTTTTCTGAGATAACTCCAAGTTTAATTTTGTACCGATTTTACTATATGAATCCACAGTTTTACTGCCAAGCTCCGAAAGGTAACCGCTATTTAAAGCCCGTCCTCCTGCAAATAAAATATAATCTCCGATTACAGCACTCGCAAGGCGGCTTCTTGCCTTACTCAATCCCATAAAAGCTGATTTTGATAAGCTCGAATCATAACATTCTACTAAATTCTCAAAATCTCCGTCATCTTTTACCCCACCTGCAAAATAAGCCTTTTCATCAAGGCTATTCGCTGAAAGATGCTTTACATTTACAGAAAGCGAAGGTGGGTTAAAAAGAGTGAGCGTTTTGTTAAAAGCTGAAGAGTTCTGGGTTTTATCCGCACCCCCTGCAAAAAAAGCATATTCGCTTGTAGCAGCAGCAGAAAGCCCCTCACTTTTATTATTAAGCGGACTTTCAGTAAGCCCGAATCTTGTAAAATCGGTGATTAGAAAAGGTCTTGCAACCCCACCGATACCGATATAGCCTTTTTTTATCCTCCTTGCGACACCTGAAGATGCTAAGTTACTTCCTGCTATAAAACTGTCCTCCGACAAGCTTTTATAAAAAAGATGATTTACTATATCAAAAAGTCCGATTTCGCCATCGGAATTTTTATAGGGAATAAAATCTCTTATAAGGATATTATTTTCATAAATCTTACAATAAAAAAGTCGCATAGTGGAAATGTGATTTACAAACTTACTGTTAATCCTGAAAAGATTTATCGTATTAGTTGATGAAAAGCTCGTTTCATCTGATATTGATATAAGCTTATCATCGATTTTAAAGCAGGTTTTATCAAGCAAAAAGGTATGCACCCCCGATGACACTATGGTATCGGGGATTACAATATCGCCACTTGTGCGGTACCCTGCAGTAAATTTATCAGTTTCACTGTTATAAATTATCCTGAAAATTTCGCCGCTTGAAGATTTACCGCCAAAAATCGCAGCATTTTTACTTAAATCAAGAATTTCTGCCTTGATTTCAATTTTTATATTGTCACTTGAGGTTACACCTGTGTCAATGTACTGAGTACCGCTGCTTTCTATATACTCGATATAATTTTCGCTTGTCTGTGTGACACCGATATACATTTTTTTAACCTTTCTTGCAAGGTTGTTAACCCCTATATACGTTTTTTTAGCCATTAAATCACCTACTCATATACGAAATAAAGTTTTCCTGTGTTAAGCGGTGATTCCCCCGGAGTTAAGTCCTCTGTGCCATAGCTGAAAGGGTTTTCGAGCTCTTTTAGTTTGTTGTCAATAATATCGGCGTTATCGTTAAAATCTTTTATGTTATAAAAATCTTCTTCTGAAGGCTTTTTTAAATTAAAATTTTTTGTATAAGTTGCCATTATAAAATTTCTCCTCCTTCGCGAATGTAGTTGTGCTGATACTCAGAAAGCTTTTTGTGAGTAAATGAATTTAACATTTTATTCTGACGATATAAAAGCGATACCTCTATAATTAAATTTGCAGGCAACATCTTAAAAAGCATATTTTTTGTGGCTTCAATATTTGATTTTGCGATTTCGGCAATATAAACCGAAACTTTTTTTCCCTCATAATCAACCAAAATCTCGTAATTTCCTGCACCACAGAGTGCATTAAGTTGTTTTGTGAGCACTCTTAATGTAAACGGTAGTCGTGAACACAACTCGGATTTTATCCTGAATCTGCGTTCATTTATACTTAAATCGGAAGATTTTTTCAAATTAAGAAGCTTCTCAAAACGTTTCAGACCATTTTCAGTAAGTGACGACAAAAATCTGTCTGAAAGTGCGTCCTCACACCCTTGCCACAGTAAAGAAAGTTCTTCGTTATAAAGCTTTAAAAGTAAAGAAATCTCATATATCTCACAAAGTACTTTTGGTAAATACAAAGAAACGTCCGCAGTTTTAGCCATTTACACTCCCCCTTACGGGCAGTTCATCGGCATTCAAGATAAGATTTCCCGTTTCACCATTGATCCTTGTCGATGCAATATCAATTACACCCTCTAAATTTAAAATTCTCATCTCAATACCTGAAACTCTTACGACAATTGCTTTGCTGTCAGGCCAGTTTTTTGAAAGCTCTTTAAAATATCCGTCGATAGCTTCATTTATACTGTCTTTTATATCGTTAAAACTTATTCCCTCTTCACAGCTTAAATTAAAAGCAATATCGATACTGCGTGGAATTGCACCCTCAACTGTCACTTTATGGCCGATTGGTGCAAGTCCCACTCCCTCACCCTGATTTGAAAGTGGATCTAAAATTTCCTGAACCTTTGATACAAGCATATCCCCGGGAGGGTTAAACTCTGAGTCGGAAATTACAATCCTCACTGTTCCTCCACCGTAATATGCAGGATTTATAAGCACATTTCCAACCCCCGGTATCCCCATAACCTTTTCTTTATAATCAGCCTGATTACCACCAAAAGAAAGATTTGTGATACTGTCTATATACCTTTTTCTGAAGCTTTCTGTGTCCTCTTCGTCCTCAGCAGGAATTAAAACTTCAGTGAGCAATGCAGTTTCAAGCCCTTCGATATACTCTATGGGAATAAGACTTCCGAGCCTTTTGTTGCCGACAGTTCCTTCGGTTTCACAAGTGACTTTATAAACCTTGTCGCTTATTTTTTCAGTTACAACATAGTTTAAATCGTCTAAAGAAAACCTTGAAAATATCGGAACGTCTATATTAAATTCGCCTCTTAAAACCGCTTTTGTGGCTTTAAAAGGCGAAATTCCGCGTTCGGATGCGTGACGTATCAGATATTCTCTTGAAGCAGTATCGTAAAACCCTTCGTTTAACACGTTGTCAAGCTCGATATATAAATTACAAAGCTCAAGTGCCGATGCAGATATTGCATCATAAATGATTGAACCTTCCCTTTTATCTATATTATCGGGGACTTTTTTGAGCATTCTTTCCATTATTTTTTCAAAGCTTATATCCTCATACATTTGTATTCACTTCCTTTTCTGCCTTGATATTTCCAAAAATAGTTTTTACTGTAAATGTGACTAAAACCTTGCCTTTTAAAGCCTCGAAGGAAAAATCTTCAATAGAAATTATCCTGTCGTCTGTCAAAAGTGCCTCGGTTATTCTTCTTTTAAGCTCAGGATAAAGAAAGTTTATGGGGTTTGAAAATGTTTCAAAAAGCTCTGCACCGTAATTCCAGCTAAAAACGGGATATTCGTATCGCTCGGTGTTTAAAATAAGGTATAATGCCTGACGCATGGCATCAAGTTTATCTGTTACACCTGAAATTCTTTTGTTCTCAATATCGAGAAAATAGGTTTTTGTCGGCATTTTTGAAGAGTTTTCCACCTCATTATAGCTCGGTATCATAGTTTTCCTCCTTTAGCTTATCAATTATAAGAAATCTTTGTCCTCCCTGCATTCTTAAAAGAAGCACTTTTTCACCTTTCTTTAGACTGTTTTTAATATGAAGCTTAAAATTTTCTGTGTTACTCCAGGCGTTTACAGAATAATCTGTGACATTTTTAGTTAAAATTAGCATATCCTCGCTTAAAGTGAGTCTTTGCTCAACTTTTATCTGTAAAGGCGAAGTACTTAACACCTCACCAAACATCACTCCTACGGGCTTTTCGCCCTCAACCGCCTCTGTGGCAACCCTGCGAAGAATATTTAAAAACTCATTCATCGATGCCACCACCTTCTAAATAAAGATTCATTTTATGCTCATTTTCATAAAAAATATGCTCAGCTTTTAAAACAGTCATATTATTATCAAAAGGAGTTATCTTAAGCCTCAGTTTACTTCCTGCACGAACTCTCAAATCACCAAAAACCCCATAAACGCTTAAGCTTTTTACGGGGTTTTTATAGGAATTAAGCAGCTTTTCGGCTTTTAAAAATCCGTTCTCATCACCGTTTATATGAGAAAAATACTGCAAAACTCCGTATTTTTCCTCATAAGCTTTATCCTCTTTAAGATAAATCTTTCTTAAGTTTTTTCTGTTATCTTCGTGGAGAAGTTTTATTTTGTTGTAGCTTTTATCAATACTGCTTTGCAGAGTATAATTCTCTGATGAGCTGTCATCAATTAAAAGATTTGTCTGTAAATCATTTAACTTTACAAGCGATAACTTCCCGAAATCATCGTATAAAATATACTCTTCACCCGTATTCTCATATGTTAAGTCGAGAGCAGTCTCGATTATATCAAAAAGCGTCTTTGAGTCCTCCACTCTGTAAGGAATTTTATAAGAAGTCGCATCGATTTTACCGAGTTTTAAGGAAAAATCCTCTGCAATCATCTTTAAAAGCTCTGATGCGGTTTTATTTTTATAGACATAATTATCCTTGTTTTTAAGATACCGAAGCTGGTCGTAGGCTGTAATTTCCTTCCTTTTTGTATCTCCGTTTTCAGAAATTGTGAAAATATATCCTGAAAATATCCCTTTATCGCCTATATAAAATTCCACTTTATCCCCCTCATCGGGAGAAAAAGTGGAATAAGGCAAAGAAAACTTAAGCTTTCCGGGTGTTCCCTTTCTCGCTGTTTCCCATATTACTTTATCTTCGGGCATTAAAATATACCCCTTGTCCTTTTTGATGATTTTAAGCATATAATCATTCAAAATAAATCACCTGCCCGGGGTATATTAAATTCGGATTTTTAATATCATTAAGCTTTGCAATTTCCTTGTATCTATTGCCGTCAGAAAGCTCGGTTTTACAGATGTTATAAAGGGTATCGCCCTTTTTTACGGTATAGCTTTTCTTAGGCTCTTTTGTTTCTCTTTTAATGGTGTCAGCATTATTATAGGTACTGTACTCCTTTAATGCATAGCTTTTATACTCCCTTAAAGAAATTGAAGCTATAACGTCAAGCCCGTTTGCAGCACTCTCTGTAAAGGTTAATTCCTCTAAACTTACCTTTATGTTGGTATCATAAAGAAGTCTCCCCCTCTCATCGGTTCTCGACGCCAAAAAATAAAACGCCTTCTTTTCTTCTTTAAGTAACGAAAACTTACTCATATAAAAAGATGCAGGTAAAAATCCGTCGGGATAATAAGAAAACGGATACTTTTTTTGCGGCAAAAGTGCCTCAAAGGTGATTTCCTTTAAGCCAGGTGACTTTAAAATGCTTATTTCTTCACCGCTTAAGAGGGTTGAAACGGTGTTTTTATTTTTAAATGAAATCTTAAGTTCTGACGGAGTAACAGGTAATGCTATCCCGTCAAGATAAAAAATATATGCCATATTTTCCCTCCTTTTTATTTTTCCCCAACAAAAAAGCATATCGAAAAAATTCGATATGCTCTTTCAAAAATTTTTTGTAAAAATCAGTCAACGATTTCAACGTGTAAAAGTTTGCCCTGTTTTTCGGCGTAATCCATGGTATATTTCGTACCTCTTGAAACACCGTCCCAGATTGCTATTACAACGTCTGCATTATCAACAATGGTATTATTTCTCTTTAAAGGTGCAATCTTACCGGGGTACTTATCATATTCGGGCTTAAACACCAAAAGCTCGAGTTTATGCTTTTTAGCATATTTCTCAGCAAGTGTATCCACACCGCGTGCTCCTCCCGACACAATAGCGGTAACCCCTTTAGGCATCACCTTTTTAAGATTAAATTTTTCAATACCTCTTGAACCTACAATAGCAACTTTCATATTAACACTCCTTTTTTTATGTCGCTACATATATCATAGCACATATTTTCTCGGTTGTAAAGAGTTTTTTGAAAGTTTGTTTTGAGTTTTTTTATCGGTGCAGAGCTTCAAAATCTGTATTAAGAGATTCTGTTACCTTTCTTGTTATTGAATTTACCACTCTGTCGATGTCAAGCTCTGAATTTATACTGTTATAATTCACTGTGCTGACATTAATATTTGGCGGAGTAGTTTTTTTGTTTTCCCCTGTAAAAGAAAAATTTCTGAAAATTTCCTTATTATTAAAATAGTTATTTTCGTTTTCAAAAACACTTTTTTGTAAATTAAGCTCTTTTAAATTTTTCTCAGTGTTAAAAACCTTTTTAGTATTGTTAACCACATGGTTAAATTTAAATTCCTCAGACGATTTATTGATTGAAAAAACCTCGGGCAAGGAGTTTATCTTTAAACTTATATCTGAAGAATTTTTAAAATTTCTCAAATTCTTAAAAAGAGAAAATTTTTGATTTAAATATTTATAATTATCAAAGATAAAAATTTTAACTCCTCCTTTAATTTTCTTCTGAAAATATTTGGGCTGAAGCTATTATAAATGCCTTTTCATAGCTATCAAGCTTTATAAATTCAGACGGAAGCATATTAAACCGGTGAAGACAATAGTATGCAAGATTTGCATCAGAGTCCCCACCTTTTATCAGTTTTTTGCTTTGTCCACCTTTTCTTTCATACTTTCTTTAAACCCGTTAAGAGTTTCAATTTTATCAAGATAACAAGCGTATTCCCCGGGGGTGAGCATAACTTTTAAAAGGTTATCGCCGCCTAAAACATTGTAGCTGTCCTGAAGCTCACTGTCATTTAAGTCAGGAAAAACAGTAGAAATATAGGCAAGTAACCCCAGGTATTTGTCCATACACACTTCCCCGTTTATAAGAGAATTTTTTCTTATCTCCTCGTCCTCTTTTGGAGTAATACAGCGGTATTCCCATAAAATCGGCTTGTTATCATCGTCTAAAAATCTATCTGAAACTATGCATTTTTCGTTTTTAACCTTAATGGCATTCTGCATTAAAAATCCCTTTAAACCATTCATATTTACATACCTTTCAAGTTTTTAAACACTTCGGGAATTTCAAAGTCATCAAAAGTAAATTCAATACTCTCTTTAAGATAATCGTCCGAAGCACCGAATTTAGCAAGTACACCGCCATTTAAATTGCAGTCCTTTAAGATTACAGTCTGTCTGCCGACAGAAGAAGCAGGATCCTCATTTGTAACCTGAATGTCAAAATAAATGTCCTCGCCTGTTTCCTTAAAGCGATAAAAAAGCTGTCTGAAAATCGAGCTGTTGTAATGAAAAGTAGCCTTTCCGCTTCCTTTCCAGCCTGTCGATTTATTTCCCTGGCCTGATTTACCTAAAATCGGGACCTTTAACTTTGTCTTTTCAAAATTAGCTTCCAAGTCTATCGCCTGCATAAAATTATATCGTCTTTTATCAATAGTGACATAACATTCAGCCATAGATGCGGAAATTGCATCTTTAGCGTTCATTGTAACCATAATATTCTCCTTTCTATTCCACTATAATCGTCATATAAAGCTGTGCCATAGCGGTAGCAGGAGTGATATAATCCTCTACAACCACGCTGTTTTTACTGTTACCGACAGTAACCTTTATATCTTCAGGATTAAATTCATCGATAGCACCTGCTTCTGAAAGCTCTTTATGATGTCTTACAATATCGTTCCAGAGAGAAATCCTGCCCGAACTGTCGTTTAAAACCTTGCCTAAATACCTCTCTTTAAAAAGATACGCAATATCGTTGCCAATCTGGTCTAAAACTCTTATAACTCCGTTGTCTTTAAAATCCTCTTCGCCCGAAACAAGGGTATTTATATCAGAAAGCACCCTCAGTTCATTTTTTACTCTGTGCAGCACAAACTGCCCGTTTTTAATAAAGTTTTCAAGTTCTGACTGAGTGTAATCGCTACTTATTTCAAAACTTCCGTCATAAAGCTTATTGAGGGTGCTTTTACTTATTTCACACCCTGCCAAAGCACCGCTTACCCAGTAAACAAGCCCACTTTCTTCATCGTTTAAAACAGAGTTTTTAACCGAAATAACTCCCTCATAATCAGCCGAAACATCATATAAAACTGTCTGGAATTTTACTCCGATTTCATCACGCATACGCTTTGTAAAGCCTACAAAAAGCTCTTTAACGCTGTCATCGGTAGTGGTTGAGGCGAGTATGTTATAAACTTCGTTTTCGGCCTTTGACAAAAAGGTCAAAAAGTCAAGTTCGTCGTCGTTTTCACCGCCTGAGAGTGACATTCCCGCTGTCTTTGAGAGAGTGGCCTCTTTATTAAACAAAACAAAATCGTTGTCTGAAAGTTCACTGTAATCTGCTACAGTCTGACTGTCAACAAGCTTTGTGTCAAGATAGGTTGAAACCTTAAAATACTCATCAAAACTTTCAACCACTAACTTTATATCGTTACCGCGTACCCCCTCGTATTTAGCTTCACAAAAATCAGAACTTGCCTTTTTACCCCCGTTAAGACGATAAAAAAGGCATTTTTCGGCATTTAAAAAAATATCAGAAATTCCTTTAAGTTTTTCATGATTAAAAGGGTATCCAAAGATTTTCTCGGAATTTTTTATAAAATCCTCACTCAAAACCTCAAAGATTTCCCCCGTCACACCCCAATCCAATTTTAAAGGGATACAAACTGTTCCGCGTTCGGAAATATAGGGATTTGACTTAGAAGCACTTAAAAAATTTAAGTATGCACCGGGTAACGTCTTATTTTTAACTGTAAAAGTTCCACCGCCTAAAGCCATAATTATTCACTTCCTTTATTATATTCAATCTGAGTCATAAGCTCTTTGTTTTCATCTGAAACCTTAGTAACAATCGCCTTATATGAAACTGAAAACTCAATAAAATCGCCTTTATTAAGGGCTTTCATCGAGTATCCGTTAAATATACTTCCGTCTTTTATTTCAATCCTTGAAAGACTGAAAAATAATTTTTCGACTGCCTTGTCCATCTCAAAATTACTTAAAACGGGAATTTCCTCTTTTGACGGGAAATATGTGATATTAAACGGAAAATATCTTATAAAGCGGTTACTTCGTATCATAGTTTCCGAAAGATTACCCCTTTCGATGAAAAGGCAAGGCGTTTTAAAGCCTTGCCTCACCTTTTCGGTATAGATTTTCGTTTCTCCACCGAAAGCGTCGTTAAGGGTTGATACTACTGCGTTTGAAATTTCATTTGTCACGCAAAATCCTCCCTTGAAATTAAAATCTCCTGATGACTTTTATATCTTATCGCTTCACCCGAAGAAATATAATTTCTTTCTTCATTTAAGGTTTTAACCTTAATAAAACTCCCAGCCTTTATATCTAAATCAGGGGGTAAAAACAGTTTTGTTTCATACGAAAGTTTTGGATATAACTCCTGCAAAACAGGTTGATTTCCGTATTTTGCACCCGAACGTGTACGACTTACAGCACAGGGAATATCTTTATAAATTTCAACCATTTCCTCACGTTGCGGCAGAGAGTTTTCTATATACCTGCGTTCAAAAACAGTAGCTAAACTGTCAAAAGTCGAGGCGATAACTTTACTTTCCATATAAAACCACCTACCATTTCAATTTGCGAAACGGAATAAGCTTATTGTTAAAGCTTTCAAAAATTTCATTTTTCTTATCACTGTAAGTAACCGAAAAATCACCACGGGTTATACTTTTTACCTCAATATCCCCGACGGAATATTTATATAAACAATAAGCCATTCTCACTAACGTAGCGTTCAAGTCCAAAGGAACTTCATTTATATTACAATAATTTTTTATGTAACTTAAAGCTTCCTCACAGCAAAAATTTAAAATTTCCTCGTTACATTCCGCCCCGATTAAAGACTTAACTTTATCAGAAACATTCATATTAACCTCTTGTGATAATTCTTGCAATCGGAATAGCTTTGTGGTTTAAGTATTCCTTACCGCTATTTTCGTTAGTGTTACAGATTTCCCAGTTAGCACCGTTTTTAAGCTCTTCGTCTGTGGGAGAAAGAGTTTGCATACTTTTCTTTGTAAAGTTAATACCATAAGGTGCAAAAATCTTTCTCTGTCTTGAATAAAGAGTGGTCTGACCGCCGTTTGTTTTAGGATCTCTGTCCATTTCAAAAGGTACCTCAACACCGCAGTTTGTGTATTCGATAGCACCGTCGCCCAAAACATAAGATGTGTATGCAGTGTAGGTTTCATCACCCTCTGTAACTTCTTTTGTGGGCATAGAATCGTCAATCAGAATAAGCTTTCCGTTAAGTGTAGCAAGGCTTAAATCCCTCACCATACCTTTGGAATCGGTGTATTTCAAGTATTCAAGAAGATTTAAGTTTTCAAGATTTGTTGCAACCTGGGAATGCATAATAACAAGTGAGAATTTCTGCTTGTTGTCGCCTGCCGCTTTCTGAATCGCCTTATTAAGAGCAGTAGCGTTAAACAAAGCGTCCTCTTCACCTGAAATGTCGTAGGTGTGGTTATCGACAAACTTTTTGTTTTCTGCACCTGTCATAGCGAACACACCCTCCAAAATGGCAAGAAGTGTATCCTGGTCAACTGAATCCCAGTATTCCGCAACCTGTTCGCCTACGTTGTCCATAAAGTCGGTACCGCCTGCAATATCAGCAGAAAAATCATTTTCTGTCCAGGAATTCTGTCTGCCTACAACCACTCTGTAATGAGAAAAAGTCTTTGTAGTGCTGTTGGGAGTGTCGGTCTTTCCGTCATAGTTGCCGGGAGTGCCGCCAATCTGACCAAAAAGCGGAGTAGCAGCGTAGTTACCACCTGTCTGCTCACTGAAAATTGAAGCGATTCTGTTTCGCTCCACGATAGCTTTTGAGCGGATAAGCTCGTTTCTTTTGAGGTTAGGAATTCTATCTACATATTTTCCGAAAACCTCCGCGTTAAAATTTGTTGAATTAAAAAGTGCCATGTTTTTTTCTTCCTTTCATTTTTAAAAATTTGCCGCCGCAAGGCCCGACGGCTTAATATATGATTAAAGGGTTTCCCCTTTAATTCCTTTCAAGTAACCTTTTTTCCTGCGAATAGGTTAAAAAAGAGGTGTCGGGCAAATTGTCAAGTGAAGTTTCACCCGGCAAAACCCCCGAAATTTCAACTTCCCTTTCATTAAAAAACGACGGAAAGAGTTCCTTTACACCCTTAACATAGTTTTCGGGCTCAATCAAATCTCCCTCGTCGTTAAATAAAGCATCGGAATTGGTTTTATAAATAAGATACTCCGCATCGGTAGCCCCTGCCCTTGTGAGCTCAAGCTGTAAAGCGGAGTATTTTTTCATTTTCATAGTTTTTTCACGTTCAGCAGTTATCTCTGAAAGAAGTCCTTCCTGAGACTCTTTTAAAATAGCGATTTCACTTTGAAGTGACGAAACAATATCCATTATTTCTTCGATAGAATTATTATTCTCCATTTTCATTCTCCTTTCTTAAGATTTCCTCATTCACATCATCAACCCACGGGTGATTTTCAATCACAGTTCTCTCTGAAAGAACTTCCCTTGATTTAATGCAGTTTTCGATAGCGGTATCTTCATTTATGATAATATCGCGGTTTAAGGTAAAGGACACTCTTTTATCGGAAAAATCGCCCTTGTTTTTAAGCTTTAAAAAGAGGTTTATAAACTCAATCATCGCTTCAAACCCTACTAAAAACTCACTTTCAATTCCGTTACAGTCCAAATCAAGATCCGCATACAAAAACTTCAAAGCCACACCCGAAGCGTTTTTAAAATCATCGTTCTGGGTGTCAACACCTCTGCCCACTTCGTATAAATCTTTCCTGTCAAGCAAGAGATGTTTTTCGAGCAAATCGGTTGAAAGCTTGGTGGTTTTTATATCAAGCCCACCGTCGTCGCTTACTTTAACTGCCTTATATTGCGATAGATTTTTCCGAAACTCTCCAAGACTCTGCCCGTCATAGTTTTTAACAACCAAAATAGAATTCGGAACATCGGTAATCGCATTTGAATCATCGGATTTAAGTAAATCGTAATCGTCAATAAGCGATTTTGTGTATCTTATAAGCGGAATTTCCTCTTCGTTATACCTAAACGGAATAAAAGGAATTTTCTTAAAATTATACCCTTTCCCGTCGATAACAATATGTGAGCTTTTTTCCTTTAGACTGTCCTTTGAAATCCGCCCGTTTTCCATAATAAAATACTCAACCCCCGAAAGAGTCCAGTATTCAATCTGAGTTAATTTCTTTTTATCTCTTTTTATGTTGTAGATACGGACCAAAGCCTCCAAAACAGTGTGTTCAGAGTCTTTCCATATCGGCAAAACCTCCTCTGAGGGAATTTTCTTAAAACTCAGATTTCCATTGTCAAAATATGGCTCAAGCCAGGCAATCCCCTTAATTACAGCCTCTTTGCAAAGGTTTTGAATTTTCTTTCTGAGATTAGTGTCAAAAATTTTCTGAAGATACTCTGAATACTCTTTATCATCAGTCAAAACAGTAAACGGAAGAGAGAAAAGATACTGACATTTCTGGTCAACAAGCTTTTTAAAAAAGCCGTGTGCAAGACGGTTGTTTGAAAGGGTTTTGTCCTCTTTTAATACCCCGTCCTCACCGATAACAGTCCTCTTTCTAAAAAGAATATCGTTTTCACCGCAGTAGTATCTTAACCCGCATAGCATCTCCTTACGCTTTTCAGAGTAAATCCACTCTTTTATAAGTGAAGAAATCTCACTTTTATCATTTGTATTGTTATCAACTACCATTTTTTCACCTTTTTTTCCGAAAAAAAACATAATATTCACTCCTTAAAATAATTTTTTGCATCAAAAAAACGCCCTTAAAAAGGACGCTTTATTTATTAAATTTTTATATAACGCCTTCCTCTTTAGAAGGCTCTATTGTATAAGTGTAGGCTTTCTATTTTCGACAAACTTTATATAATGACTGTATAATCCGGATGACAGTATTTTTTAGCAATTGCGACACATAAGGTTTAGATGCAAAGCATTTTGATGTCAAGTTAGTATCAAGTTAGAACTAAAAATTATTCTTTTATATAATTATAACTTACACTAACATTATCAATTTTTGTTTCTTGTTTAAATATGTATATTAATTCATTATTATTATTATTAACTTTTAGTTTATCATTATCGACCCACTCAACATCAAACTCAGCATATGTTATAAATGTATTTCCAACATCTCCGGCTTTAAGTTTCTTGCCATTTTTTAACACAGACAGCCTATATGTAAATCCTGATGTTGCTCCCACATTTGCCTCAAAAACATAAGCAATATATTTGCCATCAGGCGAAATGGATTCTTGAATAATATCGGGTTCTCCCATCAAAAAAGCCCTGAATGAATTAAATGCGACATTACCCGCAATAATTATTCCAATCATCGCCGTTAAAACAACAGCAATTATTATAACAGCTTTTTTCATAGTTGTATCTCCTTCCCACTTTTTTTAAAAAAATCAAATATTTTTTTCATAAAAACACCCCCTGATAAACCAATAAAGCAATAAAATCAAGGAAACCGCCAAAGCAAAAACAATCGCGACAGAATCTTTAAAAATATACATTTTATTTGTTGAAATTATAATAATAATCGGAGTAATAACCGCTGAAACAGGATTTTTAGTCATCATAATAAACCCGTAAATTATTGATATAATCACAGTAAATGAAGAAAATAATAAAAATATAAGGATAAATTCAGCATCTTTAAAAGTAAGAATTAAATCTACTGTAAAAGCATACCAAATCGCAATATAAGTCCCGAAATTATTAACAAAAAAGTATTTGGCTCTCTCCATACAAACCACTCCTGTCAAGCCACATAACCTACTCGCTCTTGATGTAATACCGGTCATCGCAAATCTTTTTTTTATCCTTTATATCAATTGCATCGCGGATATCACCGTAAAAAATCGCCTCATAATCCCCCAAAGGCGACTTAAAAACTATAAATCTGTACTCATCTTTATATCTGATAACATAATTTTCCTTACTTACATTTTTAAACTTTTGAGATGTGTCATCGCTAAAGACAAATCGTTCACCTTTTTCTGAAAGCTCAATTTCCCCGCTTTCCACACACTCAATAAACTCCTCTCTCAAATCCTTATAAAAATAGTAATTAGCCCCTATGTATAAAGGTTTAAGCGGAAAACAAAGAAAGCTTACAAGTGTTAAAACAGCAATTAAAGGCTTTATAAAATCAAAGCTTTTAACTCCCCTTATGACAACAAAAACTATCAAACCAAAAAGCAAAAACGCTATAAAAGTAACCGAAGAAATATATAACCAATTAGGCAAAAAATGAAAGCATAACACTCTTAAAAGATTAGCTGAAACAAAAATCAAAATCAGTTTTTTCATTGTTCACCCTCATTCCAATTAGAAAAATAATAGATATTTTCCTCAAGTTTTACAAAGGTTTTAAATGAATAATCAAAAGGATTATTTATGTAAATAACTCCTATCTTCCCACTTATATTTCCGCCGAAAACAAAACTTATATTCCCGTAATCGTCCTTTAAAATCATCATGATTTCCTTATATAAGTGGCTTTTCGGAGCTTTTAAAGTCTTTTTGCTGTCACGCAAAACAAATTCCCCGTCAATGTAATCTGCCCTTTCAAAGTCCTCGTCTTTTAAAAAATCGTTTATCTTTTTATATTCATCACAGTACTTTGAATAACTTTTATAATCTTTTTGAACATCTTTTTTACCAATAAAACCAAGCGGATAAAAAAGAAAGCTTATAAATGTAATAAACACTAACAAAGTGGCAAATAGTTTGTCTGTTTTAAACTTATGAATGGTAAGAGTCAAACTGACAATAAACCCTGCAAACGAAGCAACTAAAAGGATTAAAAGAAAAATAACACTTAAACCAATTCCCGCATATATCTTATAACAAAAAGTAAGCCCAAGCCTTAAAAGACTTGCAAAAAAGACGATATAAAGAGTAACAGCAAAATAGCGATTTTCTCTTAAAAACCTCATAACCTTTTCCATATTACACCTCAAAAATTACAAGTTCTTTGATATAAGTAACATTAATATTATTAAAGCAGGAATAATATTTGCTTCAATATAATATCCAGACATATTTTTTGAATTTTCAAAATATTTTCTAACACCATTCCATCGTGCTTTTTGATCCCACTTTTCATCAAATCTAATATCTGCTTTTAAATATTTTTCATAAAAAGAATCAGTATTCTCCTCATCTAAAACTGAGTTTATAAATGAATTTGTTGAAGTTATAATTTTTCCACCTTGTGCAAATAATCCAGATACATATCCAGGATATCCTTTCATTCTTAAATAATAAGCCCACATATAGTTTCCCATTTCATTTCTATTATAGACAAGATTATCAATTAAATATAATGTATCTTGAGCAATTATTTCATCAAATGTTTTAAAATCTAAATCACCATTGATAGATTCATTATAAATATAATCTAACGTAAGTGTATCTTTAACATTAATTTTATTAATCAAATAATTAAAAGTTTTATTAAAAAAATCTTTCTCTAAATGACTCCAATGATGCAATGTCGCAGTTTCGTAACTTAAGGCTGGATATATTTGATTATAGTGCTCAATAAAAAACTTATTTTTATTATCCAATAAAGTACTTTCTCGTTCATTTTTTGTATAAAAATCAACTTGAGAAACAAAGATATAATCTCTTATTATACCATTATTTGAAGTTTCTTGTATAGTTTTAGGCGAAGTATTATCAGCTGTTTTTTTAGATAAAATTAAATAAAGATCATTTTGAAATAATTTATTTAAATTATTTATACCTAAAATAAGCTTTTCCCTATAATCAAAAAATATTGGAATAGAATTAGCAATTAAATCTTCTTTTATATACTTAGAAATATTAATAATATCATCTTTTATTTTTTTATAATAACTACCACAAGTACTCATATAAAATTTTGCTCTTCCAAAAATTTCACTTTCAAGTTTATCAATATAGCTATCAGACAAAATTACACTTTGACATCGTCCAACAAGAGTATTTTTCTCTTTATCATATCTAAGGTAATGCCACAAATCTTCTAAAAAATCTTTTCCTTTGTCTTCTAAAACTTCTGAAAAAAACAACATTTTAGTTAAATCTGCATTAACAGTATAATCTACACCATAATCTACCGCTTTTTTAATTAAATCATAACCTACTGAATATGAAATCCGTGCGGAACCACCATTTTTTACACGCTTTGCCGCTTCCTCAATTTTTGATAAATTCACGCGAGATTTCAATTTAGTATTATAATCATCAAGAGATAAAAGTCTTAAAGAATAAAAAATTTCGCTCTTTTTACCTCTATCAACAAGTTTTAAAACATCATCTAATTTCTTTAAAAATTCACTCATGCGTTCACGTTCAGATTTTGAAAAGAAAATTAGATAGCTTGCATATTTTGATAAATCATTGTAAATGGTTACAACAGTATTTATTATATTATCACAAAGTTTTTCTACCATTAATTTATAATCAGTAGAACAAGAAGAATATAAAAATTCTTTCATTAAATCTCCAATTATTGTTTTTTCATTAAGATCCTTGAAATATTCTTCAGAACCAATTTTATAACCATTCTTACCAACTAAACTCATCATACCACCTTTTTTTAAAAAAATCAATCAAAGCTCACACCCGACCTTTTCATCTCCCTCTCACAGGCATACCTCACAGCGTCAATCGAATGATTGTTAAAATCAGGAAATCCCGACTTAAACCCGCCATTTGCATCACGGGAAAGTTCATAGCCCTTAAACTCCCTTGCCACATTCGGGCATCGCTTATAGTCAATCACAATTTCGTTTAAGTTCTGAAGCCAGCTGATTCCGTGCTCAACACTCCCCGGCCCCTTTTTAGCAGGAGTAATCCTCACATTTCTCTCTTTTAATTCATCGTTGGAACGAGGCTCGGCACTGTCCGCCACCACCGCCTCAAAAAGAGTGTTTTCTCTGTTTATAACTAAAGCTATTTCGTCGTAACGTGCCCTATATTTATAATATTCATAGAAAATAATAATTCTTTTTTTCGCCTTTTCATACTGCAAAGCAACATAACAAAGCGGATCAGGCCCGTACCCCCAGTCAAGTCCCCTGTGAATTTTATCAAAGGAATTTATCTCATTGTCTGAAACTTCCCTTAATACAATATTCGAAAAGACCTCACCGCCCGTACCCGTAACCTCACCTAAATACTCATGCTTATAAAACTCAGGACGCAGTTTTTTAAGAGCATTCGCCTCTGTCACAAACTGTTCACCGAGCCACTGAAGAGGTACCATTCTGAAATCCGAGTGGTGAACAATGGTATCAGGCCTTAACTTTTGATTTAAAACCTCGGAATTAACCCAATGCCCCGAACTTTTCGGCGGATTATAGCTATAAAAAACATCAAATTTTTCTCCGCCACGCAAAAGCGACTGATTTATCGTCCTCAATTCCTCCATGCCGAAAAACTCGTCAACCTCTTCAAACCAGACGTATCTTACATAACCGTTTGAAAGCTTTACAGACTTGATTTTCTGAGGATTATCCCCACCCCTGAAAAGAATTTTCTGGCCGGTGGGTTTAAAAATCAAAAGCGGAGGAGTTTTTTTAATTTCCCATAAATCGATAACCCCAAGCTTTTGAATCGCCCACAAAAGCTGTTCAAAGACACTGTCTTTTATGGTAGCACCGACTTTTCTTAAAACCACAGCGTTACTCATAGGATTTTTCATAATCCCCAATATGATTTCAAGGCTTATAAAAGAAGATTTTGAACTTCCCCTGCCACCTTTAAGCCAGTAATGGCTGTACTTTTCTGATAAAACCTTGTGATGAAGCTCCAAAAAAGCAGGAGCAATCATTGTATGCAGTTTATCGTTTTGCATGTCTCCTCCTTAGTTTTCCACTTCCCCCGCAAGAGTTCCGTAAATGCTTTTGAGTTCATCTTTAGTAACATTAGGTACATCGTCAATAATGTTGATAACAGTGTTAGCCCCCTCGCCTGCCGACTTTTCCTTACGTCCGCAAATCTCAAAATAAAGCTTCATCGCCTGTAAATCACCATTCTGACACATTTCCTTAAGCTTTTTAAAAATAGAAGCCCCCGAAAGCTTTATTTCCCTTTCAATCAACGCGTCTAAGTATTCATTAAACTCCTCGTCTTTAAGATAACGATAAACCATATCCTTGCTTATTTTGGCATTTTCGGCAATCTCCTTTACAGAAATCTCATCACCGTATCTCAAAAGTGCCTCAGCGACCTTTTTAAAGCTTAAATTTATTTCCCGGTTATCTAAAACCTCACAAACCATAACCCCGTTTTTAGGTGGTCTGCCTCTTTTTTTATTTTCCACGATTAAATCCTTTCCAAAAAATTTACGGAGCAGGAATCCTGCCCCGTATTACAAATAGAATTTTAAAAAGAGCTTAAAGTGAAAGTAATTTCTTAACTTAAAAGCCGCAAAAACACTTGCCTTTAAAGGCATTCGGCAGTAATCACAACTTTCACTGATACCATTATAGCACATATAAACGTAACAAAAGTAACAAACTGAAAATTTTTTTTAATTTTTTTTAAAAAACCTGTTATGTGCCATTTTAACGCTTTCGGGGGACATATCAAGTTTATGCCCCGTCTGTATCCAGCTAAGCCCGTCAATGTATCTAAACTTTAAAATCTGCCTCATTTTTGAATCATCGATTTTAAAAATAAAATCTAAAATCTCATTTTCTTCCGTAAGACATTTTTCCTGAAGGTTTAAAAATAAACTGATTTGCTTTTCCAAAAGCTCATTTGTCTTAGCCACCGAATCAGAAACATTACCCTTTCTTTTGCCCCCGTAAAAGCAAGGGCTCTTAAGAGTATTTCTTAATTCAGTAATCTTAATTTTAATCTCTTTTAACTCTCTTTTTAAATATTTTAACTGCTTTAATTTTTCAACTGTCACTGAATTCACACCTATCAAGCCTTTCAAAATTGCACTATGCAACAACCCCTTTAAAAATTTTTTCTCCCTTTTTTCTTAAAAGGAGAAAAATACCTTCTCAAAATCAAAAGCTCGTTATTGTTAAGCGGACTCCTCAGTGCCTTGAACACATTTTCCTCGCTGCGATTTAAAATCTTAGCAACCATATTAACAGGCATACCCTCATAAATCCATTTATGAACAAGGAAAATACTGGTTTTGGTATGATTTCTGTTGCGATCAGGCGGTAAATCCTCGTCATAATCAACCAAAATACATTCATCATAATCAAAATCAGAGCTATCATCTGTAAAGTGATTATACTTACACTCATTCAAATAATCATAAAACATCTTATTCATCATTACCTCATCACACCTTGGGGATTTTAAGACCAATGTTTTTAAAATCCTCAATATCATACGTCTTATTTGTTTTTTTCTCTTTAAAATCAACTTTATTTTCTTTAAACTTCTGCTTTATAACAGCAGCCATATAACTGAATGGTTTATTTTTTCTCACCGCCTCCGAAAACCCATATCTTATAAGTTCCAACGGAACTCCTTTGTCAATAAAATCAATAATATTATTTTTAATATTGGGGGGATTATTTGAAAAATAATTTTCTACTGACACTAAAAGCAAATCGATTTTAGTATCCCCTTTAATTTTATTTATTTTATTTTTATTTACTTTACTTTGTGCATTTTTCCCGCCGGAATTCTCCAAAAACTCCTCTGAAGCCTTGCAACAAGGTGAATCGTCATCTGTAAAGCTTTTATCCTTTACAGTATCGTTTTCGACAAAATTTATAAATTTCATCGTATCCTCTTTATGAATAAGCCAGAATTTTTTATTAACCGGAATCGGAGTCTTTCTTCCTGCCGCTTCCTTGGCTTTCTGATACCTTTCCTGTATAGGACGCGATGCAATAACTCTATAATTTTCCCAGAGTTTTTTATCAAACAAATTCTTCTTAAGGAAAAACTCAATAAAATCAGCAAACTCATTTTTTGTGATTTTAAGTTCTGAACAGAAAAAATCGACAGTCTCTTCATCAAGTAAAAGGTAATACCCTTTTTCCTTATAAATCTCGCAGATAATATAGATATAAATCATAATTCCCATAGAGCCGAATTTTGAAAAAAGTATCTTAATTTTTCTGTCATTAAAAAAATCTACATCAAAAGGGAAATAAGAAAGCCCCTTCTTCTGCGGACGTGCCATAAAATATAAATAACCTCCTTTTTAAATAACGCACAATCCCTTAATATTAACCTTTCTTTTCAAAAGCTCTCTTTAAAATCTTTATATAAACCTCTTTCGAGGAGAATATACAGAGGGGGTAATCCCCCTCCAACAGCCATTTTCTATAAACAAATAAACACAAGCAATTTACCTGTGCAACGCATCATGCAAAAAAATACTCCGAAAACTCCTCATCGCTTATCATAAGCAAATCACCAAGCGACAAGGCCTCAGCGAGATTCAGAGCAGAGATATTGTTAAGAACTCTCATAACCCTTGAAAATGGCATAGACAAAGCCTCAGCCAGTTCCTTTTCGGAAATTTCAAGCTCTTTCATTCTTGCTCTGATTTTTGATGCGTTTAACATTTTAACCTCCTTTCTTTTGCATTATGCAACTTATTGTATTTTTATAATACTTCTCTTTTACCGATTTGTCAAGACAAAAAAAGGAAAAATTATAAAATTTGTTGCACTCTGCAAATAATTATGCTAAAATAAAGTGGTACACTAAAATCCAAGGAGGATTTAATAAAAATGGCAGATGTTTTAAAGCTTGGAAACCGCATACTGAAAAGGCGCAAAAAGTTAGGTCTCACCCTGCAGGAAGTCGCAGACTTGGTGGGAGTCACAAAATCGACCATTCAGCGATACGAGACAGGTAAAATAGAAACCCCGAAACTCCCCGTAATACAAGCGATTGCAAAAGCACTTAACGCAAACCCCTCATGGCTTATAGGCAAAAGCGAACGGGAAGAAGCAATCTCCTCTTTTTTAACCTCTGCCGAAGCCTGCGAAGTTCCGCTTTTGGAGTTATCCCCTGACGGAATTTTCGAATATGACAAAAAATGTATGAAATTTGCTGACAACACCAAGGATAATACAGATTTTTGCATAAAGATGTCAGGCGACAGTATGACAGGTGCACGGATATATAGTGGCGACATAGTATTTATCAAACGTCAAAACGATGTAAATGACGGAGAAATCGCAGCAGTTATGGTAAATAACGAAATCACTTTAAAAAGAGTGATAAAACTTAATGACAAAATAATGTTAAGGTCTGAAAACCCTGCATACCCACCCGTAATTTTAGAGGGTGATATGATAAACACCTTTAAAATCTTAGGAAAAGCAATCTCTTTTCAGAGTAAATTAATTTTCTGAATGAAAGGCAGAATAACGATGAAAAAAATTAAAACCATCTTACTTTCAGTAGTAATCGCCCTCTCGCTCACAGCATGTGTAAATCAGAATAAAGAAATTTTACCCCAGAACCTTACCCCCGATATGAACCCCGTAACCCCCACAGGTGCAATAACAGTAAAGCTTAACGATGCTGAAATTCAAACTGCACTTAATAACCTCACAACCGGCTACGAAACAATAACCCTTACAAAAAAAGGCACATTTGAGCTAAACAGTACCGCCTTTGAAAGCTATAAAAATTACGATAACAAAGACGGAACCAAAACCTATACCTTTACCCTTAAAAAAGGTTTAAAATTCAGCGACGGAACCCAAATCACCGCAAAAAATTATCTTTTCACAGTCTTAACTTCCGATAACCGCACCGAACTTTTGGGCTTTGCGGGATATAAATCGGGAGAATTCAATGCCTTAAAAGGCAGTCGCCTTATCGACGATTATAAATTCTCACTCACCCTCAGTAAAGATGCAATCCCCTACTACTACGAAACAAGCCTTTTGTCCGTTACCCCAACCCCAATCCCCGAGGGAACCGACGTTTTAGACAGCGAAAACGGTGCGATAATAAAAAACTATCTTAAATCTGAGCCCATAGTTTCAAGCGGTCCCTATATCCTTACAAAAAGCGAAAATGACACCTTCACCTTAAAGGTAAATCCCAATTTTATCGGAAACTACGAATTGCAGAAACCCACAATAGAAACGATAACCATTGTAAATGAAAGTTATAACGGAGAGGTTGACCTTTTGGTAAATGAGCTTTCCCCCTCTGATGACGAAAGCTTTAAGACAACTCTTCACACTCCACTTGACTATAACAATGTATTCCTTTCCTGTGATTTAAGAAATCCAAAGTCAGTATATAAAGCACTTGATACCTTTGCAGAGCTTAAAAACACTAACAAAGTATCAGAGTATCTTTTAGAAACTGCCGAATATAACCTTGAAGAATACAATGCCAAATGGAACTCACTTGAGCACACCCTTAAAAACGTTAAAATCTACGACCATTCTTCAAAAAGAATCAGAGGTTATTCAAACATCTCTCCTCATTGGGACTGGACAAAACAGATTTTATATTGCTTTATCGCAAGAGAATAATATTTAAAAGGTGGCGTTATGCCGCCTTTTTTTTATTAAAATTTGCTGAGCCTTTAGCTTTAAAAGTTATTCTTTTTCTGTAAAAAATTTTCCTTAACACCCTTTGAGGTAAAAAAAGCAAAAGAGCGGAAATAAGACAGGCAGAAAGAATTGAAAAAACCGCCATGCTTATAAGGTCAAACCAGATATGCTGATTAAGCCCGATGTATCCGTAGTTAACCCCTTTGATAATCAGATTAAAGATTAAACTTAAAGAAACCGAAAGAGCCACCTTAGAAATGGTAAGCGAAAACTTCACCCCGAAAAACTTATGGACAGTAAAAAGAAACACTGCCCCCGACATAAAAAATCTAAATAAAAATTCAAAAAATAACATTAAAATCAACCTTTCACCGAATGATAAACGTTTGTTCTTTATACTATTATATACCATTTTTTTAAAATGTCAATACTTTTTTGAAAAAATGTTTGATTTTTTATATTATCCTCCCTCTGACAAATGCAACCTTAAATACAAAAATAAAATAACAGTAAATCCCGATAATACTTGATTTTTTTAAAAAAATGAACTATTATATAAAGAGAATATATTTAATGGGGTTAATATTATGCTTACACTTCATTCAGAAAAAGATTATAAACTAAATTACATAGACAGCGGACATTTTTCGGTTGACGGCGAATGGATTTTCCCAAAACGCACAGGCGACTCTTATGAGCTCATTTATGCCACCGAAGGAATGATTTTCATAAGCGAAGACGATAAAGAGTATCTCTTACAAAAAGGCGATGCTCTTATTCTGCACCCCGATAAAATCTGGGAAGGCACTCAGGGCAGTTTTGGCCGCACATCATTTTTCTGGGTAAAATTCAATATAACTCCCGACGATTTTGTTTTCTGTCAGGACAGCTACTCTGTAATAGAAAACAACGAGGTGGAAAATTACTTCAACAAGCTTTTGCATTTTGCCCATTCCCCCGAAGAAAACCCACAAGCCACCGATGCCACATTGTTACTGCTTTTAAATGAGATACATAATAACAGCCTAAATATGACCAAAAAACCGCCACTTGTTATAAGAGACGTGGCGGAATGGATAAGAGTAAACAGCGACAAACGTCTTACTGTTGAAATAGTGGCAAAGCTTTTCGGCTACACCCCCGACCACCTTTCGGGAGTATTTAACGACTGTTATAATATGGGACTTAAAGAATATATAAATATCCGAAAGATTGACCATATGAAGGATTTACTCCTCACCACCAATTATTCAATAAAACACATTGCCGATATATTAGGTTACAGCAATGAAAATCAGTTTATAAATCATTTCAAATACCACGTTGGCTTAAGCCCTACAAAGTTCAGAAACAATTTCTATAAATAGGAGCAAACAGATGATAAAACGAAAGACATCACTTGATACAATAAGAATTATCGCGATACTTTCGGTAATTCTTGTGCATATAGTCGCAGACTTTGTTGTAAATTTTGATACAAACACATTGGAATTTACAATAGGCAATATTTTAGACAGCATTTCAAGAATAGCGATACCGTTATTTTTGATGCTTTCGGGTGCTTTACTTTTAGACGAAAGTAAAGAGGTTGATTTAAAAACAATAGTCACCAAAAACATCAAAAAAATTCTTCTGCTTTTAGTATTCTGGTCGTTGTTTTATTCTTCTGTTTATAACATAGCCCTGCCCGTTTTGTCAGGACGCGAAGTAAATATAAAAACCTTTCTCTCTTCTGTTATTTTAGGGCATTACCACCTCTGGTACCTATATATGATAATAGGAATTTATCTTATAACCCCGTTTTTACGCCTTATTGCGAAAAAAGAAAACAAAAACCTTATCCTTATGTATATAGCACTTTCGCTTTTGGTACAATTCACAATTCCTCTGATTGAAGCATTTGATTTGCCTATTTTAAAAGAGTTTATAGGTAAATTCAAAATGGAATTTTTCTTTGGTTATACCTCTTATTATCTTACAGGTTATTACCTTGTGCATATCGGTATAAAGAGGAAAAAACTTATTTACCCACTAAGCATTGTATCCATTTTAGCGGTTATTTTGTATGTGCAGCTCACAAAAGATTATGTAAACGGTTACTCTAACTTTAATATACTTATATATCTCTATTCAATCGGTGTGTTTATGGCATTGAGTGAAATAAAGAATATAAGTGAAAAATCAGCAAAAACAATCCTTAACCTGTCTAAACTCACCTTTGGTGTGTATATAATCCACCCACTTATAATGTCGGTGTTAAATGGGGTTATACCAGCAATCTCCTCCCCCATACTCTATATTTTAGCCCATTTTTTGACTACAGCAATTTTCTCATTCTTAATTTGTTTTGTAATATCAAAAATCCCCGTAATCAAAAAACTTATAAGAATGTAAATAAAAAAACCTCCCCATATCGGGGAGGGTTTTTTATTAAAGCTTTATTTCCCTGTCTTTAAAATAATACTTCCTGTCATGCTCATTGATTTTCCTTAAAACCCTGCACGGATTTCCAACCGCCACAACATCAGAAGGAATATCTTTGGTAACAACACTTCCGGCACCGATTACAGTATTATCACCGATTGTAACTCCGGGAACTATTACAGTACCGGCACCAAGCCAGCAATTTTTACCAATTCTCACAGAAAAATTATACTGATACCCTTTTTCCCTGAGTTTTGGTAAAATCGGATGCCCCGCAGTAGCAACGGTAACATTAGGGCCAAACATAGTGTAGTCCCCGACATAAATATCTGTATCATCGACTAAAGTGAGGTTGAAATTCGCATAGACATTTTTCCCGAAATGCACATTTTTGCCACCCCAGTTAGCATGAAGCGGAGGCTCGATATAAGAGTCACTGCCTATCTCAGCAAACATTTCCTTTAAAAGTTCTTCCCTTTTTTTAAGCTCAGAAGGACGCGTGTTATTAAAATCATAGAGTTTCTCAAGGCATTTAATCTGTTCGTTAAATATTTCCTTATCCCACGGGCTATATAAATCTCCCGAATGAAGTTTCTGAAAATTACTCATTTCAAATCTCCTTTAAGTATCTTTTCCATACCGATTTTCTGCGTCTTTTAATATCGTTAAAAGCTCATTGTCACTATACTTTTTAGCATTACCTTTAAATATATCAGACCTTTTTTGGTGATGCACCATTAAAACTTCACAAAGAAGCTTATTAAGGCTATCTAAATCTCTTTTTTCAGCACGTCTGATATTTATAAAATCACCTGAATTCTAACAATATTTTTTTAAATCATCAACATTATAGGGAGTCAAAAGTCTGTCGTAAATTAAAAAATGTTTTTCGTCGATTTTTCCTTCTACATGACCATGTCCTGCAAACCATTTTTTAAAATCCACATTTTTATTTATAAACGCAGAAATCTCTTGCAGTAGCTTAGTACCTGACGGATCATCAGGATTTCCCTCATACTTATGCGTCAGTATGTAATCGACAGAATAATTAAAATCTTTAAGATTTTCATAAGCAAGATTTATCTCTTCTTTTGTCGGCTCTTCCTGTGGATACCAAAGCCCCATCTCTTTCCATTTTGAAGAACTTTTGCACCCACCGAAAACAAAAAAGGTATTCCCGTTTATGTTATAAATATTACCCCTTTCTAAAAGGATAATATTTTTAGTTAATCTTCTGATTTTCCCGCCGTATTTTTCTTCTTCTTTAAAGCTATTTAAATAATCAAAATTCTCATGGTTTCCGTCAATCAAAGCTATATTTTTATTGATAGATAAAAACTTCTCGGTAAAAAGTTTATTTTCTTCTGTTTTCTCAAAATTAAGCCCTGTATCCCCCAAAACAATTAACAAATCGTCATCAGTTGCAATTTCTATGTATTCATTGAGACCTTTAAATGAAATATCACCATGAATATCCGAAATTAAATAAATCAAGAAATTATCCCCCTATAACTTCAAAATCCCCGCTTTTTATAATGTCTATAAATCCCTCGACAGATGTTATTTCCATATCGGTGCAGATTCCTGTCAAAGCAGAATCATCTACCCTGTGAGCATCGGAGCCTGCTGTGAAATATAAACTGTTTTCCTTTGCAATCTCCTTTACTTTATCGCTGTAATCTTTATGCCTCGGGTTTGAATTGTATATTTCAAATCCATCTACAAAATCAGGTGTAGGTATGCAGACAGCGTCTCTTAACGGGTGTGCCTGAACTACAAAAACTCCGTTTTCCTTTGCGATTTCATAAAAATCAGACACCTCAACTTTATAAAGCATTGGATACTTGCACAAAAACTCTTCGGTTATACCATATAAAAGATAGTGATTTAAATTGTCTTTAAACACAACCTCAACAGAGGGCAAAACGTTTATACCAAACTCTTTCGCAGCTTCTTTTGCCCTGTAATAGCCGGACATAAATATTGTAATTTTGTCATTCCACGGAATGTCCCCAAGGTAATCAAAAAAACGCTCAATATAGTGGTCAGAGATAAACAGAGTTTTATACCCTGCCTCGTGATATAATTTCACCATCTCTCTTGCAGTAAGCTTAGCACACATACTTACATCTGAAGTGTGTAAATGTGTTTCGGTTTTGAATTTTTTATCTGACATAACAAATCCCCCCAGAAAAGAATTATTAATAATAAACGATTGCCCCCTTTTTAATAAGAAAGCCTTAAATACAAACAATGCACCATAATAATACCACACATAAATTTATATGTAAAGCGCAGAAATTAACTTTCTCCCTGCGCATTCTGAATAAAAAACTCCCTTTTTAAAAGCTCATAAGAGATAAGCTTTTTTGTATCTAAATTCTCATTAAAAAGCGAGACACCGCAGATATTTAAATTTTTATAAGTTGTATAATAATATATCCCCTTATCGGTATTACAGCAAGAGGTATAATGAGTAATCTCATAGTCATTTCCTACCTTTACAGCACCCCTTATCTGATATACCGAATAAAGAATACTGAAAAACTGACTCACTTTTTCTTCTTCATTTCCGTAAAACTCAGCATTGAGATTTAAAAAGCTTGTCTTTACAAATCTTGACGCACTCGACAAATCGCCCGGAAGTCCTAACCCACCCATACCCCTTGAATAAGACTTTAAATCGACCTTATCGGAAAAAAGATTTTTTATCTCCTTTGAAGTAACCGACATATAATTATTAAGATTAAACATCTGCACATCAAAAGGTGGATTATTGGTCAAAACCCCAACGGGATTTTCAAACACCAAAAGCCCCTTTTCAGTCTGCTCAACCACCACCGATTTAAATTTATCCGCAACAATAAAATGAAGCGGCGACGGTTTAAATTTATCACTAAAAGCCTCATTTGTTATATTTATTTTTAAGATAAGTTTGCACGCCTCATCTACCGACTTGCATTGTGCCAGTAAAAAAGGAATAAACTCAAACGAAGCGACATTGTAAAAAGAATCAATTTTCCCTTTATACTTTGCATTATAAGGGAAATTAAGCCCCGCAACACTTAACCCCATTTCGTTGGTTGCATCAAAATAAAGTGGGAAATTATCACATAAAATGCCCATTCCGATTATAGCGAAATGCTTTTTAAATGTCATACCATTTTTAAAAGAAAACTCAAAAAGCCTCGGAGTAATAATAATCTTTTCCCCAAAGGGAAATTCATAATCGAGATTTCTCCCAAAATAATTATCACCATGGGTAACAGAAATTGCAGTACACATAAAAATCTCCTTAAATTAAGCGATGTACTCTTACGAGTACACCGCCTTTTTTAGTCAATCATATCGCTTTTTCTGAAAAAGAGTGAGATGCAGTAAATTGCCGCAATTCCCACCAAAGCGAAAATAATTCGGCTGAAAACAGCGTCCTGGCCGCCGAAAATCGCCCCCACAATATCAAAACCGAATACACCGATACTTCCCCAGTTAAGTCCGCCGATAATAATTAAAGCCAAAGCAATTCTATCTAACATTATAAAAGAATCCTCCTTATTTTTTTAAATACAAAAATATTTAAAAATTATTTTAATTTTAGTATTAAACCTATTTTAATTTTTATTCATTTGTGGTATTATATTTTATATAATAATTTTAAAGAGGTAAAATGAATATGACAAATGAACAGAAAATAATCCTTTTGATATTGGCCGCCATTGTTTTAATCTTAGCTTTTTTCATCATAAAAAGCAAAGTAACACCGGGGAATAAAAAACTTTTATCACTTTTACATAGGTTTGCGCTTATAAGAAGCTTTAAGGTAATTGATGATATAAACCTTCCCCTTTCAGACGAAAAGACTTCACATATTGACCATATTCTCATCGGCTTTTTCGGAATAATGGTTATAAATAAATGTGACTTTAACGGAACTGTTTACGGTGATATTCGTGACAAAGAATGGGTTTCTGTTTTAACTAAAAACAATATCGACAAGAAAACAAGATTTAAAAACCCCATTTCAGAAAACCAGGAATCAGTAGAAGCAATCCGCAAAGTCTTTTTAAAGGAAAATATTTACAAAATAAATATTGAAAGCTATACTGTTTTCACAAATAAAAAAGCGGCACTTTCCATAAAACCCAATTTACCCATAATGACATTAAAAGCTTTTAAAAAGCTTATTTCAAAAAGCAAATACTCCGAAACAGGCCCCGTTGATGTTTTAAAAGTTTATGATGCAATCACTAAAAATAAAGCTTAAAAAAAGCTCTGAAAGAAATTTCTTTCAGAGCCTTTTTTATATCCTCTTAAGCAGTTTTAATACAATTTTTGCAGCGTCATCAGCGGCAAGTTTTTCAAAAGTATCATAATCCATCTGAGCTGAGTCATCAGCGTTATCCGAAATACATCTGATTACCACAAAAGGCAGTTTGTTTGAAACACAAACGTGAGCTACCGCACCGCCTTCCATTTCAATCGCATTGGGATTTATTCTCTTTACAATATCATCTTTCAAATCCTTGTTGTCAATAAACTGGTCACCCGTTGCAATTATTCCGCTTATGCAATTTATATTTTCGTCTTTACATACATCGTTTACGAGATTAACAAGCTTTTCATCAGCCTTAAATGACTCAAGATTAGGGTAACTGAGTGCCAATATACGTTTATCCATATCGTGATAAAAAATCTCAGTTGAAACCACCACGTCACGCACCTTAACGCCACCTGCACCGCCTGCAATACCGGTATTTATAACAGCATCGACGTTAAACTTATCAATAAGTATCTGTGCAGACATTGCGGAATTAACCTTTCCGATTCCTGAGCAAACAAGTATAACCTCGGTATTTTCAACGTTACCCTCATAAAATGTTCTGCCTGCAATAAGTTTTTCTTCCTTTATTAAAATAAAACTTTTTAAAAGCTCAATTTCAGAACCCATAGCACCGATTATGCCTATTCTTTTCATTTTACTTCCTTTCTTATTAAGACTCCTTTTTAATCCCAAAAATCAGCCTTAAAATGCCCGATATGTATTTAGGACTCTTAATAACAACAATTTTCATATACATTCTCCCTTTCGAATTAGTGTATTTAAGTATATGCCGAAAGAGAAAATTTTGTTAAATACTATTTTTCTAAAATAACTAAAAGTTTCCCGTCTTTAACCTCTATAAAAACTTCTTTTGAAACTTTTTTATTGCTTATTCCAATCGGGAAAACGGAAGTAACAGTACCATCGTTAAGTGGATACTCCCCACCCTTTATCGTTACACCAAAAGCGTCACCGTCATACCCGAAAACGCTTATATACTTACAGTCTTTATCTATACAGATACTTTCGTTTTTTAAAATAAACACTTCTTCTTTTTCGCTTATCAAAGTACCTGTTGCACCATTTTCGATTAAAAACAAAAGGGACTGAATATTCGCAACAGTATGGTCAAGCCTTCCGCCAAGCCCACCGTAAATGATAAACTCCTTATACCCCAAAGAAAGCCCCTTTTTTATGGCAAGTAAAGTATCGGTGTCATCTTTTTTAGTGGGAAATATCAAAGCATCGTCCGGCACTTTCTTTGTACCTAAAGAATCCATATCGCCGATAATAATATTAGGAGTGATACCTAATTTATCGGTATGGCAAAGTCCACCGTCAGCGGCAATTATAAAGCCATCGGCAGAAATATAAGAATAATCATTTATCTCTGAAGCAGAAAAAATTATACATTTTTCCATATTATTTTTCCCACTCCTTAATTTTAAGTGCCTCTTCGTAAAGAGCTACATAGCTTTCGTGTCTGCTTTTTGCTATTTTATTCTCATCTAAAGCTTTTAAAACCTCGCAACCTTTTTCCACCCTGTGTGAACAGTCAATAAACTTGCATTTTAAAAGATAATCGCTAAATTCCCTGAAACAATACTCTAAATCCTCTTTTAAAATTCTGTCATACTGGTTAGGCTCTATACTGCCAAACCCGGGTGAATCGGCAACATATCCGCCATTTTCCAATGGATAAAGCTCAACGTGTCTTGTAGTGTGTTTTCCTCTGCCGAGCTTTAAACTTATCTCTGCGGTAGCAAGATTCAAATCAGGAAAAAGTCTGTTTAAAAGAGTCGATTTCCCAACCCCCGTATTTCCTACAAAAAGTGTGAGTTTTCCTTTTAAAAGGCTTTTAATTTCATCCTCATTATCGGTATCGGGATTTGTTAAAATCACTTTAAATCCGGCATTTTTATAGATGTCATAAATCCATTTTCCGTCTTTTAAATCGGTTTTTGTGATAACAAGCACAGGCTCAATTTTCTTAAATTCACAAACCGCAATAATTTTATCAATCACAAAAAGATTAGGCTCAGGCTCAGAAGAAGAAATAACCATCAGCACCATATCAATATTTGCAGCAGGTGGTCTTAACATCTCATTTTTACGGGGAAGAATATTGATTACAACATTTTCTTCAATCTCAACATTATCGCCGACACAAGGACTTATCCCCTGTTTTCTGAAAACACCCTTAGCCTTACATTCAATAATACCATCAGCGGTTTTCACATAGTAAAAACCGCTTATAGCCTTAATTATCATTCCGTTTTTAATCATAAAGATTACCCTATTTCCGTAGCATCAAAAGGAGAATCGCCTGAATTTTCACTGATACCCTCTAATCTGTCGATAATTTCATCAAAATACCCTTGTGTCAGTTGAGAAGTACCCTTATCAAAATCCACCTCATATTCAGCATATTTAACGCCACTCAGAGCGATAACCACTTTCTGAACACCATTTCCGTTTACAGTCACATTCCAGGTAGGTGACGAGGACGGATCGATACTCTGACTGCCCTTTTCTTCCCCGTTAACATAAACTGCCATTTTATATTCCTTTGACTTGGAATCAGGTGGGAAGTCAACCCCAATAGTAACCTTTTTATAAAAACCTGAACCGTTGCTGACAGCTAAAACAATACTGTCACCCTTTTTGATATATTCATTCGCCTCAAGACTCTGGGTGATAACAGTACCGGGTTTTTCACTGCTGTCAACCTCAGAAATGCTGACAATAAGTCCTGCCGACTCAAGTTTTACCTTAGCGGTATCGATATTAAGTCCCACAACATTAGGCACCTTTGAAGCAATAGTGGTCTTTAACCTGCTTACATATAAAGTAACCTGTGTGTTCTTTTCAATCTTGGTTTTTGCGGGCGGATCAGTCTTTATAACCTTATCAGGCTCTGTATCCTCAGCATCCTGAGTACGCACAACATAGTCAATTCCGCTTTCGTAAAGGATTTCCTCAGCCTCTGAAATATCCTTGCCCACAACGTTTGGAACCTCTAAAATCTTATACCCTTCACTGATTTTAATTTTAACAGTACGATTTGCCTTTACAGTAATACCGGGGTGAATATTCTGCGCATAGATAGTCCCCGACGGATATTCATCGGTAAGCTCACGTGCTTCGATAACAAAGTTAAACTTTTTGTATTCCTTGATATTCTTAACTTCATCATAATTCATTCCCACTAAATCGGGCATAACGATTTCGGGGACCTTTTCACTTCTGCCCCAATAGAAAAATCCCATAAGAACAAGAAAAGCTGTAATAATACAAGCAAAAGCAATCCCCGTTAAAATCAAAATAGTAGGACTCTTTTTAATGATAATTTCCCTCGAATCATCTAAAGAACTTTCCTTATTTTTAATCTTTTCCACCGAACGATTATAAGACTCGGGGTTTACATTGTCGGTCATATATTTATATTCAAATCTGATTGAAGGATTTTCCTTAAACTCCGCAATAGCCGAAAGCATTTCCTTTGCAGAACGATAACGTAAATTCTTATCGCGTTGCATAGCTTTTTCGACAATATCGCAAAGTCCTGCAGGAACATCGGGATTTTTTAAAGCTATCGGAGTAGCATTCCCTTTCATATGCTGCATAGCGATTCCCTCGGGAGTTGTGCCGACAAAAGGCATTGTCCCCGTCAGCATCTCATAAAGCAAAATACCGACAGAATAAATATCGCTCTTGGCATCAGCCTCTTTACCGCAAGCCTGTTCGGGACTGATATAATGAACAGAACCTATTGCCTTATCGTTCATTGAACGTATATCTTCCCTTGCAAACTGTGCAATACCAAAGTCCATAACCTTTATAGAGCCATCACGCAAAAGCATAATGTTCTGCGACTTAATATCTCTGTGAATTACACCGTGGTCGTGGGCGTGTTCCAATGCTTTTAAAATCTGTGTAGTAAAATGCAAAGCGTCTTTCCAACGCACCTTACCCTCGTGTCTCACATACTGATTCAAGGTAATTCCGTCGATATATTCCATTACAATATACTGCTCAGCACCCGTAAAATTAACGTCATAAACCTTTACGATATTCTGTTGGTCGAGCACAGAGATAATTTTAGATTCATTGCGGAAACGACGCACAAACTCATCATTTGCAAGATATTCCTCTTTTAAAATTTTAACTGCAACCTCTCTGTTTTCAGCTAAATCCCTTGCCTCAAAAACATTTGCCATACCACCGCAGCCGATAAGATTCAAAAGCTCATAACGGCCGTTTAATTTTTTTCCGATATACTCTTCCATAAGTACCTCCCATTTATGCGATATGATAATCAGTTTTCTGCAATTACAACAGTAATATTGTCATTTCCCCCGCCCATATTGGCAAGGTCAATAAGGGTTTTCACAGCACTTTCAGCCTGTTTCTGACCTAAAACAAAAGCAATTTCCTCATCAGTACAGATATTTGAAAGCCCATCACTGCAAAGTAAAAGCTTATCTTCCTTTTGTAGCATAAGGTTAAAGAAATCAACATTCACATCTTTACCGATACCCAAAGCCCTCGTAATCATATTTTTCTCAGGGTGAGTACGTGCCTGTTCTTTTGTGATAATTCCTTTATCAATAAGCTCCTGAACACGCGAATGGTCCTTTGTAACCTGAATCATTGAAGACTTTCTGTAAAGATAAAGTCTGCTGTCACCGACATACGCAACATAAGCCTTTTCATTGATAATGAGAACCAGCACAACCGTTGTCCCCATTCCTAAAAGCTCAGGATTTTCCTTTGAAATTTCATATATCTTTTTATTTGCTTTGTCAATAGCAGTAAGCATAATCCCTCTTATCATACTTTCAGGGACCTCTTTTTTAAATGCCGAAACGATATGTTTTGAGATTTCCATTTTGGCAATAGAACTTGCCCTGTCACCCCCGTTTACTCCGCCCATTCCGTCGCAGACCAGAGCAAACCCCGAATTTTCATTAAGGGCAACTATCTTAAAAACGTCCTGATTTGTTTCTCTTAAAAGACCAATATCAGTTTTACCAACTATCTTCATAAAGCATTCACCTCTTTTTGCTGTTGTCGTCTGAGCTGTCCGCACGCAGCATCTATATCTGCACCTAAAGTTCTTCTTACGGTAGCATTTATTCCTTTATCACTTAGCACCTTCTGAAAGGCATAAACCGATTCCTTTAAACTTTTCTCAAAGCCTGCTTCTTTTACATAATTTATGGGTATTAAATTGACATGGCAAAGCATTCCTTTTAAAAGTTTTGCTAAGCACTCGGCCTCTGATTTTGAATCATTAACCCCTTTAATAAGGGAATATTCATAAGAAATCCTTCTGTTTGTTTTATCGGTATAATATTTACAAGCCTTTAAAAGCTCATTTATATTATATTTTTTATTCACAGGCATTATTTTACTTCTTGTTTCATCATCGGTAGCGTGTAACGAAATTGACAAAGTTATCTGCAAATTCATATCAGCAAGGTCATAAATTCTCTGAACAAGTCCGCAGGTTGAAAGCGAAATATGTCTGTGACTTAAGCAGATGGAATCTTTACTGTTTATAATCTCAAGAAACCTCATAACGTTATCAAAATTGTCAAGAGGCTCACCGATTCCCATAAGTACGATATTTGATATCTTCTCTCCCGATTCCCTCATAACCGCGTAAACCTGTTCAAGGATCTCCGAAGGTTTAAGGTGCCTTACAAATCCCGCCTTTGTAGAAGCGCAGAACTCACACCCCATACGACAACCGACCTGACTTGAAATACAGATACTGTTTCCGTGTTCGTATTTCATCAAAACCGTTTCCACAAACTCACCGTCAGAAAGCTTAAAAAGGTACTTTTTCGTTCCGTCAAGCTTTGAAACAAGCTTCTTTTCTAAAGTAAAAGACGTTATATAAGCTATTTTTTTAAGCTTCTCTCTTAAAGAATTTGAAAGATTAGTCATCTCATCAAATGAAAGTACAGTCTTTTGATGCAACCAGGAAAAAATCTGTTTTCCCCTGAATTTCTCTACACCTATTTCGGCGAGAAAATTATTAAGTTCATCTAAAGACATTGATTTTATATCAATTCCCGCCAAAATGCCAACTCCTTTACTTTCTTTTTAATCTTGCTATGAAAAATCCGTCAAAATCTCCCAATAACGGCGACAAGGTAATTTTTTTCACACCGCCTGAAACTATATTATCAAATAAAGGCGGTAAAGAATCTTCCTCAAAATCAGGATTATTCTCTAAAAATTCTTTTATAATCTCTTCATTTTCAGCTTTATTTAAAGCGCAGGTGGAATACAAAAGCACTCCGCCCTTTTTAAGATATTTAGCTCCGTTATTTATTATCGAAAGCTGAATATCCTTTAAAGCTTTTATCTCATCATAAGTTTTATACTTGATTTCAGGCTTTCTTCCTATAATTCCAAGCCCCGAGCAAGGCACATCACAAAGCACTCTGTCGGCACCCGAAAACTTTTCATTGAATACGGTAGCATCGCCTTTAAGCGCTGTAACAGAATTAAAACAAAGCCTTTTTGCACCATCTTCAATAAGCTTTACTCTGTGACTGTGAAGGTCAAAGGAAAAAATCTTTGCCTTGTCGTTTGTAAGCTGTGCCAGAGTAAAACTTTTAGAACCGGGGGCAGCACAAAGGTCTAAAACAGTTTCCCCCTCTTTTGGCTCCAAAGCGTGAGCACAAAGCTGTGAAGACAAATCCTGCACGTAGAAATACCCTTTAAAAAATCCGTAAAGCTTTCTTATATCGCCTGAATTGGTTACAGTTATCGCATCAGGCACAAATTCGTGCTTTTTAGCCTTTACCCCCGTTTTTAAAAACTCGTTTAAAAGCTCATCTGAACTGATTTTTTTAGTATTTACCCTTATATTCAAAGGCTTTTCGCCGATAAAACTCTCAGAAAGTGACAAAGCAGTCTCAAAATCATAATCTTTTTCCCACATTTTTAAAATCCATGAGGGGATAGAAAACTCTATCTCTGCTTTTTTGTATTTATCACCTTGAGGTAATAAAATTTTCTTGCCGTTTCGTAAAAAACTGCGTAAAACTCCGTTTACAAACCCCGAAGCACTTTTCTTTTTAGAGTTTTTTATAAGATTGACACTTTCATTGATTGCCGCAGAATCAGGCACACTTTCCATATAACAAAGCTGATAAATACCCATTTCAAGTGCCGCTATTACCTCGGCGTCAAGCTTATTTATCTTTTTTAAAGAAAGCATTTCAATCTGATAATCAAGTGTCAGTTTTCTCTCAAGCACCCCGTAAAAAAGTCTTGAAGCAAACTGTTTTTCCTTTATATCAAGCTTATTTTCCCTTAACAATGCATCAAGCACCAAGTTGGAATAGCTTTTATTCTTAATTGTCTTTAAAATTGCCTCAAAGGCAAGTTTTCTCGCTGTCATCTGTTATTCCTGTTCCTTAAAGCTAAAAGTCTTAAAAGGTTTGCCACAGCCACAATAAGTGCCGCCACATAAGTCATCGCCGCCGCAGACAAAACTCTTTTTGCACCCACAAGCTCATCGTCATCTAAAATATTGTCATCTCTTAAAGTTTTTACAGCTCTTTTACTCGCGTTAAACTCAACCGGCAATGTTACAAGCTGAAATAAAACCACTGCACAGAAAAGTAAAATTCCAAAATCCACAAGTGCACTAAATCCAAACGCAAGTCCTAAAAAAGCAAGCGGAAATGCAAGAAAAGAACCTATCCTTGTAACGGGGATAATTGCCATTCGCACTTTTATCGGAAAATATCCTACATTGTGCTGTACCGCGTGTCCCACCTCGTGAGCCGCAACCCCCAAAGCACCGACAGAAGTAGAATTATAGGTACTGTCAGAAAGTCTTATAATCTTTTTAACGGGGTCATAATGGTCAGTTAATTCCCCACCAACTCTTTCAATTTTAATATCTGAAAGTCCGTTTGCATCTAAAATTGAACGTGCAATCATAGCACCGGTGTAACCTTTTCTGTTAAAAACCGAGTTATATTTTTTAAAAGTAGAAGTAACCTTAGCTTGCGCTATCAAAGTGATTATAAGTGCAGGTACTACCAGTAAAAGATAATAACTATCATAATAAAACATTTTATATCTCCTATCTAAAAATCTCACCCATTTTAAGACTCTTTCCTCTTAAAAAGTCCTCTGCAGGCATTTTTTTGGAGCCTTCGTACTGAACAGTAATTGCCTTTATAGCCTTATCACCACAAGCGATTACAAAATGTTTATCGTCTAAAAGCTCACCGGGAGCTCCTTTTTTATCAACAATCTCACTTTTATAAATCTTAAGACGCATACCGTTATAAAAAGTATGAGCACAAGGCCACGAAGAAAGCCCCCTGATGAGATTATGCACTTCTTTTGCAGATTTATTAAAATCAATAAGCGACATTTCTTTTGAAAGCATCGGTGCATGGGTGGAAAGTGAGTCGTCTTGCTTTATCGGAGTAATCTCTCCCTTATAAAGCTTATTAACGGTTGAAACAATAAGCTCAGCTCCTAATAAAGAAAGTCTGTCGTGAAGTTCGTCAGCTGTCTCATTTTCACCGATTAAAATGGACTTTTTCTCAAGTATATCACCCGTATCTATGCCCTCTGCCATATACATAGTGGTAACTCCGGTTTCGGTTTCACCGTTTAAAATACTCCACTGAATAGGTCCTGCACCTCTGTATTTAGGAAGTAACGATGCGTGAACATTTACACATCCGTACTTTGGCAAATCGAGAATTTTTTTCGGTAAAATCTTTCCGTAAGCCACAACCACAAAAATCTCAGCTTCAAAGCTTTCTAAAAGCTTTAACACCTCTTCATCTTTTAAGGTAGTCGGCTGAAAAACGGGGATTTCATTTTGTAAAGCTAATTCCTTTACAGGTGGCGGGGTAAGCTTATAGCCTCTTCCTTTAGGCTTATCAGGCTGAGTAAACACCGCTTTTATCTCGTGTCCGTCATCAATCAAAGCTTCAAGACACGGTACCGCAAAATCAGGTGTCCCCATAAAAACAATCTTCATTAAACTTCCCTCTTTCTCACAGTAACCTTTTTTCTGACAGGAGGCTCAGAAACTTCCTCTGCCCTGTCTTTAAAAATTATACCGTCCAAATGGTCAATCTCGTGACAAAATGCCCTTGCTAAAAGTTCTGTTCCCTTTTTAGTAAATTCCTTGCCGTTTCTGTCAAAAGCACGTACCGTTACTTCAAAAGGACGCTTTACAATCGCATATTCCTTAGGACACGAAAGACAGCCCTCCGAGCCCTCCTGAACTCCCGATGTTTTTATAATCTCAGGGTTAATAAGCTCGATAATTCCGTCTCCGACATCAATTACGACCACTCTTTTTAAAATTCCCACCTGAACAGCCGCAAGTCCTACACCCTCGTATTTATACATAGTCTCTGCCATATCATCAAGAAGCAGATGAAGTTTTTCGTCAAATTTATCAACAACTCTTGACTTCTTTCTCAAAGTCAGATCTTCTTCGGTAATAACGTTTCTGAGTGCCATAATATTTCCCCCTTACTAAATAAAATCAGAATTAAAATCTATAGTAAAAGTGTTCCCGTTAAAAATCTTATTTTTGTGTGCTTTTGCCACCGCTTTTCTTATAAGATTGCGGTATTTATGATTATTTTTGCATTTTAAAATAATGCGGTATCTGTATTTCCCGTTTAAACGGAAAATTCCTGCCTCCGTCACATTAAAAAGCACAACGGGTAGCTTTTCATCATTTTCCAGAATACAATTTTTGAGTATAGTGTGAAAATTATCGGCAGATTTTTTAACCTTTGATTGATTTTCACCTGAAAACGTCACAGCCATCAAATCGCAAAACGGAGGCTGAAGTGACGCTTTCCTCAAGGTAATTTCCTCGTTATAAAAAGCCTCGTAATCCTGCCTTGAAGCCGCCTCGATTACAGGGTGCGAGGGCGAAACAGTCTGAATATACGCTCTTCCCTTTTTCTCGTAGCGACCACTTCTGCCGACAACCTGCGTTATAAGCGAAAAAGTTTTTTCACCACTTTTATAGTCATTTGAATAAAGATATTTATCGGCATTCAAAACACCGACCAGAGTGACATTCGGGAAATTAAGCCCCTTTGCCACCATCTGTGTACCTATCATAATATCGTACTCGCCATTTTCAAACTGAGAAAATTTTTCCTCATAAGCATAGCGTGAATAGGTTGTATCGGTATCCATACGCAAAATTTTTGCGTCTTTAATCTTTTCTTTTATAATATCCTCAATTTTCTGGGTTCCCTCGCCCATAAGCTTTATATGCTTAGAGCCACAACTGCAAGGTGCCGAAAGCTTCTGAGAATGTCCGCAGTAATGGCACATAAAATATCCGTTTGCCTTATGATAGGTAAGCGAAATACTGCAATTAGGGCATTTTAACACCTCACCGCAATCAATACAAACCCCAAAATTTGAGTGTCCGCGTCTGTTGATTAAAATAATCGACTGTTCTTTTCTTAAAAAATTTGAAAGCAAAGCCTCGGAAAGCTCATCACTCAAAGGCGAAAAATTATAGTTTTGCTCTTCAAGTTTCATATCGGTAACTATAACCTCAGGAAGTGTTGCAGTGCCAAAACGTTCATTTAAGGTAAATAAACTATATCGCCCCATTTTCGCGTAGTAGTAACTCTCAAGGCTTGGAGTTGCTGATGCCATAAGCAGTAAAGCATTATGCTTTACACACCTGAATTTCGCAATATCCCTCGCATGATAGCGTGGGGTCATATCGGACTTATAAGAGTGTTCACCCTCTTCGTCCATAATGATAAGACCTAAGTTTTTAAGGGGTGCAAAAACACTGCTTCTCGTACCGATAACAATTTTTGCTTCACCCTTTTTAATTCTCTTATATTCATCAAGCCTTTCACCCAAAGAAAGTCCCGAATGAATAACCGCCACATCATTTCCGAAATACCCCGTAAACTTTCTTAACATCTGCGGAGTAAGAGAAATTTCAGGCACAAGCATAATTACCTGCTTATTATCCTTTAACACCGATTTTATAAGCTCAATAAACACCTGAGTTTTCCCCGAACCCGTTACGCCAAAAAGCAAAGCTCCATTGGGTTTTCCCTCTTTATAGAGGTTTAAAATCCCATCATAAGCTTTTTTCTGTTCAGGAGAAAGAGAAAAATCCTCATATTTATCGGCATTTTTAGTAATATCGGGAGTTCTTAAAACCTCGCGGTAATAGTATTCAATAACCCCTTTTTTATAAAGAGCTTTTATAACCGCAGTTGTAACCCCTGCGTGATAGCAGACTTCCTTTTCGTCTGCCCCTCCGACAAGAGATAAAAGATCAGTAACCTCACGTTGTTTATCGGTAAGCTTAAAATCGCTTAAATCTATCCCCTCTTTAAGGTTTATCGCCTTTTTATTTTTATCCATAACTTTTCTTGAGAGGATATTTTCTTTTTTAAGATAACCTTTATCTGAAAGGTTATCAGCAATTTTTTTATTTTTACTTCCGTCTTTTCCCCTAAAAATCAAATCAGGGTTTGAGTTTTCATCGCAAAGCTTTCTGATAAGTTCCTTTTCAGTTTCCGAAAGAGAATCATCACTTTCTTTTATAACAGAATAGACTTCTCTGTTAGAATAAGAAAGCCCAACGGGCAAAATCGAACGAATTGCATCATAATAACTGCAAAAAGTCGTATCCGCCATATATGAAATAAGCTCAAATTGTTCTTCATTTAAAATAGGCTCATCATCTAAAACCGCCTCTATTGATTTTAAAACAACATCGTTTAAAGGTTTATCTTCAGATACATCAAAAACCATTCCCTGCACAAGCTTATTTCCACGTCCGTAAGGTACTAAAACCCTCATTCCTCTTTTGAGGCTTTTTGAAAACTCAAAAGGCACTTTATAGCTAAAAAGAGTATCAAAGTGAAAAAGTGCAGACTCCACCGCAACCAAAGCAATAAGTTCCACTCTGTCCCCTCCTTAACTAAAATAAGAAAAATTAATCCTCATCAAGCTCCATTGAATTTGCGTGACTTAATCTGCGGTCATAAATAACGCCAATTTCTTCACTTTCAACAAGTTTGCATTTACCTTTTGCGAAATCATCAACCGCAAGTTTTACAGGCTTTTCAATTAAAATATCACCATTTTCATCAGCAGCCTGCGCTATTTCACGAGCGCGTTTTGCCACACCTATAACTAAGGAATAATAACTTTGGCCGGGTTTTAAAAGCTCCGGAACTGAAGGTCTATACATCATAATCAAGCACTCCTTTAATAATTTCTGTATTTAAATTTGTTTTAAACTGTTGTGAGCGGATTACCGCATCTAAATCCTTTGCCGCCTCTAAAACTTCATTATTTACAATAACATAATCGTATTTATCGGCGTATTTCATTTCCTCTTTTGCCTTTGAAAGGCGTTTTTCAATAGTTTTTTCATCTTCGGTCTGACGGTTTGTAAGACGATTTCGAAGTTCCTCAAGACTCGGTGGCAATATAAAAATCATCACCGCATCGGGACAGCATTCTTTAACCTGCAACGCACCCTGAACTTCGATTTCCAGAATAACGTTAAACCCGTCATTAAGCTTTTCAAAAACCTTATCCTTCGGTGTACCGTAATAGTTATCACAATATGAAGCATATTCAAGCATACCGTCGTTTTTTATCTTTTCTTCAAATTCTTCTTTGGTGATATAATAATAACTTATATCAGGAATCTCCCCGGGTCTTTTTTCACGGGTTGTAGCGGAAACGGATAAAAACACATTATCCTTATCCTTCATATACTCATTAAGAACAGTGCCTTTTCCACACCCCGACGGACCGGAAAGTACAATCAAACTGCCTTTACTCATCAATACTCTCCTCTTCATCGTTAGAGTGGACAAATCTGTTTGCAACCGTTTCAGGCTGAATTGAAGAAAGCACAGTATGTCCGCTGTCCATGATAATAACTGCACGGGTTCTTCTTCCGTAAGTAGCATCAATTAAAAGTCCCTTGTCCCTCGCCTCCTGAACTATTCTTTTAATAGGTGCAGATTCGGGACTTACAATAGTGATTATCCTGCTTGCTGAAACCATATTTCCGTATCCGATATTTATAAGTTTCATTTTACTGTACCTCCTTATTCGATATTCTGAATTTGCTCACGTATTTTTTCAATTTCGGCTTTCATATCCACAACCATACGTGCAATAGCAATATCCTGAGATTTGGAGCCTATAGTATTTACTTCCCTGTTCATCTCCTGTACTAAGAAATCAAGCTTTCTTCCCACAGGCTCATCGGTGGATAAAAGCTCACTGAGCTGATGTAAATGGCTTCTTAAACGAACAGTTTCTTCGTCAACCGCAACCTTGTCAGCAAAAATTCCGGCCTCTGTAACGAGTCTTGACTCCTCTACGTTTTTATCCTCAAGAAGTTCTTTAATCTTCTGATAAAGTCTTTCGTAATATTCACCCTTAAGCATAGGAGAACGCTTTTCAATCTCAGAAAGCATATTTTCGATTGAAGTTCTGCGACCAAGAACGTCATCTTTAAGTTTTTCGCCCTCTTTTTCCTTCATTTCAATGAAAGAAGCAAGTGCCACATCCGCAACCTCAGAGACCTCGTTCCAGAGTTCATCTTCGTTTACCTCTACCCTTTTAATGGTAAAAATATCAGAAAACCTCATCAAATCAGTAACCTTGATGTTATCTTCCAAAGAAAGCAAAGGAGCAACCTTTCTCAAAGCGTTTACATAATTTGAAGCCACCGCTTCATTGACTTCCACTTCGACACTCTGGGAGCCTACGCTGTAAACAGACAATAAAACCTCTACTTTTCCTCTTGAAACCATTTCCTGAACTTTCTGCTTTAACTTATCTTCCAGAAACAAAAAAGCTTTAGGAAGCTTTGCAGACCATTCAAAATAACGGTGGTTAACCGATTTGATTTCAACGGTAATATCCCATTTTTCAGTTACAGCCTGACCTCGGCCGTAACCGGTCATACTTTTAAGCATAGCTTTACACATCGCCTTTCTTAAACTTTTTTAACAAATCCATTTTAGCAGAATTATCCTTTGAAAAACCATTTTGTTAATTTTTTATTCATAAAGTTAACATTATTTTTACTTTTTCCCGTTTTTTTGATTTTTTTTGATAAAATCTCTTTACAAATACATAAAAATATGGTATTCTCATATAAGAAATAAACATCTTTAATAAGCGGTACCGTGATGCCGACAAGATGACTCTATATGTAAGCAGGGATTTCTCTGCTGTCTTTTTACGGATCTTGTCGAATAAACGACAAGATTTTTTTATTGGAATTTTGGCGTAAGCCTTATTCATAAAAAAACAACAATAGGAGGAACTCAAATGAAAATGATTTACGGGGTTAAGGATAAACCCAAATTCGGACAACTCATTGTTTTCGCAATCCAACAGCTCTTGGCAATTATGACTGCTACCTTGGTAGTACCGGTAATTATCGGTAATGGTATGCAACCTACAGCAGCACTTTTCGGTGCAGGTGTAGGAACACTCGTGTATGTTCTCTTCACTAAAGCAAAATCACCTGTTTTCTTAGGTTCATCTTTTGCTTTCTTAGGCTCAATGGCAGCTGCTTTTGCAGGTGGTGTTTCAGTAGCATTAGGTTACTTGGGACTTATCATTGGTGCTGTAATGGCAGGTCTTGTTTATGTAATTATCGCAATTTTGGTAAAAATTGCAGGTGTTAACTGGCTTAATAAATTGATGCCTCCCGTTGTTATCGGCCCCACAGTTACAATTATCGGTCTTTCACTCGCAGGCAACGCAATCGGCGATCTCCAGAAAGGTGGAGTTACTACAGCTGAAGGAGCTTCTGCTGCTAACCCCCTTATCTGCATCTTAATAGGTATCATAACACTTGTAGCAGTAACTCTTGCTTCAACATATGGTAAAAAGTTTATGAAGCTTATCCCCTTTATTATAGGTATCCTCGCAGGATATTTGGTAGCTGCAATCTTCACAGTTATCGGCAACGCTTATGATATCGAAATGCTTAAAGTTATCGACTTTACAAAATTCACAGCACTTGTTGCAGACGGTGGCGTTACACTTAAAACCTTTGTTGCTTTCCCTGATTTTACTTTCTTTACAGCATTGGGTGGCTTTAAAGAAATCAACGCTTCCTACATCGCTACAATCGCAGCAGCATATATCCCCGTTGCATTCGTTGTATTTGCTGAACACGTTGCTGACCACAAAAACATTTCCTCTATCATTGAAAAAGACCTTCTTGAAGAACCCGGTCTTTCCCGCACACTCTTAGGTGACGGTGTTGGTTCAATGGTAGGTGCTATCTTCGGTGGCTGTCCTAACACAACATACGGTGAGAGTGTTGCTTGTGTAGCTATCACAAAAAATGCTTCTGTTTATACAATTATCACTGCTGCAATCGGTGCAATTTTAATTTCATTCCTCACTCCGTTTGTTGCTTTTGTTAACTCAATTCCCGCTTGTGTAATGGGTGGTGTTTGTATCGCACTTTACGGATTCATCGCAGTATCCGGTCTTAAGATGATTCAGAGTGTTGACTTAGGTAAAAACCGTAACCTCTTCGTAGTTTCCACAATCCTTATTGCAGGTATCGGCGGACTTTCTCTCACATTCGGTGGAGCTTCTTTCTCCATCACAATCACATCTATCGCTACCGCTTTAATCCTTGGTATCATCATAAACACAATTCTTTCCAAAGAAAAAGCTGAAGACTAATTAAATAAATAAAACTCCCGACAGGAATTTCCTGTCGGGAGTTTTTTTATTCTTAAAATTATCTGTTTAAAATATATTTTGTAAGCTCAACGGGATTTACATATTCACCGTCTTTGTAAACACGCATATTACCTGAAGCAACCTCATCAATCAAAATAACTTCGTCATTGTTGTAACCAAATTCAAACTTAATATCCCACAAATCAAGACCGATAGTTTTAAGGTCGTCAGCAACAATTTTTGTAATCTTGAGAGTCTGTTCTTTCATACTTTCAAACATCTCTTTGGACATAACACCCAAAGCCTCAAGACCTTCAGAAGTAACAAGCGGATCGCCCTTCTCGTCATTTTTAAAAGTACATTCAACATATCCGCCCTCTAAAGGAGTTCCGTCTTTGATATACTCACCATATCTTCTTATAAAACTTCCTGTCGCAACCAGACGGCAGATAACCTCAAGTCCGTGTCCGAACACCTTACCGGGCAAAACTTCCATTGTAGCATTATCTACGTCAGCACTCACATAATGAGTTTTAATACCCGCTTTTTTAAGCAAATCAAAATAATAAACCGAAGTTCTCAAATTTGCCTTTCCGATACCCTCAATCTTGAGTCCCACGCTGTTTTCACCGGGGTCAAACACTCCGTCTTTACCGGTGCAGTCATCTTTAAACTCAAGCAATACATTTCCGTTATCAAGGCTGTAAACGTCTTTGGTTTTACCTTCATAAATTTTTTTCATATCTACTTCCCCATTTCCAAAAAATGTTTAATAACATAGTAACTATATCACAAAATTACTGCCTTTTCAATATTTTAACCCTTTTTTTGTTACAATAAATAAAAATTTATTTATTACTTGCAAAGCTCTTTAGCAAGAGCAACAAGCTCTTTTTCACTTTCCTCATTCAAAGAAGACAGTATCTTAACGTTGGTTTCAAGATAATTTATCCCTTGACATTTCTGAAGTGCCTCTTTCATAACCTTAGCAGCCATAGGCATCCAGCTTCCGTTTTCTATAAACGCAACCGTCTTGTTTTTAAAATTGCGTTCAACAAGGCTGTTTAAAAACTCACGCATAAACGGAAAAACTTCACCATTATAAGTAGAAGAAGCAAATACGATTTTACTGTATCTGAACGCGTCCTCTATAGCCTCAGCCATATCACATCTTGCAAGGTCGTTTACTGCTACCTTTATCCCTTCTTTTGAAAGCATTTCAGAAAGCTTTAAAACCGCCTTTTTGGTATTCCCGTAAATAGATGAATAAGCTATCATAACGCCCTCTGTCTCACTTTTATAAGAAGACCAGGTATCGTAAAGAGATAAGTAATACTCAAGATTTTCATTAAGTACAGGCCCATGTAAAGGAGCAATAGTCTCAATTTCAAAAGCAGATACTTTTTTAAGTAAAGCCTGTACCTGTGCGCCATACTTTCCTACAATCCCGAAATAATATCTTCTCGCCTCACAAGCCCACTCCTCCTCGACATCGAGAGCACCGAATTTTCCAAATGCGTCAGCGGAAAAGAGTGTCTTTTCCCTGCTTTCATAAGTTACTATTACCTCAGGCCAGTGCACCATGGGTGCAGTGATAAATGTAAGAGTATCTTCGCCTAAACTTAAGGTATCATTATCCCCTACCACAATACCTTTTTCGTTAAAATCATATGAGAAAAAGTTTTTCATCATAACAAAAGCTTTCTGAGATGAAACAATTTTCGCATCAGGATATTCCTTAACAAAATGCATAATACTCGACGAATGGTCAGGCTCCATATGCTGTACTATAAGGTAATCGGGAGTTTTACCGTTAAGTGCCGATTTGATATTAGAAAGCCATTCTTTATAAAACCGCTTGTCAACCGAGTCCATAACAGCAATTTTTTCATCAATAATAACATAAGAGTTATAAGCCATACCGGAAGGAACAATATATTGCCCTTCAAATAAATCAATTTCATGGTCATTTACACCAACGTATTTTATCATTTTTTATCACTCCATTATTTTATTTTTATAGTTTCTCCGGATTTTATACTATATATCACGTCATTAAAATCAAACCAGACAGTAAGTAAAGTCGGATTATATACAATACTGCCATCTGCACTGAAGCTTAATGAATTATAAGCATTTATATAATCGTAAATCTCAATGTTGGTAGCAGCCCAGACATCGTCGCTTTCAGAAAACTTCCTGCAGATTTCTTCAATTCTGTCCCAGTTGTTTTTGCGTTCAAACTCATAGCTATGTCCCCAGATGTAGAAAAGTCTCGGATATTTGGCACTTCTGTAAACACCTTGTGTTTTTATCGCAAGAAACTCGTCAATCCACTCAAAAATCTCAGGATTATTATGATGTGCAGTCGGCATCCACGCATACCAGTCAACAGGAAGTGAAAAGCTGTTATTATCTCCCCCTAAAGTCCTTGCATACTTTATATCAAGGTCTTTTAAGTAATCTCTGACGGTCTGATAGGAATAGGAAGGCGAAAATTTTGTAATACCGCTGTCGGGATAAGCCATTCCCCTTATAATCATATCAAAACGCTGTTCTAAGAAAATTCTGCAATCAAGCACGTCTCTTATCCCCTCAACAGGACGGGTAAACCCGGGTGCTTTATGAAAATCCCCGTGAATTGCGACTTCGTGCCCTTTAGCTAAAATCTTGTTTTTAATATCGTCATCAGAAAGAAATCTGTTATAATCTTTTCCGTTTAAGTTAAAAGTACCCTTTAAATTGTATTTGTCAAAAATTTCCGCTAATTTTAAATCAGCTACAGTACCATCATCGTAACTGAAAGTCACAGCTTTTGATTTCCCGTGAGGAAAACGAATAAAAGTGTACATAAAATACCTCCAATTTCACTATCTGTTTTAATTAATTCCCTAAGCCCTACCCCTGACAAGGGGCAGACGCGTTAAGTAAACATACTGTGGTATGTTTGAAACAATCTGTGATTGCGACATAAGCCGGAAAGAGAAAGTATAATCTATCCCCACCTCAGCCAGAAAACTATTTTACATCATATCTTTCATCATTTATCAGAATGGTATCATTATCTTCCCATACCAATTCTATTTCAGCAGCCCAAGCATCTGAATACAAATCTTGTGATTTTGTTTTTAACATTCCACTCACAAGCGGAATATCTCTTTTTATATTACGCACACGAACACTTGTTGCACCACCAAGAGCACCATGATTAGAAGAAACCACCCATGCGACATAAGTATTATCAGGAGAATTTAAAGTTTTTAAAATAGTATTTGATCCAAAATTTACAAGTAGCATTGAAAAGAATAAAATTATACTAAAAAAGAAAGCAAATATTCCCGACATAACCGCCATACAAATACTCAACCACTTGACTCTGTTATATACAAAAAATAAAATCAATGAACTCGCTGCCGAGATTGCAAACAACAACTCATAATAAAAAATATCATAAGTTTCATAATCAATCTTAAAATCAAAACAAAAAATCAAAGTAATCAGATACACAAAAGTAATGATTGTCATAAAAGGTGCTATTTTTCTTGAAACCTCAGAAGCAATTTTTTTATATTTAACCGAAAAAAACGTAAAAACACCACAAATCACTAAATATATCACCAAAAACAGAATATAACTTTTTGGTCTGTATATATAATCAGCAATATATGTAATAATGTTAAGTACCGTAAGAAAAACAGTAAAAATCGCTATCAGTAAATTGACATTACTTTTTATTTTATTCATACCCATCTCTCTTTTTAAACATTTTTATATAATTATGATTCTTTTAAAAATTCATCAGAACTACCGCAATAATTCCAAGTATAACACCAAATATCTGTTTACCATTTAGTTTATCCTTAAAGAAAAATATTCCTGATAAGGCAGAAAGAATTATAGTGCCTCCTGCATAAGTCGGAAAGAAAAAGGTTCCTTCCACAATGGACAATGTATAGACATTTATTGCTGCATATATCGCTAAAACACACAATATAAGTACTAATATATACTTCATATCAATAATTTCTACTATTGCAACTGCCTTTTTATCATTAGAATTTGAAATTATAATCAAAAATCAATCTTTAATTTTTTGAATTGGTATAATTTCAGGTTTTCCTATATAATTCAAATTATATTTTAAAACCATTTCCTTTGCTTTTAAAAGTGACACTCCGTCAAACGCACTTTCGGTATCATGTGCATCAAAACCGAATGTTACGGGAGAACACTCCTCCCCCGCAATTTTAAAGAATTTACCGTTAGGATAAATTCTGTTATCACGAATACCCAAAAAATTTATTTCAAGAGGTACACAAAGTTCTCTTGAGGCAGCGCATAACTTTCTCATTTCTTGTTGGTAGATCTGTTCATCTCCCGTAAAATTAAATATATCAGGATGCGCAACATATGTAAAAACCTTTTTTTGCATCGCTAAAATAACCGACTGCACATATTCTTTCAAGGCATCTGCATCGTCAGTTGGAGTAATTGTATAAACTGAAGGTGTATTCTCAGGTGCAACAAAATGTTGCCCTAAAATAAGATATTCTGCGCCATATTCAATGGCATTTTTAAGCATTTCATCAAAACACTGGGGATAATACTCCGACTCAAAGCCAACCTTAATATCAATCTCGTTTTTATATTTTTCTCTGAGTGCCTTGATTTCTTCACAATAAGCTTTCCCCTCAGAGGTAGGAACTCTATAAGGAGACTCCGTCCCATCAGAAAATTTAAACGGAATATGGTCAGAAAATCCCAAATATTTTATACCATTTTCAATTGCTCTGATTATATACGATTCTTCTGTTCCGACAGCATGTCCACATCTTTTGGTATGTGTGTGAAAATTATATATCATTATATTTACCTCCTGAATATCCACCTGATTACCTCCCCCTCACGAGAAGCCGACGCGTTAAGCAAATATACCTGTGGTATGTTTGTAGCCAAAGGAATGGTAGATTGCGAAAACGATCGTCCCCTCACACTTCTTTTTTTATATTTTCATCAAAATGTATTTTTGGCAAACTCCAATGATATTTTGTTGCTAAGATACGGATTATAACTATTAAAAGCATTGGTAACATAGAAATAAGCGCAACATTTTCAACATATTTTCTCATTATAAAATATGTTAAGCTTCCCAATATTGCAGCAACCGCATAAATACGTTTTTTAAACACATATGGTGTGCTGTCGATAAGTATATCACGCAAGATACCTCCACCTGCACCCGTAATCATACCAATCGCTATAATTATAAAACAATTATCTGAAAACCCATGTGTGCAACCAACTTCTGAACCAATTATCGTAAATGCTGCCAATCCAATTGCATCAAAAAAATTATTGATATACTCAATTTTTTCCCTGAAAACATTAAACCTTTTCCTGTTTATGTACGCTATTATAAAAACCACAATGCTTGTAATCATAGCACCTAAGAAAATTGAGAAGTTATTAAAAATTGCAGGTGGATTTATACCAAGCAAAAGGTCTCTGACAATTCCTCCGCCGACGGCCGTAATACATCCTACAAATACAACACCAAATATATCAAGACTTGCTCCGATTGCAACCAAAGCACCGGATACTGCAAAAGCAATCGTACCAATGATTTCCATTATCTTAATTATTTCGTTCATACTTCCCACCCCCACTGACAATATAATTTATTGCACAATTTATCATCTGAATAAATTTAATTTTCAGTAAAACTATTCTACCATAATAAATTATAAAATTCAATAAAATTGACAATCTTAAAAAATAATAGTAATATAATAACAAATTAAATTTAGGACGGTTAAAATGGAAAGAAAAACTTCACTGAAAATCGCCACCGCAAATACAATAATCTCACTTTTAATGATTACAGGGCTTTTGTTTTTTCTTCAGAATCTCGAAAAATATATAAGAATTACCCTTTTTATCGGCATATCATTTTTTATGCTTGGAACAATCATATTTTTAATTCTTAAAAAAGAAAAAGAATCAAAAAGTCTTTTTTCACTTAATATGTTGCTCGCCACTATACTGGTTATATTTTTTATTCTTAATATGACGGGACTTTTTGAAGAAATTTCCGACATAGAACATATAAAAAATCTGATTTTAAAAAGTGGTACCTCAGGAATAATAATCTGCTTTTTAATAATTGTCCTGAATGTAATTTTACTCCCCGCACCGAATGTGCTTTTTTATCTCGGAATCACCGCAGTTTATGGCCCTTTAATCGCATTTTTAATCTGTTACCTCGGTACAATTATAGGCTCTGTCATAGCCTTTTCAATCGCAAGGAAATTCGGAAAACGACTGGTTATATGGTGCTTTGGAAAAGAAGACACCGAAAAATATTCGACTCTTTTAAGTAAAAAAGGAAATCTCCCGTTTCTTATTATGCAGTTTTTCCCCTTTTTCCCTGACGATATTCTCTGCATGGTCGCAGGGCTTTCCAATATGTCATATAAATTTCTGACGCTTTCTATAGTGTTTGTAAGACCGTTTTATATCATGGCAGTCTGTTTTTTAGGCACAGGAGAGATTATCCCCTTTAATTCATACGGACTGATTATCTGGGGCATAATTTTTATTGTGGTAATGATATTTTGTATATTCTATTTTAAAAATCAGGATAAGATTGACAATTTCCTTTCAGAAAAATTTGTAAAAAAATAAGGTTGCAGTAAAATTACTGCAACCTTTTTATTATGTATATTCTAAAAATCATGCCTTGAACCTGCATCAATATTATATTTTTCAAATATACATACAATTTTTTCCACCGCATCAAAATCAGAACACTCGTCGTCCTTAATTACCTCTTGTATTTCCCCCAATGCCTGTATGGCAGTTGTATCGGCAATTTGTGATGCGTCAATTTCAAAATCTTTAATTCTCAGTCTTATAAAATCTGATATGTAATTTCTTAAAAGTTCAAGCTTAATTTCCATTTTTATCCCCCTTGAATTAAAAAGTGCGCAGCCGAAGCCACGCACGAAAAATGCATAAACTCCGATTGTTGCGACACAACCTTGACAAACTATAAGAGAAAGCCAAAACAGAGAATGCATTTTTACCTAAATAAAAATACTTCTCCTACAGTTTGATCAAATATTTAGTTGTGTCGCGAATTTAGTATATCATGTAAAGAAAAAAATTGCAAGAAAAATATATTTTAAAGTGAGTAAAAACCCAAAACCTCCCTCCGTCAGCCTACTTGACTTATAACTCCCTTGACAAGTGGAGCCTTAAATACAGTAAAAAAATCTTTCTTTATCAAAAATAAAAACCGTCCCTTTTGGGACGGTTTTATTTTTGGCAAAGGAGAACAAAAATGATTCACTCTAATTATTGTTTTTCTTTGCAGTATTTATAGATGAAATAAGTATCTTTTTCAATTCAATACAATTCTCAAGTATGCTTTTATCATCATAATATCTGCTTTCTATAAGCAGTTCAATCCAATATTCACTCTCCGAACACTCTTTTAAAGCGATTTGAAGCTTAGCAATAAAATCATTTTTTCCGTGTCCGTAAAATGCTTCTCTGATATTTGCACCTATGCTTGTGCCACTGCGAATAAGTTGATTTGTAAGTACACTTTCCCTTTTTTCGCTTTTTACTTTATTACAAACCTTAATTATATCCAAAGCAAATTGTTTTGACTTTATGAACAACGGACTTTCCATAAAAATTCTCCTTTTAAATCAAACTCGCTTTTGCGAGTTTGCACCTTACTTCTTCCTTATGCACTATTACTTATTACTTTACAAAAATCGACACAGCTTTTTAAGGAATAGTGAAGAGTGAATAGGCAATAAGTAAAATCGACATTCCTCTGTCGAAGAATGTCGATTTTTGGCTGGGGTGGAAGGATTTGACGTTTTGCAAAGCAAAACATTTCCCTTGCACTAAAGCGCAAGGGCCTCTTCGCTAAAAATCACCCACTGGGTGATTTTCTTAACGCTCTGAGCCTTCTCAAGGGTTCAAATCCCTCTTTCTTTATCAAAAATAAAAACCGTCCCTTTTGGGACGGTTTTTATTTTTGGCTGGGGTGGAAGGATTTGAACCCTCGGAATGGCGGAACCAGAATCCGCTGCCTTACCACTTGGCGACACCCCATTATTTTGGCTGGGCTAGATGGATTCGAACCATCGGGATGCAGGAGTCAAAGTCCTGTGCCTTACCGCTTGGCTATAGCCCAATATGTGGGGTGGGTAATGAGAGTCGAACTCACGACCTCCAGAGCCACAATCTGGCGCTCTAACCAACTGAGCTATACCCACCATACTGGCGCGCCCATCAGGACTCGAACCTGAGACCTACTGCTTAGAAGGCAGTTGCTCTATCCAGCTGAGCTATGGGCGCAAATAAATCCGTCTAAAAAGACGGATTGGAGCGGGTGATGGGAATCGAACCCACGCGACCAGCTTGGAAGGCTGGAATTCTACCATTGAACTACACCCGCAAGGACAACCGAATAGGCAAAGCCCTAATGCTATCTGTTGCTCTTGTTCAGCAACAGATAACATTATATCAAAGCATAAATTATTTGTCAAGAGTTTTCTTAAAATTTTCTATCTTTTTTTACTTAAACCATCGACACAAGAATTTCCCCGTCTTTTGAAGTGATAAAAATCTCCTTTTTATTCTTCATTGTAGAAATTACGAGTATCGAAACCTTGTCTTCAACCTCACGTCGGATTGTACTGCGTAAATCCCTTGCGTGGAATTTTCCGTTTTCTGATTTTAAAGCAAGAGTTTTCAAAGCTTCATCGTCATAACTGAGTTTAATACCGAGGTCAAGAAGCGGTTTTCTCATTTCCTCAAGCATAAGTTTTGCAATATCCTTAAGATTATCTGAAGTTAATGGGTTAAACACAATAATTTCATCAACTCTCGCCATAAACTCAGGGCGCAAGAACTGAGAAAGTCCCTTCATTGCCTTTTCCTTTGTAACAGCACGAGAGTTTTTATCAAATCCCACTACCCCGCTTTTATCGTTAGAACCTGCATTTGAAGTCATAACCACAACAGTATTTTCAAAATTAACAGTTCTACCCTGCGCATCGGTAATTCTGCCCTCATCTAAAATCTGCAAAAGGATATTCATAACATCGGGGTGTGCTTTTTCAATCTCATCAAAAAGCACCACAGAATAAGGACGACGACGAACCTTTTCAGTAAGCTGACCTGCTTCACCAAAGCCGACATATCCGGGAGGCGAACCGACAAGTCTTGACACGGTATGCTTTTCCATATACTCCGACATATCAATTCTTATAAGCGGATCAACCTTGTCAAAAAGTCCCTCAGCGAGCACCTTTACAAGCTCAGTTTTACCGACACCGGTAGGACCTACAAAGATAAAGGAAGCAGGGCGTTTCTTTTCATTAAGACGCACTTTGGAACGTCTTATCGCCTTGACCACAGCCTCAACAGCCTCATCCTGACCGATAATTTTAGATTTAAGCTCATCTTCAAGCTCTTTTAATTTTTCGGACTCATTTCTGCTTACCTTTTCAGCAGGAATTCCTGTCCATAGCTCGATAACCTTAGCCACATCTTCCATTGTAACCTTAACATCTTTGATTTTAGGTTCAAGTTCCTTAAGCTGTTCCCTGACCATAATAATCTCGCCCTTTGTTTTAGCAATACTCTCATAATCAGGAGTTTCGCCCTCGGCCTGAAGTGAAGCCTCGGTATCCAAAAGCTCTTTTAATTTCTTATTGAGTTTTTCAACATCTGTTAAAATTTTACTCTTTATAGAAGCACAAGCAGCAGACTCATCAAGCAAATCTATCGCCTTATCGGGCAAAAATCTGTCAGTAATATATCTTTCCGATAAATTAGCACATGCATTTACAATCTCATCGGAAATCATAACCTTATGATGATTCTGATAATACTCTTTGATTCCCTTTAAAACCTCAATAGTCTGGGCAATGGTAGGCTCCTCAACCTTGACAGGCTGGAAACGTCTTTCAAGTGCCGAATCTTTTTCGATATTTTTACGGTATTCACCAAAAGTGGTAGCACCAATCACCTGAATTTCGCCTCTTGAGAGTGCAGGTTTCATAATATTAGCAGCACTCATTGAGCCTTCGGAGTCACCTGTACCCACCAGAGTATGCACCTCGTCAATAAAGAGAATAACATTTCCCTTTTCCTTAACCTCATCAATAAGGCCTTTTACACGGCTTTCAAACTGACCTCTGAACTGTGTTCCGGCAACCAAAGCAGTGAGGTCCAAAAGGTAAACCTCCTTGTCAAGAAGACGAAACGGCACTTCACCGCTGACGATTTTCTGAGCAATTCCCTCTGCAATAGCAGTTTTACCTACACCCGGCTCACCGATAAGGCAAGGGTTATTTTTCTGCCTGCGGCTTAAAATCTGCACTACACGATAAATCTCAGAATCTCTGCCGACAATTCTGTCAAGCTGATTATTCTTAGCCTTTTCATTCAAATTTGTGCAGAATCCGTCTAAAAATTTACGTTTTTTCTGATTTTTAGGTGGAGCTTTTTTATCAGATTCCGACTGGGTTTCTTTAATCTCTGCAGGCAAATCGGAATTTTCCCCCGTCATACTGCCAAAAATTTTCTGCATAAAGGGTGGCATTGTTTCAGCACCGCCCGGCTCAAACATATCATAATCAAAATTTTCGAGCTGTTCGTCAAAATTCTCGAGATCCTCTTTACTGATTCCCATACTGTCCATCATAGACTTGACCTGAGGGAGTCCCAATTCCGAGGCACATTTTAAACAATACCCCTCATTAACCATTTCTTTTCCATCAAACTTTGCCACAAAAAGCATAGCAGGACGCTTTTTACAACTACAGCACAACATATCCATTTATCGCTGTTCCTTTCTTAATACCTTATCTATAACATTATACAATTATAATGCAAATATTAATATAATAATCTATTTTAAGTAAAAAATTTGTTAAACTTTAGTTATCGAAGATAATTTTGAGCTTAAAACCCCAAAATCCCCCATGCTTGCGGAAATTCCGCCAATAGGATTCCAGTTATAAAAATATTTGAAAATATATGTATCTGAAATAACTTTATCATTTAAAAATTCAAATTGACCTGCGGTAATTCCTATTACAATATGCATTACCATAACAATAATCATCATAACCAAAACTGCTTGTAAAAGGCCTAAAACACCACCCAAAAGCGAATTTACAGGGCCTAAAAGCGGAATATGGCGAACACCCTTTAAAACTCTTGAGAATGAACGCACAACAATCATAATTGCAAAGAACAAAAGAATAAAGAAAATCGCCTGAAGCATTGTATAGATGATAGGATAAAGCACCTGGTCAACAATAGAAATAGCGGCAGCCTCTGTGGAATTTGAAAGCCATATCGACATTTCATTTGTTAACGCTTCTTTACCTCCGAAAAACTGTGCAGCAAAGCCCTGCATAAATTTAGGCAGAGTGTCTATTACCGACTGTACCGAAACTGAAACGTCAAGCGACGAGGCTGAATTTCTCAGTGACTCGGTAACTGATTTGATAAGACGCTGTTTTATAAAAATCTGATAAACAGTTTCAGAAAGCGCCCTGCTTCCTACATATCCGCCAAAACAAGCTATCACAAACCCTAAAAACTTTAAAATTCCTGACAAGAATCCTCTGCGCCAGTTTTTTATAAAACAAAGAAGAACAATAAAAACAAATAAAGCATCATAAATAAAAGAAGTAATATTCATAAGCTTTTTTTCTCCTTTCGTCACTCTTCACTTTCATTTGAAACTTCACTATCGCTCAGAGAAAGAACATCAAGAGCATTATTACTCAGATAATAAATTTTTGAACCGATAACTTCGATTTTATATACTCCGTTTGGAACTCTGTACTCTTTTACAAGTGCTAATTCCTTATCCAGAACGCTTATCCGATTTTTTCCGAGCAAATAAAGTTTCCTGCCGCTGTAAGAAATATCAGAAACATCGTGTTTTAAGGTAGCAAAAAGCTCATTTTCACCATCTGTCATCAAAACCGAAGATGAAACAGAATTTATATCAGAACTTACAAGGAAAGTTTTTTCAGGAGTAAAATGATAGCCGGTAATATCATTGTTAAAGGCAATCACACGCTGTGAAGCAAATCCCTTTACAATAATACCGATACTGTTATCGGTAATTACGTGAATCTGCCCGTTTTTCTTATAATGAACTGCCACTGGGAGTGAATTCTCAAATACGAAAGTAGCCTTTGGTTCTTCTGTCTTTCGTTTTAAATCAATCACATAAATGGTGGAATTGAGTATTCCGTCATTAAATCCTGCACACAAAACTGCAAGATATTTTTCATCGTGAGAGATTGAAACATCTATAATCTGTTCAGAAGAAGAATACCATTTAATTATTTCCTCGTTACTTTTACTGAAAACAGTAACACTGCCTGCGTATCTTTCCTCTTTTGTGACTATGGCATAACTCTTTTTATCCGAGATAGAAGCAGTGAGTATAACATTTTTCATTCTGTCGCTTAAATGCAGTCCGTTATTACTGTCGAGCCTGTAGGAATATCCACCCCTGTCATATGTAAGTGCACGTCCGTTTACAGTTTTAACAATAGGATTGGTAAACCGATGATAGAAATTATGTCCTGCGGCAATGCCACTGTAAAACATTTCCTCGTCCTTTGTTAAGAGTATCAGTTCATTTCCCGCTGAAGTTATCGAAATAGGACTGATTCCGCTTAACGAAACGGGAAATTTATTTCCCAAAGCATTGGAATCATCGACCTGATTGGTATCATGAGCATTGTTAATAAGGTCTTCAATATCATAATTCTGATAAAAATATACAATTGAAGCTGTCAAAGCTAAAAGTATCGCCACAACAATAGCTGTTATTATTTTATTTCTTCTTTTCTGAGCTTTTTTTCTGCGACGAAACTCTTCTATATCATAGACTTTTTCAGACTTTTTAATGTCTTTCACAAAATTCTCCCCTTTTTATATGTAAAGTGATTTACTTTACTCTTTATACGGAAGGTAACTAACCTTATTAAGATAAAGCCCGTGAGGTGGTACGGTAATCCCTGCTTTTTCTCTGTCTTTTGAAGCAATTATCTTTGAAATATCGCCTTTTTCAAACTTTCCCTCCGAGGCAGAAAGCAATGTACCCACCATAATTCTCACCATATTATAAAGAAATCCGTCCCCCGTAACTGAAAAAGTCACAAGGTCACCTTCTCTTTTAACCGAAGCGTCATAAATTGTCCTTACATAGTTATCAGTTGCCTTTGCACCGGCACTGCAAAAAGCTTTAAAATCATGACTTCCCAAAAACTCTTTTGCAATGCTGTCTAAAACCTTTTCGTCAATATTATATTTATACTGCAAAGCCTTATTTTGTAAAAAAGGATTTTTAATATTACTGTTGTGGATTTTATAGATATACTCTTTATATAAGACATCATATCTCGCGTGAAAATCACAACTTACCTCTTTGCAGGATAAAACCGCTATATCAGGGGGCAAATTGTTATTCAAAGCGATTACCGCAGCATCTTCAGGAATCAAAACATCAGTTTCGAGATGGAAAAAATACTGATTTGCATGGACACCGGTATCAGTTCTCGAACACCCCACAATATCCTCTCGCTTTTTAAATACAATCTCTATAGCGTCCTGCAAAGTTTCTGCCACCGAAAGGGCGTTTTTCTGAACCTGATACCCGTGATATCTGCTGCCGTCATAAGCTATCTCAAATAACAGTTTTCGCATAAAAATACCCTTTCTATAAAAATCGATTTAATATAACAGTTAAAGTAATTCCCATTATAATCACAAAAAGTGCCACAAAATCCTTGAAACTATAATGAAGCTCACGCATACGTGTACGTCCCTCTCCACCGCGATAGCATCTGCACTCCATAGCAAGTGCAAGTTCCTCCGCACGTCTGAATGAAGAGATAAAAAGAGGAATCAGTATAGGCACCAACGCTTTGGCACGACTTACAATCGAACCACTTTCAAGGTCTGCACCTCTTGCTTTCTGTGCCGAAATAATTTTTTCGGTCTCCTCAATAAGAGTAGGAATAAATCTGAGCGCAATAGACATCATCATTGCAAGTTCATGCACAGGGAATTTAATAACCTTCAAAGGCTTTAAAAGTGACTCTATCGCATCAGTAAGGGTAATAGGAGAAGTAGTATAAGTAAGAAGTGAAGAAGAAGCGATAAGCAAAACAATTCTCACAGCCATACTGAACGCTGTATAAAGTCCCATATCGTAAACTTTAAAAATCCAGAACTTAAAAAGCAAATTTCCGTTTGCGATAAAAAACACATTCAAAACCGCAGTAAAAATTAAAATCGGCAAAATCGGTTTTAAACTTTTTAATATCATTTTAATCGGTATTTTGGCGGTTTTATAGCAAAAAACAAGCAAAATTCCCGAAAACAAAAAACCATAAAGATTGTTTGTGATAAAAAGCATCACAATATAGCCTATAGTCAGAATCAGCTTCATTCTCGGATCCAATTTATGGATAAACGAATTTCCGGGGAAATACTGCCCGATAGTAATATCTTTAAGCATTATCTTTTCCCCCTTTTAGGGCATTTAAAATTTTATCTTTCGCATACCCCACAGTATAAACATTCTGAGCTATATCAAAACCCTCTTCAGAAAGCTTATGAAAAACATTGGTAACCTGAGGTACAGAGAGTCTTATTTTCTTTAACTCCTCACTTTTTGCAAAGACATTTTCGGTTTTGTCATATAAAAACACCTTGGAGTTATTCATAACAAGCACCTTCTGAGCGTAGTTGGCAACGTCCTCCATACTGTGCGAAACGATTAAAACGGTGTTTTTTGTCGTTTTATGATACGCTTTAATCTGATTTAAAATTTTATTCCTTCCCTTAGGATCGAGTCCTGCAGTAGGTTCGTCTAAAACGAGCACCTTGGGTTCCATTGCGATTACTCCTGCAATGGCAACACGTCTTTTCTGTCCGCCTGAAAGCTCAAAGGGACTTTTAGATAAGAGTTCCTCTTTAAGACCTACAAACTCGGAAGCCTTAAGCACACGTCTTTTTATCTCAGCTTCTGAAAGTCCCATATTTTTAGGGCCGAAAGCAATATCCTTAAAAACAGTTTCCTCAAAAAGCTGATACTCAGGGTACTGAAATACAAGTCCCACATCAAAACGCACATTTCTTAAATTCGATTTATCTTCCCATATATCTTTACCGTCTAAGGTAATTTTTCCGAATGTCGGCTTTAAAAGTCCGTTAAAATGCTGTATCAGGGTAGATTTTCCCGAACCTGTATGACCTATAACCCCTATGATTTCCCCACCCTCAATGGTGAGGTTTATATTATCAAGTGCAGTTTTTTCAAAAGGAGTCCCTGCACCATATATATAAGTAAGGTTTTCTGCCTTAATTACCAAGTTAAATTCTTCCTTTCAAAAGCTCTTTAAGAGCGTTAACACATTCGTCCTCGGTGAGTATTCCGTCAGGGAGTGTTATCCCCTCGCTTTTAAGCTCATAGATAAGCTCGGTCACCTGAGGAACATCAAGTCCTACCGATTTTAAAAGCTCAACTTTTGAAAACACCTCTTTGGGTACATCATCAAGAAGTATCTTCCCGTCATCGATTACCACTACTCTGTCGGCATTTACAGCCTCGTCCATATAGTGAGTAATCAAAATAACGGTAGTATCAAAATTACTGTTTAAATCTCTTATTGTATTTAAAACTTCTTTTCTGCCTTTAGGGTCAAGCATGGCAGTCGGTTCATCTAAAACGATAAAATCAGGACGCATTGCTAAGATTCCGGCAATAGCTATTCTCTGCTTTTGTCCGCCCGAAAGCTGATGCGGTGCGTGTTCTCTGTATTCATACATATCAACCTGCTTTAAGGCATCGTCAACGCGTTTACGGATTTCTGAGGGCTTAACACCCAGGTTCTCGAGAGCAAACGCCACGTCCTCTTCGACAATGGTTGCGACAATCTGATTATCGGGATTCTGGAAAACCATTCCTACCTGCTGACGGATTTTAAAGATATTATCCTCATCTGAGGTATCAAGATTTCCCACATAAACCTTTCCGCTACCGGGCAAAAGTACAGCATTAAAATGCTTTGCAAGAGTGGATTTTCCCGAACCGTTATGCCCTAAAACTGCGACAAATTCGCCCTTTTTAATTTCTAAATTAACATCCCTTAAAACAGGAAAAATCACCTTGTTTTCTTCATCACAATATTCAAAACAAAGATTTTCGGTTTTTATAGTTTGTTTCATTCAATTTCCCCTAACCAGAATGCAGTAGAACCACACGGTAAAATAAGCCCTGAGTCTTTTACGGGAAGTCCTATTTCATCTGCAAATACACTTCCGTTTTTACCTTTACCCACAGTAACCCCCAGAAGATAAGTCATAACAGAGGGTGAAAGTCCCGTTGTATATGAATTAAGTGCAACAAACAAAGGGTTATCCGAAAGTACATTGTTTAAAAGTGTAAGTAAATTATATATTTTCTGTTCAAGCTGCCATACTTCACCCGAAGGGCCTCTTCCGTATGAAGGTGGATCTAAAATAATCGCATCGTAACGACGGCCTCTTTTAATCTCCCTTGTGACAAACTTTTCACAGTCATCGACAATCCAGCGCACAGGTCTGTCCGAAAGTTCCGAAAGCTCGGCGTTTTCCTTCGCCCACTGCACCATACCCTTTGATGCGTCAACATGGCAAACCGACGCTCCTGCTTTAAGACAAGCAAGGGTAGCACCACCTGTATATGCAAAAAGATTAAGTACCGAAATTTCCCTGCCTGCATTGGGTATCCACTCTAAGAATTTATCCCAGTTTACCGCCTGCTCAGGAAAAAGTCCCGTATGTTTAAACCCTGTCGGAGAAATTTTAAATTTAAGCCCTTTGTAATCAACGTTCCAAAAATCAGGGTGTTTTTTATAAATTTCCCAGCGACCGCCACCTTTATCCGAGCGATGATAACGGGCATTCGCTTTATGCCACAAGGGATTTTTCTTCTCGGTGTTCCAGATAATCTGCGGATCAGGTCTTATAAGAATGGTATCTCCCCATTTTTCAAGCTTTTCCCCACCTGAAGTATCAATAATCTGATAATCTAACCAATTGTCAGCAACTCTCATTATTTTTTCCTTTCAAAATCAAAGTAAAGTCTGACCGTCTTTATCAAGCCCTAAATGCTTATATGCAAGTGGTGTTGCACACCTGCCCCTCGGAGTTCGTGACAAAAATCCGAGTTGCATTAAATAAGGCTCATACACATCCTCTATCGTCACAGTTTCTTCGCCCATAACAGCAGAAATGGTTTCAAGTCCCACAGGACCACCATTATAATGCTTGATAATAGTCTCAAGCATTCTTCTGTCATTCTGGTCAAGCCCCAGTTTATCGACATCGAGGCGATTGAGTGCAGTATCCACAATCTCTTTTGTGACAGTACCGTCGCCCATAATCTGCGCAAAGTCCCTCACGCGTTTTAACATTCTGTTGGCGATACGAGGAGTACCTCTTGAACGTTTTGCAAGTTCCAAAGCACCCGACTTATCGCAGGTTACACCTAAGATACCTGCACTTCTTAAGATAATTTCACAAAGTTCTTCGGGAGTATATATCTCAAGACGTAAAAGCACACCAAATCTGTCACGCAAAGGTGAAGTGAGCTGACCTGCCCTCGTAGTAGCACCCACCAAAGTAAAATGTGCCAGATCAATACGGATTGAACGGGCAGAAGGTCCTTTTCCAATCATAATATCCAAAGCAAAATCTTCCATTGCAGGATATAAAACCTCTTCAACTGCCTTTGAAAGTCTGTGAATTTCGTCAATAAACAAAACGTCACCTGGCCCTAAGTTTGTAAGCAAAGCTGCTAAATCCCCCGGCTTTTCAATCGCAGGGCCTGAAGTTATCTTTAAATTGACATTGAGTTCATTAGCGATAATCTGCGACAAAGTGGTTTTTCCAAGACCGGGAGGTCCGTATAAAAGCACATGGTCAAGTGCTTCTCCCCTTTTTTTCGCAGCCTCAATATAAACAGAAAGATTTTCTTTAACCTTTTCCTGACCGATATATTCACTTAAAGTTTTCGGGCGAAGTGAAAATTCAACATCGCTGTCCTGATTATTCTGATAATCAGGAGCAATTATTCTATCTTCAAAATCAAACTCTTCGTTTTCAATTTGTGACTTAAACATACAAATCTCCTACTTTATATTTTCCCTGCCAATGCCTTAAGACCGTGTTTTATCATCTCTTCAACAGACATCGACGGATCAAGCTTTGTGATTACCGCAGCAGCTTCACCCTGACTGTAACCTAAAACCACAAGTGCTGAAATTGCCTCTGATGCATTGGATGATGAAGTGACTTCAACCATAGGAACATCTTTAATTCCGCCTGCGACTTGTTCTTTGGTTATTTTATCCTTAAGCTCAAGCAAAATCCTCTGTGCAGTTTTTAATCCTACACCGGGAGCAGCCGCAATAGTTTTCGCATCCCCCGAAGCGACGCATAAAGCAAATCTCTCAGGTGTAACCGACGAAAGCACAGACAAAGCTGCTTTAGGTCCTACCCTTGTTACAGTTATGAGCATTTTAAAGCAACTAAGCTCACTTTCATCATAAAATCCGAATAAATCAATCATATTTTCAGTAACGTGAAGATAGGTGAAAAAAGTAACCTCTTCGCCTAATTTCGGCATTCTCGAAATACTTACCGCCGAAGTTCTTATACCGTATCCGACGCCTGAAGATTCCACCACCGCAAAATTAGGTTCAACTTTTAAAAGTTTTCCTCTTATGCTGTATATCATAATTTTTTCTCCTGTTTTATCTCAAAATTTCTTTATTTATCCTGCTCGGAGCTGTATGAGCATGGCAAATAGCAATAGCAAGTGCATCTGCTACATCATCAGGCTTCGGAGTCTTATTAAGCATGAGAATTTTTTTAGTCATCTCAATAACCTGACTTTTTATTGCTCTTCCGTACCCCACAACCGCTTGTTTTACCTGAAGGGGGGTGTATTCATAACAAGGAATTCCCGATTGTTTTGCGGCTAAAATAATTACCCCTCTTGCCTGTGCAACGTCAATGGCAGTTTTCTGGTTTGAATTAAAAAACAACTTTTCTATCGCCATCACATCAGGCTTGTAAATAAGAATCAGTTCCTTTATCTGATTATAAATTTCCAAAAGTCTGTCTGAAAATTCAATATTTGCAGGAGTGGTAACCGCCCCGTATTCAATAGTACGAAAGGAATTTCCGTCGTATTCTATGATTCCTAAACCCACGATTGCATACCCGGGATCGATACCTAAAATCCGCATCAAAAATCTTCCTTTCAAAGCTTATTAAAATACAGGTTTTTCTTTAAAGACAAGAATACCCCACTATCTTTTTTATTATAATACTTTTCCCCTCATTTTGCAAGTGTAATAAACAGACCTGTAACTTTATTTTTTATGTAATAATTTTTATTGAGATTACTCATTAAAAAGCCTCCCGCAATTCTCCCCACCTCATCCACCGCAAGTGGTCCCCCTTCCCCTCAAGGGGAAGGCTTTTTTAAAATCCATAAAAATAAAGCGGTATGCTTAAAAGCATACCGCCCTTTAAAAAATATGTAAACTTAACCTATCTTTACTTCGTGAACATCGTATTTAATACGCTTATCATTTTCAATATAATCAACTGCTTCCTCAGGAGTAGCAACACAACTGTAAAGATGAGTAAGCCCTTTTCTTATAAACTGCTCATCAACTGAATAGCTTAAGAAATCTTCCATTTTATCATAATATCCGTTGATGTCATATAACGCTATCGGCTTTGTATGTCTGCCGAGCTGTTTTAAAGTAAGAATTTCAAAAAACTCCTCAAAAGTACCGATTCCCCCCGGCACAATAATAAACGCATCGGCAAGTTCACCCATCTTCATCTTGCGTTCAGACATTGTTTCTGTATAGATAATTTCGGTACATTCATTATAAATAAGTTCTATTCCCTCTTCTTTAAAAAATTCGGGAATAACACCATAAATTTCTCCGCCTTCTCTTTTTACACCTCTTGCGGCAGCACCCATAAGCCCGTTTCCGCCGGCACCAAACACAAGTGAATGTCCTCTTTTACCTATTTCCTCACCCAAAAGCTCAACTGCCTTTATATAGCTTTCATCTATAAGATTGCTTGCAGCACCAAATACACAAATTTTCATAATTTACCTCCCAATGAGTTTTATCTAATTTATATAACTTTACAAAGCTTATTATACATTATTTTTAAAAAACTTCAATGGCATTTATTTTTTAATACACTTTTTGCTCTGAAGAAAATATAAAACCTTTGCAAGTGCCTTGTCTGAAAGAAAATGTCTTAAAAAGACAGAAATCTTCATAAGCTTTCCGGGAATGATAATTTCTTTGCCTTTAAGCATCTTCTTTACCGCATATTCTGCTACCGCCCTGCTTTTTAAAACTACAAATTTTGCAATTTTTTCCTTACCTGTGCCAAAACTCACCTTAGCAACCTCGCCAAATTCAGTATTAACAGGCCCCGGGCAAAGCACACTTATTTTAACCTTGCTTTTTTCCCGTCTCAGTTCTTCGCTGATTGCCTCAGAAAGCCTTAAAACATAAGCTTTTGTGGCATAATAAGAGGCAAAAAGAGGGCCGGGGAAAAATGCCGCTATTGAAGCTACGTTTAAAATATGACCGCTTCCGCGTTTTTTAAATTCCTCCATAACACCCTTTGTGAGAATATGCACCGCAGTTATATTGGTGTCAATCATCTTAAGCTCACTTTCAAGGTCGGTAGATGAAAAATCCCCGAAAACTCCAAACCCTGCGTTATTTATAAAAACATCTGCTTCTTTTGCCTTTTCAATAAGCTTTTTTGCTTCCTCACGCGACGAAACATCACAAACTAAAATCTCAACATCAGTTTTTAAATTTGCCTTTAATTCCTCTAAAAGTTCTTTTCTCCTTGCCACAGCGATAATATCATATCCCATCTCTGATAAAACCATCGCCATATCACGTCCGAGTCCCGAACTTGCCCCTGTAATCAATGCCTTCATACCATTCACCTCAATAAAAAAGCGTCCACCAAAGGCGGACGCTTTAAATGATTTTATGATTATTTTACCATATTTGCAACTTCGTCTGCAAAGTTATCTTCTCTCTTTTCCAAACCTTCGCCTTTTTCAAAACGAACAAATTTGGTGAGAACAAGTTTGCCGCCCAAATCTTTTGCAGTATTTTCTACGTATTTTGCAACACTAATCTCATCGTCTTTGATGAATGCCTGCTCTAAGAGGCAAACTTCTTTGTAGTATTTAGCAATTCTTCCGTTAACCATTTTTTCAGCGATGTTAGCGGGTTTGCCTTCGTTGATTGCCTGAGCTGTGAGGATTTCTTTTTCCTTTTCAACTACATCAGCAGGAACTTCCTCTTTGGAGAGGTACTGAGGTGCAGCAGCAGCAACCTGCATAGCTACGTCCTTACCGCATGCTTCATAATCTGTAAGGTCGGTATCAAACTGTACCATAACACCGATTTTTCCACCGCCATGAACGTAAGGTACCAAAGCACCTTCAAGACGCTCGAAACGACGGATATTCATATTCTCACCGATAACGAGAATTTTCTCACGGAGAGCTTCAGCAACAGTCATATCTGTACCAACACATTTTGCATCATTCAATGCTTCCAAATCAGCTGGGTTTTCTTTGATAACGGTTTTTGCAACATTGTTAACAAATGCAACGAAATCAGCATTTTTTGCAACGAAGTCAGTTTCAGCATTAACTTCCAAAACTACACCAACATTGCCTTCAACTACTGAAACTACCAAACCTTCAGAAGCAATTCTTCCTGATTTTTTAGCAGCAGCAGCGAGTCCCTTTTCACGAAGAAGCTCAATTGCTTTTTCCATATCACCATCTGCTTCTGTGAGGGCTTTTTTACAGTCCATCATTCCGCAACCGGTTCTTTCGCGTAAATCTTTTACATCACTTGCAGTAAATGCCATATCATTTTCCTCCTAATCTTTGAAAATGCCCGAAGGAGTCTTCGGGCATTTATAAGTCTTATTACTCAGAAACTTCTTCTGTAGCTTCCTCTGTAACTTCTTCTGCAGCTTCTGAAGCTTCCTCAGGTACTGTATCAACAGTTCCCTGACGACCTTCCATAATTGCACTTGCCATAGCACCTGCAATCAATTTAACTGCACGGATAGCGTCATCGTTACCGGGGATAACATAATCAACCTCATCGGGATCACAGTTGGTATCAACGATAGCAACAATCGGAATGTTAAGTTTTTTAGCCTCTGCTACTGCGATTTTCTCTTTCTTGGGGTCAACAATAAAGAGTGCAGCAGGCAAAGTTTTCATATTCTTGATACCGCCGATGAATTTTTCGAGTTTTTCAATTTCAAGTTTTAATTTGATAACTTCTTTCTTGGGAAGCAACTCAAAAGTGCCATCCTCTTCCATTTTACGAAGCTGAGCCAATCTGTCAATTCTGCGTGTAATGGTTTTGAAGTTTGTCATCATACCGCCGAGCCAACGTGCATTTACATAATGCATTCCGCAACGCTCTGCTTCTTCTTTAACGGAATCGCCTGCCTGCTTTTTAGTTCCTACGAAAAGAACTTCGCCGCCGTTTTGTGCGATTTCGCGGATGAACATATAAGCCTCATCCAATTTTTTAACGGTTTTCTGCAAGTCAATAATGTAGATACCGTTTCTTTCTGTGAAAATGTACTGAGCCATTTTCGGGTTCCATCTTCTGGTCTGATGTCCGAAATGAACACCTGCTTCCAGAAGTTGTTTCATTGATACTACTCCCATTTGTAGTCCTCCTATTTGGTTATTTGGTCGGAAAAATCCGCCATCCTCCGCACACAATAAAACCATGCAACCGTATTACCGGCACCCGGCACAGCATCTATGTGCGTGCGTAATGCGTGTAATATTATAACAAAAAACAACTTTTACCACAAGTTATTTTAATGTTATTAACAAAAAATTTACAATTACCCACTGTAAAGTGATTTGATTTACAGCAAGTCCGAAATGGTGTAAAGCCCTGCCTTATCGCAGTTTGCTAAGAATGCAGCAGCATTTATAGAACCTACCGCAAAAATTTCTCTTGACATTGCAGTATGTGAAAGAGTGATGATTTCATCGTGTCCTGCGAAGATAATTTCATGTTCCCCCACTATCGTACCGCCTCTTATCGAAGAAATCCCTATCTCTTTTTTCTCTCTTTTTTTACGTACGGAATGACGGTCAAAGACATAGGTTTTTTCGTTATCCACAGCATCGTTTATAGCATCAGCAAGAAGTAAAGCAGTTCCGCTTGGTGCATCAATCTTTCTGTTATGGTGTTTTTCCACTATTTCAATATCAAACTGGTCACCTAAAAATGACGCCGCTTTTTTAGCAAGGTCAGCTAAAAGGTTAATGCCGAGCGACATATTAAAAGAAAATAAAACGGGGATTTTTTCCCCTGCCTCTTTAATTTTAAGAATCTGCTCTTTCTGATAACCTGTTGTAGCAATTACAATAGGGATATTTTTATTAAGAGCATAGCTTAAAAGCCCGTCTAAAGAATCAGGGTGAGAATAATCTATTATAACATCTATCTTTTCTTTACAGTCCATAGCATTGTGATAAATGGGAAAAGGTGCCGAAGGGTTTTCAGTTACATCCACACCTGCGACAATTTTTAAATCATCACGTTCAGCTAAGCAATTACGGATAACGTTACCCATTTTGCCGTTAGCACCACAAAGCAATACATTTTTCATAAAAATTTCCTTTCTTAAAAAAGCCCGAAACAGATAGTTCGGGCTTTCACATTATTACAACAATCCGTGAGCTTTCATCGAATCAAGCAACACCTTTTTGTCAGCGTCTGCCATTTTAAACAAAGGCATACGACAAAATGATGTTCCGTATCCCATAGCTGCAACTGCTTCTTTTACGGGAATTGGGTTAACGTCAATAAACAAAGCATTGATAAGGTCGATATAGTCCACCTGAAGCTTCTCGGCTTCCTTAACCTTTCCGTCAAAGAAAAACTGACACATATCATGAGTTTCTTTAGGACAGATATTTGCAAGTACCGAAATAACACCCTTTCCGCCCAAAGAAAGTGTAGGAACTATCATATCATCGTTTCCTGAATAAATATCCAAATCATCACCGCAGAGATGTTTTATGGTAGCCACCTGAGCGATATTGCCACTTGCTTCCTTAACAGCAACAATATTAGGATGTTTTGAAAGTTCTTTGCAGGTAGCAGGGGTGATATTAACCCCTGTTCTGCTGGGAACACTGTAAAGGATTATCGGCAAATCGGTTGCATCGGCAATAGCATTATAATGAGCTACGAGTCCTCTCTGAGAGGTTTTGTTATAATAAGGAGTAACCACTAAAATACCGTCAACTCCGAGTTCTTTTGACTCTTTTGCAAGTTTGATTGCATAGGAAGTTTCGTTACTTCCTGCACCTGCAATAACAGGCACACGACCATTTACATAATTTTTAACAAATCTTATAGTTTCTACATGTTCCTCATCGGTCATTGTAGAAGATTCGCCTGTAGTACCACAGACAATAATGGAATCAGCACCATTTTTAATCTGCCAGTCAAGAAGTCTTTCAAAGCTCTTCCAGTCAATCGAACCGTCACTGAACATTGGTGTAACAACCGCAACACCGGCACCGGTAAAAATAGTCTTTTTCATAGACATAACCTCCAACAATTAATCAAGATAACCTTTTGCGGCCAACAATTCAGCAAGTAAAACTGCTCCTCCTGCCGCACCTCTTAAAGTATTATGTGAAAGACAAACAAATTTAATATCATACTGGCTGTCAGGGCGTAAACGTCCCACGGAAACTGCCATACCGCCTTCCAAATCTCTGTCGAGTTTTGCCTGAGGGCGATTGTCCTCTTCAAAATAATGAAGGAACTGTTTGGGTGCAGACGGAAGCTCAAGCTCCTGAGCAGGACCTTTAAACTGGGCCCAAATCTTTTTAATATCTTCAATTTCAGGTTTCTTTTCAAATCTTGCAAAAACAGCAGCAGTATGGCCATCAGTTACAGGCACACGCAGACACTGAGCTGTAATGGAAGGAGAAGTAGCGTTTACAATCTTATCCCCTTCAACCTTACCCCAGATTTTAAGCGGTTCTTTTTCACTTTTTTCTTCTTCGCCGCCGATAAATGGGATAATATTATCAACAATTTCGGGCATAGTTTCAAAAGTTTTACCTGCACCTGAGATAGCCTGATAGGTACAAGCAAGAGCTTCAGTTAGTCCGTAAATTTCCTTAAGCGGATGCAAAGCAGGTACATAGCTTTGCAAAGAGCAGTTTGATTTAACTGCGATAAAACCTTTTTCAGTACCGAGACGTTTTCTCTGAGAAGCAATTACCTCAAGATGATCAGCATTGATTTCAGGAACGATCATAGGTACGTCCTCTGTACCACGATGTGCAGAGTTATTTGAAACTACGGGGATTTCTGCTTTTGCATAAGTTTCCTCGAGTTTTTTAATCTCATCTTTAGGCATATCCACAGCACAGAATACAAAATCAACTTTTTTCTTGATTTCGTCGATATCAGCAGTAGCATCATAAAGCACCATATCTGCCATAGAAAGAGGAATATCCTTTTTCATAGCCCAACGCTTTGCAACTACATCCTTATAAGCTTTACCGGCACTTCTGCTTGAAGCTGCCAGAGCTGTAACAGTAAACCAGGGATGATTTTCTAAAAGGGTAGCAAAACGCTGTCCCACCATACCTGTTGCACCGATAATTCCTACATTCCACTTTTTCATAATATAACCAATCCTTTCCTATATGACATCGAAATACGATTTTTAATAACTAAATAAAAAAACCGGTTGAAAACCGGTCGAGTATCGAGTATAATAAATAGAGTCGCAAAAAAGCCAAACTATTTATTAAGGCAGCACTCCGTCACAAATCATATGACGACAATTCTGCGCCTGTTAAACGCAGACTCAGGCAGATAGCTTTCCCACGCCTCCCCTTCGGCGATAACCCCTTTCAGCATTCTTCATAGGTTCGGGAAACCTCTAAATACCTAATATTGATAATCGCGACCTCTGACCTTGTTTAGAAATATTCTGTTATTACATATATAATACCATTTTAATAAAAAGGTGTCAACATTTTTTTAAAAAAAGGAGATATAAATGAAAACAAGCGATTTTTTTTACGACCTCCCCACTGAACTTATAGCGCAAACTCCGATAGAAAAACGTGACAATTCAAGACTTTTGGTGCTTGATAAAAGTAACGGTGAAATCTCACACCGCCACTTTTACGATATAGGTGAGTATTTAAACGAGGGAGATTTACTTGTTGTCAACAACTCAAGAGTTTTACCTGCAAGGCTTTACGGGTTTAAAAAAGATACAGGCTCTCATATGGAATTTTTACTTTTAGAGCAAAAAGGCACTGACATATGGGAAGTTTTGGTAAAACCGGGCAAAAAAGCAAAAATTGACTCGGAGTTTGTTTTCGGGGATAATTTACTCAAAGCACAGATAATTGATATTACCGAAGAAGGAAACAGAATTGTTAAATTTTCCTATGAGGGAAACTTCTTTAACGTGCTTGATGAGATAGGACAGATGCCCCTTCCCCCTTATATAACAGAAAAACTAAATGATAAAGAACGTTACCAGACAGTGTATTCAAAGAAATTAGGCTCGGCGGCAGCTCCTACTGCAGGACTTCATTTCACAAACGAGCTTATGAATTCGCTTAAGGAAAAAGGCGTGAATATCGCTGAAGTTACCCTGCACGTAGGGCTTGGCACCTTCAGACCTGTCAAAGTTGATAATATTTTAGAGCATAAAATGCACTCAGAACATTATATGCTTTCAAAAGAAACTGCAAAACTCATAAAAGAAACAAAGGAAAAAGGTAAGCGTGTAATCGCAGTAGGTACCACAGCTTGTCGCACATTGGAAAGTGTTGCAAAATTCGAAAATGAGATAAAAGAATCCGACGGATTTACCGATATTTTCATCTATCCGCCTTATGATTTTAAATGCATCGACGGACTTATCACAAACTTTCATCTGCCCGAAAGCACTCTTATTATGCTTGTTTCTGCCTTTGCAGGATATGATAACACTATGAACGCATACAAAAAAGCTGTCAGTGAAAAGTACAGATTTTTCAGTTTCGGAGACGCTATGCTTATTATATAGAGGTGAATTATGTTTAAACTTATAAAAACCGAGGGTACCGCACGCAGAGGCGAATTCAAAACTGTCCACGGTACCGTAAACACCCCCGCTTTTATGAATGTCGGCACTTCAGGTGCCATAAAAGGCGGTATTTCATCTTACGACCTTTTAGACTTAAAATGCCAGGTAGAGCTCTGCAACACCTATCATCTCCACGTCCGTCCGGGTGACGAGCTTATCAAAAAATTAGGCGGACTTCATAAATTTATGGGCTGGGAAAAACCAATCCTAACAGACAGCGGAGGGTTTCAGGTATTTTCCCTTGCAAAACTCCGTAAAATAAATGAGGAAGGTGTTACCTTTAACTCCCATATAGACGGAAAGAAAATTTTTATGAGCCCTGAAATCAGTATGCAGATTCAGTCAAATTTAGGCTCTACTATCGCTATGGCGTTTGATGAATGTGTAGAAAACCCATCTACCCACGAATACTCTGCTCGTTCCTGTGAACGTACCACACGCTGGCTTATCCGCTGTAAAGAGGAAATGAAAAGGCTTAATTCCCTCCCCGATACAATAAACAAAAACCAGTTGCTTTTCGGTATAAATCAAGGCTGTGTATATGACGATTTAAGAATAAATCATATGAAAGAAATAGCTAAACTTGACTTAGACGGATATGCAATAGGCGGACTTGCAGTCGGCGAACCCAAGGAAGATATGTACCGCGTTATCACAGCGGTTGAGCCTTTTATGCCGAAAGACAAAATCCGCTATCTTATGGGAGTAGGAACTCCCGGTAATATCATAGAGGGCGTTTACAGAGGAATAGACCTTTTTGACTGCGTAATGCCAAGCAGAAACGCAAGACACGGACATCTAAATACCTGGAGTGGTATCCGCAACATAATGAACGCAAAGTATATGGACGATTTAAGCCCGATTGACCCTGAGTGCGACTGCCCCACCTGTAAAAATCACTCAAGAGCATATTTAAGACATCTCTTTAAAGCAAATGAGCTTTTGGCTATGCGACTTGCTGTAATGCATAACCTTTATTTTTACAATACCCTTATGGAAAATATAAGAAAGGCGCTCGACGAAGGAACTTATAAAGAATTTCACGATAAATACGTCGATTTACTTGACAGGAGGATTTAACTATGTCATTAGCAGAAATTATCTTGACAGCGATAGCGCTGAGTATGGATGCTACTGCGGTTTCAATGACAAACGGAATGGTTTATAAAAATCTTTCCCGCAAAAAATGGATTTTAGCACCGTTATTCTTCGGAATTTTTCAGGGTGTTATGCCACTTATCGGATTTTTTGCAGGATCGGTTTTTGCGAGTATTATCGAAAGATATTCTAAAATTTTAATTCTTTTGATACTCGGATTTATCGGCGGAAAAATGATATACGATGGTTTTTGTGAGAAAAAAGAGGAAGTTTTTAACAGTACCCTTTCTTTAAATCTTATTTTTCTTCAGGCTATCGCTACAAGTATAGACGCTTTTGCAGTCGGAATAGGATTTTGCGCTATGAAGGTAAACATTCTTATAAGTGTTACCCTGATAGCTTTAATAACCTTTGTTTTCAGCTTTGTAAGCTTTTTGCTCGGAAGAAAATTCGGCGATATTTTAGGCAGCAAAGCTCAGATTTTCGGCGGTACTATTTTAGTTATTATCGCTATAAAAGCATTATTTTAAAGAGGAAATATCAGTATGTATGAACTTATTATGGTTTCTGAAAAAACGGGTTATATAAACTGCCCCGTAAAAATGGGGGTTTTTCTTGAAAGCCCACAAAAAGCGGTTCTTATCGACAGCGGTATCGACAAAGATTCAGCCAAAAAAGTGCTTAAAACTTTATCGGAAAATAATTTAGAGCTTTCTAAAGTTTTATCTACTCATCTTCACGCCGACCACATAGGAGGAAACAGTACCCTTTTATCAAGAACAGACGCTAAGATATATGGAGAAGGTATCATAAAAGCTTTAGGGCAGTATCCGATACTTGAAAGTGCTTTCTTGTACGGAGGTTACCCTTTTAAAGTGATAAGAAATAAGTTTCTTATGGCAAATGGCTGCAAGGTAGAAGAAATCACAGAAAATAACCTCCCCGCAGGTCTTGAAGTTATCAGGCTTGACGGACATTCTATCGCAATGATCGGATTTAAAACCTCTGACGATGTTATTTTCATTGCTGACGCTTTATCCTCTGAGGAAACTATAAATAAATACCACGTAAATTTTCAGTTTGATATTAAAAAAGCCCTTGAAACACTTGAATTTATCGAAACTTTAAAGGCAAAACTATTTATCCCCTCTCATGCCGAGCCTTGTGAAGATGTTAAGGATTTAGTAAAGATAAACCGTGCAAAAATAGAAGAAATTATCTCTTTACTCTGTGAAATCTGCAAAGAGGAAAAACGCACAGACGACATTTTACATACTGTCTTTGAGCATTATAAGATTTCAATGGATATGAATCAGTATCTTCTTGTAGGCTCAACGATAAAATCCTACCTTTCCTATCTCATTGACGAAGGAAAAATGACTGCTTTTACAGAAGATAATTATCTTTTTTATAAAACTTTATAAATTTTTTTAAAAGTGTTACTCCAGAAAATAAATTAGTATAACTTTTAATGATTAATACTGCATAAAAAACCGGTAAGGCAATGGTGAGTGTAACTTGTGTATTCCCCATTGCCTTACCTGTTTTTTATACTAACTACAATATAAATTCTCCATTATTAAATATTTTATTTTTAATTGTTTCGTGTGTAAATCTACCAGCCTTATAAGCCTCTGCACATAACAAAAGATTTGTAACTGCTATAGCAGTACCATTAATCCCTTTATTTCTGCTAATTCGTTCAAGTTGTGATTTAAAATTTCCTATAAAATGGCCTGAAACAAACATAAAATAAAATTCATTTATATCGTCAGCAAACTGCTCCCACCATTTATTAGGATTGACTTCTTCATTTCTTGTTTGATTTTCGCCTATATATCTTTCCATTTCATCAGCCTGTGAGATAGGAAGATTATATCCTCTAGAATAGGCTTTAGTATCTATAATAACACCATATTTACATCTATCATCATTTGTATAAATTATTCCATCAGGCTTTCGACTTCCACCAAGATGCAATCCTTGATAATTACATTCTTCTGTCAACAAATCTAACGTTTTCATTTCAAACAATCGATTTTGTCTGCTATCATATGCAAGATCTATAAGTGATAAGTACTCATGTGATAAATTTAACATTTTCTCTCTAATCATTTCTTTTGTTTCTGCCAAATCTGATTTTGTAAGTGATTGAGGAAGCGGAATGATAAAATCATTCAATTCATCATCAAATAAAAATCTATTATCTTTTTCCAATATACTTATACCTATATTTTGTAACCCTTTAATATCATCTAAAATAGTATTTTCATTTTCGATAAGATTAACAGTTTTAAGATAATTTATAATATCCAAAAATGAAACACTATTTTTATTTTCTGATAAATATTTTAAAATAAACGCACGGCGTGTACGCAGATATTCTCTATCTACACCTTTAGTTGATAACATTTCCCAACATACATTTTTAGCAATTCTTTTGTGTTTACTTTTTCCGTTAGCTTTTCGTATCGCATTAATACCATTTGCGGTAATCATATAGGCTTGTCCTATTGTTTCCTTATATTCTTTTCCAGCAGTTAAAACTGTAATTGTTTTTGGAATTTTTTCAACAAGACCAAGTTTTTCAAGCCAACTCGCTATCATACGTGCATACTTATCTGATGAGCCTTCCCAATCAGCTTTCATAGTTCCACGTTCACTCGCTCCTGCATTTGCCAATGACCTTATAAATATTTTTTGTGGCATACTTGTAAAACCGTCTTCTCCAATAAAACCTAACTGTTGTCCTATTTCAAATTTAGTAAGATGTGTATCTTCAGTTTCTGAAAGTAAGTTTAATATTCTTATAGCCGGTGGATATGCTAAAATAGCATTTATAAGCAATTCTTTCTCTATTTTAGATAAAGCTTCTCCCGTTTCTCTTGCGTTTGTAAGTTCCAAACCTTTATTTGTTATTTCAAAGGTATCATCTGTATAATTATACTTGATAAAACCGAAACAATGTGCCCAACGCACAAAATTATCAGCAGGCCATTCTCCTATAAAATCCCTTCCTTGACCTTTAACTGTTGCTTGTATAATACCATTACATCTCGACATACTTCTTGGAGTAAAAGATGTGCCTACAAGTTGAGCATATTTAATTTTCAATGGAGTACTTTGTAATACTTCTATAAAATCATCTCGACCATCTCTTTTTTCAACAAGTTTAGGAATAATATTATATACTAAGTCTTTATGCTTTTCTGAATTTGCATCAAATACAGCAACAACATCACAAAGACTACGTAAGTTACTTGGGTCTTGTACCCAACCAAAAGCACGAAAATTTGTATTGTATGTAGGAATTACAGAAATCATAAATTTGTCAGCATCAATAGTTTATTATTAAAACTTCTCTGCTTTCTCCTTTCGTAGTATTATAACTTGAATTTGAATAATTATAATTCAAATCAATGATTTTGTATTTTTTTGCCCATTCCAGCAAAATTTCATTAATTTTCCCTTTATGCTCAATAACATTTGATAAAGCAAATTTGATTTCTTTTTTATCTACATTATCTAAATAATTATATAAGGCATATTCTTGTTCTGCTTTCCAATCCTTAAATCCTCTATTTCCGTCATTATATGTTCCTGTTGTTATTAAATAAGGCGGATCACAATAAATTAAATCTTCAGGGGTAAGATTATCCAAAGATATTTGCGTGAAATCTTTGCTTGAAAACTCAATATTTAATTTTTTAAGTTTTGAAACAAATGCAATCAAGTTATGCTCCATATTATCAGAAAATTGACTTCTATTTCTGCCAAAAGGATTATTATACTCTAAATCATTATTAAATCTAAATTGATAATTAAAAGAATAACAAGTCAAAGTATATAAATCTATCGGATTTTGTGTTGAATTATAAAAGTCTCTGAATTTTTTAAACCCTTCTTCATTTTCTTTAGAAAGATTATATTCAGAAATGCGCATTTTGATTTGATATAATATTTCGGATAATTCCGTATTTTTAAATTCTTCAAATAATTCAATTATTTTTTTATTTATATCATTGCATATAATTCTATTCGCATTTACATTTATAGCTACATTGCAACCACCAGAAAATAAATCAACAAAAGTGCCTATGTAGTTCGGAAAATGAGGCAAAATTTGTGGGAGTAATTTATATTTTCCACCTATATAATTCATCGGACTTTTTATATATTTTTTAGTATCAGTAATAATAGAATTCATCTCACTTGAAACACCTATAAAATCAAAAGTTGATTTTTGAGGAATATTCTTCTTTACATAAAAAATATATTCATATAAACATTCTGTTTGCTTGGTTTTTTTACTCATATATTGTCTGTATGGGATTGAATACATTTTGTAGGTTTCTTCTATTCCATGTCTTTTTAAAATTGTTTCAATTTCATCGGCAGTCATTAAACCATCTGTACTATAACTCATTACAATATTACTGAATTTTGCTTTGCTTATTAAATCTTCAAATGCATCAGAAACTTCACTTTTTATACAAAATTGTGATTTTAAATCGTCATATGGTCGCATCCCTGTTACACCATGAATTTCAGGATAATCATATTTAGAAATCGTTTCAAGTAAATGATAATTTGGGGCATATTGTCTGGAATTATACGGAGGATCTAAATATAAAATATCTCCGTTTAATTCTTCAATTAATTTATTTGCGTCCTTGTTATAACATTTATTATTTCTTTTATTGTCAATAACATCTAACCGAGCCATTTCTAAATCTTTAAAAGTGCGCTTATCCCAGTGCTTTAAATAAGCGCCATATGTACCTGTAATATTTGAAACAGACGGAACACCCTCAATCAAACCTGCAAGCAAATAATAATACTCTAATTCTGTAAGCAATTTTTCTTCTTTCCACGCTTCAATTGTGTTTCTTATAAAATCAATTCTTACAGCATTTTTATTTGATACATACATTCTTTCACAATCATCATGCGGAGTATAATTTTTAGTTATAAAATAATTATCATCATTATAATTCAATATCTGTATTTGTGTTTCTTCTAAAAATTTAAATGGATCTCCTATACCTATGTTCCTTAATTTTGCAAATGATGGTTTAGTATTGTTTTCAACTGTCGCTTTTTGTATTACATACGAAAAATGCAATACATCATTTGAATGCACTTCATATCTTGGTTTAAAATAGCGAGCAACCGCGCCTGTTCCCGAAAAAATATCACAAAATACATTTTCATTTCCCATAGTATTTTCTGATATAACCATATCAATATTCTTAAGTAAGTTTGCTTTACTTCCAATAAATCTCATAACTCATCTCTCACATCCCGAAACATCCTTGTATGTAATTATATCATTTATTAACTTGAAAGTCAATAAAGAAAAATAAATTAAATAAAAGGGGTATAAACATTCCAAAAATTTCTTGTTGATTTTAAAAAATATGAAGGTTATAATCATAAAATATGTTCCCCCCACTAAAAAATTATGAAAGGACAAACTATGAACAAGTTTATTAAAGCATTTATCTTCACTTTATTTTTGACATTGACTTTCTTTTCCTATTCAGTAAACGCAGGTTGGATTAAAAACGGCGACAACTGGAGCTATAAAGAAAACGGAAACATTATCAACTCAGGTTTTAAAAAGATAGATAACGAGTGGTATTATTTTGAAAACCAAATTATGAAAACAGGTTGGGTATTTGATAATAATAACTGGTATTATCTTAAAAAAGACGGAAGTATGAAAACAGGCTGGCTTTTTGATGACAACAACTGGTATTATCTTAATAAAGACGGTAGCATGAAAAAAGGCTGGATTAAATGGTCGGGTGACTGGTATTTTCTAAGCCACAAAGGGCAAATGCAAAAAAGCATTATTGAAGTTGAAGGCGTAAAATACGATATGGGTACAGACGGAAAAATGAAACTGACTACCCCTATTGGCTACCCCTATCACGCCTATACAAAAGACGGAAAAGAAACTGAGATGACCTTACCCAAAAAGAATGGTCAGACTGTCACTTTAAACCTCTGGGAAGGTATGAACTTACAGATGATGGCTAAACGCCTTAACGACAACGGAGTCTGCAGATATGAAGATTTTCTCTCGGCAGTAAATGAAAAGCACCCTGATTTTAAGTTTGAAAGCATGGTAAAAGACGATACATTCTATCGCTACGAAGGATACTTATTCCCCGATATTTACGAATTTTATATGTATGAAAGTGCCGAAACGGTAGTTAATAAAATGCTTAAAAACTTTGAAAAAAGGGTAACTGATGAGCTTATCTTAAAGATAGAAAACTTAAAGTTGACACTTCATGAGGTTCTTACTTTAGCCTCTATCGTTCAGGGAGAAGCACCCGACAGCTATAATATGAAAAAGGTGGCTAAAGTATTTTTAAACAGGCTTGATAACAGTAAAGTTTTCCCGAAACTTCAGGCAAATCCGACTTCAAACTATGCAAATGACGTAATCCTTTTAACCAATCCCCAAATGAAAACTCTTGCAGAAGAATATGATTCCTATAAAACGGACGGACTTATAAAAGGGCCTATAAACTGCCCCGGTATTATGGCGATAGAAGCAGTACTCAACCCTGATAATTCTTGTGAAGATTATTTCTTCTGCACCGACAAGATAACAAAGGAATTTTACTACGCAAAAACCTGGGAGGAACATAAAAAGAACACTGTAAAAGCAGGACTTTCAAAAGAAGAATAGCCTTGAAAATCATCTTTTACTGTGATATAATAATTAAAATCATTGGGGAAGCAGGTGAAAATCCTGCACGAGCCCGTCGCCGTGAGGTGCGAAACTGTTACCTTTCTGCCCTTAGCCACTTAAGGGGACAAGCCATTGGAATTTTCTGAGAAGGCGAAAGGATAACGCACCGAGTCGAAACACCCAAAAAACCTCGTTTTACTGCGAGTGCCGGTAAGAGGAAATTTTTTAAAAAGGAATGACAGTCTATGAAGAAAAACATTTTTAAATCCTTAAGAATACTTCTTATGACAGTGCTTATTGTGGCTATGACACTGACTGTAACCGCTTGTAGCGGTGCAAAAACCATTACCCCCGCTGAAAGCAAAGAGGCGATAGTTTTAGGAACAGGTGAAAAAACCTTTTCCCTCTCGGTTATCGGCTATGAGGGTGAAGAAACTCTTTATAAAATAAGCACCGATAAAACCATTGTCGGTGAAGCACTTTTAGAGCTTGAGCTTATAGAAGGCGAAGATGGCCCCTATGGTCTTTTTATAAAAAAGGTTGCAGGGATAAGAGCAGATTATGATTTGGATAAGAAATACTGGGCGTTTTATATAGATAACAGCTATGCTGTCACAGGCATTGATGCTACGGAAATTGATGAAACTGTAAGCTATGCCTTAAAGGTTGAAAATGCATAGCCTTAAAATCAAAGAAATTACTATTTTCGGTATGCTTGGAGCTTTGATGTACGCATCAAAACTTCTTATGGAGATACTTCCAAACGTGCATCTTTTAGGTGTTTTCATCGTAGCTTTTACGGTAGTTTACAGAAAAAAGGCACTTTTTCCAATCTACACCTTTGTAATTTTAACAGGACTTTTTTCAGGGTTTGCTACCTGGTGGGTTGCTTATATTTACATCTGGACACCCCTTTGGGGAGCTGTTATGCTGGTTCCAAAAGCTTTAAACGAAAAGCTTAAGCAGATAATTTATATCCTTCTTTGTTCAGCCCACGGATTTCTTTACGGAATACTCTATTCCCCCATGCAGGCAATTCTCTTCGGGCTTGATTTTAAGGGTATGATAGCCTGGATAGTGGCGGGATTTCCCTTTGATATAGCACACGGAATAAGCAATTTCTTATGTGGATTTTTAATTTTCCCGATAATAAAAATATTAAAATTATCCGAAAAAATCTGAACTTAAAAAGCTGAAAGGAAAATTCCTTTCAGCCTTTTTTATCTTAAATATTCGTCAATTGCTTCCGCTGCAGATTTTCCTGCACCCATAGCCAAAATCACAGTAGCGGCACCTGTAACCGCATCACCGCCTGCATATACACCTTGTCTTGAGGTTTCACCCTTATCAGACTTTGTCACAATACAACCTCTCTGGTTAGTTTCCAGATTATCGGTAGTATTTTTAATAAGCGGATTCGGTGAAGTACCAACTGCCACAATAACTGCATCGCAGTCAATTAAAAACTCTGAATTTTTAATTTCCTTGGGACTTCTTCTTCCCGACTCATCAGGCTCTGTAAGTTCCATTTTAACACATTTCATAGCTAAAACTGAACCGTCCTCGTCACCGAGAATTTCCTTAGGATTAGTGAGCATAAGGAAATTAATTCCCTCTTCTTTAGCGTGTTCAATCTCCTCTGAACGTGCAGGCATTTCCTTTTCAGAACGTCTGTAAACAATGCTTACCTCATCGGCACCTAAACGCATCGCGCATCGTGCAGCGTCCATGGCAACATTTCCGCCACCGATTACAGCTACTTTCTTAGCTCTTTTTATAGGGGTATCACTTCCCTCTTTATAAGCTTTCATAAGGTTAACCCTTGTTAAAAACTCATTTGCCGAATAAACGCCCTTTAAGTTTTCACCTTTGATATTCATAAATCTCGGAAGTCCTGCACCGGTACCGATGAATACAGCCTCAAAGCCATTATGGAAAAGCTCATCGATAGAAAGTACCCTTCCGATAACCATATTTGTATTTATCTCAACACCGAGTTTTTTAAGATTTTCAATCTCTTTTTTAACAATTTCCTTAGGCAGACGAAACTGCGGTATTCCGTAAACCAAAACCCCACCGGGAGTGTGAAGTGCCTCAAAAACAGATACCTTGTATCCCTTTTTAGCCAAATCTCCGGCACAGGTAAGTCCTGCAGGACCTGCACCGATTACTGCTACCTTTTTACCGTTTGATTTTATATCGGTAACCTCTTCATCGTTACTGTTCATATAATAGTCTGCCACAAATCTTTCAAGTCTTCCGATTGCAACAGGCTCGCCCTTTATTCCCCTGACGCATCTGCTTTCGCATTGTTTTTCCTGAGGGCAAACCCGTCCGCAAACTGCAGGGAGTGAGCTTGATTTTGAGATAATTTTATATGCACCTTTAAAATCCCTTTCTGCCACTTTCTCAATAAAGCTTGGGATATCGATAGCTACAGGACAACCTCCCACACATGGCTTATTCTTGCAGTTAAGACAACGTTTTGCCTCATCTACGGCCTGCTCTTCGGTATATCCGAGTGCCACTTCATCAAAATTTCTCTTTCTTATATTAGAGGCCTGAACCGGCATTTCATTCTTTTTAACAGCCATATTTGCCATACAATTTCTGACCTTTCCTATTTCTTAAATAAATTACACGTTTTTTCGTGTTCAGTTCTTTCAAACTCTTTATAGATACCTGAACGCTTGATTGCTTCGTCAAAATCTACAAGATGTCCGTCAAAATCTGGCCCGTCAACACAAGCAAACTTCACTTCGCCGCCGACAGTCAGACGACAACCGCCGCACATACCCGTTCCGTCAATCATTATGGGATTCATGCTGACGGTAGTTTTTATATTATAATCTTTAGTCAGCATCGAAACAAATTTCATCATAACCAAAGGGCCGATAGCGATTACTTCGTCATACTTTTCACCTGATTCGATAAGTGCTTTGAGTGCATCGGTAACAAGTCCCTTTTCGCCATAAGAACCGTCATCTGTCATAATAAAAAGCTTGTCGCTCGCAGCTTTGAATTCATCCTCTAAAATAACGAGTGCTTTTTCTCTGAATCCGACTATCGAATGAACTTCACAGCCTGATTCCTTTAGCTTTTTCGCAATGGGATAAGCGATTGCAGTGCCGACGCCACCGCCAACCACAGCCACCTTTTTAAGTCCCTCAAGCTTTGAGGGAGTGCCTAAGGGGCCTACAAAATCCTCAATATAGTCACCCTCGTTTAACATATTAAGCTTACTCGTGGTAGCGCCCACAATCTGAAAAATTATGGTAACAGTTTCGTTTTCTCTGTCATAGTCGGCAATGGTGAGAGGTATTCTTTCGCCATCTTCTGAAACTCTTAAAATAATAAACTGACCTGGCTGTGCTTTTTTAGCGATAAGCGGAGCTTCAATTTTCATAAGAGTAACCGTTTTGTTAAGTTCTTTTTTCTCTGAAATGCGGCACATAATAAAACCTCAAACTAAAAAATTTATCATTATATTTTTTTAAAAAACAATATATAATTACTTTATTATAGT
>JAZRIW010000005.1:0-198530 GCA_045645505.1 Fumia sp.
ACAGTTTCGTCATATTCAATTTCAAATCCGATAAGAGCAATACCGGGGTTATTTGAAATAACAATCGGAACTTCTACTGTCTGACCGGGGAAACCAGAATCGTCGCCCAAATCAACATTCATATAAAATTCAGGATCTGAACTTGGATCGGAGCTAGGCTCGGAAGAAGGTTCAGAGCTTGGTTCGGAACTGGGCTCAGAAGGAGGTTCGGAACTTGGTTCAGAGCTGGGCTCGGAAGAAGGTTCAGAGCTGGGCTCGGAAGAAGGTGCTTCTTCAACTGTAACCACAGCATCTGTTGCTGTTACTGTTACTTCATATTCGTCATAATTGTAACATTCAATGCCAGTAATTGTAACATCATAATCACCAGCTACAGCAGTATCAGAAATCAAGAATCGTAAAGTTATCAAGGTTCCGTTTTCTGTCTTGTTTGCTGAACCTGTAAATGCAGTAAACATAAACGGAGTACGTTCAACGTTTCCTTCCATTTCAGAACTTTCAAAAACACTTCCTACAGTATATTCGGTAAGAGTCATTACAGTTTCGTCATATTCAATTTCAAATCCGATAAGAGCAATACCGGGGTTATTTGAAATAACAATCGGAACTTCTACTGTCTGACCGGGGAAACCAGAATCGTCGCCCAAATCAACATTCATATAAAATTCAGGATCTGAGCTTGGTTCAGAAGAAGGTTCAGAACTTGGTTCGGAACTGGGCTCGGAAGAAGGCTCAGAGCTTGGTTCGGAACTGGGCTCAGAAGAAGGTTCGGAACTTGGTTCAGAACTGTCAGGAGTTGAAGAACCTCCGCTTCCGCTACCTCCACTTCCTCCACCATATATAGGTTTTGAAGGAACGCTTCCATCTCCATTTCCACTTATGGGTTTGGAAACAGGTTTTGTATTTCCTTCACTATCGAAAGCAACATCAGGTTCAGGCAAATTAGAACCTACAGCAGGACCATTTTCATCAAATTTATATGTAACGCCATTAAGCTTTACAGTGCCTGTGATCATATGTCCTTCAGTTGCATGGAAATAGTACACTTTTCCATCAATCTGTACTAATCCTGTCTGCATAGCACCGTCATTATCAATAAAGTAAATATCATTCTTTACTGTAACCCAACCGGTTTGCATATCACCGCTTGAAGTAAAGTAGTACCATTCATTTCCAATTAAACGCCAATTACGCGCCATATCACCATTTGTACTCAAATGATACCAAGTACCATTTTCTTTGTACCAACCTGTTGTCATAGCACCACTTGATTCCAAATGATACCATTCACCATTTATAAATTTCCAACCGGTATTCATAGCACCTGTATTATCCATATAATACCATGCGCCGTTAACGAAATTCCAGCCGGTTTGCATTGTGCCGGAATTGTCAAAATAATACCATACATTATTTATCTTTTCCCAGCCTGTAGCTTTTTGACCGTTTGTAGAATAACTCCAGTCGCCATTTGCTGCTTGTTTCCAGACAGCCATTGCATTAACAGGAGCTATACTGAAAGCCATTACTGCTACGGTTGCAAATGCAAGCAATTTTTGCCAAAGCTTCTTCATAGACTTTTCCCTCCAATTATATTCATATTTTTCACAAATTCATTTGCCCCGAAATAACAGGACAAAATTGTAGTCCAGTAGTTATTTTCTATACTAAAAACCACAAGCAAAAATATGTCTTTTTCATTTTACCTTTTTTAAAAATAAAAATCAATACCTTTTTAAAAAAAATTGTTTAAAACACTGAAATACCACAAAGTCTTTTGTTAGCATTGCACAATCAATACTGATCTTATAAAAATATGTCAAAAAACTTAACCAAAACAGGTGTCATTCTTCCATTGTTACCTTTCTGTATTGTGAGCGTTTAAATTGCATAGGAGTTTCACCGGTAATATTTTTAAACATTTTTATAAAGTATCTTGTATCGTTATATCCTACCTTATTACATATCTCATATATCTTCATGTCGGTATTTTTCAAAAGCCATTTTGCCTGCTCTGTTCTTTTTTTCATTACATACTGAATAAAAGAACACCCTGCTTCTTTTTTAAAAATTCTGCTGAAATAAGCAGGGACAAGTCCGACAAATTCTGCAACCATCTGTAAATCTATATCATTCTGATAGTTCTGTTCTATATAATATATAGCTTTATTTACAGGGTTAAGGCTTTTTTGAAGTTTTATATCATGTAAAAACTTAACAGTAGAAACTGCATACTCTTCAATTTGATCACTTAACTCAGAAAGTTTTTTTGCCTTTGATATATTATTGAAGAACTCACTTATGTCAGAAATATCACTATTTAAACTTATGCGTAACTTTACTATATCTATAAAAATATTTTGATAAAAACCTATTATTGCATCGGTATTATATACGGGTGCCTTCTTTATTTCCAGTAAAAGCTCTGAAAAGAATTGTGTTATTTTTCTTATATCTTCTTTATTGATCATTTCCTCCATTACATTATTATTATAAAAAGCAGGTACCTTTTTATCTTTGCCAACATCCTTTATATCTTCATAAAATATAACCTTCAAATCATCATAAATAAAATGCATTTTCCGTATAAGCAAGCACTCCTCAAACCCCTTTGAAATCTCGGAATCTGTCGTCATTACACTGCTTATATTTACTAAGACATTTATATCCTTATCTTTTTTACACAAATCACAAAATCTTTCAAAAAAGCTTTTCAGACTCGTTCTTATATGAGTTTTACTGGCCGCAGAATGAAAGCGCTGAATTCCGACAACCATATCACCGCCAATAAAACTCCCTATGTAATTACGTTCTCCCTCAAAAATATTCTGCAATCTGCTGTTTACAATTTCGACATCATCTGTTTCCACTAAAAATACTACATACTGACTTTCTGATAATATTTTTTTGACATCATCGCAATAATCTTTTATTCCGCTGATCATTTCCTTATCATCAAAAGCGAGTATCGCAAGTGCTCTTTCCTTTTTCCAAACTTCATGTTCTTTTAGTTTTCTGGCATCTTCTTTCTCATCAACTACAGTTTTTATTATTTCTCCCATTGTTTTAGAAAAAGCATTCTGAGTCGCAGGCATAGAAATAAATTTCTCAACTCCAAGATTAATCGCTTCACGCATATAATCAAAACTGCGATATTCTGTAGCAATTATAACCTTTGTATCAAAACCTTTTTTTCTGATTTTTTTAATTACGTTAAAAATATTTCCTTTTTCAAACTTAATATCAGAAATAATTAAATCAGGTTCATTTTTTTCTATATTTTGAAAAATCTCATCTTCAGTAACCGCTATAGCAACTATTTTACTGTTATATTTCTTCCAGTCCCCTAAAGTCTTTATTTCTTTACAAAAATTGTGGTCATAACCCGAAATTAAAATCTTAATCATTTTTCCTCCAAATTAGTGGTGTAAATTTAATTTTATAGTCTTTATTATACCATATTCTGTGCTAAATTCAAGTTTATCAGAAAAAATTTTGATGTTTTTTATCGTATTATGATCAAATTTAAAAAAAATAGTAAAAAAAAGACTTTCAAGTAAAAATAAAACTATTTTCTATTACGTAAATGATGATATAATATTAAGGTACGTAGTAGTGCCTAAATAAATAATTTAAAATCACGGGTTTGCGTCGGGTGTTACTTTATTTGCGCAAATTCCGCTTATTAAAAAGGAGAGTATTATATGAAGCAAGCAAATGCCCCTGCCAAGTTGAGCACTCAAGCCAGAAAATATAATATTTATGGTTTCCTTTTCGCTCTTCCTTGGTTAATCGGATTTTTATCATTTACTCTTTATCCGATTATTGCGTCATTCATCTACAGTTTTACAGACTTTAATGGTTTCGTAATTAATAATTTCGTAGGGTTTGACAATTTCGCACACTTTTTCACAGATGAAAAGAGTTTAAAATCCTTATATAACACATTATATATGTGCCTCTTCAGTTTGCCGGCAAACATCATTTTCTCACTTTGTATGGCATTGCTCTTAAGCTTAGAGGTTAAAGGTCAGTCAATTTATCGTACAATATTCTACATACCTTCTGTTGTATCGGTAGTTGCTTCCTCAATGGTATGGGTTTGGGTATTAAACCCCACTCATGGTATTTTAAATAAAGTGTTGTTCGCACTCGGTGTTCCCACAGATAAGCTTCCCGGTTGGCTCTTCGATGCAGCCTGGACTAAACCTTCGCTTATCCTTATGGGTATGTGGTCAAGTGGTGGTATGATGCTCATCTTCTTGGCAGGTATCAAAGGTGTTCCGAAATCCCTTTATGAAGCTGCTGACTTGGATGGTGCAAACGCATGGAAGAAATTCTGGCACATTACATTGCCCAGTATTTCTCCCACAATGTTCTACCAGCTCGTTACAGGTATCATCGGTACCTTCCAGTACTTTACACAGGGTTATATCTTCTCCGGTTCTTCCGGAAACGTTTCCGCACAGGATGGTGGACCGAACAACTCAATGCTTTTCTTTGCGTTGCACTTATGGTACCAGGCATTTAAGTACTTGAATATGGCTTTTGCTTGTGCTATGGCTTGGATTTTGTTTGTTATTATTATGATCGTTACCGCTGTAATCTTCGCAACCTCCGGTTGGGTACAGTACGGCGATGGCGAATAAGAGAAAGGAGAAATTGTAATGACATTATCTTTCAGAAAAATCACAAGAAACTTTTTCTCATATCTCTTCTTAACATTGTTCGCGATCATCTTTATTTTCCCTTTACTCTGGCAGGTTTCTACATCGATAAAATTTTCTGCAGATGTATTTGATACTTCAGCAGGTATTATAAGAAGTTTTATTCCTACAAGAATTCGCTGGCAAAACTATCCTGACGCTTTAACAAGAATTCCTTTCTTTAACTACTTGAAAAACACTTTGATTGTAGCAGCAATCCCCGTTATCGGTCAGGTTCTTTCTTCTTCATTTGCCGCTTACTCTTTCACAAAGATTCCCTGGAAAGGCGGAAAGGTTCTTTTCTTGGTTGCTTTGTCAACAATGATGCTTCCTTCTCAGGTTACAATGATTCCTTTATATACAACCTGGGTTAAGCTCGATGCTATCAATACTTTCTGGCCCTTGATTTTGCCCAGCTTCTTCGGTGGTGCTTATAACATCTTCCTTCTGAAGCAGTTCTACGGAACTATCCCGGCAAGTTACCTTGATGCCGCTCGTATTGACGGTGCAGGAGAATTTACAATCCTTGCTAAAATTATGATGCCCTTATCAAAACCAATTATTACAACAATTTCCTTGTTCACCCTTATCGGTGGTTGGAACGCATTCGATGGTCCGCTGTTGTACTTAGATAGTGACAAATACACATTGGCAATTGGTTTGCAGGTATTTAAACAGGCAAACAATAGTGAATGGGAATTACTTATGGCGGCTTCCACTGTATTTATTCTTCCTTTGATTATCATATTCTTCGTAGGACAGAAACAATTTATCAGTGGTATCGTAATGACAGGTTTCAAATAATAGGTAAACTCTTAAGAGTATATAACAAAATATTTACAGCACCTTCTTTAAGAAGGTGCTGTTTTTTGTCTAATATTAAGAAATTAGTGTTATTTCGGTATTAAGATGATTGCAAAGGCCACACAATACTTTCTTGATGTTCTTTCTGACCACTCTCATATACGATTAAGAGAACTACAGACAAACAAACACATCAAAGACTAATAAACACACCCCCAATACAATTCTCGCTATCAGAGGCCTATCCCCCTCCTTTAGAGGTGGCTATTCTCCTGTATCACAGGAAAGAAGTATAAACCTCCGATACGCAAGGCTACAGCCCTCTTTATTCGCTGACAATGTACATCTACAAACATTTGCTATTTGTCTTAAAGACTACAAGGAATATATTTTAATCAACAAAAAAGGTGGAGTCTTCTTTGAGAAGACTCCACCTTATACTTATTTAATTTTAATTATGCAATCCAAGCACCATCAGCGCCTAATTTATAACCATTAATTGTTGTGCTGTAAGCCATTGCACCGCTGTCGTATAAGAAGTACCATTTGCCATTTACTTCTACCCAGCCGGTCTTCATTGCGTTACCCTGGTTAAAGAAGTACCATTTACCATCAACCTTAGCCCAACCTACTGCCAAGCCACCGTTTGCATTAGCATAGTACCATTTGCCGTCAACTTTGAACCATTCGCTCTCTTTCATGGAGCCGTCCTCATTGAACATAAACCATGTAGCACCAATCAATTTCCAACCATCAGCATAAACGCCGTCTTCTACTCCATAGTACCATTTGCCGTCTTCTTTGTACCAACCCTGAGGATTGTTAAAGCTGTTGATAGCTTTTTCTAAAGATTCGATAGCAGCTTTTACTTCGGAGATAGTTGCTTTCTTAATTGTACCAAGACCAATTCTGTCATAAACTTCTGCAGAAGCTTCTGTTGCTTCTTTAAGTTTTACTACCTGAGTACCTGCTTGAGTTGTAACGTTAGCAACAAGCTTGTCAGCTTCTTTGATAAGTTTTCTCAAAGTTTCTTTATCAGATTCAGGAACAGCTTTTGCAGCAAGTTTCATTGTTTCAAGAGCATCTTCCAAAATTGCATATACTTTTGAAATCTCACCATTTGAAGGGTTGGATTTTCTCAAAGTATTTTCAGCAGCTGCGATAGCATCCTGCAAAGTCTTCCAGTTTTTGCTTGTAGTAACAAAATCGGATTCTTCCAAAGCATTAGCATCATCCACTAATTCTCTGAGCATAACAATACGCCACTCTTCAATATTACCGGATGTAGGTGTCAAGTTATCAACTGCTGCGTAGAAGTTTTCCAAAGCTTCATCTACTTCACTCTTCTTAGCGCCTGTGCTGTTTTTCTTAACTTTTTCCCAAACTTCATAAAGTTTTGTATAAGCAGAATATTCGCTAATGCTTGTCATTCCTGAAGGATTAGCATCATAATAGTTAACTGCAAAGTCAACCCACTCATCGGAATAAACATATCCGCCATTACCATCAGGTCTTACTCTGAATTCTTCTTCATTATAAAGACATTTATCGGAAGCTTTTCCGGTATATGTCTTTTTAACATAATCAATTTTAGATTTACCATTACTGTCAGCATATACAGACATCAAAGCTCTCTGCATTTCTGTATGAGTAACAGCGATACCTTTTACAGACATAGCGTCAGTAAGAGCTGTAGTTGCTTTTTCCCAATCGCTTACAGTAACAGCTGCTGCTGCCAACTCTTCTGCTTCTTCCAACAATTCTTTGTACTGTTTCCAGTTTTCAGCAGTGAAGTCAGACTCAACATATTTAGAAGCAAGTGCATACTGATCATAATAAGCTACTTCTGCATCGCCGGGATCTGCATAAGAGATTTCTCTCTTAACTCTGTCGTACTCATTATTTACATAAATGAGGCTTGAAGTGAGGTAATTATCAAGATCTGAAGTGCTTCTTCCGAGATCATAAACAAGCTTAATAAGAGTAAACATATTGTATTCTACGAATTCCATACCATCAAAGAGATTCTGATCAGGTTGCAAGTTAGTATTCATATCATAATACATATGCTTACGAGCATCTCTTGAGTTTGTTTGTGCAGTTGCTACAGCTTCCAAACGAACTTCAGATACACCGTCACGACCTATTACAGGTTCATCATCATATGCATCAATCCAAGCTTCATAGAACTCTTTGATTGTATATTTTAAATTTGTAGTAGTAGATCTACGGATTTCTGTAACTATTTCTTCGAAATTTTCCAAAGCCTTTTTATGAGCTCTGTTATCTTCCGGATTGATACCTTTGTCATAGTCATACATATAGATTTTGCCGTATCTCAAATTTCCGTCTGCAAGTTCGTTTAATGTTTCGAAAATTGCAGGTGTGCCATTAGGATCACCTAATTCGAGATGGTCAACAAATCTGATAAATTCTTCTTTGTTTGAATCGTTAATTCTTGTAACGATATCAGATTTAGTAGGATCTTCCTGCTTTTGTACAACAACGATTTCACTCGATGTAAGAACAAGGGAAACAGGATTGTAAGCATCCAAGAAACCTTCATTTTCTACGTAACTATCGATTACAAATATACCTGAAACAGATACGCTTGCAAACATAGAAATCGCAGTAGCTACCGCTAAAATCATAGCTAAAATCTTTTTCATTTTTTCATCCTCCAAAAATTTTTTCAAACGCCCGACAATCACCAGATGAAATTCGGTAACTGCCAACATCTTTTCTGTCGCTTTAGCAACAGTCAAATTGGCGCTTTAATACATAGAACACCAATCTACAGTAATTATACCAAATACCATTTAAAAAGTAAATAGTTTTTTATAAAAAAATAATAGTATTTTTTAGAAAAATATCCTTTTTTTACTGAAAAATCAAAGATAGTATAATTATATTAAAAAAGAGGTTAAAACACTTTTAAAATTTATAAAACATCTCATTCTTATTAAAAATGAGATGCAAAAAAGGAGCTTCCGAAGAAGCTCCTTTAATTAATCTTCAGTTTAGATTAAGCAACCCAAACACCGTTAGCATCTACTTTGTATCCGCCAACTGTTGTGTTAGCAGCCATAGCACCGTTGTTGTAGAAGTAGTAGCAGTTGCCACCGATCCAGTTCCAACCTGTAACCATAGCTCCGGAAGAAGCAAGGTAGTACCAGTTGTTATCAACTTTTACCCAACCTGTCTTCATTGCGTTGCCCTGATCGAAGAAGTACCATTTGCCGTTAACTTTAGCCCAGCCAATTGCCAAACCGCCGTTTTCGTTAGCCCAGTACCATTTGCCGTCAACCTGGAACCACTCGCTAGCTTTCATGGAACCATCTTCGTTGAACATGAACCATGTTTCGCCAATCTGAGCCCAACCGTCAGCATAAACTTCGCCGCCGATTCCGTAGAACCATTTGCCGTCTTCTTTATACCAACCCTGAGGATTGTTGAAGTTAACGATAGCAGCTGTCAAGTCAGCGATAGCAGCTTCAACTTCAGAGATAGGAGCAGTTTTGTTTGTGCCGATGTTGATTCTGTCGAATACATCGTAAGCTTCTTCAGATGTTTCTTTCAAAGCAGCGAACTGAGCACCTGTCTGTGTAGTAACGTTAGACATGAGTTTGTCAGCTTCTCTGATGAGGCTCTTCAATTCGTCTTTAAGAGCTGTAGAAACTTTCTTAGCGTTAGCTTTGATACCTTTATCGGAACCGTCGCCGTTTAATGCTTTATCCAAAGCAGTTGTAACTCTTTCAACTTCAGACTCAGAGGGGTTAGCTTTTTCCAAAGTAGCTTTAGCTTTTTCTAAATCTTCCTGGAAGTTATCCCATTTCTTAGTTGTTGTGTTGAAGTCAGCTTCGTTCAAAGCTTCAGCTTCGTCAACAAGGCCCTGCAATTTAACGAGTTTCCACTCATCGATATCGTCTGTCTTAGCAACCAATGCATCAACTGCATCGTTGAGTTCTGCCAATGCTTTTTCGAGCTGGCTCTGTTTTACAGAAGTAGCACTTGCTCTTGCAGCTTTGTAAAGTTTGTAAGCTTTAGTATAAGCAGACTCATAAGTTTTGCCGTTTTCAGTTCTGTCGATTGCGAAATCTTCCCACTCGAGAGTATAACCGCCTCTTACTGCGAAATCAGCTTTTTCATATACGCAGTATTTAGCAGCAGTACCGGAGTAAGTTGCTTCAATGTAGGAAACTTTAGATTTTCCGTCGTTATCAGAGTACAATGCGAGCAATGCATCCTGAAGGTCTGTGTAATCTACAGCTTTACCTCTGATAGAATCAGCTTCTTCGAGGAGGTCAAGAGCTTCTCTCCAATCATAGATGGAAACAGCGTCAGCAGCCTCAGCTTCAGCTTCTTCTACTAATTCCTGAACTTCTCTCCAAGCAGAAGCAGAGTAATCTTCTTCTGTGTAGTCAGAGATCTGATCGAGCAATTCAAAGTAGCTATCCATGATAGCTGTTGTGTCAGCGAAAGCGATTTCGCCAACGATTCTTTCATACTCGTTGTTCAAGTAGATGATTTCAGAAGTAGGAAGTTTTCCGCATTCATTCAATGTACTAAGTTTTACAACAGCATCAAACAATTCTTTTGCATTGTAATCTGCTACGTCGTCTTCGTCAAACAAGTTTGCATCGAAGCTACCGTTCTTGTAGTATTTGCTAGCAGCAGCTGCGTTTCTTCTTGCTGTGTTGATAGCATCCCAACGAATTGTGGAAATGTTATCATAGCTTTTTTCAAATTCAGATCTGTAAGCTTTTGTCCAAGCAGAAGTAAGATCTGTGTAAGAGTATCTTGTGAATTCATCTCTGGAAGCTCTCTGCATTTCAGCAACGAGATCTGCAAAATCTTCCAAAGCTGCTGCGTGTTTTCTATCGTCATCAGGATCTATATCTCTGAGGTAGTCATACATATAGATGTAACCATAGTCATATTCAGCAGTTGTAGGATTGAGTTCCAAATAAGCATCATAGCTGTTAGGTGTTCCGTAAGGATCGCCAAGTACGATGTGGTCGATGAAGTTGCTGAGATCTACACCATCTTTAATTAATGATACTTTGGCAGGGTCACCGTTGCTCAATTTCTGAGTAACTTCGATACCTTCGCCTGTGAACTTTACTTCTGCTGCGTTATAGCCTGCTGTGTAAGCATCTTCATCCAAGTAGCTAATAGCAGAAACAGAAGTAGCGAACATTGATACTGCTGTAGCAGCAGCCAATACGAATGCTAAAATCTTTTTCATGTGTTTTTCCTCCAAATTATTTTTTTGTCAAACGCCCGAGGTAGTAGTTTGTAATCAAACTTAAAACCAACGGTTTTTTGTTACGACTTTTCTCCGGAATCTGAATCTCTCCGAAATTGTTGGGGTAATTTCATCAAAAAACAAACTACAGATACTAAGTACAGTACCGATTATAGCAAACTGAAAATAAAATGTAAAGCCTTTTTCCTAAAAAACAGCGAAATGACGAGCATTTCACACAAAAAATAAGGTCTTTACATATACATTTCACAAATTTTAAAATTCAATGCAACAGATAGCGTTTTTTTGAACACTATATATGTTTACACATCTTTCAAAATCCGTCTGAATGCCCACGGTACGGGACTTTGTCGCACTTAGAGTATATCTCATGACTTTTATTTTGTCAATACTTTTTTAAAAAATTTTTTATTTTTTTTAAAAAGAAAAAACCGCAAGCTCATTACGAACTTGCGGAGCAAGGAATAATCCTTAAGTATAACCTATTTCTGGGCGTTTGAATAGGATAATGGAGCGGATTACGAGGCTCGAACTCGCTACCTCCACCTTGGCAAGGTGGCGCTCTACCAGATGAGCTAAATCCGCGTAACATTTTTTCGTTGGTGCCTCCGGTCGGAATCGAACCAACGACACGGGGATTTTCAGTCCCCTGCTCTACCGACTGAGCTACAGAGGCACAGAAAAGAAAATGGCGACCCGCATGGGGCTCGAACCCACGACCTCTAGCGTGACAGGCTAGCGCTCTAACCAACTGAGCTAGCGGGCCATATTTATCTGTCGGTAATGAGAATTATACATTATATGTTAATTAATGTCAAGTAATTTATTTTAAAAAATTACTATTATGCAAAAATTAACATTTTTCACCTTTACACCCACCCATTTTTATGGTAACATATTATATAGAAATAAATAGGAGGATAAAATTATGTCAAATAATGAAAATTTCTTTTTATATAAAAATCGTCCATTGGTACGAAACGGAAAAACTATCTACTATGGCGATATGAATGAACCCTATGTAGTTATGATGCAGATTCATTCTGAAGAAGAATTTAAAGGATTAAACATCTCAGGTAAAATTTCACTTCAGATGATGTCAACCGACCTCACCTTGCCACCCGATAAACTTATTTTGAAAAAAGCAGAAAAAGAAGGACTTTTCGAGGCACTTGATATTGCAAGTATCTGGCTTGACAGAATAAACAAATAAACAAAACAGCTTGTACAGTTAAGTACAAGCTGTTTTTATTTATCCATGATACCAGTATTTTCTGTCAAGACTTCTGTATTGCAAAGCTTCAGCTATATGACTTACCTCTATTTTCTCACTCTCATCCAGATCGGCAATAGTACGGGCTACCTTTAAAACTCTGTCGTAGCCTCTTGCACTCATTCCCATTTTTTCAAAAGCATTTTTTAAAATCCGCGTTCCTTCTTCACTCACAACACAGTATTCCCGCAAAAGATGCGGAGTCAGGTTTGCATTGCAACGGATATCAATATCCTTATACCTCTCAGCCTGAATTTTTCGAGCCTTATTTACTCTTTCTCTGATAGAGGCTGAAGATTCTGTCTTTTGGCCCGATGACAGATGTTTAAACTCAACAGGTGCGACTTCTATATGTAAATCCAGTCTGTCAAGTAACGGACCGCTTACCTTATTAAGATACTGAACCACCTTATTTATAGAGCAAGAGCATTCTCTTGTAGGGTGACCAAAATATCCGCACGGACAAGGGTTCATAGCAGCAACTACTATCATATTACAAGGGTACGAAAGAGTGCCGCTTACACGGGAAATAGTAACATTACCCTCTTCAATGGGTTGTCTTAAAATTTCCATTGCAGAACGGGAAAACTCAGGTAGCTCGTCCAAAAACAAAACTCCGTTATGTGCTAAAGAAATCTCTCCGGGCTTAGGAATTGTTCCGCCTCCCGAAAGTCCCGCAGGTGATACGGTATGATGCGGTGAACGAAATGGCCTTTCTGTAACAAGTGCATCTTCTTTGCTCAAAACTCCTGCTATTGAATGAATTTTGGTTATTTCTATCGCTTCATCGAATGTCATATCCGGCAAAATAGAAGGAATTCGTTTTGCAAGCATACTTTTTCCTGCACCGGGAGGACCGATAAGCAGAGCATTGTGACCTCCTGCTGCTGCAATTTCCAAAGCTCTTTTTGCAAAATCCTGTCCCATAACATCTTCCATATCTGCATCAGAAATATGTAAAGATGGTTCAAACACTATTGGTTCAACCGGTAAAAGAGTACGTACACCCTCTAAAAAATCAACAACGTCCTGAACTTTTTCTACAGAATAAACATCTATTCCCTGAACTGCACTTCCCTCTCTTGCGTTTTCAGCAGGCACAAAAACCCTTTTAAGTCCGGATTCCTTTGCTTTAATAACCATAGGCAAAACTCCCTGCACCCGTCTTACAGTACCATCAAGTGCAACTTCGCCTATAAACATACTGTCGCTAAAATCAGCTTTTGTCTGACCACTTACTGCTAAAAGTGCCAGAAGAATCGGTAAATCATAAATAGGTCCTGCTTTTTTCAGGTCAGCAGGAGCAAGATTTACAGTAATTTTCTTTACCGGTACTTCATATCCGCAATTCTTCATCGCCGCTTTTACTCTGTCTCTGCTTTCCTTGACAGCAATATCCGGAAGCCCTACTATCTCAAAAGAGGGCATTCCTCTCATAATGTCAATTTCAACATCAACAAGATATGCATTCATACCAAAAAGTCCTGCACTCAAAAGCTTTGTGTACATACAAAAACCTCCAAAAAATAAAACGGGCAGGAAAACTGCCCGTTTTCAGGTGGGGCTTCCCCCAACATTATTTAGCAAAATCAATCGCTCTGCTTTCCCTTAAAAGATTAATTTTAATCTGACCGGGATATTCAAGCTCATTTTCCACCTTATTTGCAATATCACGTGCAATAAGTACCATATCATCGTCTTTAACAAGCTCAGGTTTAACAATGATTCTGATTTCACGTCCTGCCTGAATAGCAAAACATTTTTCAACTCCATCAAATGAACTTGCAATTTCTTCAAGTCTTTCAAGACGCTTGATATAGCTTTCAAGATTTTCTCTTCTTGCACCGGGACGAGCCGCAGATACAGCATCTGCCGCCTGTACTAAAGCTGCAATAACAGTCTTGATTTCAACATCACCGTGATGTGCCTCAACAGCGTGAATAACTTGAGGATTTTCCTTATATTTACGGCACACATCCACACCAATCTGCACATGTGAACCTTCAATTTCATGATTTAATGCCTTACCAATATCGTGGAGCAAGCCTGCACGTTTAGCCATTGTAACGTCAACTCCAAGCTCTGCCGCCATAATACCTGCTAAATGTGCAACCTCAATAGAGTGATCTAATACATTTTGTCCATAAGAAGTTCTATATCTCAAACGGCCCAAAAGTTTAACTATTTCATGATGCAAACCATGCACATTGGTTTCCATCATAGCACGTTCACCCTCAGACTTAATCTTCTGCTCAACTTCTCGTTTTGCTTTCTCATAAGTTTCTTCGATTCTTGCGGGGTGAATTCTTCCATCAGAAATAAGTTTTTCCAAAGAAAGTCTTGCAATTTCTCTTCTCACGGGATCAAAGCAAGAAAGGGTAATTGCTTCAGGAGTATCATCGATAATCAAATCTACTCCCGTTAAAGTTTCAAGTGTTCTGATATTACGGCCTTCTCTTCCTATTACACGGCCTTTCATCTCATCAGTAGGCAAGTTTACAACCGAAACAGTTGCTTCACTTACATGGTCTGCTGAACATCTCGAAATAGCAAGAGAGAGTAAATCTCTGGCTTTTTCCTCTGCTTCATCTTTCAATTGTTGCTCATAACTTGAAATTTTCAAAGCTTTTTCGTGAACCAATTCACTTTCTAATGCTTCTAAAAGCTGGTCCTTCGCCTGAGAAGCGGTTAAACCTGAAATTCTCTCCAGCTGATCTATCTGATTTTTCTTGATTTTTTCAGCCTCAATAAGTTGTTCCTCGATTGCTTGTTGTTTTTGCTGAATTGCCTCTTCTTTCTTTTCAAAATTATCTATTTTTTTATCAAGAGCCTCTTCCTTTTGTTGGATTCTTCTCTCTTGTCTTGTAACCTCACTGCGTCTTTCCTTAATATCTTTATCAGCTTCGGTACGCATTTTATGGATTTCTTCTTTAGCCTCAACTAAAATTTCTTTCTCTTTCGCTTTTGCATTTTTATGTGCGTCATTAATAATCTTAAGTGCTTGTTCTTCAGCGGTGCCAATTTCTCTTTCGGCAACTTTTTTTCTATATACAATTCCTACCTTGAAAAAAACAAGACCTATTATAATTGCAGTAACCACAAAAGTAATACAGCAGCAAAGAACTATACTGCCGATGTTGTCCATTTTTCTATACAACCTCCTTTTAAAAATTTTTTATTATCAAAATTCGAATAATATCAATACAGCGTACAGCAACAATACGCTTTTATGGAATTTTTATAAAAACTTCCACTAATACATTTTATAACTCAAAAGGCATTATGTCAAGACTTTATCAGATAAAAGCGAAATATTTTCTTTTAAATATCCTTACAAAACGCCACAAACTCTTCCTTTTCAAATAAAGTGTTAAGTATAGGAATCAATGCATTAGTACTTACAAGTTCAGGAAACCCTAAAGTTTTTAATAACTTTTTCCTTTTTTCATTTGCACCTTCAGTTCCCGAAAAACCCATAAAATACAAATCAACATTTGTGATTTTCTCTTTTTTACTGTCAACATTTTCAGAAAAAACTCCTGCTCTGTCAAAACACTCTTTCAAAAGATTTATATCTATTCCTTCAACACCTAATTTCCCCTCTTTTGACGGTGAAACCTTGCGTTTCTCTTTTCCATACACATCAGGGATGTAAACATTTATAATCTCTCCCTCTGAAACCGCAGAACGGATATAATTTCTTATTTTAAAACCTGCCGAATCAGAATCAGTCAATACAATAATCCCCGTTTTCTTGGCAAGAGCTCTTATCATCTCAAGCATTTCTTTATCTTTAAAAATGGCAAATCCATTAGTTGAAATTATCGTTGCATCTATCATACTCGAAAGCTTTATTTTATCATATTTACCTTCAACAATAATCGGTCGTGAGCATCTTATCAAATTATTCCCGCCTTTTGTTCTTCATAAATCAACTGCAAAATAGATGCCAAAACTTTTTCAACAACTATTTTTCCGTCAGCCTTAGTAGTTTTAAGTTTAATATCCGCCTCTGCTAAAATTTCAAGGCATTTTCTTAAAGTCCTTGCAGAATATTTAGGAACGTCCTTAAATGCATTTCTGATTCTGAACTCTTTTCCGCGATAAGAAAAAATTTCACAAACATCCTCTGCATTTTTAGAAGCAAGCATTGCAACCTTTGCACGATACAAATCAACAAAAGTCATATTGAGCACGCCTAAAATCGCAAGTGGCTCCTCACGTGCCAAAAATAAATCATCCAAAATTTCAAAAGCACGATTATAATTATTTTTAAGCATTGATTTGGAAAGGTCAAACACCGATGCCTCTAAACTCATACCAACAACTGTCTCTACATCTTTTTTAGTTATCTCTCCGTCAGGACGATAGCTTGTAAGCTTGTCAATTTCTATTGTAAGTTTGTCAAGCGAATTTCCCGAACGCTCAATAAGAGCATCAATCGCTTTATTTTCTATCTCCGAACCGTTTTTTGAAACTCTTTGTTTTATAATTTTAGCAAGTTCACTTCTTGTTTTAGGTGAAAAATCAACTGCAACACCATTTTTTGTAACTGCTTCACAAAGTTTTTTTGCCTTTAAGTTTTTCTTTAAATCAATATCATAAGCAGATACAAAAATTATAAAAACGGTAGTAGGATTAGGATTATTTACTATCTGAAGCAAAATGTCAAAATCATCTTTTACCATTTTCTCAATATTAGGATTTTTTAAGATTACACATTTTTTATCAGACATTAAAGGCAATGCCTCAATCTCCATCTGCAACAAAGAAACATCAAGCTCTGCACCATCGAACTGCTTGAAATTAAAACTCGCCGTGGATTTATGGACCACCTTTTCGATAATTTTTTTAAGATATCCTTCAGCTAAAAAGATTTCTTTTCCAAAAAAGAAATAAACAGGAGTAAAATTACCCTCTTTTATCATTCTCGCAAGTTCTGTATCATTCATAAACGGCATTTTTACTCCCCCTTTATTTTTATTTTACCGTTTTTAGCAACCGTAAACGAAAATCCTTCTCCTCTTTTTAAAGCTTTAAAGTTTTCTTTTTCAAGATTTTCTATTGCCTTTACATCTATTATATCATACTTTGGCTTTAATGTATCCTTTTTTATTCCTTCTTTTAATATAACTTCTTCACCATCATTCAAAATGCCAACTGAAGAATCATCGAGAATAAAGATCTCTCTGTTATTACCTTTAAAACTTATTTTATCCTCTTCAATTTGAAGCAAAACTCCATCAAGAATTTTTCTTTTTGTCAAACCAAATTCAGTAAGTTTACAATTTTTATCATAAAGATTTGAAATATAATTACTCGAAAGCGGTGCAATAACCTCTTTTGGCACCGAAAAGGCTGTAAGCTTTTTTACTCCTCCGGCTTTTGCCACTTTATTGTCTGTAATTATAAGCAACTCAAAATCGGATATTCCTATCGAACGCATATACTGTGCAGTTTTAACACCCATTGTTCCGTTTCCGCCACAATTTACAATACACGCTTTACCATTTCTATGTACCACTATACTGCTTTTATCACCTTGTTCTACAAAGGTTAACGATAAATTATTATGATTAATTACCGAATAAGTCATAGCACCGACAATAAACAAAGAAGCACTTATAATAAAAATTTTCAAAGCATTTTCCTTAAACCGTCTCATTAAAAGTGCTGATATAATTATTATAGCAGTACCTACTATCCATATTTTTACATATGAAAGATTAAGCGGTAAAACTGAAATTGAAAATCTTCCTGCTTTTTCAGATAACGCTGCTATTTTATCTATTAAAAATGCAGCCACATCACCTATAACAGAACTGCCTGATAAAGAAGCCAGTATCCCCGTTATCATTATACAAGGTATTAAAGGTAAGACAAAAAGATTTATTAAAGGAGCTAAAAGTGAAGTGTAACCGGTAAAAATCAGCATTATCGGCATCAAAACAACAGAAACTGTTACCGATGAAGAAAATATCTCTACTATATACTTTAAAAATATATTTTTAATATTAAATTTTGTAAATATTCTTTTGCTCACATTACCTGCCAGAACATATAATGAAAGCACTGATACCACCGACATTAAAAATCCCGTATTATAAACCACCTCAGGACTTAAAAGGCAAAAGAAAAACGTAATTCCCCCCAAAGTGTTTACAGGACTGTAATCTCTCACAACATGCCTTGTAAAAATAATTGTCACCGTCATAATAAATGCTCTTACAGAAGAAAGACTTGCACCCGTAAGCAACACAAAAAACAATGTTACAAAAACCGCCAGCGCATCAGTTAAAAGTTTTTTGCCAAAAAACAATTTAAAAAACGCCATAAAAATACCGGTTATAAGTGCTATATGAAATCCCGAAACACATAAAATGTGAGATATTCCCGTAAGATTAAAGCTATCGTATAACTCGGTGTCCATCTCACCCGTATCACCTAAAAACATTGCAATTAAAATCTTATCATATGGTGATGAAACAACTTTCTTTATGTTGGTTTCAAGCTTAAATTTAACTTCTGATATAAAAGTGCTGAACGCATCTGCTTCATTTAAAACTTGTATATCTCCTGACACACGACATGCTACCTCAGCACCTTTTCCAAGTTGTGAGCGACTTGGAATATTTTTAAAAGCTTCTATATTACAGGAAATTTTTTCACCGGTATTAAGCTTTACATCCTTTGACGCGTATAAAACTATATCAAGTTTTTGAGGTACACCTTCTGCATCAATTTTATCGGTTTTAATAAGGAAACTCTGCTGATCTCCACTTAAACTGTATTCTTCTTTAATTGTTCCCGAAGCAGTGGTAGGTTCAGTAGGAAAATTTATAGAAATATCCGCAAAACAGCAGCGCTTGTAAATATTTATAAGACATCCGAGAGAAATGAAAAATACAGCAAATAAAACAACTACTCTGTTTGCATTAAAACCCTTTAACACAAAATAAATAAGAGTTAAAGAAAATAAAATTATTGTTACATAAAAAACGGGCAAAATATATGTAAAAGGAACTAACGAAGAAAGAAGTGATGCACCATAAAAACTAAATCCTACTAAAGCTAAAGGTTGATATGCCTTCATTTTTTCACTCCCATATCAAAGAAAAGCAGAAAGAAAACTTTACTTTTCTTTCTGCAAAATACTACTTATCGCCATCGAGCCATATTTTTTCATTCTCATGTCTGTTAGGGCGTTCCATTAAACTGGAAATTGCAGTTTTAATATCTTTGTTATGATATAAAACCTGATAAAGTTCCTCGACAATCGGCATCGAAACATTATGCTTCTTAGCTAACATATAAGCAGATTCAGTAGCGATGCACCCTTCTACCGTCATTCCGATTTTATCTATTGCCTCTTTAGGGCTTACCCCCTGACCAATTAAAATCCCTGTTCGTCTGTTTCTGGAATGCATACTGGTACAAGTAACTATCAGATCACCTATTCCGGTTAAGCCAAAGAAGGTTTCATTTTCAGCCCCCATTGCCTTACCAAGTCTTGCAATTTCAGCAATGCCTCTTGTCATTAGTGCCGCTTTTGTGTTATCTCCAAGGCTTAAGCCATCACAAATTCCTGCACAAACTGCAATTATATTTTTTAAAGCACCACCAAGCTCGACTCCCAAAACATCATCGCTTACATAAATACGCAAAGTTTTACTGCTGAGAGTATCTTGTAAAAACTCCGCATTTTCTCTTTTTTCACAAGCTGCAACAATGGTAGTCGGCACTCCTCTTGCGATTTCCTCTGCATGAGAAGGCCCCGAAAGAATAACAACAGGACGATCTGTTATCTCTTCATTTATAACCTCTGAAAGTCTTTTCTGACTTTTTTCTTCAAAACCCTTGGCTACACTTGCTACTACGGTTTTTTTACCTAATATTTTTGAAGCTGTTCTTGCAGTTTCACGAATTGCAAAAGAGGGTACTGCCAAAATCAAAATATCTGCGTCTTTACCTTCCTCTGTATCAGACGTAATATTTATCTGACTATCCACAGCAACTCCGGGGAGTAACTTACGATGCTCGCCGTTTTTACGAATCTGCTCTATTTCTTCTTTAAATTTTCCCCAAAGTGTTACTTTATGTCCGAATCGATGGCAAATAACTGCCAAAGACACACCGAATCCACCGGTCCCCATAATAGTTATCTTTGCCATAACCTTCTCCTTTTAAAATTATTTTTTCTGAAAAAGTTTACTCTCTGTACCGTTTTTTATCCTCTGAATATTACTACGATGCATAAAAATTACCAATGCACCCATTATAACTGTCCATATTATATCTAAAATAAGTGTTGAAGAATTATTACATAATGAAAGAATTATTGTGGAAATCGGAAAAGCAGCAGCCGCAGAAATTGAAGCTAAAGAAACCATTTTCCAGATTGCAACCACTATTATAAATACTGACAAAATTATCAGTAATACCCAAGGGTTAATCATACATATAACACCTGCAGATACAAGTATCCCTTTTCCTCCTTTGAAACGATGGAAAATCGGGAAACAATGACCTAACAAGGCCGGTATAGCTGATAAAAAGCCTATATAATCAAGTAATTCTGCCCCCACAAAAGAAAGAATATATCTACCAAGTAAAATTGCGGCTACACCTTTTAAAAAATCCCCGATTGTGGTAATTACCGCAGGTAATTTTCCAAAAGTGCGAAGCACATTTGTCATACCTGCATTTCCGCTTCCGTAATCTCTTATATCCTTTTTTGCAAAAAGTCTGGATACTATTATTGCAAAATTAATACTTCCTATAAAATATGCAGAAACAATGGCTAAAATAATCAGTAAAATATTTTTTACTTCCACAATAATTATCCCCTTTAAGTATCATTTCTATCGCGTTCTCTGACTATAAATCGTACGGGAGTTCCTTTTAAATCAAAAGTTTCTCTGATTTGATTTTCAAGATATCTCTGATAAGAAAAATGGAAAAGTTCCTTGCGGTTAACAAATGCAACAAACGTAGGTGGCTTTGTAGAAGCCTGTGTTATATAATAAATTTTAAGTCGTCTTCCTTTATCAGACGGCGGTTGCACCCTTGAAGTTGCATAAATAAGCAAGTCGTTTAAAGCACCTGTTGTTACGCGAAGTGCGTTTTTATCTGCCACATCTTTTATCATCTCATAAAGTTTAGTTACTCTTTGTCCTGTCAAAGCAGAAATAAATATAAAAGGAACATACGACATAAAACTGAAATCCACGCTTAATTTGTCAGTAAATTCTTTCATTGTTTTATCAGTTTTATCTTCTACCGCATCCCATTTATTTACAGCAACTATACAAGCCTTACCCTGCTCATGAGCATATCCGGCAACCTTACTGTCCTGCTCGGTAAATCCTTCGGTCGCATCTATGACAATTACACAGACATCTGCCCTGTCAACTGCCATATATGCACGTAAAACACTATATCGTTCAATGTTTTCAAGAACCTTTGATTTTCTTCTTATTCCGGCTGTATCGATGAATACAAATTTACCCCACTCGTTTTCTATTGATGTGTCAACCGCATCACGGGTGGTACCTGCTATATTGGAAACAATAACCCTTTCCTCACCGGCCATACGATTTATCAAAGAAGATTTTCCTACATTAGGTTTGCCGATTACTGCAACTTTAATTACGTCTTCACCATATTCTTCCTCATCTTCTTCAGGAAGATTTTTTAAAACCTCATCCAACAAATCTCCAGTTCCATGTCCATGAGTGGAAGAAACTGCAATCGGATCGCCCAATCCCAAATTATAAAATTCATAAAATTCAGACGGAATCTCACCTATAGTATCAACTTTATTTACACATAAAACTATAGGTTTGCCGCTTTTTAAAAGCATAGTCGCAACCTCTTGGTCGGTAGCGGTAACACCTGTACGAATATCAGTAACCAGAACGATTACACTTGCGCTATGAATAGCAGTTTCAGCCTGCCTTCTCATCTGTGAAAGGATAACATCTTCAGAATGAGGCTCTATACCGCCTGTATCAACTACCATAAACCGACGGTTAAGCCACTCACACTCAGCATAAATTCTATCCCTTGTAACACCGGGAGTGTCTTCTACAATGGAAAGTCTCTGGCCTATTAACTTGTTAAATAATGTAGATTTTCCCACATTGGGACGTCCCACAATCGCAACTATCGGTTTTGCCATATATTTAACCCTTTCTGAATCAATCTTCGCAAAGCAAATTTCTTAAGAGCTCATAACCGTCTGTTTCCACAGGTACTATTGTAACGTTAAGCTCATCCTCTGCATCACAAAGAGATACATCGTCTAAAAATAAATCATCTCTATATCGCAACATTTCAACCGGAATCAAAAGCTTTTCACCATTTATTTTGCCTTTAACCTGCGATATTAAATCACGTCCGGTAACAAGCCCTGCGACAGTGATATTTTCTCCAAAAAATGTATTTTTAACAGCAATCACTTCACATTTTAAATTATGCCATTTTTTTTGCGCTTCGTCAACTAATTTTCTTATAAAGGGTGCTGCCGCTTCACCGGTTGCAACAGTAATAACCCTTTCCTTTTCATCAGCCTCAAATTCTTCCATAGCCTCTGAAAATTGTACACGTTGAAGAGCGATAACGCCTACTCCGTTTTCAAGCTGATTAAAATCACCATAAAACTCCGCATCGGGAATCTCCTTTTCAGCCTTTATATAAAACTCATCAGCAGCATAAAAAACCCTTTCACCGGTCTTTTTATACTGCTCATCAGCAAACTTTTCTATAATATTGATAGTTTTTATCGCTTCTTCTTTAGTATATGGCTTTATATCATAAAGCCCTTCGCGATATTTTGTAAGGCCCACCGGCACACAAGAAACTGTAAGCAAACTTTCTCCCAGTTTTTTCAAATCATTCAAACTGCGCTCAAGCTCATCACCATCATTTATCCCCGGGCAAAGCACAAGCTGAGTATTGAGAGAAATCCCTGCCTCTGAAAATCTATATAAAGTCTTTAATGAATCACCTGCAAAACGGTTATTCATCATTTTATTTCTTAATTCGGGATTTGTAGTATGAACCGAAACATTTATCGGAGAAATTTTCATTTTAATCGTTCTTTCAATATCATGTTCCGATAAATTTGTGAGGGTAATATAATTACCATACAAAAAAGACATTCTTGCATCATCGTCTTTGAAATATAAAGTATCCCTCATACCCTTCGGCATCTGGTCTATAAAACAAAAGATGCAATTATTGCGACAAGAACGCTGTTTATCCATAAGATAGGTATCAAACAAAAGCCCGGGGTCATCATATTCATCCTGTTTTTTTAATATAAGATGCTTTTCTTTTTTATTTCTCAAGATGACAAGTTTTAAAGTTTTTTCCATCATATAAAACCGATAATCTAAAACATCCACTATCTCATTACCATTTATTGATACAAGAATATCATCGGCACGCACCCCTGCTTTATATGCAGGACTCGACTTTATAACTTCGGAAACCAACACACTCATAAAATCACCTCTTTAAACAAAAAACCCGATAAGGCGAAAACTTATCGGGCAGCACTTTGTACTATTAAAAACTGGTCAAAGCTTACGCTTCTTTTTTGATGACCTCTACGCCTTTATAATAACCGCAATTTCCGCAAGCTTTATGCGGTGCTTTCAGTTCGCCACACTGTGTGCATTTAGAAAAAGCGGGCGTATCGAGTTTCCAAACATTGGAACGTCTCTTATCTCTTCTGGCTTTCGACACTTTTCTCTTTGGTACTGCCATTTTTAGCACCTCCTTAATATTCGGCAATCAGGGAAAATCCCTATTTAAGCAATTCACCTAAAACTGCAAGTCTTGGGTCAATTGATTTTTTTTCGCATTCACAGTTATCGAAATTCAAGTTCTTTCCGCATTCAGAGCATAACCCTTTACAATCCTCTTTACAAAGAACCTTATTAGGAAGCTCCAAAAACAGATTCATACGGACAAGCTCATCAATATCAAGCTTACTATCCTCACATACAACATATTCGTCATTGTCAGTATTGGTTTCCCTCACAAGTATATACTCGGAAGAAAAGCAATATTCTCTTTCAAACTCGCTCATACAACGGTCACAATTAAGATTCAACGCAAATTTCACACTGAAAACAAGCCTTACCACTTGAGCTTTATTTTCAATTTGCCCTGAAACCTGCACCGGAGTAGTAAAAGGATGTCCTCCATTATATTCTTCATTAGAAAAATCAAGGGAGATATCAAAGCTTTTCTGCTCTCCAACAAGTTCAAAGAGTTGTCTTAAATCAATCTTCATTTCGACACCTCATAATGCCACAACGATAATTATATTACATAATAAACTATTTTGTCAACTATCTATAGCTTATTTTTTAAACTTTTTGCATTTCTGCCTAAAGATAAGGCAATTTACTGATTATCATAGCAAACTTTCACAAAAAAGTAAAGAGGGGATTTTTTCACCAAAAATGTCAAAAAATGAAATTTTTCGGTTTGAAAAATTCACATATTTAACTTTTTTACCACGAAAATATATTTATTAGCTTAACTAAATCAACGATTATCCACCTTTTCCACATAGTTTTTAACATTTTTAATCCAAAAAAACCGTTTTTCAAAAAATTTACAAAATGGATTTTTTCATTTTTAGACTTTTTATTCTTAAAATTTACAATTTTTACACAATATAATACATAAAAATCGCTTTTCTCTGTTTACTCTACGATTTAAATAATTAAATTCAAAAAAACCGCTTTTTTATCTTGACGAAATCACATAAAAAGTTTTATAATGGTAAGTAATATTTTATTTTTACTGTAAGGAGGTGTTTCTTTAAGATGATTAGTGTAAGTGAAGCCATTATAAAATGTTTGGAACAAGAAGGTATTAAAACCATTTTCGGTTATCCGGGTGCTACTATTTGCCCTTTTTATGATGCTTTAACAAAATCTGATATCAGACATATACTGGTGCGTACTGAACAAAATGCCGGACATGCTGCAAATGGATATGCACGAATGACAGGCAAACCCGCTGTCTGTGTAGTTACTTCCGGTCCCGGTGCTACTAATCTTATCACAGGAATTTCTACTGCATATATGGACTCTATCCCTCTTGTAGTTATTACAGGTCAGGTTCCATCTAAATTATTGGGTAGAGATGTTTTTCAGGAAGTTGACATTACAGGTTCCGTAGAACCTTTCATTAAACACAGTTATCTTGTAAAAAACCCTTCTCAGATATGCCGTATAATGAAAGAAGCCTTTTATATTGCAGGCTCCGGTCGCCCCGGCCCTGTACTTATTGATATTCCTTTGGATATTCAGAAAGAACTTGTAAACTTTTCTTATCCAAAAGAAATTTCTATCCGTTCTTACAAACCAAGTACAAAAGGTCATGTTGGTCAGATCCGCAGAGCTGTTGATGTTATATCCAAGGCTAAACGTCCGCTTATCTGTGTAGGTGGCGGCGCTTTCGGTGCAAAAGCTAAAAAAGAGCTTTTTGCTTTCTCTGAAAAAAGTGGGCTTCCCATTGTTCACACTATGATGGGTATAAGCGCTATTCCTCCGGAATATGATTTAAATTATGGTATGATAGGAATGCACGGGGTAAAATCTGCAAATCACGCTATTTCCCACGCCGATGTATTGATTTTAGTCGGAACACGTATCGGTGACCGTTCAGTTCCGAATCCCGATAACATTTCAAAGAAAAAAACTGTTATCCATATAGACATCGACCCTGCTGAAATAGGAAAAAATGTCGAAGCTACCATTCCTGTTGTAGGTGACGTCAAACTTATACTGAAACAACTTTGCGACGAAATAGAAAAAACCAATTGTAAAAACTGGATTGACGAACTTAATGAAGTAAAAGCTTCAACTGAATACGATTTTTCCGAACGTGAAAATTCGGTAAATCCAAAATTATTTATGAATAAGCTTTCAAAAAAAGTTCCCAAAAAATCAGTTTTGGTTGCTGATGTCGGTCAGAACCAGATTTGGTCTGCAAATGGTTTTGCCTTCCCTGATGGAAGATTTTTAACTTCCGGCGGTATGGGAACTATGGGATATTCCATTCCCGCCGCTATGGGAGCAAAACTTGCAAAACCGGCAAGAGAAGTTATTGCAATTTGTGGCGATGGTTCTTTCCAGATGTCTTCTATGGAACTTGCAACTTTGTGCCAACACGATATACCTGTTAAAATTATAGTTATGTGCAACAAACGTCTCGGAATGGTAAGAGAGTTGCAACTTAAAAATTATGACAACAACCTTTCAGCAATATTTTTAGATGGAAGTCCGGATTTTGTTAAACTTTCCGATGCTTATGGAATTGATTCTATGCGCATAAACAAAAATGATGATATTGATTTGGGAATTAATACCCTTTTAAAGTCAAAAAATTCATTTTTACTGGAAGTAACCGTTGATCCTTTAGAATCTACATTATAGGAGGTACTCAAAATGAAACACACCCTTTCTGTTCTGGTTGAAAACAACCCCGGTGTCCTTTCAAGAGTATCCGGCCTTTTCGCAAGACGCGGTTTTAATATCGAAAGTCTTGCAGTTGGCACCACTGCACAACCCGATGTCTCCTGCATCACTATCGTTGTCGATGACAAGGAAAACGTAGTTGAGCAGATAAACAAACAATTAAATAAACTCATTGATGTAATAAAGCTTAAAGATTTTACCCCCGATGAAATTATAAGCCGAGAACTTATGCTTATCAAGGTAAACTCTACAAACCAAACCCGTGGGGAAATAGCAGAACTTGCAAACTTAGCAGGTGCAAAAATTGCTGACATCACAAAAAACTCCATCACCCTGGAAGTTTGTGACACCACTGACCGCCTGGAAAATCTCTTAGAGTTGTGTCGTCCCTATGGGCTTAAAGAAGTAATTCGCACGGGAACCATTGCCCTTGAAAAAGGCAATGAGCAACTGACGATAAATTAAGTTTAATATAATCTTAGGAGGATTTATTATGGCAAAGATTTTTTATGCAAAAGATTGTAACTTGGATTTACTCAAAGGTAAAACTGTTGCAATTATCGGTTACGGAAGTCAGGGACATGCTCACGCATTGAACTTACACGAAAGTGGAGTTAACGTAATCATCGGTCTTTATGAAGGCTCTAAATCATGGAAAAAAGCTGAAGCTCAGGGAATGACAGTTTACACTGCTGCAGAAGCTGCAAAAAAAGCAGATATTATTATGATTCTCATTAACGATGAAAAACAGGCTAAGCTTTACAAAGAAGACATCGAACCTAACCTCGAAGCAGGTAATATGCTTATGTTTGCTCATGGTTTCAACATTCACTATGGTCTTATCAATGCGCCAAAAGATGTTGACGTTACAATGATCGCTCCCAAAGGCCCCGGTCATACAGTAAGAAGCGAATATCAAGAAGGTAAAGGTGTTCCCTGTCTTATCGCTGTTCATCAGGACGCAACAGGTAAAGCTCAGGATATGGCTCTCGCTTATGCTGCAGGTATCGGTGGCGCAAGAGCAGGCGTTTTGGAAACCACATTCCGCACAGAAACTGAAACTGACCTCTTCGGTGAACAAGCTGTTCTCTGTGGTGGTGTAGTTGCTTTGATGCAGGCTGGTTTTGAAACCTTGACTGAAGCAGGATATGACCCCAGAAACGCTTATTTTGAATGTATCCATGAAATGAAACTTATCGTTGACCTTATTTATCAGTCCGGTTTTGCAGGAATGCGTTATTCTATTTCCAATACCGCTGAATATGGTGACTATATCACAGGTCCTAAAATTATCACAGAAGAAACAAAGAAAGCTATGAAGAAAGTTCTCTCTGACATTCAGGACGGAAGCTTTGCAAAAGACTTCCTTCTCGATATGTCTGAAGCAAGTGGTCAGGCTCACTTTAAGATGCTCAGAAAACTCGGTACAGAACATCCCGCTGAAAAAGTCGGCGAAGAAATCAGAAAACTTTACAGCTGGAACGACGAAAGCGGCAAACTTATCAATAACTAAAACTTTAAAAGCAATAACCGTCGATGTAATTATACATCGACGGTTATTTTTTAATTTTCTATATTTTATTTATTATCCCATAATTTCTCAAAAGAGGTTTTTCACCTCGGAAAGAATAGGCTTTGTCCTTTATTTTTTCTTTGCTGAGGTCGGAAAGCTCAAGAAAAGCTTTATTATCAGCATAAAACTCCTTTATTGGAGTTTTTTTATTTGTCTGCATAGGGCAAACTTCCTGACAAATATCACAACCCCATAAAAGTCCTCCCTTTTTCACAAGGGAAATTTCTTCTTCTGTAAGTTCACCTTTTTTCTGTGTTATCTCAGAAAGGCAACGGGATTTCTCTACACCATTTTCAGAAATACACCCTGACGGACACGCTTTTTTACAAGCATCACAACCTATACATTTTTCTTCCTTTACTTCTTCAAAGCAAAGCCCCATATCGGTAACTATCGTCCCTAAAAAAATATAAGATCCATATTTTTTGTTTATAAGCAAAGAATTTTTACCCAAAACACCTATCCCTGCCTTAACCCCTGCATTTACCTCTCTTATAGGGGAATTATCTGTAAAATGACAGAATTTAAAAGGAAAATTTTCAGAAAGCTTTTTTGAAATTTCCTCTAAAATATCCCCTACCACCTTATGGTAATCAGGAACCAGTGCATATCGTGAAATGTTTCTTTTCTCTGATTCACCCAAATAATAAGGAATAGCACAAACGATAACTGCCTTTGTATTTTCGGGAATCAACTCTTTTTTACGACAGTCTATAAGTGGTAAACAATCCTTAAAACTGACTACTCCTACTTCTGTGATCCCCTTTTCTTCAAAGAATCCACGTATCCTTTTCATATATTTCCCTCTTTTAGCATTGTGTCCACTTTTAAAAATGCAGCTATTGTTTTTGCATCGCAAATTTTTCCGTCCAAAATATCCTTTTTTAAATTATCATAAGGCATTTTCACCACATTTAAAAATTCATCTTCATCTAATTTTCTTTCCTCAAAACGGACATTCAAAGCTAAAAACATATAAATAATTTCATCATCATAAGCGATTGTAGGATAAAGTTCACCGATAAAAATAAGTTTCTCAGGTACCGCTCCGGTTTCTTCCTTAAGCTCACGCAAAGCACAATCAAAAGGCTTTTCTCCTACATCTAATTTACCCGCCGGAATTTCCGTAAATACCCTTTTAAAAGGATACCTGAACTGCCTTTCAACAATAACTTCATTTTCAGGAGTTATCGCCACAACACAAGCTGCCCCTCTATGACGAATAACCTCTCTTACAGCTTGCTTTTTATTGGAAAGCTCTACAACATCTTTATAAAGTGTTATTATATTTCCGTCAAAAATAAGCTCAGACGATACCTTTTTCTCTATCATTTTATCTTCATTCATTTTCTTAACCCCTTTTTATCTATTGGCATATAATGTGATGATTAACTTATAAAGGTGATGATGATTTATGCCGACAGAATATAATTTAGTTGAAATTCCTTATTATCGTGACCAGGCGGTCGCCTATGCCGACTATTGGGCTTACAGAAGAAATCCCAACTACTACTCATTTGATCAAATAGGTGGCGACTGCACAAATTTTGTTTCCCAGGCAATATATGCCGCCAATGGTATCATGAACTTCACTCCAACCTATGGGTGGTATTACTTAAATATCAACGACAGAGCGCCTGCCTGGACAGGAGTAAATTTTCTCTATAACTTTTTAACCACAAACAAAGGTCCCGGCCCTTTTGGAAGAGAGGTCCCTCTTGAAGAAGTTGAAATCGGTGATATAATTCAATTTGATTTGAATAATGAAGATTTCGGGCATACCACCATTATAACTTCGATACGCAATGATAAAAATCCTGATGATATACGAATTGCCGCTCATGATATGAACGCAAATTGTCGTCCGGTATCAACCTACAATTATTTCAGGCTTCGTGCTATTCATATTGATGGAGTAAGATTTTTTCACCGCAATCAAAATGATATGCGTCTTTAGGGAAAAAGGGGTTCAGTAAACTGAACCCCTTTTTATTAATTTTCTTCTTGGGAATTTTCTGTTTCTTCTATAGGAGCTTCTGTTTCTTCTTTTAAATCTTTATCTTCCAAAAGCTCACCTTTCATAAGCTTATCAAATGTAATAGCGTCAATTTTTTCTTTTTCTATAAGATATTTCGCTACCTCATGAAGTTTTTCCATATGAAGTTTCAAAACATCTTCTGCTTTTTGATATCCGGTTTCAATAATTTCTCTTATTTCGCTGTCAATTTCTGCAGCAACATTTTCAGAATAATTCCTGCTTTGATTCAAATCTCTTCCTAAAAAGACTTCATTTTCATCCTGACCATAAACAATCGGGCCTAATTTTTCACTGAATCCATAACGAGTAACCATACTTCTTGCAATTTTAGTTGCACGTTCAATATCATTGGAAGCACCAGTAGAAATATCATCTAACACCAATTTTTCCGCTACGCGACCTGCAAGTAATACAACTATCTCTTCTTTCATCTCATTACGTCTGCGATAACTCTTATCATGCTCAGGAAGAGATAAAGTGTATCCTCCCGCCATACCACGGGGAATAATGGAAACTTCGTGAACAGGATCTTGTGTTTCACTGTAATAGGTGGTTATTGCATGACCTGCTTCATGATAAGCAGTAAGCTGTTTTTCTTTTTCAGTAACTACTTTTGAGCGTTTTTCAGGGCCTGCAACAACTTTTATTGTAGCCTCTTCAATATCTTTTTCGGTGATAGCCTTCTTACCTTTTCTCGCCGCTAGCAAAGCTGCCTCATTCATAAGATTTTCAAGATCGGCACCGGTAAAACCTGCTGTAGTTTTTGCAATAACCGAAAGGTCAACATCAAAACCTAAAGGCTTATTTCTTGAATGAACCTTTAGGATCTCTTCTCTTCCTTTAACATCCGGATAATTTACCACAATCTGTCTGTCGAAACGTCCCGGACGCAGTAACGCAGGGTCTAATATATCACGACGGTTAGTTGCAGCGATAACTATTATTCCTTCATTTGCACCGAAACCATCCATTTCAACAAGCAACTGATTTAAAGTCTGTTCTCTTTCGTCATGTCCACCGCCTAAACCGGCTCCACGATGACGTCCAACAGCATCAATTTCATCAATAAAAATAATAGATGGAGCATTTTTCTTTGCCTGCTCAAATAAATCTCTTACTCTTGATGCACCGACACCAACAAACATCTCAACAAAATCAGAACCTGAAATAGAGAAAAACGGAACGCCTGCTTCTCCCGCTACAGCTCTTGCAAGTAACGTTTTACCTGTACCGGGAGGGCCCATAAGCAAAACTCCCTTAGGTATTCTTGCTCCCAATTCATTAAACTTTTTGGGATATTTCAAAAACTCTACAATTTCTGCAAGTTCTTCTTTCTCTTCATCAGCACCTGCCACTTCAGCAAAGGTAGTCTTTTTGCCTAAATGAACAGGATTTTTCATGTTAGCCTTGCCAAACTGTGACATTTTTCCGCCGCCACTTGCCTGCTTAAACATAAAAAACCAAAGTAATGCCATACCCGCAAAAAGTGCGATATATGGAACTATACTCCAGATCCAGCTGTTATCAGCAGCGCGTTGCCAATCATATTCCATTTTGTTATCAGGATTATTTTTATTATATTCATCTATATAAGGCTCAATTTTCTGAACAAAAAATGATGGGCTGGGTACAAGATAAACTATATTTTCCTCTTTGTCATTTTCTTTTATTGTCATAGAAAGTTCGCCGTTACCGACATCCAGATCATATTTTGTTACCTTTTGATCCTCGAAAAAATAAATGATTTCAGAATATGTGTATTGTTTTTGTTTTGGCAACATCAATCTCATAACATACGAAGATCCAATCAACAAAACGGCAATAAGCAAAACAGTTAAAAAGATTGAACCGCCTCTTTTTTTCTGCAATCTTAACACTCCTTCAAATATAATTTTAGTAATTATTTATTGTAAACATCGGGTTTTAATATACCTATATAAGGTAAATTACGGAATTTCTCATCATAATCAAGGCCATAACCGACAACAAACTCATCAGGAACACTAAAACAACAATAATCCGCAGTTAAAGGTGCCTTCCTGCGTTCAGGTTTATCAAGCAAAGTGGCAATTTTAATAGAAGCTGTGCCACGATCAGCAAGCATTTTTGTAATATAGTGAAGAGTTTTTCCACTATCTAAAATATCCTCAACAAGCAAAAGGTCCAATCCATTTAAATCAATATCCAAGTCCTTGATAATTTTTACAACACCACTGGTTTTTGTACCTGAGCCATAACTTGATACGCACATAAAATCAATCTGACAAGGGATATTGATTGAACGCATTAAATCTGCCATAAAAACCACTGAGCCCTTTAATACACTCACTAAAAGTAATTTTTTACCCTTATAATCTTTTGAAATTTCAGCACCCAATTCCTGTACTTTTTTTGCAATTTCCTCTTTTGATATTAAAACCTTTTCTATACACCTTTCCACGTCTATGCTCCTTTTGTCAATACTTTATCATTCATCTTTTAAAATTAAAAGTACTTTTCTTGTTTTTTCTGTAATTGCATTTCTTTCCCCTACACCGATACTTTCAATAGCCATAATATCCTGATTATCACAAACCACCAATATTTTATGACGATCAATAAGGTTAATTTTTTTCTCATTAAAAAGCTTTTTCAGACTTTTTGTCCCATTTCTGCGATAAACTTTAATTTTATCGCCTTCTTTTTTCTGTCTGAAACTAAGCTTACCAATTATTGTATCATAATCTAAGGCAAAAATTAATAAATTTTTATAAACTTTTTTAAAATCTATATCTTCTTTTTTATCTAAAACTAAAATTTTAAGCTTTCTTTCTTTTTTCAAAATTTTATCTTTAAATTTTTCAAAATATTCAACTTCAAATTTTAAATTATCCTCTATATCTATTTCCTTTTCAAAAAAAGGTATTTTTGGCAATTCACTTTCTATAAATAATTTTTCCCCATCAGCCGAAAGATAAAACTCATCATTCATCTGCTGACGACCTTTTTTATTTTTTAAAAGTGAAGAAATTCTTTCAACATTCTGAAAATCTAATGGAAAATCATAATACTCTAACAATTTTGCCGCTATTCTTGAATAAAAAATATCAGCTTTTCCTTCCAGAGGATTTAACAGGAATTTTTCATCTGATTTCATCTTTTCAAAAATGTCAGAAGAAATCGTTTCCAGGTACTCTTCTTCCTTTTGCAAAATATTTTTCATCCGCATAAAAGACTGATCTGCAGATGGATTGATTTCATAAAATTTTGGTATTATCTCCATGCGGATTTTATTTCTCAGATAATCAGTAGAAAAATTCGTACTGTCGTTTACATATTCTAAACCTTTTCTGTAACAGTAATCCTCCACATCTTCCCTTGAGCAATCAATAATAGGACGCACAATATTTCCTCTTTTTTGCGGAATTCCGCAAAGTCCTTTTAAAGCTGTACCTCTTATCATATGAAAAACTACCGTTTCAAGATTATCAGAAAGAGTATGTGCTGTGGCAATTATTCCATTTTCTCCTGCTTCTTCACTAAAAAATTTATATCTTTCTTCACGACCGCAAGTCTCTTCAGAAAGTCCATTTTCTGTTGCCAAAGAAGCTATATCCAATCTTTTTACTTTTAAAGGAATGCTATATTTTTTGCAAAAATCTCTTACAAAAATTTCATCACGAACACTTTCTTCTCCACGAAGACAATGATTTAAATGAAATGCATTCAAATCAATTTCAAGTTCTTTTTTAAGTTCAACAAGACGATAAAGCAGGGAAACTGAGTCAGCTCCTCCGGAAAAACCAACAATTACCCTTTTTCCCTGCAAATTATCTGTTAAAAACTTTTCTTCAAAACTTTTTTTACTGTTCATCACGATAAAGCTCCACATTACTGAACCTTGTATATTCACTCTGCCAACCAATAGTTACATCACCGGTTGAGCCATGACGATTTTTTGCAACGCTGCAGACAGCGACATTTTTATTTTGCTCTTCTTCTTTTTTATCATAATAATCTTCTCTGAACAAAAACAAAACTATATCCGCATCCTGCTCGATTGATCCTGATTCTCTCAAATCAGACAGCATCGGACGATGTCCTTGACGTTGTTCAACTGCACGAGATAACTGAGACAAACAGATAACCGGAACATTAAGTTCCTTTGCCATAACCTTTAAACTTCTTGTTATTTGTGTAATTTCCTGCACACGATTTTCTGCACGCGAACCCGAAGATAAAAGCTGCAGATAATCTATAATTACAAGTCCTAAATTCTTAAGTCTGCGAAGCTTTGCTTTCATCTGCGCAACTGTAATTCCCGCTGTATCATCAAGATAAATAGAAGTTTTACTTAATTTTTGTGCGGAAACCGCAAGTCTTGACCATTCCTCTGTATCCAAATGTCCTGTGCGCAATTTATCGCTCGCTATCATAGCATCGGAACAAAGCATACGGGAAACGACCTGAGGATTTGACATTTCAAGAGAAAAAACTGCTACCTCTGTTTCTGTTTTTATTCCTGCGTTTGCCGCAATATTAAGCGCAAATGAAGTTTTACCCATACCGGGACGACCTGCTATCAATATAAGGTCAGACTTATTAAGCCCGGATATCATCGCATCAAGTCCTGTGAAACCTGTAGGAATACCCGTAAAACGCATATCATGTTTTGAATGCATCTGATAGATATCGTCATAAACTCCAATTATAACTTCACTTATCGGACGAAGCTCAGAAATCTGTCTTCCCTGTCTTATATCATATATCTTCTGTTCAGCTGAATCTATAAGCTGATTTGCATTTCCGTCATTTTCCCTTACCGAAGAAACAATATCGGTAGCCGCTGTAAGCAAATTTCTCAAATAATATTTTTCAACGACTATATCACAATAATGATTTAAGTTCGCAGTGGTAGGTACAAGCTCCATTAAATGCAAAAGATAAGCTTTAGCACTCTGGTCGCTGTCAAAAATATCTGTCCTTTTTACTTCATTCAAAAAAGTAATAAAATCAATGGGTTTAGATTCACTGAACATTTTGAGCATCAATGCAAAAATATCCTGATGCTGAGAAGTATAAAAAACCGTCGGAGATTTGATTTTATTCATAATCTCATTAAGCAACTCCGAGTCTATAAGTACACTCCCAAGAACTGATTGCTCTGCCTCTAAATTATAAGGAAGGTTTTGAACATATTCGTTAAAATTAGCTTCCATTTAAAAAACTCCTTTTTATTGTTCTGAAACCTGAACTTTCATAGAAGCTACTACTCCATTATGTAACTTCACGGTAAAATCAAAAGTGCCAAATGCTTTTATTTCACTTGATAAAGAAACCTTTTTCTTATCTATATCAAGAGCGTATTCCTGTTTTAAAGCAATAGCAACTTCTTTTGCTGTAACTGCGCCAAAAAGTCTTCCCCCATTTCCTGCCTTTGCAGTAACATGAACAGTTTTGCCTTCCAACTTTTCTTTTTCATTTTTTGCATTATCCAGTTCAACTTTAGCGTGATGTGCTTTTGCAGCATCCTGTATATTTTTATTGTTTATAGCAGTTACGGTTGCTTCCATTGCCAAACCCTTTGCAAGTAAAAAATTTCTTGCATATCCGTCAGCAACATTTACAAGATCACCTTTTTTTCCGCTTCCTTTAACATCTTCCAACAAAATCACTTTCATTTTTCATTTCCCCTTTTATTTATCTTCAAAATAATGGTCAATACTTTCTAAAAGCATCTGCCTTGCTTTTTCGGTTTCAACGCCCTTAATCTGAGCTCCTGCCATGGTATGATGGCCACCGCCGCCCAGTCTTTCCATTATCACCTGAACATTTATAGCTCCCATAGAACGTGCGGAAACATTGATTACTCCGTCAATTTCATAAAGAACAAAAGAAGCATCAACGTTATCAATACCTAAAAGCTCGTCTGCCGCCTGAGGTGCAACAATTCTCATATCCTCTGAAGAATACTCACTTTCAGCAACTGCACAGCCTTTATATATCTGTGCTGCTGCAACGATACGCGTTTTTCTTTGATAAGAATCCATCGTACTTGCAAAAAGCTTTCTTACAATAACGGTATCTGCACCTATTCGTTTAAGATACGCCGCCGCTTCAAAAGTTCTGACTCCCGTTTTCAAAACGAAATTACGGGTATCGAGCATAATTCCCGATAAAAGTGCTTGCGCCACCACAGAACTGATGCGACAATTATCTCCCATATACTGCACAAGTTCTGCCACCATCTCAGAAGCAGATGACGCATACGGCTCATGATAGAAAATAACTGCATTTTCTATATGGTTAACCATCTTTCTATGATGATCAATCACAACTACAGTTTTACATCTTCGATACACTTCACTTGATTCTAAAAGATTTTCAGTATGCGTATCACAAATAATAAGCATTGTATTAGGTGTAATTCTGAAAAGTGCCTCTTCGGGATCGATAAAAAGATCATCACAATCCTGCTGTACCAACATATCAATTAAAATATTAGCAAGATTTTTATTTCTGTCGATAACCACATCGGCTTCTTTTCCAATACTTCTTATGGCATATGCCATACCGACTGCCGCACCTACACAATCGAGATCACCGAATTTATGCCCCATAACAAGCACTCTGTCTGCAGTAGCGATAAGTTCAGACAAAGCATTTGCTACCATTCTGGTTTTTACCTTGGTGCGTTTTTCAACGCCCTTTGAAACTCCTCCATAAAACTCATACAGAGCTTTATTTTTAATAACTGCCTGGTCACCGCCTCTACCTAAAGCCATATCTAATGCCTGCTTTGCGGAAGCGCCACTTTGCGCCAGAGTTTTTTCTCCTCTTCCTATTCCGATTGAAAGCGTAACAGAAAGATTCCCTGCTGTCTGTATTTTACGAATTTTATCAAGAATATCAAATTTTTTCTCTATTATCTTTTCAAGATGCTGTTCTTCAATAACTACCAGGAATTTATCGCCGTCATAACGCTCAATAAAACTACTTGTGCTTTTGCCGATAAATTCTTCTAAATTGGCGTCAATTTCTCCTAAAATTCTCGATTTTTCACTTTCTTTGGCCTGTTGCATAATTTCTACGTAATTATCGAGCATTATAAGCATAACAGACGGTCTTGTAAGATGATAATTTATCGAGTCATTCTTTATAGCCGTCACATCTGAAAAATAAAGAATATAAAGCTTTATATCATTTTCTTCCTTTTCAACCCCAACTACTTTGTACCAACAATTATTAAAACTTACAATTTTATTTTCACCCGTACAAAAAGAAGAAAGCTCTTCGTTTGTAATTATATCAACTTTTTCACCATAAAGCTCATCTTTTAAAAGAATTTTTTCATTGAAAGAAGGGCTATACCATAAAATTTCTCTTGTTTCGGAGACAATTATTGCAGGTATCGGAAATTTATGAAAATTTCCTTTTTGATTTGTATCCATCTCCTCTACTGCGCCGGCCATCATTTTATATATTTTTTTATATATTACATGAAAACGCGCCAAGATAGTCACATCCGCAATTAAAACCAAAAAAAGCGAAATGAAAAACAATATAGAATTAATCGTCCAGATCGGAATTGTCAAAATAATTGGTGCTATCATCAAAAATATCAGACAGCTTTTTATTCCCCATCCTTTTTTGCTTTTCATATTAAGCCCTTTCCTTTCTTTAAATTTCCATTATAATAGGTAAGATCATTGGATTTCTCTTGGTCTTTTTATAAATAAACGAAGAAAGTTGTTCTTTTACAATTATTTTAAGTGCATTCCACTCACTTATATTGCGCTGATAACAACTATCCAACGCCTTGCTTATAAGCTGTCTTGCTTCGTCCATAAGTTCTTCAGATTCACGGACATATACAAATCCTCTTGAAACTATATCAGGTCCTGCAACTGCTGCACCTGATTCTCCGTCAATGGTAACAACTACAACTATAAGTCCGTCTTCTGCAAGATGCTTTCTGTCGCGAAGCACAATGGAGCCTACATCTCCTACCCCATATCCATCGACAAAAATATGACCCGCCTCAACCGAACCATTTACCTTAATGCCGTCATCGCTTACTTCAATAACCTGACCTAAATCGCCTATGATCATATGATCAGGGGCAATTCCTATTTCCGCAGCTATTTCCAGATGTTGTTTTAACTGCTTATACTCACCATGTACCGGCATAAAAAATTTAGGCTTAACTAAAGAAAGCATCATTTTAAGTTCTGCCTGACACGCATGTCCGGATACATGAACATCATACATAGATTTATAAATCACCTCAGCACCTAAACGCATAAGGTCATTGATAACTCTGTTTACATGCTTTTCATTACCCGGGATAGGATTAGCAGAAATTATAATAAAATCTTCTGCCGAGACATTCACCTTTTTATGTTCTCCCAAAGCCATTCTCGAAAGAGCCGCCATAGGTTCTCCCTGACTTCCCGTAGTAATCAAAACTAATTTATTGGCAGGAAATTGACTCATACTGTCAACATCAATAAGGATATCCTTAGGAACGTTGAGATAGCCGAGTTCAATAGCTTTTGACACAGCATTTTCCATACTTCTTCCAAAAATTGCAACTTTTCTTTTGGTCTTATTTGCATTATCTATAATCTGTTGAATTCTGTGAATATTTGAAGCAAAAGTAGCAATAATTATTCTCTTATTGGAAGCTTTTTTAAATAAATTTTCAAATGCGTGTCCTACACTGCGTTCACTTTCAGTAAAACCCGGACGCTCAGCATTAGTCGAATCAGAAAGTAAACAAAGCACACCTTTTTTTCCAAGCTCAGCAAAACGCGCAAGGTCTATAACATCGCCTTCAATAGGAGTGTAATCCACTTTAAAATCGCCTGTCTGCACAACAATACCTGCCGGAGTAAAAACAGCAACCGCCATAGCATCAGGGATAGAATGATTTACATTGATAAACTCAACTGCCATACAACCCATTTTAACAACCGTTCCCGGTTTGACCGGGTTTAAAATTGCCTGATTTAAAATTCCATGCTCTTTCAATTTACCTTCAATTAATCCCAAGGCTAAACTTCCGCCATAAATCGGAACATTGATCTTTTTAAGAAAATAAGGAATAGAGCCTATATGATCCTCGTGACCGTGAGTAATCACAACGCCTCTGATTTTTTCAGCATTTTTTTCAAGGTATGTGTAATCAGGAATGACACTATCTACCCCAAGCATATCCGCATCCGGAAAAGCCATACCGCAATCAACGATAATTATATCGTTCCCATATTCATATGCGGTCATATTCTTTCCAATTTCATGAAGTCCGCCGAGTGGGATAATCTTCAAAGGATTTTTCTTTGGCTTTGCCTTTTTACTTGGTGATTTCTTTTTTGTAACGTTTTCAGATTTTGTCTTTACATTAGAAGTTTTACTAGATTTATTATACTTGTAATTTCCAGAAGGATGTGACTTTTTACTGTTTTTCTTTTCTGGATTGGTAAGTCTTTTTTCATCATTACCTTTTTGATTATTATTCAATATTCTACCTTCCTTTACTTAATTTGTAAAGTTCAAAAGGGATACAGATACCAAAATAAGAGGAGCACTTATAATACCCCTTTCTGAGACTTTACTATGTATTTACGAAAAATAAAATAAAGCAACAAAGCCCATATATATGCCGTCCATACAAGCTCCTTAAAAATGCCTTACTTACTTTTCAAAAGCCGAACAAATAAGTCCTTTAATTATACAGTTTTTTTGCGCTTTTGTCAAATCGGTATCTTTACAGGATAAGTATTGTAAAAATCTCTTTTTATATTCAAATAAAATATATAAAAAGGCTGTAGTAATTTTCTACAGCCTTTTTATTAATCCTCTTTTACATATTTTACAAAATACTCTCCACGCTCTTCAAAATCCCTGAAAAATCCATAGCTCGCAGCAGCAGGAGAAAGCAAACATATCTTACCTTTTCCGGTAACCTTTTTAGCTACCTTTACTGCCTCTTTTAAATTTTCTACTGTTATAATTTTTTTATCCTTAACTTTACTTAAAAGCTTTTCCAGTCTTTTAGAAGTATCCGGCATCAAAACTATATTTTCAACCGTTGAAGTTAAAAGAAACTCTGCAAGCGGATTATAATCAACACCCCTGTCCATTCCTCCTAAAAGCAATGTTCCGACAGACGGCAGACTCTTTAATGCCTCAATAGTAGTTTGTGCGATGGTTGAAATTGAATCATCATAAAAAGTTATTCCGTTATAGGTACCAATATTCTGGAGCCTGTGTGGCAACGGTTCATAAGTTTTAATAAATTTTATAAACTCATCAGTAGTAACTCCATATTGGCTGCAAACCACAAAAGCAACTGCAATATTATATAAATTATGTCTTCCGGCAAGTTTTATATCTTCTATCGGTATATCAAATTTTTCATCGCCATAAACTACAGTTTTTCCATTCACAAACACATCGGCATCAGCATCATCAAGTGATGCTTTTATTATTTTGGCATCAGTTTTCGTCTGATTTAAAATATTGCAGACAAAAACATCTCCATCTTTTTGATATTTACAAATATTTTTCTTAGCCAGAATATAGTTTTCATAACTGCCGTAATGATCAAGATGCTCCTCAAAAAGATTTAAAAGCACCGAAATATGTGGTGATACATTGATATATTCAAGCTGATGGCAGGAAAGTTCATACACTATCAAGGTGTCTTCCCCGATTTTTTCAACCAGATCAAATGCAGGAATACCGATATTCCCCATTAAAAGGCAATCAGGATGAACACTTTTTAAAATATGATAGATAAGTGTAGTGGTGGTACTTTTCCCTTTTGTGCCGGTTATTCCTATCACTTTATCTCTGAAAGCATTCATAAAAAGTTCTGTCTGCGAGGTAACTTTTTTTAAAATCTCGGAACTTTTATCTTCTAAAACTATTCCCGGGCTTTTTATAATCATATCATAATCTTTTAAAGTTTTCTGATAGTCTTCCCCTGATATTACCGCTACATGTTCAAGAGCTTTTTCATCAATATCTCTTTTGTCTGCTATAGTAAGAAATAATGACGGAAACTCTTTTCTGATAAAACGATAAGTCGCCATACCCTCTCTACCAAATCCGAGTATTAAAATTTTCTTATCTTTTAATTTATCATAAATTTTTTTAAGCATTTTTTCTCTCCTGTTAAAGGCTTTCTTTTAGTAATTTTTCAAAATCTAAAGGAAGTAAATTTTCCGTATTATAATAACTGTCATAAGGGTTTTCACGATCTTTATAAAAATCATAAAGCTTTGTTTCTTTATAAACTTTTAAAAGAAGCGGAAGTTTATCTTCATTTTTCTTTACAGCAAGACACAAAGCAAAATTTATTTCCTCCCTGCTTCCGACACATTCGAAAGGTTTTTCGTCCTTAAGACCTATAAGCTGTTTTAAAATCGGTATCATTGACTCATTTTCAAAAAGATTTTTATCAAAAATTTTCTCAATTTCAAAAAGAGATAAAAACGGTGAAAGAATTATAGCTACAAAAAGACATTTTGAGCAATCTGCACACCATATATCCTTTTTACTGCCGACATTACAGCTTCTGAAAACAGAATGATATTTTAAATGTTTTGAAAAACATTTTGCAATCTGAAACTCACTTAAAGGTCTTAAAAGGCTGAAATAATATACTCCGCTTTTTATATATTCTTTTTCGTAATCATTAAAGTCTTTTTCAAACTGAAAACTTTTTGAATACTGATGATTTACGTCGGTACCTGAAACAGTACTTTCATTAGCGCTTGATTCATTGGATAAAACCACATATTTTTGTCCGTTTAAATAAGCTGTAAGCACCGCAGAAAAAGCGACCAATGCAGAAAAAGGTGTATGTCCGTTTAAAAATCCCTGTTTATTAAGTTCTAACATATTCTTATCTAAAGTTCTGTATGCTGAAAAAACATCTTTTTCTTCATATCCTGCAGTTTTTGCAGTATTTATTGTTGCTCCTCGCGGATTTATTATATAACAGCGGTTGTTTTCTTTGTCCGATTTTAAAATTTCAAGAGAAACAATAGAGTCTTTTCCTCCACCTATCGGTATAAGTGAACCTTTTAATTTTCTCTGAGATTCTTCTGAGGAAAAATTTTCTCCCGAAGAATTAATCTTCATAAAAGAATTTATATCGGTTTCAATTTCATTTCTGTAAAAAAATTCAGAAAGTCCGTTAAAATATTGTTTTTTCCACCAATCTGCCTGAAAATCATCTATTTGTCCACATTTTATTGTTACAAAGGGTGAACATGTTATCTTCCAATAGCTTACAAGTTCAACCATCCCTATGGAAAATAAAAGCTTTTTAACTATCTGCTCGTCTTTTTCTATTCCTTCGGGATTCGGGAAAATCCATTCAGGGCAAAATTCAGAAAGCCCCTCAATCTCAAAATGATATTTTACCTTTATTTTCTTATCTTCATTTATTGCAAAGAAACCATGATAAATAAAATTCGGATACTTTTCTCTTAACATCTCAAATTTTGTCATCATCAATTCCTCCAGTTTTTTAAATTTTACAAAACCATTTCCTTTAAAACTTTTTCACTGTCATTAAAAACAACTGTTATTTTATCATTTTCAAAAATAAATCCTGAGCCTGCAAAATAATTTTCCTTAAAAATTGGTCTTGATCCTGTTACAACAGGACACGCATGGCCCAGAACATCATTTTCATCACCGGGAAACTCTATTGCTAATTTGTGAGTGTGTCCGCAAATCATAACATTTGGGGAAAACTTTTCCCTTAAAATTTTTGACCAATAGCTAAAAAGCTCTTCCTCTATATCAAAAGGTGGTTGCTTTTTTAATGTAACAGGATTATGCATTACCACTATTTTGTATTTTATTTTGTCACTATTATATTCTTTTTCCTTAGTTTCTAATAAATTCTCTAAAAACTTTGTTTCACGAAGACGAAATTCATTACAGCAAACGGTATTACCATACTCATCACAAGAATCATCTTTATCTTCACCGGAATCCAGAACAATACCAAAAATATCCCCTAACTTAAAATGAAAATAAGAATTTCCATTCTCACAAGGTGTATATTCTGCTATTTTCTCTGCAAAAATTCCTCTTGTATCGTGATTTCCTCTTGAAAAAACAACAGGAATATTTCCGTTTGTAATCTGAGCGACAATTTCATAAATTGTATCAAAATTTTCTATCTTTCCGCTATCTATCGGAATATCGCCATTTAAAATAAGAAAATCCAATGCTCCATACTCTTTTTCAAATGCTTTTGCCGCTAAAACCGGCCCTTTTACAGTATTATGAGCATCTGCAATTTGATATGCTACTATTTTTCCGCCTTTTACCGGGAAAAAATCAAATTCTTCCTCGCAAACACCCTTTGTTTCTGTAAAATAAGGTTTTCTTTCAATAACTTCACGCCAACAAATTTTATACTTTCCGGCTTTATCTAAAACCTCTGCGGGCACCCTCATACGATGGATTTCTGTTTTTGAACGGATAATTCCGTTTGATTCATCATAATACTTATGATTTCCTGCCTCTACCCACATCAAAACTTCTTTATTTACAGGTACCATAATCTGATACTCTTCACCTATTGTAAAAACTGCCGGAACAGTTTTCATAACTTTTTTCAAAATTAAAATCCCCTTTTTTATATATTCACACAACCTTTTTTATTGTATCACGAGAGCTTTTTACTGTCAAATAAATGGCAAACAAAAAACGATTCAGAAACCAATCTGAATCGTTTTTAATGGTGACCCGTACGAGAATCGAACTCGTGATACCGCCGTGAAAGGGCGGTGTCTTAACCGCTTGACCAACGGGCCAATATGGTAGCGGCAGTTGGACTTGAACCCACGACCTTTCGGGTATGAACCGAATGCTCTAGCCAGCTGAGCTATACCGCCATCTACATTTGTACTCTCCTGTTGCAGGAACGGATTATATTTTAACATAGCTTTATTATTTTGTCAACTATTTTTTAAAAAAAGTTTTAAAAAATATCAGTTTTTGAAAAAATTTGAACTTTTTTAATCAAAATACTGAGAAAGTGCTATGAAATTTTCTAAAGAAAGTTCCTCTGCTCTTATAGTTTCTTTAAGCCCTTCTTTTTTTATAGCATCCATAACCTTTTCTTTCGATACCCCTAATGAAGAAGAAAGAGTATTTAAAAGCGTTTTTCTGCGTTGTGAAAACGCTCCCTTTACTAATTTAAAAAGCTTTTCCTCTTCGTTTAATGAAAGAGCTTTATTTTCCTTTACATCAAGCCTTATTACCGCAGAATCCACATTAGGTGCGGGCATAAAACTACCCCTGCTCACAGAAAAAAGCTGTTTTGGTTCACTGTAATATCTTACCGCAACAGTAACTGCACCACAATCTCTGGAAGGTAATTTTGCGCAAAGCCTTAAAGCTGCTTCCTTCTGCACCATAACAGTTATAGCCTTTATTGGCAGTTTTTGTTCTAAAAGCATCATAATTACGGGAGATGTAATATAGTATGGAAGATTCGCACATACATATACGTCCATTCCCTCAAATTCTTCTTCTATTATTTTTTTTAAATCAACCTTTAAAACATCTTCGTTTATTATTTTAATATTATTATGCTCGGATAAAGTGTAATCAAGTACCGGTAATAATCTTTTATCAAGTTCTATTGCCACAACCTTTTTAGCTCGTTTGGCAAGTTCATGAGTAAGTACACCAAAACCGGTTCCTATCTCAATAACACCGGTTTCCTTATTGGCTCCACCCATTTCAGCTATCTTGGGACAAATCCCGGGATTTATCAAAAAATTCTGTCCTAAAGATTTTGAAAAGCTAAACCCGAATTTATCCATTATTTCCTTAATAGTAGAAATATTACTTAAATTCTCCACTTTATTCTCCTTTTATTTTACCAAAAAAATCTTTTGCGCTTATATTTTTATCTCTTTTAAATCTTTTTAATTCAAAGAGACTTTCCTTATCTTTATTTATAAAATTCATACCTTCTTCAAAGATAAAAGTGGCATCAAATCCAACTTCTTTAAGAATTTTTTCACTTTCTTTATTGTAAAACCCGTACGGATATGTAAAAAGTATCGGTTCTTTATAAATATTTTCGCTGCATTTTTCCTGCATTTTCATAACATCATCAATTAAAAACTTTTTATAATCGGAAAAATTTTTATACTTTAAATTTACACCTTTTTTCTCGTCACAAAAGCTATAACTCTGATTTCCGATTTCTATTATATCAAGCTTTGCAAGAGCTTTTACATCTTCCCAGCTTAAATATTTCTCATCGGAGTTATTTTCTAAACTTTGTGAGAAAAAATCAGTATTCTCACCAACAATACTCACTACTGCTTTCATATTATATTTTTCTAAAACAGGGTAAGCTATATCTAAAAAGCTTTTATATCCACCATCAAAAGAAAGAATTATCGGATTTTCAGGAAGATTTTTAACTCCTTGCTGGTAAAATTTAAGATCCTTTACTAAGACAGAATTATAACCTTTTTCCCTTAAAAAATCAAGGTCTTCTTCAAATTGTTCTTTATCAGATATATTTTCATACATAATTATGGGTAATGCTATACCTTCTTGAAAATCACCCCCTGTTAAAATACTTTTACTGCCTGTAAAAAAACAAAAAGACAATGTAAAAACAGTTCCGATAAGACAAACTAAAATTTTCTTTTTTATTTCTTTATTCATATTTAACCCCCACAAATATTCTTATTACAGTATATTCATAGAGGTAAATTTTACGACAAACCAAATTTTTTATTTTATTATTATCACTAAAAAAGAGTGGTTAAAAACTTTTCGTTTTAAACCACTCTTTTTATTTTTATTCTTCCGGTTCCTCTTCTTCCTCTATATGCTCTGTTCTGGCAAAAGTAACCACACTGTCATTTTCACCAAGCCTCATCACACGCACACCAGATGCATAACGTGACATTACATTAACATCTCGTACTGCAATACGGATTATAATACCTTCATTGGAAATCAAAATCAAATCATCGTCATCACTTACAACTTTAACTCCGCAAACATAACCTTTTGTATCATTAACTTTGTAATTGATTTTTCCTTTTCCGTGACGACTCTGGAGAGGATAATCTTCAGCGGGAGTACGTCTTCCCTGACCTTTATCGGTAACAGTCATTACTGTCATACCATCAGAAATTTTCGCCATTCCTACAACTTTATCATCTTCTTTTAGACGAATAGCCTTTACACCCGAAGCTGAACGTGACATAGCACGAACATCATTTTCATTGAATCTTATTGCCATACCATTTTTAGTTGCAACCAAAAGCTCTTCATTTCCATCAGTAATCTGTGTCCATGCAAGTTCATCATCTTCTCTTAATCCAATTGCAATCAAGCCACTCTTACGGATATTTTTATAAGCATCTAATGATGTTCTCTTTATTATACCCTGTTTTGTAACCATAACTACATAATGGTCTGCGTCAAATTCTTTAATCTTAAGCAAGGATGTTACCTTTTCATCGGGAGCTAACGCCAATAAGTTTACAATATTGGTTCCTCGTGAATTACGACTTCCCTCAGCAATTTCATAACACTTCAATTTAAACATTCTTCCCTTGCTTGTAAGGAAAAGAATATTATCATGGCTTGAAGCGATAAATAATTCTTCAACAAAATCTTCATCACGCTGTTTCATTCCGGAAACACCACGTCCGCCTCTTTTTTGAATTTTATACGCATCACTGGGCTGACGCTTTATATATCCAAAATGAGTAAGAGTAATTACACAATCTTCTTCCGGAATTAAATCTTCAATATCCACATCGCCGCTTACTGCCTGAATATCAGTACGACGTTTATCGTCATATTTTTCACGGATTTCGGTGAGTTCTTTTTCAAGAATTTCCATAATAAGACCATAATCGCCCAGAATTGTTTCATATTCTTTGATTTTTTCAAGAATAGATGCCAATTCTTCTTCGATTTTTGAACGTTCAAGACCTGTCAACTGTCCTAAACGCATAGCTACGATAGCACTTGCCTGAACATCAGTAAGTGCAAAACGATCAATCAAAGCCTGCTTTCCTTCAGGAATAGACTTAGCAGCTCTCAAAATAGCGATAACTTCGTCAATAAAATCAAGTGCTATTTTTAAACCTTCTAAAATATGAGCTCTTTCCTGTGCTTTTTTCAAATCATATTGAGTTCTTCTGGTTATAACCTGTCCCTGGAAATCAATATAATTTGTAAGCATTTCTTTTAAAGTAAGTACCTTAGGCTGATTATCAACTAAAGCAAGCATTATAACTCCCACAGTTTCCTGCAATGAGCTATATCTGTAAAGCTGATTTAAAACCACCTGCGGAATAGCATCTCTCTTAAGCTCAAAAACTACACGCATACCTTCACGGTCAGATTCATCTCTTATATATGAAATACCATCTATACGTTTATCTTTGATAAGTTCTGCTATACCCTCAATAATACGAGTTTTGTTTATCATATAGGGAATTTCTGTAACAACAATACTTGCTTTCCCCTTTGAATCTTCTTCTATTTCTGCTTTTGCACGAAGAGTAATCTTTCCGCGGCCTGTAGAATATGCAGCTCTGATACCGCTTCTACCCATAATGATACCGCCTGTCGGGAAATCAGGGCCTTTAATATATTCCATAAGCTCTTCAAAAGAAAGATCGGGATTTTTAATAAGCGCTAAAATTGCATCAACAACCTCACCCAAATTATGAGGAGGAATGTTAGTAGCCATACCTACCGCAATACCTGTTGATCCATTTACCAGAAGATTTGGGAAACGGGATGGCAAAACAGTAGGTTCAGGAATACGATCATCGAAGTTCGGCTGCCAATCGACAGTTTCTTTTTCAATATCGCTTAACATATTTACAGACATTTTTGACATTTTAGCTTCAGTATAACGATAAGCAGCAGGCGGATCTCCGTCAATACTACCAAAGTTTCCCTGACCGTCAACCAAAGGATAACGCATAGAAAAATCCTGCGCAAGACGCACCATTGCATCATAAACCGCAGCATCACCATGAGGGTGATACTTTGCAAGTACAGAACCTACCGTATCAACAGATTTTCTGTATCCTTTTTCAGGGAGCAACCCATTTTCATACATAGTATATAAAATACGTCTATGAACAGGTTTTAATCCGTCACGCACGTCAGGCAATGCTCGTCCAACGATTACTGACATAGAATAATCCAAATAGGATTTTCTCATTTCTTTATCTACATCAACGGTAATTATCTTTGTTCCGTCGAAATTTTTTACCTCGTTTTCCAAAACTCTTCCTCCTAATTGAGAACATTTAAATGTCCTTTTTTCTCACAGGAAAATTACTTATTTATAATTTCGTATTTTTCTTTCAAGCCATCTTTTAAAAGCGTTTTAACGCTTTCAATTTTATCTTCATCGATACAACGCTTAGGCACAGCAAAAATTTGCTTATCACTTATAAAAATCACAAAAACATCATTTAATTCGATACATTTTGTAGTTGGTTTATTGTAAGAAATTAAATATTGACCTTTTTGCTCATCTAATAAAAGTCCCTCTTCGCAAATCTTTATTGTAAATATATCATTATTTAAATCTACTGCTTTCGCGGTATTTTTAATATGTTTAAAAGGTAAATACCAGATGTATGCAATAATAATAACACATAATGGTGCTATTATTATTGCCATATTTCTTGACGGATCTTTAAAAAGCATATCAAGATAAAGTACAAAAAACACTATTAAAATAGCAGTATAAATTAAATTTTTCTTATATATCGTCTTTTTCTGAAATACTTTTAAAGCTTTTTTAACTTCATCACTTTTTAAGTCATATTTAATGTCTATTCCGCCTAAATTATCCTCATCGCTTATTTTTTCACTCTCAACAAAAGGTCTTGCTACATCGTATTGTTCTGCATCAAGCCCTTGTGAAACAACGATTTTTTCACTGATAATTTCTTCTTTGTCTAATTGTTCATTTTGATTTGACATACTTTTCTCCTGTTATACATCAAGATTTTTAACAAATTTTGCATTTTTCTCAATGAATTCTCGACGTGGCTCAACCTTGTCACCCATTAAAATTGTAAAGGTTTCATCAGCTTTTACCGCATCTTCAAGCTCTACTTTAATAAGTGTTCTGTTTTCGGGGTTCATCGTAGTCTCCCAAAGCTGTTCGGGATTCATCTCACCAAGACCTTTATATCTTTGTACTTCTACTTTTGCACCACTTTCTCCCGCAAGTTCACGGATATAAATATCTCGTTCCTCGTCATTAAATGCATATCTTACTTTTTTACCACGGAAAATTTTAAACAGTGGTGGCTGTGCAAAATAAATATATCCATTTTCCAAAAGTGGTCTCATATAACGGAAAAAGAATGTAAGAAGCAAAGTTCTGATATGAGAACCGTCAACATCAGCATCCGCCATAATAATAATTTTACCGTAACGAATTTTACTTAAATCGATTTCATCGCCAATTCCACAACCAATTGCCGCTACAACCGGCATTAATTTCTCATTTCCGTAAACCTTATCAAGTCTTGCCTTCTCTACGTTTAACATCTTACCCCAAAGGGATAAAATTGCCTGGAAAGAACGATCTCGTCCGCTCTTTGCAGAACCGCCCGCAGAGTCACCCTCGACGATATAAATTTCAGTCATTGTATTATCTCTTGAAGTACAGTCTGCAAGTTTACCCGGCAAACCACTGGTTTCAAGTACTGATTTTCTACGTGTAAGGTCTCTTGCTTTTCTTGCTGCTTCTCTTGCACGCTGTGCATTTATAGCCTTTTCAAAAATTACCTTTGCAATAGCGGGATTTTCTTCAAAAAATGTATTTAATCCCTCAAATACTAAACTGTCAACCAAAGGTCTTGCCTCAGTATTTCCCAATTTTCCTTTGGTCTGTCCTTCAAATTCACAATTAGTAAGTTTAACACTGACAATAGCGGTCATACCTTCTCTTACATCATCACCGCTTAAATTCTGATCATTATCTTTTAACAATTTATGACGTCTGCCATAATCATTGAATACACGTGTCAAAGCATTTTTAAAGCCTATTTCATGTGTACCGCCTTCTGTTGTATGAATATTATTTGCAAAAGATTTTATAACTTCATAATAACTGTCGTTATACTGCAAAGCCACTTCTGCAATGGCTCCATTTTCTTCTTTGTATAGATATATAGGCTCCTCATGAATAGCATTTTTGGTTTTATTAAGATGCTTTACAAAGCTTCTTATTCCACCTTCATAAAATAAAATGTCCTCAATTTTTTCATCAGGATTTCTGTAATCAGTCAGAACGATTTTAATTCCGGCATTCAAAAAAGCTTGTTCTCTGAGTCTTGTGAGTAAAATTTCATAATCAAAAACTGTGCTCTCAAAGATTTCGGGATCCGGTTTAAAAACGACAGTAGTTCCTGTTTTTTTGGTATCTCCTATAATCTTTAATTCTTCATTATATTTACCTCTCTCAAAATGCTGAAAAAAGACATGTTCCCCGTTTTCAACAGTAAGATCAAGACTTTCACTTAATGCATTTACAACAGACGCACCTACACCATGCAATCCGCCGGATACTTTATATCCGCCACCGCCGAATTTTCCGCCTGCGTGAAGGATTGTATAAACAACGGTAGCAGCAGAAATTCCTTCTTTTGGATGAATACCAGTAGGAATACCACGACCATTATCTACTACGCGTATAATATCTCCTTCGAGAATATCAACGATAATTTCAGTACAATATCCTGCTAACGCTTCATCTATTGCATTATCGACAATTTCATAAACTAAGTGATGTAATCCGTTTGGTCCTGTTGAACCTATATACATACCGGGTCTTTTTCGTACAGCTTCAAGTCCTTCCAAAACTTGTATCTGACTTTCATCATAATTTTCGTTGAGAGGTTTATTACTCACTATCCTATCCTCCATTTTCTTTTATCTTATTCCATTTCCTTAAAACGTTTTTTAAGAGTTGCCGGTGCTAAAAGAGAAAGGTAAACCTTTTCTTTTTTATTTTTATCAAATGTTATAACAAAAGATTTTGGAATATCTTTTGTTACATTAATGATTTTTTTTCCTTGCTGATTTGATCTTAAATATTCTTTTGTATATTTTGAAATAGAAGTATTTTCTATATCAAAAACCCCAATTATATCTGAATGATTAACTATGACATCATTCCCCAGATGTAAATACATTTTTTTCTTCCTTTTCTATAAAAACTCCGTTTTCAACTAAAAAAATTTTTCCTTCTTTTAATTTTAAAGTATTTAAAATATCACAACATGTAATAAAAACCTGAAAATTTTTGACTTTATTTAAAATATAACTTTGTCTTTGATTATCAAGTTCACTCATTACATCATCAAGTAATATAATCGGATTTTCACCGGTTATATTTTTTAAAAGGGTAGCTTCAGATAATTTTAAAGTAATTGCTGAGCTTCGTTGTTGTCCTTGTGAACCATATAGTTTTGAAGATAAATTATCAATTTCTATATCAAAATCATCTCTATGTATTCCTTTTGTAGTAGTATGTATTCTGATGTCGTCTTCTCTTGATTCTAAAAGAATTTTTTGATATTCTGCAATCAACTCATCGGAATATAATTCTAATTTTATACTCTCAGGATAAATTGTGGAATAATATTTTATATTAATTTTTTCTTTTCCGTTTGTAAATCCTTTATATATTTTTTCACTGACAGTATTTAATTTTTTAAGATAATCACTTCTGAAAATAGAAATTATAGTTCCTAATTTTGCAAGTTGTATATCCCATATATCAAGCATATCTTGAGTATAATTATTATTTTTAATCTCTCTTAAAAGAACATTTCTCTGTTCTAAAACATCCATATATTTACTTAAATATTTTCCATATATAGGTTTAATTTGCGATATTGCTGTATCTAAAAAATCTCTCCTTGAGGAAGGACCACCTTTTACAATATCTAAATCATCAGGATTAAAAATAACACAATAAAAATTTCCAAAAAGTTCAGAAAAACTTTTTAAAGGAACATCATTTAAAAAAATTTTTCTTTTTTCTCCTACATGAAGCTTTATATTTTGAAATCGTTCTTTATCAGAAAAAATTATTTCTGTTTTAAAAAAATCTTTATTAAAACCAATCATTTGATTTTCTTTTACTTTTCTAAAACTTTTTTTTCCGCTGCAAAGCCATATAGATTCCAATAAATTAGTTTTTCCCTGAGCATTTTTTCCGTAAATAATATTCACATTTGGATGAGGAGTAAGCAGTGCACAATCTATATTACGAAAATCACAAATTTCGATTTTTTCGATTTTCATATATTGCACTGCCTCCTTTATTTATTATTTTATAAATATTTTATAATCATCAACCATAACTTCGTCGCCTAATCTTAATTTTTTTCCTCTTTGTAAACAAATTTCTCCGTTTACAAAAACTATACCTTCTTTTACTATTTCCTTTGCATGTCCTCCTGTTTCAGCAAGACCGCAAAATTTTAAAAATTGATCAAGTTTTATATATTCTGTTTTTATTTTTATTTCTATTTCTTTAGTCTTCATCTTTTAATCTCATCGGCATTACTAAGAAGATAAAATTATCTCCTTCTAAAGGCATAATTTTTATAGGAGAAAAAGCGCTGTTTATTTCTATTTTTACTTGATCTAATTCACTTGATTTTAAAGCATCTGTCATATATTTATTATTAAATCCTATTTTTACTTTTTCTCCTGTCATATTTATACTAAAACTGTCATTCACTTTTCCCATAGATGTTTCACAGGAGATAGTAACATTATTTTCTTCAAAAATTGCTTTTATAGGATTTTTTATTTTATCGTTTATAATTATTGATGCTCTGTTAATACTTTCTAAAAATTCTCTTGTTGATAAAATTATATTTGTTTTAGCTTCTTTCGGAATTGCTGCATTATAATCTATAAATTCACCATCTAAAAGTCTTGAAATAACTTTATATCCATTACATTCGAAAATTATATGTTTATTCCCTATATATATCATAATTGATGATTCTTCTTCAGTAATAAATTTTCCTGTTAATTTTAAAAGTTCTAAAAGTGTTTTTCCGGGTACTATAAATTTTATATTTTCATCAAAATCAACATTTTCTTTTCTTACAGCTAAACGACAACCATCTACAGAAACTAAATTTAATACTTTATTTTTTATTTCAAATAAAGTTCCTGTCAAAACAGGAGTAGCACTGTCCTGAGAAACTGCAAAAATTGTTTGAGAAATCATATTTCTTAAAATATTTCCATCTAATTTGAAAAAATGATCTTTTGAAAAAGAAGGAATTTCAGGATATTCTTCAGAATTCATACCTAAAATTGTAAATTGAGCTCCTCCTCCTTTAATAATTGTCAGCATTTTTTCATCAGTTGTTATTGTTAAATCTGAATTTGGCATTTTATTTATAATATCAGAAAAAAGTCTTGCATTTAAAATAACTTCACCATCTGAAAAAGATTGAACTTCAATATCTTTTGTAATACCCATTTCTAAATTATAGCCTATTACAGAAAGTTTATTTTCTTTACATTTTAAAAGAATACATTCTAAAGCCATTATTGTAGATTTTCCAAAAACTACAGGGGAAACATTATTTATAGCATCACATAAAGTTAATTTATCACATGTGAATTTCATAAAAATACCTCCTAAAAATATTTTTTATAAATATATATAATAATATAATATATATAGTAATAGTAATAGAGAATGAGGAAAAGTTGAAAGTTTTAAAAAAAGTAATAATAAAGGGATTTTTTATTTTAAAATTTTTCTTTTTAAAATTGTATAAAAATTTGAAAAAGGTGGAAAAATTTTTTTAAAAATAAAAAGTGGAAAAATGTTGAAATAAAAAGAAAAAAAAGTGGAAAATTATTTATCTCTTATATTTTTAATTAAATCTTCTATAATTCCTTTATCGTGAGGATTTTTTTTCATTAAATCCCCTACTTTTTTTAATGTATAAACAATAGTAGTATGATCTCTTCCTCCAAATTCCTGTCCTATTTGTTTCATAGAAATCTGAGTGATTTCTTTTACTATATATATAGCAACTTGTCTTGCCATTGAAATAGGACCGCTTCTTTTATTTGAACGAATATCCTCCGGAGAAACATTATATGTTTTTCCTACTTCTTCAATTATATTTTCAATTGTTATAGGTAAAGGTTTATTATCATTTAAAATTTCATTAATTACATTCTGGGCAACACTTAAATTAGGTTCAGAACCGGTTAAAAGACGATAAATTTTCATTTTTTTAACCGCGCCTTCGAGCTGACGTATATTATTTTTTAATTTATTTGCAATAAAGTTTACAATATCATCATGAATATCAAATTGTAAAAGTTCAGCTTTTCTTTTAATAATAGCAATTCTTGTTTCTAAATCAGGAGCAGAAATATCAGCTAAAACTCCCCATTCAAAACGTGATTTTAAACGTTCTTCAATGATATTTATATCTTTTGGAGGACGGTCAGAAGTTATAACAATCTGTTTTCCATATTGATATAAATCATTAAAAGTATGGAAAAATTCTTCCTGAGATCGCTCTTTACCTGATAAAAATTGAATATCATCTATTAAAAAGAAATCTGCATGACGATATTTCTGATGAAATTCTTTAATAGTTTTTTTACCTAAAGCATAAATTAAATCATTTGTAAAGGTTTCACTATTAGTATAAATAATATTCATTTCAGGATGATTTTTTTCAATTTCATGTTTAATTGCCATTAAAAGATGAGTTTTTCCAAGTCCACTTGGTCCATAAATAAAAAGAGGATTATAAGCGTTTACATTGGAATTTGGATTAAAAGCAACGGATTTACACGCTACATATGCTAATTCGTTTCTGCTTCCTACAATAAAATTATCAAAATCATATTTATAATCATCTGATATAAAATTTTCTTTTTTTTCTTTTTCCTCATAAGAAATATTTTGTGAAGAATCCTCTTCGGTTTTAATTTTAGTAGTTTCTATTTCAGATTCATTTTGAATATCAGTATCTGTTAAAATTTCAATATTTACTTTAAATCCTAAAATTGCTTCAAAAGCTTCTATGATTCTATCATTATATTGTTCAATTAAAATTTTACGATGAAAAACATGAGGCACAAAAAGTACGGCAGTATTATTTTCAAGGCGGATAGGTTCGATATTTTTAATCCAACAATTATATGCAGTTTCCGTTAATTCCTTGTTTTTTACTTTTTCAAGAAAGTATTCTTTAACAAGATTTAATACTTCAGCAAAAGATTGCATAAAAAAAGTCCTTTCCTAATATTTTTAATAAAAATTTAAAAAATTTATCAAATAAAATTATAACACACAATAAAAAAATAAGCAAGGTTTTCAACATAGATATGTTGAAAATTTATATTATAAAAATAACTAAATTTTTAAAATTTAAAAAAAGAGTTGACAATACTGCCTTTTATCCGTTATACTACTAAATTGAGGGTTTTCGCTTTTCTTTATGTAAAAAGTAAAAACGAAAACAAGACTGTCTGTTTAAAAGGAGGATAAGAAAATGAAAAGAACATACCAACCTAAGAAACTTCAAAGAAAAAAAGAACACGGGTTCCGTAAAAGAATGAGCACATCAAATGGTCGTAAGGTATTAGCCAGAAGACGTGCAAAAGGAAGAGCAAGACTTACTCATTAATTTTATTGTGCTTGATTTATTTTAAAAAGGAACTGCACGCTTTAAAGACGAGCAGTTCCGATTGTTTTTCTTTAAATGGTAATTTTTAATGAATAATGAAAAAAAAATTGATACCCTAACTCTTAATAAAGAGTTTAAAAGGGCGTATTATCAAGGAAAAAATATTGTAACACCTTTTTTTGTTTTATACAAAATTAAAAATCGCGCAAATTGTATTCGATACGGAATAACAGCGTCTAAAAAAATAGGAAATGCTGTTAAAAGAAATCGTGCCAGAAGAGTTTTGCGGGTGGCTTTTTTTGCTGTCTCTCAAAAATTAGAGGATAATTATGATTATGTTTTTGTTGCGCGTGAAAGAATTTTAAAAGCTAAGTCGTATCAGGTTGCGGCCGCATTAAAGGGCTGTTTAAAAGATTTTTAAAGATGAAAAAAATATTACTTTGGCTTATTTTATTTTATCAGAAATATATTTCAAAACTTAAAAAACCTTGTTGCAGGTATTATCCTACTTGCTCCAATTATGCAAAAGAAGCTATAATAAAATTTGGTGCAGCAAAAGGATTTTATCTTGCGGTAAAGAGAATTTTAAAATGTAATCCTCTTTTTAAAGGAGGAAATGATCCCGTTCCGGAAAAATTTTCTTTTTTTAAAAAATAAGTTAGAGTATTTTTGTTAAGAGAAAAGAAAGGAAAATAAGTTATGGGTATTATTGCTACTCCCCTTGGATGGATAATGTCCGCATTGTATTCTGTTATTAATAATTACGGAATAGTTTTAATTTTATTTACGGTTTTACTTAAGATTTTGATGTTTCCTCTTTCTGTAAAACAGCAAAAGGCGACAGCAAAAATGTCTGTTTTTCAGCCTAAAATTCAAGAAATTCAAAAAAAATATGAGAATAACAAAGAAAAGCAGCAACAAGAATTAATGAAACTTTATGAAACTCATGGTTATAATCCGATGAGTGGTTGTTTACCGATGGTTTTACCATTAATAATTCTTTTTGGTCTTATTGATGTTATTTATCGTCCGTTAAAGCACATTCTTCATTTAAGTAAGGATGTTATTACAAATATCGCTGAAATTTTAACAAGTGCCGGTGTTAATATTGCAAGCAGAAGTGAAGATTTGGGTATCATTTCCAATATTTTTGGAAATGAGAGTTTATTATCTCAAAATGGTATCGCTGCGGAAACAATTGATGAGATCGTACAGTTCAGTAAAAATTTCAGCCTTTTCGGGATAAATTTAAGTGCGACTCCTACATGGGCAATTAACTGGTTTTTAATTGTTCCGATTTTGTCAGGTCTTACTGCTTTTTTCTCTTCATGGGTATCTATGAAAATGAATCCTACTACCAATCAGCAGGCAGGTGGCGGAAGTCTTAAAATTATGATGTACACTATGCCTTTGCTTTCTGTGTGGATTTCTTTTAGTTTCCCTGTTGGTGTAGGTATGTACTGGATTCTTTCAAACTTGCTTTCTGCTTTGCAGACAGTTATTTTGTATAAAGTTTATAGTCCTGAACGTTATAAAAAAGAGTTTGAAGAAAAAATGCTTGCCGAAGAGGAAAAGAAAAAACAAGATAGAATTAATCGTAAAAAAATAAAAGAAGAAAAACCTGTAGAAGAATTAACTCCCGAAGAAGAGAAACTCGCTTTGTCTGAAAAGGAACTAAACCGTAAACGTTTAGCAGAAGCAAGAAGACGCGACGCTGAAAAATATGGCGAGGAGTATGTAGAAGTAACAGATAACGACTTGATGTAAGGAGGTAAAAATAAATGCTTAGAGAAGCAGTTGCAGAAGCAAATACATTAGAAGAAGCAACAGAATTGGCATGTGAAAAATTAAATGCTGATGTTATTGATTGTACTATTGAAGTTTTGCAAACACCTAAAAAAGGTTTATTTGGAAATATGAAACAGAAGGCTAAAGTAAAAGCTACGATAGAAGAAGAGGAAAATGAACAATTAAAGGAAAAAGAAGATAAAAAGCCGGAAACTTCCGTAAAAGAAGAAAGTTTAAAAAAATCTCCGGTGGTAGAAGCTTCTGAAGATATTAAGAAAAAAATAGAAACAGCAAAACAATTTTTAACTGATGTTTTTGCTCAGATGAATTTAGTTGATATTGATATTTCTTTTGAAACAGAAGAAAATGCAATAGTAAGAATTTCTATAACCGGTGAAAAGATTGGTATGATCATCGGAAAGGGTGGCGAGACTTTGGATGCTATTCAGTATCTTGTAAGTCTTGTTGCAAATCGTTTGGGCGGAGAGTATGTTCGTTTTACTATTAATGCAGGAAATTATCGTGAAAAACGTGAGGAAACTCTTAAAAATTTAGCACAGAGAATTGCTAAAAAAGTTTTAAGATCCGGACGTCCTTCCGCATTAGAGCCGATGAATCCTTATGAGAGAAGAATTATTCATTCAATTATAACAGATATTGAAGGAGTATATTCTAAATCTACCGGTGAAGAACCTAATCGTAAAGTTGTGATAAAGCCTTCTGGCAAATCTTATCGTGGAAAACAAGAAAACAGATATAATCGCAAAGATGATTACAAAAAAACTGTTGATTTTGAAAATAACGAGAAATCTGCAGAAAATAAAGCTGTGGAATCGGTAGCATTGGATGACAATGTGAAGCTTTACTCAAAAATCGAATTATAATTTTAAAACCTCCTGATTCCACTATTTCAGGAGGTTTATTTTTTCGGAGGAAAATTATGAAAAAAACCATAGCTGCGATAGCTACTCCCCGTGCGACGGGTGGTATCAGCGTAGTACGGATATCGGGTGAAAGAGCTATAGAGATAGCTGATGAAGTTTTTGCGTCAGTTTCTTCAAAAAAACTTACAGATCAATCCGCTTATACTGCGTTATTCGGAGATATAATTGATGAAGGCGAACCTATTGATCAGGGTATTGCTTTGGTTTTTCGCGCTCCGAAAAGCTATACAGGTGAAGATGTTGTTGAAATTTCCTGCCATGGTGGTCTTTTAGTTACTGAAAAGGTTTTACGTGCTGTTTTTAAAAAGGGTGCCTTTCCCGCAGAAGCTGGAGAATTTACAAAAAGAGCGTTTTTAAATGGAAAGCTTTCTCTTACTCAGGCGGAAGCAGTAGTGGATCTTATAAATGCAGAGAGTGAAAAAGGACTTAAGGCAGCGCAAAATGCATTAAAAGGTGCGCTCTATAAAAAAATTAAAATAGTGCTTGACGAGTTACTTTCCATTGTTGCGCATATTGCAGCTTTTATCGATTATCCCGATGAGGATATTGACGAAGTAGAGATAAATGAAATAAGAGAAAAATGTATAAAGAATGCTGAAATCTTGTCAACCCTTTTAAAGACTTTTGACAGAGGAAAAATTATAAGAGAAGGCATAGAAACTGTAATTGTAGGCAGACCTAATGTGGGAAAATCAACTTTGATGAATTTGCTTTCAGGATGTCAGAAAAGCATTGTCACCGATATTCCCGGTACAACGAGAGATGTTGTAGAAGAAGCAGTAAATATCGGAGATGTGGTTTTGCGTTTAGCTGATACTGCCGGTATAAGGGAAACTGCGGATATAATAGAAAAAGCAGGGGTTGAAAAAACCTTCGAAAGGCTCGAAAATGCAGGACTTGTTTTAGCGGTTTTTGACTCCTCTTCCCCACTTTCAGAAACCGATTTTAATCTTATTGAAAAGATTAAAGATATGCCGGTTGTGGCGGTTATTAATAAGATAGATTTAAAATCTAACATAAACAAAGAGTATTTTTATGATAGTTTTAAACATATAGTAGAAATTTCTGCGATTGATTCTTTGGGAATAGAGAAATTAGATAAAGAAATTTCTGATCTTTTGAGAATAAATGAAATAAATCCTTCAGCGGCAATGATCGCTAATGAAAGGCAGTACCATTGTGTTTTTGAAGCGGAAAATAATCTTAAAGAAGCAATAGAAGCTATTGATATGGGATTTACAATGGATGCAGTAGGAATTAACATTGAAGGTGCTATTTCAATTCTTTTGGAATTAACCGGAGAAAAAATAACGGATGCTGTGGTAAATCAAGTTTTTTCTCATTTTTGTGTGGGAAAATAGTAAAGGAGTTTTTAAAATGGCATATTCTTTGGGAGAATATGATGTTGCGGTTATAGGGGCAGGTCATGCGGGAATAGAAGCGGCTGTAGCAGCTTCGCGTTTAGGAGCAAAGACTATACTTTTTACTTTAGCATTAGATGCAGTTGCAAATCTTCCATGTAATCCGTCTATTGGTGGAACAGCAAAGGGCCATTTAGTTCGTGAAATAGATGCTTTGGGCGGAGTTATGGGTATTGCAGCAGACAATACTTTTTTGCAAAGCAGAATGTTAAATCGCGGTAAAGGTCCTGCTGTTCACAGTTTACGTGTTCAAACTGACCGAAGAAAATATCATGAATATATGAAAACTCTTTTAGAGCATCAACCCGGTCTTGATTTAAAACAAGCGGAAGTTACTGAAATTATAGTAGAAAACTCAAAAATTTCAAAAGTTAAGACCCGTTTAGGGGCAGAATACGATGTAAAAGCTTGTATTATCGCAAGCGGAACATATTTAAATGGAATGATACATGTAGGCGAAGTTTCATATGAAAGCGGGCCTGACGGAATAGCAGCAGCAAAAGGTCTTTCTGAAAGTCTTGAACAAAATGGAATAAAGGTAAGGCGTTTTAAAACGGGAACACCTCCTCGTGTATATAAAAAAAGTATAAATTTTGAAGTTTTGGAAAAACAATCAGGTGATGAAAAAATTATTCCTTTCAGTTTTGTAAGTGAAGGTGAAAAAGAAAATAAAGTAGATTGTTATATTGCTTATACAAACGAGGAAACCCATAAGATTATAACCGATAATCTCGACAAATCCCCTATTTACAGTGGAAGAATAGAGGCTATCGGCCCCAGATATTGTCCAAGTATTGAAGATAAAATAGTTCGTTTTTCTGATAAACCGCGTCATCAACTTTTTGTTGAGCCTATGGGAATGGATACCGAGGAGATGTATCTTCAAGGCATATCATCATCACTGCCTGAAGATGTTCAGATGAAGTTTTTAAAATCTATTAAAGGTTTTGAAAATTTAAAAGTAATGAGAAATGCCTATGCTATTGAATATGATTGTTGCGATCCTTTGGATTTAAAGCCAACGCTTGAATTTAAGGCAGTAAAAGGTCTTTTTGGAGCAGGTCAGTTTAATGGTACTTCGGGATATGAAGAAGCGGCGGCTCAGGGACTTATAGCAGGAATTAATGCCGCAAAACAGATAAAAGGAGAAAAAGAGCTTGTTTTGGAGCGTTCATCATCGTATATTGGCACTTTAATTGATGATCTGGTTACAAAAGGTTGTTCAGATCCATATCGTATGATGACTTCAAGAAGTGAATTCCGTCTTTTGTTAAGACAGGATAATGCTGATGAAAGGCTTACTCCGATCGGTTATCAAATTGGCCTTATAGATGAAAACAGATATAATAAATTTTTAGATAAGATGGCAAATGTAAAAGCAGAAAAAGAAAGAGTTGAAAAGGTTAATATTGCACCGTCTGAAGAATTGAATGAATTACTTGTTTCACGTGGAACAGTTAAAAAGACAACGGGAACAAAATTAGCTGATCTTATAAGACGGCCTCAGCTTTCTTACGGGGAACTTGCGCCTTTTGATAAAAACCGTCCGGATTTGCCTGATGATGTAAAGGAACAGGTTGAAATTCAGATAAAATATGAGGGATATATCAAAAAACAATTTATGGAAGTAGAAGAAATTAAACGTCTTGAAAAGAAGATTCTGCCTGAAAATATGGATTATACTCTTATAGAGGGGCTAAGGCTTGAGGCAAGAGAAAAACTACAAAGGGTTTCACCCTCTAATATTGGACAGGCGTCGAGAATTTCTGGTGTAAATCCTGCGGATATTTCAACATTACTTATTTGGCTTGAACAACATGGAGGTAATTAGATTGATTTCAAAAGAACTTTTAAAGGCGAATTTTGAAGCTTTTGATTTAAGTTATGATGAAGATATTGCAAATTATCTTGATATATATGCACAATTATTGGTAGAATGGAACGAGAAAATTAACTTGACTGCGATAACAGAGCCTGATGATATAGTTATTAAGCATTTTATCGACAGTTTGCTTTTACTCAAGGCTACAGATATACCGGCTAAGGCTACCTTGATAGATGTAGGAACTGGTGCCGGATTCCCTTCTTTGCCGGTTTCTATTGTTCGTAGAGATCTCTCCCCTACTCTTTTGGACAGTCTTAATAAAAGAATAATTTTTTTAGAGGAATTATGTAAAAATATTAAGGTTGATGCGAAATTTTTGCATTCAAGAGCTGAAGATGCAGGGGCTAAATCTGAATATCGTGAGAAATTCGATATTGCTACCGCGCGTGCAGTGGCACATTTGCGGGAACTTAGTGAATATTGCCTTCCATTTGTAAAAGTCGGAGGCATTTTTGCAGCGCTTAAAGGATATGATATAGAGGAAGAATTAAAAGAGGCAAGTTATGCAATTTCCAAATTAGGTGGAAAAATTGAGGAAGTTAAAAAGTTTAATCTGCCTTTTGATAACAAGAGATCGATTGTAATTATAAGAAAATATCGACAAACCCCACCAAAATATCCAAGGAATACAGCAAAAATAAAAAAATCTCCTTTAAATGAAAGAAATTAGTGTCATAAAACTAAATATTTTGCGATGAAAAATTCTGGCATTTGATTTTCCCTCGTGCTATACTTTTAGCAAAGGGAGGTTAAAATATGTCAGGGTTTTTTCAAAAAGAAAAGATACATAACAAAGTAGTTTTACTTCCGGTGGAAGAGATAGTTCCAAATCCTGCACAGCCAAGGAGGGACTTTGATAAAAAGGAAATAGAGAGCTTAGCTTCAAGTATTCGTGAAAATGGGGTTTTACAGCCGATAACTGTCAGAAAAAATAATAAAAAGGAATACGAGCTGATTTCAGGAGAAAGAAGATTAAGGGCTGCTAAAGAAGTTGGACTGTCAGAAATACCATCTTTGATTTTAGAAACCACTGCAAAGCAGTCTGCTGTTTATGCAATATTAGAAAACATTCAACGAAAGGATCTTTCTTTGTTTGAAGAAGCTTTGGCTTTGCGTTCGCTTATTAACGAATGGGGGGTTACTCAGGAAGAGGCTGCAGAAAAGTTAGGGAAAGCTCAATCTACGATAGCAAATAAGTTGCGACTTCTTTCTTTGAGTAACGTGGAGCAGAATATTATAATAAAAAACCAGTTAACCGAAAGACACGCCAGAGCTGTTTTAAAGGTGAAGGATGAGGTCTTAAGGCTTGATATTCTTAAGTATATAGCAGAAAAAGGGCTTAATGTAAGTCAGGCAGAACAATATATCGAAAGGGCTACAAAGCTTCGTCCAAGCGAGGGAAAGCGATGCTTTATCGTTAAGGATATAAGAATTTTTATAAATACAATAAATAAAGCGGTTGAAGTTATGAAAAGTGCCGGAATAGAGGCACAGACTATGAAAAGAGAAAACGATGCATATATTGAGTATTTAGTGCGAATTCCTACAAAACCTAACAACTGATGAATTATTGATATTAAAAAGCAGTTAAAATTTTTTAACTGCTTTTTTTGTTTCACGTGAAACAAAAAAGTCTTTTAAAAGTCAGATAAATATGTTATAATAATAAAAAAAGAAATTTTAAAAGGGAAAAACGTCCCAAAAGGAGCATTATGGGAAAAATTGTTGCAGTAGCAAACCAAAAAGGTGGCGTAGGTAAAACTACCACAGCCGTTAACCTTGTTGCTTGTTTAGGATTTGATAAAAAGAAGATGCTTTTAGTGGATATGGACCCGCAGGGAAATGCCACCAGCGGATTTGGTATCAGTAAAAAGCAAACAGTAAAGACTTCTTATGATTTGCTTATAGGGCAAGCTTCAGCAAAAGAGGTAATTATAAAGACAAATTATCACGGAGTAGATATAATACCTTCAGGTATAGAGCTTGCAGGTGCAGAAGTCGAGCTTATTGAGATGTCTGAGCGGATATATCGTTTAAAACAAGGGCTTGCCCCCGTAAAAGACGAGTATGATTATATTTTTATAGATTGTCCCCCATCTCTTGGCTTAATTACTCTTAATGCACTTACAGCTGTGGACAGTGTTTTGGTGCCTATTCAGTGTGAATATTTTGCGCTTGAGGGCTTATCGCAGCTTATGGCGACAGTCAGACAGGTTAAAAAGACATATAATTCCGATATATATATAGAGGGAGTCCTGCTGACAATGTATGACGGACGTCTGAACCTTACAAATCAGGTTGTTGCTGAAGTTAAAAAATATTTTCCCGACAGAGTCTATAAATCTACTATTCCGAGAAATGTGCGACTTTCTGAGGCGCCAAGCTATGGCCAACCGGTTATTTATTATGATAAAAACTCAAAGGGTTCGAAGGCTTATATGGATATGGCACGGGAATTTTTAAAGCAAAATAGAAAGAAAGGGTGACTGATGTGGCAAAAAAATCCGGATTAGGAAAAGGCTTAGATGCTTTATTTTTTGATAACAGCAGTGATGAAAAGCAAGACGGGGGTATGACGCTGAGACTTAGCGAAATAGAGCCTAATAAGTCACAGCCGAGAAAAATTTTTGATGAAAATGCTTTAGCCGAACTCGCAGATTCGATTCGTGAGCATGGTATAATTCAGCCACTACTTGTGAGGAAAATGGATAATGGCGGATATCAGCTTGTTGCGGGTGAACGTCGTTGGAGAGCTTCAAGAATGGTTGGACTTACAGAGGTACCTGTTGTTATAAAAGAGCTTTCCGACACAGAGGTAATGGAATTAGGCCTTATTGAAAATTTGCAGCGTGAGGATTTAAATCCTCTGGAAGAAGCGGCAGGCTATAAAGAACTTATGGCAACTTATGGCTTAACTCAGGATCAGGTTGCAAAAAGAGTAGGAAAATCCCGTTCTGCAGTAGCAAACTCGTTGAGACTTTTAAATCTTCCTGATAAAGTGAGACCTTATATTTTAAAGGGACAGCTTACAATGGGACACGCAAAGGCACTTTTGGGGCTACCTACTGAGGCACAGATGATTTCGGCGGCTAAGGAAGCAGTGGAAAAAGGTCTTTCGGTAAGAGCAATTGAAAAGATGGCATATAATAAGGAAAAATTGATTCCACCGACTGACAAGCCTTTGAAATCGATAAAAAAGGATCATTATTTTGAAGAGATGGAAATAGCGCTTAATGAAGAGTTAGGACGAAAAGTACAAATTGTTTCGGAAGGAAAAGCCGGAATATTGAAGATAGCCTTTTACAGTAAAGAAGATTTGGAAAACATAGCTGAAAAATTAACAAAATAAAGGGAGTATAAAAATGTTAGATATTAAATTTTTAAGAGCAAATCCGGATATAGTTAAGGAAAATATCAAAAAGAAATTCCAGGATAATAAGCTTTCTTTGGTTGATGAAGTAATAGAGCTTGATTTAAAGAGCAGAGCTACTCAGCAGGAAGCATCAGATTTACGTGCAGAAAGAAATAAAATTTCAAAACAAATCGGCGGATTGATGGCTCAAGGGAAAAAAGAAGAAGCAGAAGAAATGAAGAAGAAAGTTTCTATGCAAGCTGATAAATTGCAGGAACTTGAAGCTCAGGAAAAAGAGCTTGAGGAAAAAATCCGTACAATAATGCTTACCATTCCAAATATTATTGATCCCAGTGTTCCTATTGGAAAAGATGATAGTGAGAACGTGGAGGTAGAACGCTTCGGAGAACCTGAAGTTCCTCCTTTTGAAGTCCCCTATCATACTGATATTATGGAAGCGTTAAATGGTATTGATCTTGATAGTGCAAGAAAAGTAGCAGGAAATGGTTTTTACTATCTTATGGGTGATATTGCAAGACTTCATTCAGCAGTTATCTCTTATGCCCGTGATTTTATGATTGACAGAGGATTTACTTATTGCGTTCCTCCTTATATGATTCGCAGTAATGTAGTAACCGGTGTTATGAGTTTTGCTGAAATGGATGCAATGATGTATAAAATCGAGGGTGAAGATTTATATCTTATCGGTACCAGTGAACATTCTATGATAGGTAAATTTATAGATACTATTTTAGATGAAAATAAGCTTCCTCAGACATTGACAAGTTATTCTCCTTGCTTCAGAAAAGAAAAAGGTGCTCATGGTCTTGAAGAACGTGGCGTTTACAGAATACATCAGTTTGAAAAGCAGGAAATGATAGTTGTTTGTGAACCTGAGGAAAGTCCTTTCTGGTTTGATAAACTTTGGAAGAATACTGTTGATTTATTCAGAAGTCTGGATATACCGGTACGTACTTTGGAATGTTGTTCAGGTGATTTAGCAGACTTAAAGGTTAAATCTATTGACGTTGAAGCATGGTCCCCCAGACAGAAAAAATATTTTGAGGTTGGAAGTTGTTCTAATTTGGGTGACGCACAGGCAAGACGTCTTAAAATTCGTGTAAATGGTGAGAGTGGAAAGTATTTTGCGCATACCCTTAATAATACCGTAGTAGCTCCTCCACGTATGCTTATCGCGTTTTTGGAAAATAATTTAAATGAGGATGGAAGCGTTAATATTCCGGTGGCTTTAAGACCTTATATGGGTGGAAAAGAGATTATTAAATAATGGAAAAAGTGTTTTTTAAAAAATCACAGATATATTTTTACGATTGTGATTATAAGAAAAGGGCTAAGCTTTCTACAATAAATAAATTATTTTCTGAGATTGCAGGTGAAGCTTACGCACAGACAGGAATGACACATCAATATCTTTTGGAAAAAGGATATGCATTTTTGCTTTCCAAAATCAGTATAGCCTTTAAAAGATTACCTGAAGAGAGTGAAATTGTAACTGTGGCTACCTGGGAGCGTGGAAATAAAGGAGCTTCTTTTATAAGAGATTTTGAAATGTTTGATGAGGAAGAGAAGCTTATCTGTGATGCTCATTCGGAGTGGATAGTTGTAAATCCACAAACGAGGCAAATTATAAGGCCTTCCTTGTTTGATGGTCCGAGAATACTTTTACCTGACAGAGAAGCATCGGCTCCTGATTGTAAGAGGTTAAAATTATCTGAAGGAACAGAAGTAGAAAAAAGAAGCATCAGGTATTCTGATATAGACGGGAACGGACATGTCTATAATGCTTTTTATGCGGATTTTGTAGTGGATGCCCTTCCTCCAAAACTAAGAGAAAAGGATATTAAATTTTATCAGATGAATTTTATTCATGAACTTAAATTAGATGATGAGCTTTTGTTGACAATGCTTGAGGAAAAAGAAAAAGTTATAGTTAAAGGTGCATCTGAAGAAAAAGAAAGTTTTGTGTGTGAAATTTGTTATTAAAAGAAAAACCACGCAACTATCGGGTTGCGTGGTTTACTTTTTGTAATTTTACCTTAAAATACAACTAATAGTAAATTAGTCGGCAGCAGGAATAACAAAATTAAAGGCATTGTGCACAACTTCAAAAATAGTTTTTTCTGCGCTTGAAATTTCTCCATCAGTACAAAGAAGCATATTTTTATCAAGAGGGGTAATAGTTATTTTTTTGCAGTTTTGTGAAGAAATGATTTTTTCAATCCCTTTGATTTTTAAAAATGTACCTTTCATATAAAAAGGAAGTTTTGTTAAAAAATTAAGACGGGAAATATTTTTTACAATATTGATATTTATAATTCCGTCATTTACACAGGCAAGAGGATTGCTTTTAATTCCTCCACCGCAAAAGCTTCCGTTTGCTATTGAAGTTAAAAGGAGTTTTCCGTTATGTACTTCCCTATCATCAATTTCTATCAGAAGATTTGCTCCTTTTTTCTTTATGAGAATTACAAATACAGAAATAAGATAAGCAAAGGGCCCTGAAAAAAAGGTTTTCTTTTTGATAGTTGAAGTCATATCTGCAACATTACAGTCAAAACCGATATTAAACATATTAGCGCCATATTGAAAAACAGATTCATTACAGGTTTTATATTTTATAGCATCACATTTTATGCTTTTACCATTGATTTGTGAAAGAATATTGTTAAAATCTGAAGAACTGAAATTTCTGCAAAAGTCATTACCTGTCCCTAAAGGAATAACACCTATTTCCGATTCTTCAAAGTCTATTGCACCATTAAGCACTTCGTTTAATGTACCGTCGCCGCCACAAGCGATAAATCTTGCCGGGCCATTTTTTTCGCAATAGCTTTTTACAAAACGTTTTGCATCACCAATATCTTTGGTTATGTATGTATGGCAATTGATATTTGCTTTTAAAGCTGTAGATTTTATAGAATCTAAAAATTTTTCTATATTCTTTTTTTTACCGGCTTTTGGGTTTACAATAAAAACCGTTTCCATAAAAACACCTCTGTTTTACAAGATACGACAAAATGTACACCCTTATTTTATCATAATTTATTTTAAAAATCTATGAAAAGGGGGGTAAATTTTTTACCCCCCTTTTTTATTTTCTTTTCCACTCTTTGGCTTTTTCTTTAGATATTCTTTTTATTGTTTCTTTTGGATAAGGGGAATCGGGACCACCGTTTAAATAAAGAAAAAAGTTTCCGCTTGGTGTTTTGTAAAGGCTTTCTTCGTAGCCGTCAGGGTCCCCTATTTCTCCATTTGTAATTTTTAAAATAAGCTCTGCCGTGTCAGTGTCATATTCGATTTTATTGATGATTTTTTTCATATTGATTCTCCTTTAAGGCTTTTTTAAAGTATATACTTTATAATTTTAAAATAGAAGTGATTTATGTTATTTAAGATACATAATCTTCTAAAATTTGTTGTAATTGAGCTTCATCTTTTATATAAATTCCGGTTTTTAATTCTTCGCGGTCAAAATCAGGTAAAAGTAAAGTGGACATATCTATAATTTGAAAAGGCTTTTTTTCTGAGATTCTGAAAACTCCGATTTTTCCATCATATTCTTGTACTACATAGGAATATTTTGGGGGATTTATCGGTGCTTTTTTGCTTTTTCCAATAAAAAGAAATAAAAAAAAGAACGTTAAAATAAAAATTATTATGATAAATAAAAGATATTTTTTTCTCATATAAATCTCCTTTTTAATATCGGTACCGATTTATTTTTCTCTTAAATGCCAAAAATATGCAAATAAAAAATTAGTACTTAACATTTTTGATAATTTATGGTACAATATCTTTATAGTATTTCAAAAGGAGTGTTGTTTTTGAGTGCTTCAAAGAGAAAAGGTTTATTTAAAATTAAAGCTCCTGAATCCAAAAAACAAGTTTTAGGACATGCTTTAAAGTTTTTAGTAACTCTTCTGCTTATAGGTGTAATTACTTTTTGCATTGTTGTAACAGCAATGGTTATATATGTTATGAATTTTATGGAAGTTGATAATGGTGTCAATTTAGATAGTATTGACCAGAGCATGACGACGATATTATATGCGGAAGATGACGAAGGCGGTATGATGGAAATCTATCGTCTGTCAGGTGAAGAACGAAGGATAGTAGTTGATTTGGATGATATTCCACAGCATGTGCAGGATGCATTTATCGCAACTGAAGATAAGCGTTTTATGGACCATGAGGGTGTTGACTGGTTCAGAACTGTAAGTGTAACGGTAAAGGCTTTGCTGAAGGGCGCAAATCAGGGTGGTTCTACCATTACTCAACAGCTTGTAAAAAATGCTACAAAGGATGATGAGGTTACTCCTGTAAGAAAATTGCGTGAAATATTCAGAGCTTTAGAGCTTGAACGAAATTATACTAAATCTGAAATATTGGAATCTTATCTTAATATTATTTTCCTTGGAGGAAGGAATTATGGTGTAGAGGCGGCATCGCAGTATTATTTTGGTTGCCATGTTTGGGAATTGACTGTGCCACAAGCGGCCTCTCTTGCAGGAATGACACGTTCGCCTAATAGCTGGCGTCCGGATACAAATCCGGAGAAAAATCGTGCAAGGCGCGATTATTCTCTCAAATGTATGCTGGATCAGAATATAATTACAAAAGAAGAATATGAAAAGTATATTGCTGAACCGGTTGTTACTGTTGCCGGAGGTGCAGATGATGAAGAAATATCTGCAGTAAAGGACGGTATTTCTTCGTATTTTGTAGATGCTGTTATTGAGGAAGCGTTGGCTGATTTGATAGAAAAGTATGACTGGTCAGAAGAATATGCTTATGATCGTCTGAAAAATGGCGGATACAGAATATATACAACTGAAAACATTGAACTTCAAAGAATAGTTGAGAAGAAATTTGCTGATTGGAGAACTTTTTCAAGTAATGAGATAAAGCCGGATAAAAACGGAAATGTTCCGGAAGCGGCATTTGTTTTAATGGATTATAACGGAAAAATTTTAGCTCTTGTAGGCGGAAAAGGAGAAAAAACTGAAAGTCGTGCATTTAATCGTGCGACAATGGCAAAAAGATCACCGGGTTCTTCAATGAAACCTATTGCAGTTTATGCTCCGGCTACGGAATATGACCTTATTAATTGGTCAACTATTTTGGTTGACGGACCTGCTACTATGATTGAGGGTAAGGAGTGGCCCAGTAACTATGAGAACAAATATTATGGTGACACTCCGATTGTTGAAGCGGTAAGAAAATCACGAAATACAATACCTGTAAAAATTATCGAGCAGTTAACTCCTGAACGAAGTGTAGATTTTTTACAGAAAAAATTTGGAATAACTACTCTTGTTACAAGTGGAAGACAGAATGACTACGGACTTTCTCTTGCAATAGGTTCTTTGACAGAGGGGTTATTGTTAAAAGAACTTACTGCTGCATATGTTCCTTTTGGAAATGGCGGAAATTATTTCACTCCGATTACTTATACTCGTATTGAGGATTCAAGTGGAAATATTGTTTTAGATAAATCCTCTAAGAAATCAAGAGCTATAAGTGAGGATACCGCTTCTGTAATGAACAGATTGCTTTATGAGGTAGTAAATGGTGAAGGAGGAACAGGTAAAGAAGCAAAAATGGGTAATATGCCTGTTATTGGAAAAACCGGTACAACTCAGGATTATTATGATTTGACTTTTGTGGGATTAACACCTTATTATGTAGGTGGTGTCTGGACAGGATATGATGTTCCAAAGAGCCTTCCCTATCGTTCAATTTATGACCCTGATACAATCTGGAAAAATGTAATGGCAGAAATACACAAAGATTTACCTGTTAAAAATTTTGAGTTAAGTTCAGATGTTGTGGAGCTTGAATATTGTACCGAATCCGGACTTTTAAAATCTTCGGCTTGTACAAGTGTCGCAAAAGGATATTACAAAACTAATGCGAAACCTGATATTTGTGATATAATTCATGGTGGCGCAAATGCCCCTTTAAATTCTGAAGAAAGCGGAGGAGGCGCCTCCCCTCTTGATGCACCTACGGTTGAATAAAAGACGGATTTTCCGTCTTTTATTTTTTAAAAGGTTGTGTAATTTATGATAGAAAAAAATAAAATATATACCGCAATAGTTGAAGATTTAACTTTAGACGGGAATGGCGTTTGTAAAATAGACGGGTTTGCGGTTTTCGTGCCTATGACTGCAGTAGGCGATGAAATTAAAGTGAAAATCGTAAAGGTTCTTAAAAATTATGGCTTTGGGATAGTGGAAAAGATAATAACTCCTTCTAAAAGTCGTATAGAAAATGATTGTCCTCATTTTAAGAAATGCGGAGGGTGTTCTTTCAGGCATATTTCTTATGAAGAGGAGCTTAAAATTAAAGAAAAATCTGTAAAGGATGCATTTCAGAGAATAGGAGGTTTTAATGTTGAACCTGAGCCTATTTTGGGTGCTTTACAATCAGATTATTATCGTAATAAGGTGCAATATCCTGTCGGAGTTGAGAATGGTGAAGCAATAGCAGGATTTTATGCTAAAAGAAGTCATAGGATAATAAAAATCGATAATTGTAAAATACAAAATAAAGCTTTTTCTGAGGTGTCAGAATGGATTTTATCTTTTATAAACAATAATAAAATTTCAATATATGATGAGACTACTAAAAAAGGAAGCCTGAGACATATTTATCTTCGTATTGCCGAAAAAACCGGTGAAATAATGGTTTGCCTGGTTTTAGCGAGTAAAAAATTTGCTTTTAAAGAAAAGCTTTCTTTAGAAATAACTAAAAAATTCCCCCAAATAAAAAGTGTTGTTTTAAACTATAATTTTAAAGATACAAATGTGATATTGGGCGATAAATATGAGGTTATCGCAGGCGCTGATACAATAACGGACATTTTTCTTGGCAGGGAATTTATTATTGCTCCGGCTTCATTTTATCAGATTAATAAAAATCAGGCGGAACGTCTTTATAATTTAGCGTTTGATTATGCGGATTTTAAAGGCGATGAATTGCTTTTTGATTTGTATTGTGGTATAGGTTCAATAGGGCTTTCAGCTTATGATAAAGTAAAAAGTATTATCGGTGTTGAGGTAGTACCTCAGGCTATAGAAAATGCAATAAAAAATGCAAAGCTAAATAATGCGGAAAATGCACAATTTATCTGTGCGGATTCAAAAAAAGCGGCAGAGGAATTGCTTAAAAAAGGGTTAAAACCTGATGTTGTTTTGGTGGACCCGCCGAGACAAGGTTGTGACAAGGAAGTTTTGGAAAATATTGTAGAAATGGCTCCAAAAAAAGTTTTAATGATTTCTTGCAATCCTTCGACTGCGGCAAGAGATGCAAAAATTCTTTGCGAAAAGGGATATAAGCTTATAAAATATGGCGGTGTTGATATGTTCCCAAGGACCAGCCATGTGGAGTGCGTTGTGCGACTATGTCGGAAATAATAATTATTATACTAATTCAAACAAAAGGAGATTTACTATGGATGCTAATAAAATAAGACTATTAGAGTTTCTGGGGTCTGGTAAAAGAACTTTCAATATTCCTGTATATCAAAGAAATTATGATTGGAAACAAGAACATTGTAGGAAACTATTTAAAGATATTGAAAAAATTGCTTTAAGTAATTTTGAAATAGAACATTTTTTAGGTACAGTTGTTTATGTTGTATCCTATGTTCAACCTACATTTATGGAATTCGTGTTGATAGATGGACAACAGAGAGTTACAAGTATTACTCTGTTGTTAAAGGCATTATATGATGCAATAGAGGATGAAAATATTAAAGAAGATATTTATGAATCATATATAATCAACAAAAGGGCACCTGAAGAATTAAGAATTAAGTTAAAACCAATTGAAAGCGATGCCCCTGCATACCAAAACATACTTGATAATGAAACAACTGTTTCAGATACTAACATATACAATAATTATCAATTGTTTAAACAAATGATTGAAGAATCATCAGTATCACCAGAAGATTTATATAACGCACTTAATAACATTGAACTTGTATATATACAACTTGAAAAAGATAAAAAATCTGAAAATCCTCAGCTAATATTTGAGAGTTTAAACTCTACTGGTTTATCGCTTACTCAGGCTGATTTAATCAGAAATTTCCTATTGATGAATCATAGTTATGTTGAACAAACTGCTCTATATAAAGAGTATTGGGTTAAAATCGAAAAACTTTTGACCAATGGCAAAATTTCTGATTTTGTCAGAGATTATTTGACGATGAAGACAGCTAAAATTTCAACAAAAGATAAGGTATATGAAAATTTTAAGGAGTATGCTCAAGACCCAGAAAATAATTTTGATGAACAAGGATTATTAGAGGACTTATTAGTATTTGCTAAATACTACTCCTATTTCTTATACTATAATTCACCCAACGAAAGAATCAATTATTGTTTAGAACAATTTCAGCAATTAAAAACAACAACTGTATATCCAGTTTTGTTGTATGTTTTTGATGATTGTTATGCTTATAAAAATATTGATGAAGAAGAACTTATAGAAACTTTGAATGTGCTATTATCTTATATTTTCAGAAGACAAATTTGTGGGTACCCCACTAATGCTCTTAATAAGATTTTTGCTAATTTGGTAAATGAAATTGAGGAATGTAAAACATCTGATACTTATCCAAACAAAATATTAGATGTACTGATTAAAAAAGTTTCATCTGGTACTTTTCCTAGAAATGAAGAATTTGAATATGAATTTCTTAACAAGGATTTGTATAAAAGTAAAATTGATAAATATACATTATGTCAGTTAGAAAATCATCTTTCAAAAGAGAAACTGTTTATATCTAACGAAATAACTATTGAACATATAATGCCTCAAACATTAACACCTCAATGGCAAATTGAGCTCGGTAAAAAGTATGAAGAAATTCATTCAAAATATTTACATACCATAGGAAATCTTACTATATCTGGATATAATTCTGAATTATCCAATAAGAGTTTTTCTGAGAAAAAGGAAATATTTAAGGACTCCAATATATCTATTTGTAGAAGTATTTGCGACTTCAATAGTTGGAACGATTCATCTATTACAGAAAGAGGAAAACAGTTATTTGACACAGCGTTGAAAATCTGGCAATTGCCAGACAAATATAACTCTCACAAAGAGAATGAGGAAATTATTAGTTATACTACGCTTTATAGTTTGTTAACTAACATAAATATTACTGGTGAAAAGCCCAAACAACTTGTTTTGCTTGATATGGAATATAGCGTTTCTACTTGGAAAGAATTGTTAAGGGTATTGTGCAGAGAATTGTTTGAGTTAGATAGTGCGACTTTCTATAATCTTGTAAAACATAAAGATTTTACAGGAAGAGAACGATATATTTTGAATAATTCCATTGAATCAATGAATTCTCCATTTAAAATTAGCGACAATCTATACATTGAAACAAATTTAAGTGCGTTAGATATTCTAAATTATTGTAAAATAATATGTAATCACTATCAAATTACTGATGATGTATATTTTATGTTAGCAAGAAAATAAAAATTTTCAATTGATACTGTCGCAGACATCACATAACATATGTGGAGTGTTGTGTGTTGCTTTGTATTAATAAATGATATAAAATCTGATTAGGCACTATTAATTTTGAGAGGAGAATTTAAAAAGATGGGATATATTTTTTCGGGTATTGCTTTATTAAGTGGTGCTGTCAAAGGATTTTGCGGCAAAAAAATAAGCAATCAGGTTCAGGATTTTAAAAGTGCGTCTTTTGCAAATATGATAAGAATGTTACTTTGTATAGTTATTGGCTTTTTTATAATACTTGCAAATAAAGATTTGTATCATTTAAATTTAGATTTAAAAACAATTATAATCACTTTTCTTTCCGGTGCAGGAACAGCTATGTTTGTGGTTACATGGCTTTTATCGGTAAAAAAAGGAATATATATGCTGGTTGAAATTTCTATTATGGTTGGTACTATTATTCCAATGTTGGGTAGTGCATATTTATTTGGAGAAGTAATTGAACTAAATAAATGGGCCGGATTTATAACTTTAGTTACAGCGGTTATTTTAATGGTTTCCTGCAATAATAGTTATTTAAAAAATAAAAGCACTGTCAGCGGATATATTGTTTTGATTTTATGTGGTGCTTTTAATGGAATTACCGATTTTTCTCAAAAATTATTTGTTGAGAACGGAAAAGGAATTCCGATTTCAGTATTTAATTTTTATACATATTTGTTTTCTTGTGTAATTTTATTTATTTGTTTTTTGTTTTTGAAATCAGATAAAACCAAAAGTGAAACAAATTATAAATATATATTTATATACATTCCAATAATGGCTGTTTGTCTATTTTTGAATTCATATTTTAAAACAGAAGCGGCCAAACATCTTGATGCAGCTGTGCTATATCCGTTGATACAGGGGTGCGCACTTATATTATCTACTGTGATGTCAATTGTATTTTTCAAGGAAAAAATAAATACTAAAGGAATATTGGGCATATGTCTTGCTTTTGCGGGATTGCTTATTATGAATATGCTGTAATTATATAAATCAATATATAATTGACAAAAAGAGGGTTTAATTGTATAATTAGGTGGTTATTTATAAGAAAAGGAGATGCTTAAAATATGAAATTACAGTATGCTAAAAATGCTTTAAATTATTTTCAAATTAAAGAAAAGGTTTTAAGCGTTGAGCCTTATGGAAACGGACATATTAATGATACTTACCTTGTGATAACAGAAGGGAAAAAATATATTTTACAAAGACTTAATACTAATATTTTTACAAAACCCGATGAGGTTATGGAAAATGTTTTGAAAGTCACATCGTTTTTGAAGGATAAAATTATAAAAGAGGGCGGAAATCCTGAAAGAGAAACGATAAATGTAGTTTTTTCAAAGGATAACAAGCCTTTTTACAGCGATGAAACAGGTTTTTATCGTATTTATTTGTTTGTAGAAGATACAATTTGTCTTGATAAGGTTACTTCTCCTCAGGAATTTTATGAGAGTGCATATTCTTTCGGACATTTTCAGAATATGCTTTCTGATTTTCCTGCTCATGAGCTTACAGAAACCATCCCTTATTTCCATGATACTAAGAAGCGTTTTGAAAGATTTTGTCAGGTTGTAAAAGAGGACAAAATGGGACGTGCAGGTGAAGTTAAGAGTGAAATTGATTTTGTTATGGAAAGAAAAGAACTGGCACAAGAACTTATCACTCTTTTTGAAAAAGGTGAACTTCCACTGCGAGTAACACATAATGATACCAAACTTAATAATATTATGTTTGATAAACCCACAAGAAAAGGAATTTGCATCATAGATCTGGATACTGTTATGCCGGGACTTGCGGTGAATGATTTTGGCGATTCTATCAGATTTGGAGCAAGCACAGGTGCTGAAGATGAAAAAGATCTCAGCAAAATTTCTTGTGATCTTGAGCTTTTTGATGTTTACGCAAAAGGGTTCCTTGAAGGTTGTAATGGGAAATTAACAAATAAAGAAATAGAGGCATTGCCGTTAGGCGCAAAAACTATGACTTTTGAATGTGGAATGCGCTTTTTGACTGATTATCTCGAGGGTGATGTTTATTTTAAAATACATAGAGAAGGTCATAACTTAGATCGTTGCAGAACACAGTTTAAGCTTGTAAAAGATATGGAAGAAAAATGGGAAGAGATGAAAAAGATAATAAAAAAATATCAATAAAAAAAGCTGAAGGAAATTTTTCCTTCAGCTTTTTATTTTAAAAAGATTAAATAATGCGAACTTTGATAACATCGGGGTCTGCAGTTAATTTATCAGCAAAAGAAGAATCGGTTTTTTCTGATAAATCTAAAATGGTGTAAGCAAAATCTTTCTTTGAACCATTAATCATATTTTCAATGTTGATTCCTGCTTCAGAGAAGATAGTGGAAATCTTTGACAAAGCCCCACTTACATTTTTATGAAGCACACAGAATCTCATAGCGCCACTCTTGGGGAGAGTTATATTTGGATAGTTTACAGAGTTTACGATATTACCATTTTCAAGATAATTGATGATTTCTTCTGCTGCCATTTCTGCACAGTTGTCTTCAGATTCGGGAGTAGAAGCACCCAAGTGAGGTAATGCAACTACACCTGCGTGACCAATTTGTGCATCGGTTGGGAAATCTGTAACATAAACAGTAACTTTTTTCTCATCTAAAGCATTTAAAATATCTTCTTCAGCTACAAGTTCACCGCGAGCGAAATTAAGGATTCTTACACCTGTTTTCATCATACTGATTGAAGATGCGTTGATCATACCTTTTGTTTCTGCGTTGCAGGGAACGTGGAGAGAAATATAATCACAATTTTCGTAAATGTCGCGTAAAGAAGTTGCGTGGATAACACTGTTACGCATACCCCAAGCGGCATCAACGCTTAAATAAGGATCGTAACCATAAACTGTCATACCTAAGCTTACAGCGGCATTTGCAACTAAAATACCAATAGCACCGAGACCGATAACGCCTAATTTTTTACCTTTGATTTCAGGGCCTACAAAGTTGCTTTTACCTTTTTCAACCAATTTTCCTACTTCAGCACCCTGACCTTTTAAGGTTTTAACCCAGTCCATAGCAGGAGCAACTTTTCTTGAAGAAAGCAAAAGGCCTAATAAAACGAGTTCTTTTACTGCATTTGCGTTAGCACCGGGAGTGTTGAAAACAACTATTCCCTGTTCTGCACATGTATCAAGGGGAATGTTATTTACACCGGCACCTGCTCTTGCAATAGCAAGAAGAGATTTGGGCATTTCCATTTCGTGCATAGAAGCAGAACGAACTAAAATTGCTTCGGGATTTTCGATGTCATCTCCCCAGGTATAAAGATTGCGGTTAAATTTTTCCATACCAAGAGGAGAGATCTTATTTAATGTTTTAATGTTAAACATATTAAAAGCCTCTTTTCATTTATTTAAAAGGATTAAGCGTTTTTTGCTTCAAAGTCTTTCATGAATTCAACGAGAGCTTTAACGCCTTCTTCGGGCATTGCATTATAAATAGAAGCTCTCATACCACCCACGCTGCGATGACCTTTGAGGTTAACGAAACCATTAGCAACAGCTTCTTTAACGAATTTAGCGTCTAATTCTTCATTGCCTGTTACAAAAGGAATATTCATAAGAGAACGATATTCTTTTTCTACTGTACCTTTGAAGAGTTTGGAGTTGTCGAGGAAATCATAGAGGATTTTAGCTTTTCTTTCGTTGATTTCTTTCATTTTTTCCAAACCGCCGATATCATTTTTAATCCATTCCAAAACGAGTTTGCAGATATAAATAGCGTATGTGGGAGGAGTGTTATACATTGAACCGTTTTCGGAATGTGTGCTGTAAGCGAGCATTGTGGGAGTACCTTCTCTTGTTTCACCGATTAAATCTTTGCGGATTATTACAACGGTAAGACCTGCAGGTCCCATATTTTTCTGTGCGCCGGCATATAAAACACCGAATTTTGAAACATCAATAGGTTCAGATAAAGCGCAAGAACTTATATCAGCAACCAAAGGAACATTTCCTGTATCGGGAAGTTCAGCGTATTTTGTACCGTAAATTGTATTATTCATACAAATATGGAAATAGTCTGCGTTTTTGTCAAAGGTAGCCGGGTCAAGCTTTGGAATGTAAGAGAAAGTTTTATCAGCTGAAGATGCAACTTCACGTGCATTAGCTAATTTTTTACATTCGGAAAAAGCTTTTTTAGCCCACTGGCCTGTGATAACAAAATCAGCACTTCCGGATTTTGTTGCTAAGTTAAGGGGAAGCATAGCGAATTGTGTAGAAGCTCCGCCCTGAAGGAATAATACAGCATAGTCATCGGGAATGTTCATAACTTCTCTGAGAAGGGATTCGCACTCATCAATAATTGCCTGATATTCTTTTGAACGGTGTGACATTTCCATAACGGATTGGCCACTGCCGTTGTAGTCGAGCATTTCTGCTGCTGCTCTTTTTAAAACTGCTTCGGGCAGCATAGAAGGTCCTGCACTAAAATTCATTACTCTACTCATTTAAGTTACCTCCAAAATAATTTTATAACATATAATATTTTACTGCTTTTAAGGGTAATAGTCAATTGGTTTTTATAAAAAAAATGAAACTTTGTAAAAAAATTAACAATAACTACAAAATTATCCTGTTTTTAAATTAGAACTATGTGGAATAAAAAAATATTTTTCGTGAAAACTAAATTCGAAAGAAATAATTTGTTGTTTTCAATAGAAAAAATACCGATAAAAATTGGGAGGTTATATAAATATGAAGAAATCAAATTATAGCAATCAAAAAATAGGAAAAGGATTTTATATTGCTCTTATTGTCAGTGTAATAGCAGTTGGTCTGACAGCGTATTTTACCGTGTTTAATATGGAAAACAAATTAAATGAGAGAGATTTGCGTCCTGAAATTCAGGATGTAACAGATTGGTCCGTTCCTGAAATAGAAGAGGTTGCTAAGAATCAACTCGGAGTTATTATTGAGGAAGCCTCTGAAGATTCGCAACCTGAGTCACAAAATATTACTTTACAGGATAACAAAAAAGGTGCATATATAATGCCTGTGACAGGTGAAATAATAAATCCCTTCAGCAATAAAGAGCTTGTAAAAAACGAAACGCTTGGAGAATGGCGTACTCACGACGGAATTGATATTAAAGCTAATGAAGGTACACCCGTAAAATCATGTTTTGATGGAATTGTAAAAGATATAACAAATGATGCAAAATGGGGTATTACAGTTGAGGTGGAATATCCGGATGTCACTGCTTATTATTGTGGACTTCTGGATACTGTTAAGGTCAAAAAAGGTCAGGAAATAAAACTTGGAGATGTGATAGGAGAAGTCGGAAATACTTCTATTGTAGAAAGTACGGAAGATTTTCATCTTCATTTAGCGATGAAAAAGGATGGCGAGTGGATAGATCCTATGGAGATTATCACTAAAAACTGATAAAACAGAGTGTTTGAAAGCTTTTTGTTTTTAAACACTCTGTTTTTATTTCACAAAATGCATAAAAAATATTTCTCTGATATTTAGTTGTTGAGCTATAAGTAGAAAAATTTTATATTACTTGTAAAAAAATTAATAATACTTTATAATTACAAAAGTAACATAAAAGAAGGGATTTATATAAATGGAAGTAATAAAAGAAAATAAGCTGAAATCAACACCAATACTCAGACTTATTATTACAATGTCTTTGCCGGCGATGTTTTCTATGCTTATACAGGCACTTTATAATATCGTTGATAGTATTTTTGTCGCACAGCATTCAAAAGAGGCATTAGATGCAGTTTCATATGCTTTTCCTGTACAAATGCTGATGATTTCAGTTGCGGTGGGAACCGGAGTCGGAGTAGGTTCACTTGTTTCAAGACGTTTAGGAGAAGGAAATCAAAAAGAGGCAGATTATGCAGCTACACATGGTATAATTCTTTCTGTGTTAAGTTGGGGATTATTTTTAATTTTTGGGTTATTTTTCTCTGAGTCTTTCTTTAAGGCATTTACGGATAATCAAGTTATTATAGATATGGGTAAACAATATTTGTCAATAGCGTGTATATTTTCTTTTGGGTCTTTTTTGCAGATTTCAATGGAAAAAACGTTACAGGCAACCGGTAATATGATTGTGCCCATGGCAGCACAGCTTATAGGTGCAATCAGTAACATCATACTGGACCCTGTATTCATTTTTGGATTATGGGGTGTACCTGCAATGGGAGTTGCAGGTGCAGCTATTGCAACGGTTGTTGGGCAAATTTTAGCGATGATTTTTTTAGTTTTTGTAATGGTATTCGGTAAACACTCTGTTCATATAAGCTTTAAGAGTTTTAAATTCAGATTAAAGACTATAAAAGATATTTATACTGTTGGTTTTCCCTCAATTATTATGCAGTCAATAAGTTCTGTTCTGATAATGGGATTAAATGCTATTTTAGGTACAATATCAGATGTCGGAGTTACTATTTTGGGGGTTTATAATAAACTTCAATCCTTTGTTTTTATGCCGGTATTTGGGCTTACTCAGGGACTTATGCCTATAATGGGGTATAATTATGGGGCTAAAAATAAAAAAAGACTTCTTGATGCATTGAAAAAAGGCGCAGTCATAGCAATTATAATTATGGCACTTGGAACGACACTTTTCTGGCTTAAAACTTATTGGCTTATGGGAATTTTTAAGGCAAATGAAGAGATGTTTACAAACGGAGTTCCGGCTTTAAGAATTATAAGCCTCTGTTTTATTCCTGCAGCTTTAGGAATTACTTTTTCAACATTATTTCAGGCAGTCGGAATGGGTATAAACAGTCTTATTGTTTCTCTTTTAAGACAGCTTATTTTGATTTTACCGATAGCTTATTTCTTTTCTTTTTTTGGACTTATTTATGTTTGGTATGCTTTCCCTATTGCAGAAATTGTTTCTTTTATAGTCAGTATATATCTTTATATACGCCTTTATAAAAGAAGAATTAAATATTTATAAAAAAAATCGACATACTTTAGTATGTCGATTTTTTTTAATTATGCTGTTGTTTTAATATACCCTTTTGATAAGCTTTCAAAAGCTCTTTTAAGTTTTCGATTTTATCTTTTATTTTTTTGCCGTCGTCAGTGTCTGCTATTTTAATTCTGTTTTCAGCGGTTTCAAATATAACGGCAGTTGATAAAATGTCTTTGTTAGTTTTAATTGCGTTGGCAGTACCTATAAAAGGTTCATGAGCAGAAATTCTCATTCCGTAAGAACTGTAAATCAGAGTGTATCCCGCAATTCCTGTAGTAGGCTGGTAAGCTTTACAGAATCCTCCGTCAATTACAATAAGCTTTCCGTTTGCCTTTACGGGCAGTTCACCGTCTTTGGTTTTTACCGGGATATGTCCGTTTATAATATGCGAATAAAGTCCGCCAAGATTAAATTCTCTGAGAATTTTCAAGCAATGTTCTTCATTGTTATAATAAGTGTAATACGGATTCTTGGTTTCTGTATGAGAAGAAGAGTCTTTTATTAAAAGCCTTTCAAAGGTCGTCATTTTTTCTCTTCCGAAAAGCGGAGAATTTTTTCCGCACCATAAAAACCATAGAAAATCTTTTCCGAGCTGACGTTCTTTACTGCCTGATTTACCATAATATCCTTGACGTGCCATGGTTTCCGCATAATCAAGAAATTGTTTCCCTGATAAAGACTGTCCGTTTGCTTTAAACGACATAAAAGAGCCATCTTCATTTAAAGGAATACAACCATGGAAAAGCAGATTGTTATTCTGGCAGGAGTAGAGTCCTCCTTTTGAATAAAGGAACTTTGTGTGACGTTGAAGCTTTTCACTTTGCTTAAAGGAGAAACTTAACTGTTCCATAAGCTCGGCCTCTTCTTTTGTAAGCTCATATGGGTTTTCGGGGTTAATTGTTGGAAATTCCGTATCGGATAATTTGTATGTTTTATTACAGATAGTAATTTCTTTTTTGCTGTAATCTATCTTGTCTAAAAGGAGTCGGTCATTCATATTAAATGCGGGATTTCTTAAAATAATCTGACCTTCCAGTTTGAAAAGTATAATTGCTATTGCTTTATGCATACGGGATATTAATAAAACATTTTTTGGGTTATAGTTGTCTTTATCACTTATTTTTGGATAAAAACATTCAGTGCTGACATTTTGATACATCTCATTTGCAAAAAGAGCGAGTGGACGAAGGTTTATACCATATCCGGTTTCAATTACTTCCAGATTGCTGTAACTCATAGAATTATTGAGAACGTTGGCAATACAAGTGCGACTTCCTGATGCAGCACCCATCCATAAAATATCATGATTTCCCCACTGCACATCTACAGAGTGGTGATTTATGAGGGAATCCATTATAATATCGGCACGCGGACCACGGTCAAAAATATCACCGACAATATGAAGACGGTCAACTGCTAAATATTTTATGGTGTTTGAAACTGCAATTAAAAATTCATCTGCCTCTCCCACTTCAATAATGGAAGAAATAATATTTTCAAAATAATTGTCTTTATTTAAATCGTCGTGATCAGTGTGTAAAAGCTCATCAATTATATCGGCAAAATCTTTTGGTAAAGCTTTTCGCACTTTATCTTCGGTATATTTTGAAGATATAAGTCGGCAGATACTTAAAACTCTTTTAAGAGTGATTTTATACCAGTTTTCAAGATCTGTGACAGTTTCTTTTATTTCTTCCAGTTTCGCTTCGGTATAGTAGATAATAGTTGCCAAAACAGCTCTTTCATCTACAGAAAGAGTATCTTTATAAAGAATATCGACTTTTTCTTTTATTACGCCTGATGCGTTATTTAAAATATGCAAAAAAGCTTCATATTCACCGTGAAGGTCAGACATAAAATGTTCGGTGCCTTTGGGAAGATTCATAATAGCCTCAAGTTTTATTATTTCGGCTGCCGCTGATTTTATGGTAGGATATTTTGAAGCTAAAAGCTCAAGATAACGTAAATTTTCTTTATCTGCCATCTTTTTTCCCTTTCTTTATAAAATATTATATATTTAGTATAGTATTTTTTCAGAAGATAGTAAAGGAAATTTTATAAATAAATAGCTTATTATAAAAAAATATGGTAAAATAAAATTGTAGGAGGGAGAAGTATGCCTTTTTCTGAAAAAGATGTTTATTTTATGAAACTTGCAATAGAACAAGCAAAAAAAGCTTACAAAGAGGGGGAAACTCCTGTAGGTGCTGTGCTTTTATGGGAAGATGAAGTAATAGCTAAAAGCTATAATAAAAGAGAGAATGGCAAAAATGCCCTTTTTCATGCAGAGTGTCTTGCGATAGACGAAGCTTGTAAAAAACTTAATGGCTGGCGGCTACATAAAGCAACACTTTATGTGACATTGGAACCTTGTCCGATGTGTGCAGGAGCAATTATAAATTCAAGAATAAAAAGAGTAGTTTATGGAGCGAGTGATTTAAAGGCAGGGTGCCACAAAAGTATTACAGATTTATTTTCACTTCCCTTTAATCATAGTCCAATAGTAGAAGGTGGACTTTGTGAAGAAGAATGTCAGAAATTATTGACGGATTTTTTTAAATGTCTGAGAGAAAAAAAGCGTTTTGAATAGGGCTTATGCCCTTTTTCAAAACGCTTTTAATAATTTTTCCATATCATCAGGTAAAGGAGAAGATATATCAATTATTCTGTTATCCTGAGGATGCGTGAAGGTAATTCGCCCGCAATGAAGAGCGTGTCGTGATATGAAGTCTTTTCGTCCGCCATAGAGGGTATCACCTTCAAGAGGATGACCTATATGAGAAAAATGCACTCTTATCTGGTGGGTGCGTCCCGTTTCAAGGTTTACAGAAATCAATGCCCTTTTTGGAAATTGCTTAATAAGTTTGTAGTGAGTAATGGCAGTCTGACCATCGGGGTGAACTTTTCTGCTTATTATAGAACCGGGTACTCTTATAATAGGAAAATTTAAAGTGCCGCTTTCTTTTTCTAAATGTCCTTGTACAATTGCAAAATATTCTTTTTTAAGAGTTTTTGTAATTTTTGATGCGGCAAGAGTGTTTTTTGCTGAGATGCATATTCCTGTGGTGTCCCTGTCAAGACGATTTAACGGACGGAATATTATTCCTTCATTTTCAAATAATGCGGCAAAATAATTTCCCAAAGTATCGTTATAATAAAGTGCAGAAGGATGCACGGGCATATTAAAGGGTTTATCAAAAACAATCAAATCGTCATCTTCATATAGTATTTTTACCTTTAAATCGGGATTGGGTATGAGTTTTATTTCTTTATCCGAAAACTCGATTTCAATAATGTCACCGGTTTTTACATAATCTACCATCCGCAGATGTTTTTTATTTACTGATATTCCACCGTGCTTTAATTCGGTTATGAGTCTTTTTGAGTAGCCGTGCACTTTTCTGAGATATGTCTGGAGTTGTAAATTGTTATTTTCTTCAGAAACTGTATAGGTAAATTTCCTCATTCTTTAATAAACACCTTTAAAATTTCTCCCATATAAACATCATGGTAATCGTCATTATAGTTATCCTTGATATAGTCTGCCAAAAAACCTTCCGGACGGATAGAATCGCGATAAATTTTTTTGCAGAGAATGACAAGTTTTGCTTGCTCAAAAAAAGTGAAACTGTTTTCAGAAATCGGTTTTAGACCGGTTTTTGATATTTTATCTACATCTCTTCCTGAATTTTTTCCGCAAAAGGTAAGAGCTTCTTTCATATCTTCATCGAAGAAGCTTAAAGTGAAATAATCGTTGTTTTCCATAAAATCATGTGTGTATCTGTTGGGGCGTACATATGTGGTGACAATATTTTTTCTCCACATAACACCCATATTTCCCCAGCTTATTGTCATAGTATTGAAATTATCCAAATCTCCTGCTGTTAAAAGAGCCCAGTCTTTTCCTATAAGACTAAAAGGGTTAAATGAGAGTGAATTTACATCAACTTCTTTAAAATGCATAATTATCCTCCTAATACTTATTGTAAATAAGTATATCATAAAATTATTAAAATAAGAACAGTTTTAATAAAAAAGAGTGTTTAAAAACTTTTTGTTTTAAACACTCTCTTTATTATATTATTCTTTTAACGTAAAAAATCAAAGAAATCAAAAGGAACGGTTTGATTTTGCTGAGGTTCAGTTTCCTGTGTCTGATTTGACAGACTGCCTTTATCCTCACTCAGCAAAACTTCAGCAGTAAAGCTTGAGGTTTTGCCGGTTACACTTGTGCGGAAAACAGAAAGTTTTACTGTGTCACCGGGATTTTTTCCTTCGAGTGCTTGTTGGGTGTCCTCGGTGGAACGGACATCTTTACCGTCAATTTTTGTGATGACATCACCGATTCTTAAGCCTTTTTTATAAACATCTGCAGTCTGGTCAATATCGCGGATTAAAAGACCGGGAGTGTATCCTGACATAGCACCTACTACATCGCTGATAGGAGAATAGCTGATTCCAAGTCTTACTCGTCCTTTTACATATCCGTAAGAGATTAAGTCGTCGATTATTGGTTTTGCAGTATTTATGGGAATTGCAAAGCCAATACCTTCTATCTGTGTAGAAGCAAGTTTTGAAGAGTTTATTCCAACGACCTGTCCGTATTTGTTTATGAGTGCACCGCCTGAATTACCTGGGTTTATTGCAGCGTCAACCTGAATTACTTCCATGGAGATAGTTCCGTTATTTGATTCTAAAGTAATGGTTCTCTGTAATCCTGAAACTATACCTTGAGTTGTACTCCCTGCTAAATTAAGGCCTGTTGGATTCCCTATAGCAATTATTCTTTCTCCTACAACTAACTCATCTGAGTTACCGAATGTAGCTTTAACAAGATCAGTAGCTTCTATTTTTAAAACGGCAATGTCTGTTTTTTCGTCAATTCCTACGAGAGTCGCTTCATGTTCTTCTTCGTTACTTAATACAACGAGGATTCCATTAGCACCACTTACAACATGTGCATTCGTGAGTATATATCCGTCATCACTCATAATTATTCCGCTACCAGCACCTGTGGCTGTGAGTGTAGCACCAAAGTCATATGTTACAACACCAACAACCGAGGGACGCACTCTGGCGGAAATTTCTTCAGTTGAAAGGACTCCGTCTTTATATTCTGCGTCTTCGGGAGAAGGACGGTTATTAAGTGAAATGTTGAGATCTGAATGTTCAGCAGATTCCTCTGATACCTCTGTTAAAGGAGAGTCAGCCTTATTCTGATAGAGGATAAAACCTGCAAAAGAAGCTGCAGTAATTACAAATAATATGGTAATAATTATTGAGAAAATTTTAAGTTTCTTACCATTTTTTTCTTTTTTGGTTTTTTGAGGGGATAAATCATAGTTTTCTAAAGACCATTGGCTGTTATTTTCAGAGAAGTTTTCGTAGTTTTTATTTTCGTCCATAAGTTTTCCTCCTTTTAGATAATTATATTTTATCCTGAAAATATGAATTTTTAATTTAAGTTTTATAAAAAAATTAGGATTCTTTATTGGATTTTCCTTTAATGAGGGAAATGTTTTTTACTTTTGCGGCAGGAACAGAGAATGTAAAGGAAGTATATTCACCTTTAACACTATCTACAGTTATATCTCCACCATGAAGATTAACTATTGAACGGACAATATAAAGCCCTAATCCTACACCATTTTTATCAATGCCTCTTGATTTATCCGTTTTATAGAATCTGTCAAAAACCCGTGAAAGTTCTTCTTTTGAAAGACCTTCGCCGCTGTTTTTAATTTCTATAAAGGTTTTGTTGCCTTCCACAGAAAAATTAAATTCAAGAAAACCGTCTTCTTTTACGAATTTTACAGCATTTTCAATTAAATTGTAAAGAACCTGGTGAATGAGATCAGGATCGGCTTCAACGATGACCTTTTCGCTGTCCAAACCTCTGACGTCAAGCCTTTTGTCGTCTATTTGCTTTTCAAAACTGAAAACAATCTGACAAACAGTTTCAATGATATTGAATTGTGTGGTTTGAATTTTAAGTTCTCCTGCTTCAATTCTTGAAAGATTGAGCATACTTCTTACAAGTCGGGAAAGACGCTTAATTTCTTCTGATACGATTCTTAAATATTTACTGTGTTCCTCTTTTGGAATTGTACCATCTAATATTCCGTCAATAAATCCACCGATAGAAGTCATAGGAGTTTTAAGCTCGTGTGAAATATTTGCGATAAAGCTTCTGCGTAAAGTTTCCTGCACCGAGAGGGATTTTGCCATATTATTAAAGGATTTTGCAAGTTCTCCTATCTCGTCGTCTGTTGAAACGGAAACCTGAACAGAAAAATCTCCTTTTGCAAATTTCCTTGCAGCTACTGACATCTCTCTTAACGGGCGTACTATTTTTAAAGTGACAAAATATGAAATAATAAAAGCCAGTATTAATACTATGAAAGAACAGTAGATGAAAATTCTTGTGATTTCTCTTATGAAAGCATGAAGACCTTCAGATGAGGTGGAAATAAATAAATAACCGATATGTTTTCCGTTTTCAAGTCTCATGGGTTTTGCAAGAGTGTATTGAGGGGTTTTGTAGATATTACCGCCTAATTTTCCGTTTTCGAAAAAAACTTCCTGATTGATAATTCTTCTTCTGATATTTTCCGGTACCTGGAAAACCTTATGTGAACAAGTGGATGTTTCTGTGCAAATAACGGTATTGCCGTCTAAATCTGTGAGAAAAATTATTGAATCTGTAGCTTTTGCAAAAATAGAAAAGCTGCTTTTTATAATGTCTGAATCGAGTCTTATTATATTGTCATTTGTTACATTTACTTCATAAGTGTTTAAGACGATTTGCCGCGCAATATCTATATTTTTCTGCAAAAGAGCTGCTTTATCAGAATAAAAATATTTACTTGCGAAAATCATAAAAAGTGAACCTAAAACTATAGTTGAAGATAACAGCACTATAGCGCAGAAAGAGAAATATTTGCGGAATATATTTTTTTTCATAGATAATGTTCCTTTTAAATAACAGAAATATTACTTATATAAGATGGTGTTTTATAATAAGTCAACCACTTCGAATTTATATCCGACACCCCATACAGTTTTTAAAGACCATTTATCAGAAACACCTTCCAGTTTTTCTCTTAAACGCTTAACGTGTACGTCGATAGTTCTGGAATCGCCATAATATTCAAATCCCCATACTTCGTCCAAAAGCTGGTCACGGGTATAAACACGGTTGGGATTAGATGCTAAATGGAAAAGAAGCTCCAATTCTTTAGGAGGAGTGTCAACGATTTTTCCGTCAACTTTTAATTCATAACGGGTCATATTAACTATCAGTTTATCGAAAGTTACTTCTTTAGTAGCATTCGGTTGAGTGTTTCTTCCGATTCTTCTTAAAACAGCTTTGATTCTTGCAATGATTTCTTTAGTATCGAAAGGTTTTACGACATAATCATCGGCACCGAGCTCAAGACCTAAAACCTTGTCAAAGGTTTCCCCTTTTGCGGTGAGCATGATGATAGGAGTCTGGCTTTTTTTGCGGATTTCACGACAAACCTGCCAACCATCTAATCCCGGAAGCATTATGTCCAGTAAAACAAGTTCGGGATTCAGAGTATCAAATTTAAGCAAAGCTTCCTCACCGTCATGTGCGAGAATAACGCTGTAACCTTCTTTTTCAAGATAGAGCCTTAAAAGCTCACAGATATTTTTATCGTCATCTACTACTAAAATTTTTCCTAATGTCATAATTAATAGCTCCTTTCTTTGTTTAAGCGAGGTTTCAAATTTTGAATTAGTATAATAATTATATCATATTCACAATTTAAATTGCAAACAAATTAAAAACAAATATCTTATAAATAATAAAGAAAAAGTATTATTTTTATTAAAAAGTTATATTTTATAGTATGTAACATTTAAAAATTAAAGCTATGTTATTTTATCATCAAAATAACATAGCCTTAAATTTAAGTATTATTAAATTTACATTCTAAATCCAAACTGTCAATGGAAAGGGACAAAAGAGAATAATCATCCCGGTTTAATTTTAACAGAAAATCGCCCGATTCGGTTTCTCCTTTTGCCACAATGGCATTTTTTTCTTTTGAAAAGGAAACACCATAAGGGGTAGAAGCTTTATTAAGGGCTGAAATTATTGTTTTTGCAACCGCTTGATTTAAAACGGAATCGTTGTTTAACGAAAGAGAAAAACCTAAAAAAGTAACCTCTACATCACTGCCATTAAATAAAAACGTAAGACCTGAAAGGCTTTTCGGGTTTTTGATTTTTATAGTGGTGCTTTTGGTTTCTGACCGATTGATATCAGCTACTACTTCAAGGTTTTTATTTTTTATATTTACTTCTGTTGAAAATCCTTTATTTAATGAATCAGCTATTTTTTTTGCTTCGTTTTTAGAAATATTTTCTGATTTATTAAAGGAACAGCCCGTTATGAGCAGAGGGATTATGGATAAAATTATTATAATTTTTCTCATAAAAATCTCCTTATCATACAGTTTTTAGAATACTGTATGATAAGAAGAGATTTTTTATGCTATAAAATTTGTTTTAATGAAAAAGGTATAGAATCAATTACATCACTCGGAAGCATTGCATATGGAGTTAAGGCTTTAGCTGTGATGTCTCCTGCTTCTGCATGCAGATAAACTCCCGAAACTGCTGCAGATGAGGGTGAAGCTCCCTGAGATAAAAATGAAGCTACCATTCCGGCTAAAACGTCACCACTTCCGCCTTTTGCAAGTCCTGAATTTCCGTTTTGATTTATAAATATTTCTCTTTTAGGTGTAGCTATAACAGTGTTACTGTCTTTTAATATAACGGTTACATTGTATTTTTCAGCAAATTGCACCGCTACATCAAATCGACGTTTTTTAATAATTTCAATAGACAGTCCTGTGAGACGGGACATTTCTTTTATATGAGGAGTTACTATGATTGGTGCAGATGCTTTTGTTAAAACAGAGGGGTTGTCAGCAATACAATTAAGTCCGTCGGCATCAATGACCATAGGACCTTTAAAATTTTGTATAATATCTTCGACGATTAATTTTGTGTCATCGCAAATAGAAAGTCCGCAACCGATGAGAATGGTGTTTGCCCAATGCATCTCCAGATGTAATTGGTCCAATCCGTCTAACGAAATAGCCCCTACATTATTAGTGGGCATTGGTGAATAAATGCATTCGGGGATTTTTGCAGCAAATACAGGGATTGTGGGTTGTGGTGCCGCAATTTTAACAAGCCCTACTCCCAAACGCAAAGCAGCTAATGAGGATAAAATAATGGCTCCTGTCATATTTACAGATGCACCAATATTTAAAAGTCTGCCGTAATCGCCTTTATTGCTGTCATCTTTTCTTTTTGGGATACAATCTGATATAATTTCTTTGTTTAAGAGAGTGATATTGTCGGGAATTGCAGAAATATCAGTTTCATTGATTTTAATATCAACAATTTTTATTTTTCCGCAGAGAGAAGATGATGATTTTAAAATGTGGGCAGGTTTTAAGGTCGCGAAGGTGTATGTATAATCAGCTTTAAATGAGTTTTCATCATAAAAACCTGTATCACAGTCAATACCGGACGGAATATCCAATGAGATTTTAATTGCACGACAGCTATTAGCGAATTTAAATAATTCTGTGACATATTCGGGCAAATTTCCGTTAAAGCCTGTGCCAAAAACCGCATCAATTAAGATGTCGCTGTTTTGTAATGCATCAAAACAGTCTTTAATAGGAGTTTGTGAATCAAGAAAATGAGAATTGTATTTTTTAAGTTCAACGAGATTTGCGTGGGCAAGAGGCGATAATTCATTTCCCATAGCAAAAATTACAGTTATTTTTGCACCTGATTCTGATAAATATCTTCCTGCTACCAGTCCGTCTCCTGCGTTATTGCCTTTTCCACAAAGGATAGTTATTTTTTTGCCGGAAACATCGCAGATTTTTTCTATTAATTCTGATGCTCCTTTTCCTGCACGTTCCATAAGTTCAGAATAAGAACTTCCCTTTTCGACAGCGATACTTTCAGCAATTTTCATTGCAGATGAAGTCAGTATTCTCATTAAAATCAACCTCCTTTTATTTTAAAAAACCTCGCAAAATGATATGCCATTTTGCGAGGGAAATTCTTAAAAAGTTTCTTTATTAAGTATTTTAACGGGTATATATTTTTTTAATGCTTCAACAGTGCGTTCATCGGGAGTAAAAACAAGCAAAACCTTTCCGAATTTCGCGTGAGTGAAAACAGCGTAATAATTTTCACTATAAGTACTTTCAGCAGAAAAAATACGATTTGTATAATTATTGCCGGAGTGTTCCTCCTGCTTATAAAGGCCAAAATCTTCAAATGTTCTTATATTTGCGGTAACAAGGCGTTTGCGTTTTCTTTTACCGATAATTTTGTCAATATCAATTTCACCATTTGTAATGATGTATTCATATTCGACATTCATATTGGTTATAAGGAAGTAAGCGGCATAAATAACCCCTACTCCGACAATCGCACCTAAAAACGCAAGTTCACCTAAAACAATAGGCATAAAAAATACTGAAAAAATAAAAATCAGCACAGCTAAAATAAGACAAGCAAAAACTAAAAAAAGGTCTTTACCGGTCATACGTCTTTTAACCATCTGCTCTACAAAAACATCCATTTAAAAATCCTCCAAAATTATTATAGTTTCAGCATAACATAAAAGGAGAAAAATATCAAGCAAATAAAAATTAAGATTTTGTATAATAAAATAAAAAGTGCCTAAACTTTAATTGTAAAAATTAAAGGTCCACTTTAAGACCGGAAAGGCGGAAATATGAACATTACAGACATTAAGGTGAGAAAACTTTTAAATGAGGGACGATTGCGTGCAATTGTTTCGGTTACGGTAGATAATGAACTTGCCATTCATGACATTAAAGTTATTGAAGGGCCGGAGAGATTGTTTGTGGCGATGCCAAGCAGAAAAGAGGTTAATGGTGTTTTCAGGGATATTGCTCACCCGATTTCCCCGTCAGCAAGACATAATTTTGAAGACGCAGTTTTAGATGCTTATAAGGCAGAGTTGGTGAGTCAATCGATTTATTGATGAATATAATTTTATCTCTAAAAATTTCCTTTTATATTTTTTGAAATAAAAGTAACAATATTATTGCACAAAAGATTTATAAAATAAGCGTTTGCAGTTTTTTGTGTGCTCTGTTTTATAAACAGAAAAAAGCCGACACTTAAAGTGTCGGCTTTAATATTATTTGAAATATTCCACACCGCTTTTGAATATCATTTGGTCTTTGTTTCCTATGATATTTTTTGCAATATCATTTCCGATACGCTCACTGTGTGCCATTTTACCTAAAACTCGTCCGTCGGGAGAGGTTATACCTTCAATTGCCATCATAGATTCATTGGGGTTGAATCTGATGTTATAAGTAGGTTCTCCGTCAAGATTTACATATTGAGTTGCAATCTGTCCGTTTTCAGCAAGTTTTTCAATTTCTTCTTTGGTCGCAATAAACCTTCCTTCTCCGTGAGAAATAGGAACAACGTGATAATCTCCGACATTAGTATTATAAAGCCAGGGAGATTTGTTGGAAGCAATTCTTGTTGTGACCATCATTGATTGATGTCTGCCTATTGAGTTGAATGTCAGGGTAGGAGAATTATCCTGCATTTCGACAATTTCGCCGTAAGGAACAAGACCTAATTTAATAAGTGCCTGGAACCCATTACAGATACCGAGCATCAATCCGTCACGGTTTTTAAGTAAATTATGAACGCCGTCTTTGATACGTGGATTTCTGAAGAATGCAGTTATAAATTTACCTGAACCATCAGGCTCATCACCACCTGAGAATCCACCTGGGATCATAATGATCTGAGACTCTTCAATTTTCTTTGCAAATTCATTTACAGATTCTTCAATGTCTTTACTTGAAAGATTTTTAACAATAAATACATCAGCAATTGCACCTGCTTTTTCAAATGCACGCTTTGTGTCATATTCACAGTTTGTACCGGGGAAAACAGGAATTAATACTCTTGGAGAAGCTACTTTAATTGCAGGGGATAATCTTTCTTTAGATTCATAATTATAGGTTTCAATTCTTTCGTCAGAGGTTTCAATATTAGAGCGGAAAACCTTTTCAAGCTTTTCTTCATAAGAATTTTGCAATTCGTCAATTAAAACAGAAGTGTTATTAATAAGTTTGATAACAGGTTCTTTATCGGTCATACCGATAATATCAAATTCATTTTCAAAACCATTTTTAAGTTCTATAATAAATCCGCCATAAACGGGATTAAACATCAATTCATCACCAAGTTCACGGGTGAATTTAAATCCCATTTTATTACCAAAGGCCATTTTTGCGATACCTTCAGCAATACCGCCGAAACCTAAAGTCCAAACAGCAAGTGCCTTTTCTTCGCTGATAAGTTTTTCGACTTTTGCAAAAACTTCTTTGACACTTTCAAAATCAGGTGTATTATCAGCATTGTATTTTGGTAAAATTAAAGCAACAGGATTTCCATAGCCTTTAAATTCGGGGGAAACAACTTTCTTAGAATCAGCTACAGAAACAGCAAAGGAGACTAAGGTTGGTGGTACATCTATATCTTCAAATGTACCTGACATAGAGTCTTTACCGCCGATAGCACCGATTCCGAGTTGTAATTGTGCTTCAAATCCACCTAAAAGTGCACTTAATGGTTTGCCCCAACGTGAGGGATCGTTGTTTGTACGCTCGAAGTATTCTTGGAATGTGAGCCAGCATTGTTTGTGACTTCCACCAACAGCAACTATTTTGGAAACAGATTCCACAACAGCATTTATTGCCCCGATGTAAGGGTTTTGCTCAGAAATATAAGGATTATATCCCCAACCCATAACAGAACAGGTGGTAGTTTCTCCTTCTAAAACAGGAATTTTTGCAGTCATAGCCTGAGTTTTGGTCATCTGATGTTTTCCACCATATGGCATTGTTACAGTACCTGCTCCGATTGAACTGTCAAACATCTCAACAAGACCTTTTTGTGAGCAGATGTTAAGGTTATTAAGGTGTTTGAGCCAATCTTCTTTTGTATTCTTAAGATTATTGACAGGAGTAATATCACCTACTTCAATTTTTATAGAAGTATGTTTTTCGGCACCATTTGAATTTAAAAATTCGCGGGAAAGGTTAACGATTTCATTACCGTTCCAATCCATACGGAGTCTTGGTTCTTCTGTAACAGTTGCAACAATTGTAGCCTCTAAGTTTTCAGTATGGGCAAGCTTTATAAATTCTTTTACGTTTTCAGCTGCAACAACTACAGCCATACGTTCCTGAGATTCGGAAATTGCAAGTTCTGTACCATCCAGACCGTCATATTTTTTAGGAACAGCATCTAAATTTATCTTAAGGCCGTCAGCAAGTTCACCGATAGCAACACTTACACCGCCTGCACCAAAATCGTTACAACGACGAATCATACGGGTAACTTTCGGATTTCTGAACATACGGGAAATTTTTCTTTCAATAGGCGGGTTACCCTTTTGCACTTCTGCACCGCAGCTTTCCAAAGACTCAAGGGTATGTGATTTTGAGGAACCTGTAGCACCGCCACAGCCATCGCGTCCTGTGCGTCCTCCTAAGAGAATAATTATATCTCCGGGAGAAGGAACTTCTCTGATAACATTTGCAGCGGGTGTAGCACCTATAACAGCACCGATTTCCATACGTTTTGCAACATAATTGGGGTGATAAAGCTCTGTTACCTCACCCGTTGCGAGGCCTATCTGATTTCCGTATGAACTATATCCATGAGCAGCAGTAGTAACAATCTTTTTCTGGGGAAGTTTTCCTTTTAAAGTATCTTTTCTTGGAACAGTAGGATCAGCAGCACCTGTAACGCGCATTGCCTGATAAACGTAGGAACGACCTGAAAGCGGGTCTCTTATTGCACCGCCAAGGCAGGTAGCTGCACCACCAAAAGGCTCTATCTCTGTAGGGTGGTTATGGGTTTCGTTTTTAAACATAAGAAGCCATTTTTCTTTGTTTCCATCAACATCAACGTCAATTTTTACTGAACAAGCGTTGATTTCTTCACTCTCATCGAGGTCTTTTAAAATTCCGTCCTTTTTGAGTTTTTTAGCGGCAATTGTAGCTAAATCCATTAAGGTAAGAGGTTTGTTTTTTCCAACATAAAGTTCATTTCTGATTCCGATATATTTTTCAAAGCTTTCCTTAACCGGTTTATTGTCAACAATGACATCATCTATAATAGTAGAGAAAGTAGTGTGTCTGCAATGGTCAGACCAATATGTATCAATCATACGGATCTCAGTAATAGTGGGGTCTCTTTTTTCAGTATCTTTAAAATAAGCCTGACAGAATTTAATGTCGTCAAGGTCCATGGCTAATCCATATTTTTTTATAAATTCTGCTAAATCATTTTCATTAAGGGTTGTAAATCTGTTTAAGGTTTCTACTTCAGTGGGGATTTCATACTCAGTTTTGAGAGTACTGAATTCTTCAAGACTTGCCTCTCTTGCTTCAACGGGATTTATAAGATGGTTTTTGATATGCTCGATATCTTCATCTGAAATAATTCCTTCCATAAGATAGATACGGGCATTTTTTACCCTCGGACGTTCACCCTGAGTCATAATCTGGATACATTGTTCGCAGGAATCTGCTCTCTGGTCAAACTGGCCCGGTAAATATTCTATAGCTAAAATATGATTATCTTTAGAAGTTTCGGGAAGTTTCTCAAAAATCATATCGACAGCAGGCTCTGAAAAGATAGTTTTTGAAGCAGTTTTAAATGTTTTTTCATCAATTCCTTCTACATCGTAGCGGTTAAAAAATCTAAGGCCCTTTAAATCAATTCCCAAAGAACTTTTAATATCTCTGAGCACAGATTTTGCCTCTACTGCAAATTCGGGTTTTTTCTCAACATAAATTCTGAATACTGACATATTTAAACCTCCGTTATTTCTCCGATACAGCGGTCTCCCTCTATACCGATAATCTTTACATTAATAATTTGTCCACAATACTCATCAGAGCAATCTACCGAAACAGGCGTATAATTTTCAGTAAAGCCCTCATAACCAAAATTATCTTTTGTTGTTTCAAGCAAAACTTTTTGAATTTTGCCAACCTGAGTTTTTAAAAATTCAAGTCTTATATTTTGGACAGTTTCTATCATCTTACGACTTCTTTTCTCTTTCTCAGATTCAGGGATCTGCACTTTTTTAGCAGCAACCGTGCCTTCTCTGGGCGAGTATGCAAAAATGTGTGCTTTTGCAAATTTTATTTTTTCAGCAAACCTTAAAGATTCATTAAAATCTTCTTCGGTTTCACCGGGAAAACCAACCATAATATCAGTCGTTATTGAGGGGTTTTCAAAAACGTCTCTTATCTTATTGACAATTCTTAAAAATTCTTCACAATCATAATGGCGATTCATAGCCTTCAAAGTCTTATCGCAACCACTTTGAAGTGCTAAATGAAACTGCGGACAGAACTTAGAAAAATTTGACATTTCCTTTAAATCATCATCTGATAAAAGTTCAGGTTCAAGACTTCCCAAACGTATGCGTTCAATTTTTTCTACTTCACATGCCTTCCTTACAGCATCTATAAGTCGCAGTCCCAGATCTTTTCCGTAAGATGAAAGATTTATTCCGACTAAAACTACTTCCTTATAACCATTTTCAGCAAGTGCTTCCAGTTCAGTTTTAATATCTTCAAGTGTTTTTGACCGCACAAACCCTCTCGCTTTAGGAATAATACAATAAGAACAATATCTTTCGCAACCATCTTCAATTTTTACAAAAGCACGTGTTCTGCCTCTCAATGCCATTACTGACATTTTCTCAAAAGCCTCTTTTCTTTTATGTGGAGTTATATCCACAATCCGTTCATTCGTCACAAGAACTTCTTTCACCGCATCTAAAAGTTTTTTGCGGTTACTGTTTCCCATTATAATATCGGCTTCTTTTATAAGTTTTGCCTCATCAGGAAACGCCTGAGGCAAACAACCTGTCAGGGCGATTTTAGCATTGGGATTTTGCTTTTTGAGTTTTCTTATAATTTTTAATGTTTTTTTGTCACCTGTTGAGGTAACGGTGCAGGAGTTTATAACATACACATCTGCTTCTTCATCTGCATCAACGACATCAAACTGGTCTCTCAGAAAAAGTTCAATAAGATTTTCAGTTTCATACTGATTTACCTTACAACCCAAAGTCGCAAAAGCAATCTTCATATTATACTCCTTCCCTGTGTATAAAAGTCCACTACTTACATTATAATAGATTTGAAAAAAATTTACAATAAACAGTTGACTAAAACTTTTATAACTGTTATATTGTAAATATAGTAATTATGCTAATTTTTTTATGTTTTGGAGGTTATTATTATGAAAACTTGTAACATTATGCTTAACACAATTAACGACGTGAAGGTATTTGTAAATACAGTTTGCAAATGCGATTTTGATGTTGATTTAATTTCAGGAAGATATGCAGTTGATGCAAAATCCATTATGGGTATCTTCAGCCTTGATTTATCTAAACCCATAAAGCTTGAAGCACATACCGATAATGGTGAAGAGTTTATGGCAGAAATCAAAGATTTTATCGTTGAATAAAAAGGTGTCATATGACACCTTTTTTTATTAAATAAGACTGATAGGAGATATTACATGTTTTTTAAACCGCAGTTTTATAAAAAAGGGAAAAAGTCTCATATCACAGTTGTTCATACTACTGATTTTTATATTCCTTTTACTGTGTTTGTTGATGGCGTTTTTATCGAGTATGATAAATACCATATGGGTAAATATAAGCTTTGTTATAAAGATGGCAGCGAGGAGTTTTTTGATGTAAATTACGGCGAAAATATTTCAAATTGTGATATTAAATATTCTCTTGATGCCGATGATACTTTCGATGAATTTTTATTATCGGATACTCCGATAAAAGAGGTTTCCTGCTCAACAATTCCCGAGAATATAAACGGAAAAACCTATTATCGAACGGTGTTTATAAATCCTCATCCTGAAAAAGAAATTGAAAGTTTTGAATATCTTCCTGAAAAGGATGCAAAAGTGGAAATTTTTGAAATAAAATATTAAAGAAAGGGTTTTTACCCTTTCTTTTTTTATCTTTTTTTGCATAATAATAGTTTAGAAAGGAAGGTTTTTATGAAAAAAATTATTTTAAGTATTGTTTTAACTGTTGCTTTTATTTTCTCACCTGTTACTATTTTTGCAGAAGAAGTTTTTCCTGCAGCTGCGAGTGTTTCGGAAATTCCTGCGAAATCTGCTGTTTTGATGGATGCCTCTTCAGGGAGGGTTCTTTTTGAAAACAACGCTGATGAAAAAATGTCACCTGCTTCAATCACAAAAATCATGACACTTCTTTTAACTTTTGAGGCGATAGAAAATGGCACGTTGAAATATTCTGATATAATTACCTGCTCAGAACACGCTTCTTCAATGGGCGGAAGTCAGATATGGCTTGAACCCGGGGAGGAAATGACGGCAGAAGAGCTTATAAAAGCGACTGCTATAAATTCTGCAAACGATGCATCAATGGCACTTGCAGAGCATATCGGAGGCAATGAGGAAAATTTTGTAAATATGATGAATGAAAAAGCAAAGAGCCTTGGTATGAATAATTCAAATTTCGTAAATCCTACAGGACTTGATGCCGAAAATCATTATTCTTCTGCACGGGATATTGCAATTATGTCAAGAGAACTTTTAAAGCATGAAGATATTAAAAAATTCTCAACTGTGTGGATGGATTCTTTGCGAAACGGAGAAACCGGACTTACAAATACGAATAAGCTTGTACGCTTTTATAAAGGTTGCACCGGACTTAAAACCGGCACTACAAATAATGCCGGAAGTTGTTTGTCGGCTTCTGCCGAGAGAAATGGTATAAAACTGATTGCAGTTTCCATGGGGTCTGCAACATCGGATGAAAGATTCAGCTCTTGCAGAACACTACTTGATTATGGGTTTTCAGCCTTTGAGCTTTTTACACCTGAAATTTCAAGTGAAGAATTTTTGCCTGTCAATGTTTTAAAAGGAACAGAAATGCAGGTCAATGTGACTTTTGATTTGCCTGATTCGGTACTTGTTCCCAAAGGAAGCATGGCTGAAGTTAAAAAAGAAATAAAATTATCGGAGAATTTAGAAGCTCCGGTTTTAAAGGGTCAGCCTGTTGGAGAGGTTTCATTTACTTTAAACGGGGAGGAAATTGTGAAAATCCCTTTAACAGCAGAAAAAAATATTATGAAAATGACTTTTTTTACTGCATTTAAAATACTTTTTAAAAACTTAATTACATTTTAATATAAAAAATAGTAAAAATCTCTTGAAAATCACCCTGTAAATGTAGTACAATAATAATAGTAAATAAATTGGAGGAATTCTGTGGCTTTAAAATTTATCGATAATTACTTAAAAGAGTTTGTTTCAGAAGAAGAAATTAAAGCACTTGCCCCGGCTGTAGCAGCTGCTCATAATTCTTTACATCAAAAAACAGGACTTGGAAATGATTTTTTAGGTTGGCTTAATCTTCCTACTGATTATGACAAAGATGAATTTAAAAGAATTATAAAGGCTGCTGAAAAAATTAATTCACAAGCCGATATTCTGATTGTTATAGGAATTGGCGGTTCATATCTTGGTGCAAGAGCTGCAATCGAGCTTTTGCGTTCACCTTTTTACAATAATCTTAAAAAGGATACTGCCGATATATACTTTGTGGGTAATAATGTAAGTCCTTCTTATTTAAGAGAGATTATTTCTATATGTGACGGAAAGGATATAGCAGTTAATGTTATTTCCAAATCAGGCACCACTACTGAACCTGCACTTGCATTCCGCGTATTTAAAAACTTGCTCGAAGAAAAATATGGCGTTGATGGTGCAAAAGAACGCATTTATTGTACTACTGATAAGGCACGTGGTACATTAAAGGAATTAGCTGATAAAAATGGCTATGAATCTTTTGTGATTGCTGATGATATAGGTGGAAGATACTCTGTTTTAACTGCTGTGGGACTTTTGCCTATAGCGGTATCCGGCTGCGACATCAGTAAAATGATGGCTGGTGCAAAAGATGCAGAGGTTAAGTTTAATAATGATGATGTTTTAAGTAATGATTGTTATAAATATGCGGCTACCCGTTTTGCTCTTTATCAAAAAGGTAAAGGCATAGAGATTATGGCTAGTTTTGATCCTGCTTTCACTATGATGTCTGAATGGTACAAACAGCTTTTTGGCGAAAGTGAAGGAAAGGATAATAAAGGTATTTATCCTTCTTCCGCAACATTTTCTACTGATCTTCATTCGTTAGGACAGTTTATTCAGGCGGGTACTCGTATAATGTTTGAAACATTTATCGATATTAAAAAGCCTAAACAGGACTTCTTTATCGATGCAGATCCTGATAATTTTGACGGACTTAATTTCCTTTCAAATCAAGAAATGTCAAAAGTTAATCAAAAGGTAATGGAAGCTACAATTCTCGCTCATACTGAGGGTGGAGTTCCTGCTATAGTGTTGGAACTTCCTGAAATTAATGAATATGAATTTGGCTATATGGTTTACTTTTTTGAAAAAGCTTGTGCTGTTTCAGGGTATCTTTTGGGAGTAAATCCTTTTAATCAGCCCGGTGTTGAAAGTTATAAAAAGAATATGTTTGCTCTTTTGGGCAAACCCGGTTATGAAGATTTAAAAAAGGAATTAGAAGAAAAAACAGCAAAATAAAAGATGTATTTTAGACTTATGGTCTGGAATAAAATAAAGGCGGTTTCCGCCTTCAGAAATTGGAGGTTTTCATTATGATTAAATTAATCGTAGGTAAAAAGGGCACAGGTAAAACAAAAATTCTTATCAGCATGGTAGAAGAAGCAAACAAAGCTACTAGCGGAAACGTTGTTTGCGTGGAAAAGGTTCCTAAACTCACTTATGATATTCCCTCTTCTGTGCGTTTGATGGAAACCAGTAAAGATAACATCGAAGGTTATGATGAGTTTTATGGATATATTACAGGTATTCTCTCCGGAAACTTTGATATTACTGATCTCTTTATTGATTCTACATTGAGAATCGGTGGCAGAGATTATGATAAACTCGGAATTTTCTTAGAAAAGTTAAATGCTGTTATTGAAGACAGAAGTGTTAATGTGGTATTTACTATCTCTGCTGATAAAGAAGAATTACCTGAGTCTGTTCAGAAATTTATTGCTTAAATTTTATTATATAGATTTTTGCAAAGTAAAAATGACGAGTATTTTTAATACTCGTCATTTTAATTTTATTGAATTTAACCTATATAATTTAACGGGTTTCGTGTTCCGCCGTTTATCTGTACTTCAAAGTGACAATGGTTACCTGTTGAGTATCCGGTACTTCCGCAACCGGCAATCTTCTGACCTTGTGATACATACTGTCCGACAGAAACATTAAGGCTTGAGTTATGAGCATAAAGGGTTCTGACGCCATTTCCATGGTCAATTACAACGCATTTACCATAACTGTAATACCAACCTGAAACAACTACTTTTCCGTCAGCAGAAGCGACGATAGAAGTTCCGTAAGGAGCGGCTATATCAAGGCCTCTGTGTCCGCGGCTTCCGTAGTAGCAACTGATTTTACCACCGCTTCCTCCTACAGGCCAGATAAATTTACCATTTACTTTTCCACTACCGGAGGAAGGTTTAATGTAAGATGAGCCACTCTGGTAGGTTACCTTTGTACCTGTTATAACTTTTTTAGTAACAGGTTCTTCAAGTGTGGTTGAAGTTATTACTTCGCGGGAATCTTCAATATTATCTACATACTTGATTAAAGCAGTAACTTCCCTTGAACCCTCTTTACCTTCCTGAACAATTTTAGTATATCCGACATTTTTGCTTGAATCTTTTGTAGTTTCAATTTTATAAGGAATATCCTCAGTGTAGGTAACTTCTTTTGTTACAGTAACAGACAAAAATGGCTCTTTTTGTGCTACAATTGCTTCATCACCTATCATACATCTTTGCTCTAAGGTTGGATTCATAGCTTTAAAAAGTGCATATGGAACGCCATTTTTATCGGCAATCAATGTAGGGCTGTCGCCTTTTTGGATAGTGTAGGTTCTTTGTGCCTTTACGTCAGAGAGTAAAAGCTCTTTCATCTCAGAATTGGAGACGATACTGTCTTTAAGATAAAATCCACTTTTCAATTCGACATTTTTTGTAAATTCTACCTTTTCATTTCCTTCTTCAGAACGGTATTTATCAAGTGTTTCGTCAAGAATAGACTGAATTAAAGTTTTATCTGTAACGGCACCGTAAAATTTATCATCAACATATAATCCGTCAGCCTCTACAATTTCTTTATCAGAGGTGAGAATAAGATTATCTGTAACTTCCATAGCGTTGGAAAGCTTTCTTTTGCTGACACTTACAACGGAAATGTTGGGGTTGATTTCAAGAATCTTATCGCCTGAAGTTGTGACAATACGGGATTGTAAATCATTTTTAGCTTCGGTATATATTGCTTCATTGCTGACGAATGCAACTACTTTACCGTCTTGTTCGATTTCAAGAGCGTATGTGATGTTGGAAAAGATAGTTACAACAAAAATAAAGAGGAAAACACCGGCAAAGGGAGAGGTGTAATTTATAAATGTGTTTCGGAATTTTATATCAGTTTTGAGACGTGTTTTCAGTTTCAGGAAAAGCTTTTTAAAGCCATATGCTTTATATTGATTTTTGATAGCAGGGATAACTTTTTTTACTTTATTGATTGGCTTTTTTGATTTTTTAAGAATTTTTTTATAGAGTTTTCTGGTAAATTTCAAAAATGCTTTAATTGTTGGGGTGATTAATTTTTTTGCAACAATAAGACATTTTCTAAGGAAAATATGAATTTTGCTCAAATCATAAATTGTTGCCTCTTCGGTTAAAAGACAGATGTCAGATAATTTTTCACCTGATATCTTTAAGAATTCTGAAATATATTTTTTTATATATGAAAAATATTTTTTTGTAAACTCTTTAATGTGATTAAAATATGGAGTCAGTTTCTCCATAAGTTTTCTCCAACCATCTTTTGACTGGAGTCGCATTAAATCATCTCCTTTCGATTGTTACAAAACGGTAACAATAAAACCTTTATTAGTATAACAACTGCAGACGGGGCTTGCAACCGTTTTGTTACCAATCTTAAGGAAAATTTAATATTTTTAGGACATATGCACAAAATAATCGATAAAAAATAGGGTATTTTAACGAAAACGCTCCTTTTATATGTAACAAATTGTAATTAAAACTTAAAAATTTAATATTTCAAGCAGAATCATATTTGAAATTAAAAAACCTTCCGGTGTAAAAGAGAGGGTAGTGTCTTTTAATTTCATCAGATTTCTTTCTATAAACGGAGTAGAGTTTGCGAGGATTTTTTCAGAAATTGAAGTATCTAAAAGAGATAAATCTATTCCTTTTGAAAGTCTTAGCTTTAATAAAATTCTTTCTTTTATATCACCGCCTTTACCATCATGTGAAATGGAAAATGATGATGAGGAAATATATTTTTGGATAGAACGGGAATGGTAAAATCGATTGCCCTCGTAAAAAGAATGCGCTGCGCAGCCAAAACCTAAATATTCTTCACACAGCCAATATTTTAAATTGTGGCGGCTTTCAAAGCCTTTTTTGCAAAAATTTGAAATTTCATATTGCAGGTATCCCTTTTTTTCAAGAAATTCTACAGTTTTGAGGTAAAAATCTGCAGTTTTGTCCTCGTCGGCACAAAACTTTTCCATATGATTTTTATAAAAAGCAGTCCCCTCTTCTATTTTTAAAAGATAGCAGGAAAGATGATCGGGATTCAGTGAAGTCATAAATTCAAGGGTTTTTATTAAACTTTTTTCAGTTTGATAGGGAATTCCGAGCATAATATCAAGGTTTATGTTTTTAAAACCTGCTTTTTTTGCAGAAGTTACAGCTTGTTTGATTTGCATAGAATTGTGACGTCTGCCTAAAGCAGAAAGTTCTTCGTCAACAGCAGATTGCGCACCGAAAGAAATTCGGTTAATACCCAATTTGAAAATTTTTTCAAGATAATCCTCACTAACGCTATCAGGATTGGCTTCCATAGTGATTTCACCATCTAAAGAAAAAACATCCTTTACGGTCAATAAAATTAAGGAAACTTCATCTTCAGATAAAAGCGATGGAGTGCCACCTCCGATAAAAAGGGTGTCAGCAACTATCCCCTTATCTTTGTAAGTGTTTATTTCTTTAATTAAATGCGTTATATATAGTTTTTTTATATTTTCATCAGTGATAGAATAAAAATCACAATAATCGCATTTTGAGCGGCAAAACGGTATGTGAATATAAATCCCTATAGGTTTCATTTTACCTCCAATAAAAAGTACAGGTTTTTCTGTCTTTGGACCGTTGATGAATTTTTTTAAAGTTAAAGTGGTGCAGATTTTTTAAAATTCCGCACCACCATCTTTTGTAAATTCTGATTTTAATCTAATTTTAATACTGACATAAAAGCTTCCTGAGGAACTTCTACGCTACCGAGCTGACGCATACGTTTTTTACCCTCTTTTTGTTTTTCAAGGAGTTTTTTCTTACGGGTAATATCGCCACCGTAACATTTTGCCAAAACGTCTTTACGCAGTGCTTTAACAGTTTCTCTTGCGATGATTTTTCCACCGATTGCCGCCTGAATAGGTATTTCAAAAAGCTGACGCGGGATGTTTTCTTTTAAGTTTTCGGCAATTTTTCTGCCTCTTGAGTAAGCTTTATCCTCGTGGACAATAAAAGAAAGCGCATCGACGATATCACCGTTTAAAAGAATGTCAAGTTTTACAAGTTTTGATGGTTTATAACCAATTAATTCATAGTCAAAAGATGCATATCCTTTAGTTCTTGATTTTAGCGCATCAAAAAAGTCATATACAATTTCATTTAAAGGAAGCTCGTAGTGCATTTCCACACGGGTTTCCTCTATATACGTCATATCCTTAAAAAATCCGCGGCGTTCCTGACAAAGTTCCATAATGCTTCCTACATATTCGGTGGGAGTCAGAATGTTAGCTTTGACAATAGGTTCTTCCGCTTGTAAAATAAGCGAGGGGTCAGGGTAGTTTGTCGGGTTATCTATATAAACTACCGAATTATCACTTTTGGTAATTCTGTAGATAACCGAGGGTGCTGTGGTGACAAGATCCAGATTGAATTCTCTTTCAAGGCGTTCTTGCATAATTTCCATATGAAGAAGTCCTAAAAATCCACAGCGGAAACCAAATCCTAATGCAATTGAGGTTTCAGGTTCAAAGGAAAGTGCTGCGTCATTCAGCTGAAGCTTTTCGAGTGCATCACGTAAATCGGGATATTTTGCTCCGTCTGCAGGATAGATACCGCAGAAAACCATAGGGTTAACCTTTCTGTAACCCGGTAAAGGTTCTTTTGCGGGATTTGAGGTGTCGGTTATTGTATCACCGACACTGGTGTCACCAACGCTTTTGATACTTGCGGTGATATATCCTACATCACCTGCTGAAAGTTGGCTGCAGGGAATGAGATTTTTAGCTCCCATATGTCCTACTTCCACTACATCAAATTCAGCTCCTGATGACATCATACGGATACGGGTTCCCGGTTTTACGGTACCTTCTTTAATTCTGATATATACAATAACTCCTTTATAACTGTCATAATAAGAGTCAAAAATTAAAGCTTGTAAAGGAGCAGAATCATCACCTTTGGGTGCGGGAATATCTGAAACTATTTTTTCTAAAACATCTTCGATTCCAATACCAACTTTAGCAGAAATTTTTGGGGAATCCAGCGCGGGTATGCCGATGACATCTTCGATTTCGTGGGCTACTCTTTCGGCGTCAGCAGAGGGAAGATCTATTTTATTAATAACGGGAACGATTTCCAGATCGTGATCTACTGCTAAATAAGTATTAGCGAGTGTTTGCGCCTCAATACCCTGAGAAGCGTCAACAACCAAAATAGCACCTTCACAAGCAGCAAGAGATCTTGAAACTTCGTAGTTAAAGTCAACATGACCGGGAGTATCGATGAGATTAAACGCGTAAACTTTTCCGTCATTTGCAGTATAGTTTAAGTTTACTGCACGAGCTTTAATGGTGATTCCACGCTCTCTTTCTATATCCATATTATCAAGAAGTTGTTCTTCCATATCTCTGGAGGCAACAGTACAAGTCCTCTCTAAAATCCTGTCGGCAAGAGTGGACTTTCCATGGTCTATATGTGCAATAATACAAAAATTACGAATGTTATCTGTGTTGTTTGACAAAATAACGCACCTCATATAAAAACATTATTATATAGTATATCACACTTCACACAAAAAAGTAAAGTGAAACCTTGATTTTTGCTGTTACTGATGCTATAATGTTATTACAAAAATGCATTGTATCCGTTTTCGGAACAATAGTAGGAGGAATTTAATATGAAAACACAGGGTTACACTGCCGACAAGATTAAAAAAATTGTAGGTATGGCACTATTTACTGCCATAGTTATAGTTTTACAGCTTGTCGGTTCTTTCATTAAATTTTCAATGTTCTCGGTTTCTTTGGTGCTTTTACCTATAGTGGTGGGTGCTGCTCTTTATGGGACTTTTGCAGGAGCATGGCTTGGATTTGTTTTTGCTTTAGCTGTCCTTATATCGGGGGATGCCGCAGCTTTTTTAGCGGTTAATCCTTTGGGTACAATAATTACAGTTGTTATAAAAGGTGTATTAGCGGGATTACTCGCAGGAGTTGTTTTTAACATGTTATCAAAAGTTAATACTACGCTGGCAGTGTTCTCATCGGCATTTATTTGTCCTTTAGTAAATACGGGCATTTTCTTTTTAGGTTGTTTTGCTTTCTTTATGGATACAGTTGCAGAATGGGCAAGTGCTTTTGGCTTTGGTGATAACGTTGTAGGGTATATGTTTTTGGGACTTGCAGGTGCAAACTTTGTTTTTGAATTACTATTTAATATGGTATTAAGCCCTGTTATTTTGCGTTTACTTACGATAAGGAGAAAAGTATGATTTTAGCATTAGATGTTGGAAACAGTAATATAGTTTTTGGCTGTCTTGATGAAGAAAAAACTTACTTTGTGGGGCGACTTTCAACCGACAGAAGTTGTACTGAAGATGAATATGCAATTCGTTTTAAAAGCCTTATGGAGTTAAATGGTATTTCCCCGGAAATGATAAAGGGAAGTATAATTTCTTCTGTTGTCCCACCAATAAATAATATTCTCGTCTTAGCTGTAGAAAAGGTAATTGGAAGAACTCCTTTAGTTGTGGGGCCCGGCCTTAAAACTGGCCTTAACATAAAAATAGATAATCCTGCACAGCTTGGTAGCGATTTGGTTGTTGATGCGGTGGCGGCGCTTGATTGTTATCCTGTTCCACTTGTTATTATAGATATGGGAACTGCCACTACTCTTTCGGTTATTGACAAAAATAAATATTATCTTGGTGGTATGATTATTCCGGGGGTTAAAATTTCTCAGGAAGCACTCACAACACGTACTTCTCTATTACAGGGAATAAGTTTAGAGCCACCTAAAAAGGTGATAGGAAGTAATACTGTAGATTCGATGAAAAGTGGTGTTATATACGGAAATGCCGCAATGCTCGATGGTTTGATTGACAGGATAGAAGAAGAACTTGGGGAAAAAGCTACTGTTGTCGCAACAGGCGGATTAAGTAAAAGAATAGTCCCCTACTGTAAAAAAGAAATTATAGTTGATGACACTTTACTTTTAAAAGGGTTATTATCTATTTATAAAAAGAATACCATTTAAAAAATAAATTTAAAATGCACAATTTACCTCTGAATAAGGGGTAAATTGTGCATTTTTTTTAATTTCAAACTTTTAATTTTTCTTAACATATAATGTAATGCATTCTAAAAGAAAGAGGTGTTAATTTTGGAAAATTCAGGAAAACCTGATTTTGGAAAAATGTGTTTAGATGAACTTCCCCTTGCTATGTCATATGTTCCTATGCAAAGATGGGAAGATTTATATGAACTTAGTATGGCCTTGGAAAGAGGAACTTTATTTGCAAAACTTGATTTGCCATTTATAGGTAAGGAGGCTGTGAAAAATGGAAGGTAGTGGTCATGATTTATTAAAGGAGCTTCAGATTGTAAAGTTTGCAATGATTGAAGCAAATTTATTTTTAGATACCCATCCTGACGACCAGGAGGCAATTGAATTTTTCAAAAAATGTGAAGAAAGATTCAAAGAACTCAAGGCCGAATGGAAAAAAAGGTATGGAAAAGTGCAGAATAACGAAAATGGACAGATGCGTTGGGCTTGGGTTGATAATCCATGGCCTTGGGAAAAGGGGGTTTAACGTATGTGGAAATATGATAAGCATTTGATTCATCCTGTAAAAATAAAACGCCCTAACGCAAAGGCCGCCGCAGTTATAATGTCACAGCTTGGTGGACCACATGGCGAATTAGGTGCGGCTACCAGATATCTTTCTCAGCGTTATAGTTGTCCTTATGGTGAAATTACGGGAATTTTAACAGATATTGGAACCGAGGAACTTGCACACGTTGAAATGATCTCTGCTATTTTATATCAGCTCACAAAAGATTTGACAATAGATGAGATTAAAGCTCAGGGCTTTGACAAATATTTTGTTGATCACACAGCGGGTATCTGGCCACAAGCGGCATCAGGTATGGCATTCAGTACGGAAACACTTGCTTCTACAGGTGATTTGTTCGCAGATTTGCATGAGGATTTAGCAGCAGAGCAAAAAGCAAGACTCAGTTATGATAATATTTTGAGACTTGTTGATGATCCCGATGTAAAGGATGCGATCAGATTTTTGCGTGAAAGAGAAATCGTTCACTTCCAACGTTTTGGTGAAGCTGTGAGAATAGGTCAGGATAAGGTTAATTCTAAAAATTTCTATGCTTTTAACCCCGAATTTGACAGATAGCAAAAGAACTTCCCTCTCGGGAAGTTCTTTTATATTCTTCTTTTTACACATTAAATCTAAATAATACAATATCTCCGTCTTTCATAACATATTCTTTACCTTCAAGACGGACAAGCCCTTTTTCTTTTGCTGCAGCCATTGTGCCACATTCCATTAAGTCATCAAAAGCGATAACTTCTGCTCTTATAAATCCACGTTCAAAATCGGTGTGAATTTTACCTGCTGCCTGTGGAGCTTTTGTACCTTTTGTAATTGTCCATGCTCGTACTTCCGGTTCACCTGCCGTGAGGAATGAAATAAGTCCGAGTAAAGAATATCCTTCCTTGATTATACGGGTAAGGCCGCTTTCTTTTAAGTTTAAATCTGCTAAAAATTCCTTTTTCTCTTCATCTGTCATATCGGAGATTTCCTCTTCGATTTTAGCACAGATAGGTAAAACTGCAGAATGTTCTTCTTCCGCAATAGCAAAAACTTCTTTATACTGGGTATTATTTTCGTATCCGTTTATAAAATCGTTTTCACACATATTTGCAGCATAAATAATAGGTTTATTTGAAAGTAATGGAGAAGAAGCGATAATTTCCCTTTCGTCATCGGTAAAATCAAAGCTTCTTGCGGATTTACCATCTTCAAGATGTGCCATAAGACGCTCCAAAAATTGAAGTTCAGCTGCATATTTTTTATCTGCACGAACTAATTTCTGAGTTTTTGCGATTCTTCTTTCGAGAATTTCGATATCAGAAAAGATAAGCTCCAAGTTGATTGTTTCAATATCTCTTGCAGCACCGATAGCACCATCAACATGGACAACGTCGATATCTTCAAAACAACGGACTACATGCACAATAGCATCAACCTCACGGATATCAGCGAGGAATTTATTTCCAAGTCCTTCACCTTTTGATGCACCTTTTACAAGACCTGCGATGTCAACAAATTCAAGCACCGCGGGGGTGAATTTTTTAGGATTATACATTTTTGCTAATTCGTCAAGTCTTTCATCGGGTACAGATACAACGCCGACATTTGGTTCAATGGTGCAGAATGGATAGTTTGCAGATTCAGCTCCTGCGTTTGTAAGAGCATTGAAAAGTGTACTTTTTCCGACGTTCGGAAGACCTACCATACCTAATTTCATATTTTGCCTCCATTAATTCACCTTACATAGTTTCAGGTGCTTCAATTTTTAAGATAGTCAATGTGTTTTTAAGGGCGATTTTTACTGCAAGACAAAGTGCAAGACGGGCTTGCATAAGTTTTTCGTCTTCTCCTAAAACCTTGCAGGCATTATAAAATTTATGGAAAAGTGTAGCTAAATCCAAAGCATATCGTGTCATTTTTGCGGGATCATAAGCTTTGGCAGATTCGATAATTTCGTTTGGAAGTTTAGCTAAGTGTCTGATAAGTTCAATTTCTTCAGGAGTTGAGAGAAGGTCTAATTCATCAAGCGATACTTCACGAGGATTGATACCTTCATTTTTTAATTTTGTTACAATTGAGCAAATTCTTGCATGGGCATATTGCACATAGTAAACAGGATTCTGGCTTGATTGTTCAACTGCTAAATCCAAATCAAAGTCAAATTGAGAGTTCGGTTCTCTTAAATTAAAGTAAAAACGAGCAGCATCAACGGGAATTTCTTCCAAAAGTGTTACTAAGGTAATAGCTTTTCCTGAACGCTTACTTGCTTTGATAATTTGTCCGTCGCGAACCAAATTAACCATTTGCATTAAAACGACATCCAAACGTCCAGGGTCAATTCCGATAGCTTCTAATGAAGCTTTCATACGGGAAACATACCCGTGATGGTCAGCACCTAAAACGTTTATTGCTTTATCGTATTTTCTTGTAATGAGTTTATCGTAATGATATGCTATATCGGGTACAATGTAGGTTGGGAAACCATTAGAACGCACCAAAACGAAATCTTTATCACAACCAAACTCGGTTGCTTTAAAATAAGTGGCACCATCTGCTTCGTAGGTGTGCCCTTTCTCTTTTAAAAGATTTATAATTTTCTCAACACTTCCATCGTTGTGCAAGGAGGATTCTTTAAACCAACGGTCATAGTGAATGCGATATTTTGCTAAATCGGTTTCAAGATTTTCAATATTTATCGGTAATGCAAATGAAACCAAAGCTTTTCTGCGTTCTTCTTCAGAGGCAGACATATACTTGTCACCATGAATTTTTGCAAAATTCTTTGCGTGTTCAATTATGTCGTCACCGTGATAAGAGTCTTCAGGCATTTCAACTCCTTCTTTATAGAGCTGTTGATATCTTAAATCAAGAGAAAGCCCGAATTTATTGATCTGATTTCCTGCGTCATTTATATAAAATTCGCGGTGTGCTTCATGGCCTGACCAATCTAAAACTGCGGCAATTCCGTCACCTAAGGCACCACCTCTTGCGTTGCCTATGTGCATAGGTCCTGTGGGGTTTGCAGAAACGAATTCAACTAACATTTTTTTGCCTTTTCCGTAGTCGGTTCTGCCGTAATCATCTTTTGCGTCTAAAGCACCTTTTACCGAATTTGAAAACCATCTTCGTCCTAATGTGAAATTGATAAAGCCTGCACCTGCAACTTCAACTTTTTCAAAATTAGTGTTTTCAAGTGCCATTTTTGATGTAAGTGCTTCAGCAATTTGTCTTGGGGCTTTGCGGAAGACTTTGGCAGATACCATCGCAATATTGGTTGCAAAATCTCCATGGGAGATGTCAGCAGGGATTTCAACGGTGAAATCTGCAATTGTTTCATCGGGAAGAAGTCCTGCTGAAACACATTGTTTTAATGCCGATAAAATAATTTCGCGGCATTCATTTTTTGCATCTAAAATAGGATTTGCCATAATTTTCATTCCTTTGTTTTTTATTAGTTATTGGTTATTTCAGAAGCATCTATGTAAAGCTCATTTTCACTCATAAGCACAGAGTTCATATCCAATGAATAAGACATATGAAGACTCGCACTGTTGTCAGTGATATTACATTCTAAATTTTCTGCAAAAACTCCTATTTCCATAGGAGTACCATAAACAGTGTAGCTTCCGACGTTTCTGATGCCGGGTTGAAGGATAAGGTGGGAGTTAGTATTTCCACTTCGTGTTACTGTAACTCTACCTTCGTTTTCTATTTTTAAAGTAGTTGTGCACCCTTCAAAACCGGTGGTTACACTTTCTTTATATGTTAAATACGTATGGTTATTTTTTTTATACATTTTACCCTTTGTAAAAAGTTCTTCGGTGGTATTGTTGTCGTCAACGGTATAAATACCCTTGATTTTAATCATAACATCTTTTGACATAATATTTTCCTTTACATTAATGTTTCCGATTTTTCTTGGGCTAAGTTTATTAGTTTTTCAAGTAAATCTGCATAAGAAAATCCGACGGATTCCCACAGCTCTACAAATATGGAATTTTTTGATAAATCAGGAGTTGATTTGATAGCAGCAAAGTAAATGCAGTCTGCAGGAGTTACGAGAAAATCGATTTCTGCAAAACCTGAGCAATCAAAAAGACGATATAAAGAAACTGCTAATTTTCTGATGCAATAGGAGTTTTGCTGGTCTAACTGTGCGGGAATAAGATATTTATCATCAGAAAGTTCACATAAAATTGAAGCTTCGGGCTTTTCGTTTCCTAAAACAGCACATTTTATTGAAGTTCCAAGAATTCTCTCTTTTATAACAACCTTTTTGCTGTAAATGAAAGCGGTTTTGATTGCTTCTGCCAACTCGTCTTCATTTTCAACAAAGCTTATACCCATATTACTCTCTGCAGGTTCAACAAAAACCGGAAAACCAAAATCTGCATTAATTTTTTCACAGATTTCAAAAATATCAAGCTTGTCACTGCGTTTTACAGTCAGAAAACGGGGGGTGAGAATATTTGCACCGGTAGCAAGTGTATGAGCAAATACTTTATCTGAAAGGACTGCGGAAGAAATGGTGGAGTTTCCGATAAATGGAATAGAAGCAAGTCTTAAAAGTCCTTGCGCTTTTCCTGATAGTTCTTCTTGTGCGGTGAAAAGCGGAAAAGCACAGTCTAAATGTAAAAATGAAAGACTTTGGTCTTCAAGAATTTTATATACACCTTGTTTTGTACAGTCCAGATTAAAAATTATCGGACAGCAATCAGGGTGATTTTTCCATTCTCCTTTTAAAATAGACGGAATATCTCCAGGGTAATAAAGCCATTTTCCTTTTTCTGTGACACCTATCAGAATTATTTCATAAAGGTTTTCTTCTAAGGTCTTGGCAACATCTACAATGGTTTGCAGATAGTCGTCGTTACTTGCTGTATTTCCACCAAATAAGAGCGCAATTCGTTGTTTTGACATTTGAAAGGTCCCTTTCTGTAAATTTAAAATCTATAACTAATATATCATATCATAATTAAGATTAAAATTCAAGTTTTGTTAAATATAATATATGAAAGCAAAATGCAGAAACCATTAAGATTTCTGCATTTTAATATTATTCAGGTTTTTTGATTGACAAAAAAAGTTCATCGAGCTGCAAAGGATCAATGTCAGAAGGACATTGAGACATAAGCTCACTTGCATTCTGAACTTTTGGGAAAGCGGTTACATCGCGGATATTGTCGGCACCACATAAAATCATTGCGAGTCTGTCAAGTCCGATGCCCATTCCACCATGTGGAGGAGCACCATATCTGTAAGCATCTACAAGGAAACCAAATTTTGCTTCAATTTCTTCATCGGTAAGTCCTAATGACCTGAACATTTTTTGTTGAAGTTCGAAATCGGTAATTCTTATTGAACCACTGCAAAGTTCAACACCGTTAAGGACTAAGTCATAAGCTTTAGCACGTACTTCTCCGGGAGCAGAATCGAGTTTTTCCAAATCTTCGTCCATAGGCATTGTGAAAGGATGGTGCATAGCAACCCATGTGCTTTCATCTTCATCCCATTCAAAGAAGGGGAATTCCGTAATCCAGAGGAAATTAAAGCCTTCAGGAATAATATTTATTCGTTTTGCGGTTGTAAGACGCAAAGCTCCGAGTACAGGTAAAACAACCTTGTTTTTATCAGCAACAATTAAAGCAACGTCGCCTTTTTCACAACCAAGACGATTAAGAATATCAGAAAGCTCCTGCTCTTTCATGAATTTCGCAAACGAGCAATTTGGCTCATCATCAACCCAACGGATAAATGCAAGGCCTTTAGCACCAATACCTTTCGCTTGTTCGGTAAGTTTGTCAATTTCTTTTCTTGTATAGGTAGAAGCACCGTTTTTAATAACGATACCTCTGACGCTACCATTCATTTCAATAGCGGAAGTGAATACAGAGAAATCACAATTACGAACTAAATCTGAAAGGTCTGTAATTTCCATACCGAAACGGGTATCAGGTTTATCTGAGCCGTATTTTTCCATGGCATCTTTGTAGGTGAGTCTTGGGAGAGGAAGTTTAATGTCAATATCTAAAACTTCCTTCATAAGATATTCTACAAAACCTTCACCGATTTCTAAAACATCTTCGATGTCAACAAAAGACATTTCCATATCAATCTGAGTAAATTCAGGCTGACGGTCAGCACGTAAATCTTCATCACGGAAACAACGTGCAAGCTGGATATATCTGTCAAAACCGGAAATCATTAAAAGTTGTTTATACATCTGAGGAGATTGCGGGAGTGCGTAGAATTTTCCCGGGTGGACACGAGAAGGAATTACATAGTCTCTCGCACCTTCAGGAGTGGATTTTATCATCATGGGAGTTTCTATTTCGATAAATCCGTTTTTATAGAAATATTCTCTTGCAGTACGGGCGATTTTTGAACGTTTTATGATATTGTTCTGTAAATTTTTACGACGCAAATCGAGGTAGCGATAGCGTAAACGAAGCTCCTCGTTAGTGTCTGTTTCATCGGTAATATGAAAAGGAGGAGTTTCTGCTTTTGCAAGAATTCTTAAATCTGTGACAAAAATTTCAATTTCACCGGTAGGAATTTCGGTGTTAATACTTTCTCTGCGACGAACAATACCTTTTGCCATAAGAACGTATTCGGAATGAACTTCTTTTGCCTTACTTATAACATCTCTGTCAGATTTGTCGTCAAAGGTAAGTTGTATAATTCCGGTGCGGTCTCTTAAGTCAATAAAAACAAGTTCTCCTTTATCACGTTGTTTTTGCGTAAAACCACCAACAGTAACTTCTTTTCCAATATCATTTACAGTAACTTCGGTACAGTAGTGGGAACGTTTTAATCCTTTCATAGTATCTGCCATTTTATAAGCTCCTTTAAGGTTATTATTCAATAGATAAAGCTTTTGCCATTTCATTCAGTTCTTCATCGTATAAAAATTGCACTAAAGCTTCATCTAAAGTTATTTCAAAGCTTTCACCTGTTTCCATGTTTTTAACAGATGCTTTATTTTCACTTAATTCATTATCGCCTAAAACCATAGAAAAACGAGCAGCTATTTTATCAGCATATTTCATCTGAGCTTTTACACTTCTGCCAATTGTATCACATTCGGCAGAGAAGCCCTCATTTCTTAAATCTGATACGAGTTTTAAAGCAAAAACAGAAGCCTCTTCGCCTATTGATGCAATATATATATCGCAAGGCGAGGGTTTTGGGATTTCTATACCTTGTGCTTCTAAAATCATAAGGAGTCTTTCTACTCCCATTGCAAATCCGAGTGCAGGTTGGTCGTTGCCACCAAGCATTTTTAAAAGGCCATCGTATCTGCCGCCACCACAGACTGTGCTCTGCGCACCTAAATCTGTTGAAACAAATTCAAAGACAGTTTTGTTATAATAATCAAGACCTCTTACAATTCGTGGATTTACCTTGTAAGCAATATTTAGTGCATCAAGACGCTTTTTCAAACCGTCAAAATGTGTTTTGCAATCATCACAAAGATAATCTAAAACTACAGGTGCATCGTCTGCAATTTCTTTACAAACAGGACTTTTACAGTCAAGTATCCTCATAGGGTTTTTATCGAGTCTTGTAAGACAGGTTTCACAAAGATTTTCTTTTTTATTTTCAAAGTGTTGCTTTAAAGCCTGGTGATATTTTTTTCTGCATTCGGGACAGCCTATAGAGTTGATTTCCAAAGAAATACCTTTGATTCCTAAAATGCTGAAATAATCATCGACAAAAGAAATAACTTCTGCATCGGCACTGGGAGAAGCGGATCCGAACATTTCGATACCAAGTTGATGAAATTGTCTGAATCTTCCTGCCTGGGGTTTTTCATTTCTGAAACATGAGATGTTGTAGCTGATTTTAGCAGGAAGAGCTTCGTTTATGAGTCCGTTCTGAAGAACAGCACGGTTTATACCAGCAGTACCTTCAGGACGCAGAGTCAAATCTCTGCCGCCTTTATCGGAAAATGTGTACATTTCCTTTTGCACCACATCGGTAGTATCACCTACTGAGCGGGTAAAAAGTCTTGTTTCTTCGAAAACGGGGGTTCTCATTTCTTTAAAGCCATAAAGCTTTGCAGTATCAATGAATAATCTTTCAACAAACTGCCATTTATAACTTTGTGATGGCAGGATATCTTGTGTTCCTTTTATGGATTTAATTTCGAGTGCCATAAAAAACTCCTTTTTGTCTTATTGTGAAAATAGGTAAAATCGGCTTTTCAGTCGATTTTACCTTAAGTTGCCTGATTTTGGGATTATTCCCGATTTACAATCATTCTCCAGTCCAAATCACCACGCTCAAGCCCGTGAATCAAAGCTTCAGCAGTAGCAATATTGGTTGCCATAGGAATATTATGAACATCACAAAGACGCAATAAAGTAGTGTCGTTGGGTTCTTGTGATTCACCAATTAAAGGATCTCTGAAAAACAAGAGTAGGTCTATTTCGTTGCATGCAATAAGTGATGCTATTTGCTGACCGCCGCCTTGTGAACCACTTAAAAATTTTTTAATGTTAAGGCCTGTTGCTTCGGCAACCAATTTGCCTGTTGTACCGGTAGCAGACAAATTGTGATGGCTCATAATACCGCAATAAGCTATGCAAAATTGTACCATCAATTCTTTTTTGGAATCATGTGCAATTAATCCGATGTTCATAAGTTTTCCTCCTTTTAGGTAATTAATAAGGGGATATATTCCCCGTCTATTCGTAAGGCGATAGCCTTACAAATTTGTACAATTTTTGATTTTTCCGAAAGTGGAAGGCCTTTTGAAATTTGAAGTTGCATTTTTTGGTCTTCCTGCAAAACTCCGATAAGCTGTGAACCGACACCATCAATTACCTCATCGAGGTCTGTGACGATACGCTTTTTTAATAGCTTATGACTTACTCTGTTTATGATAAGGCGATGGTTTTTTACAGAAGCTTTCTGCAATGCTTCCACCACTTTTCCGCCGTCACGAATACAAACTGAGTCAGGGGTTGTGGTTATTAGTACGAGGTCAGAAAGTGATGCAATTTTCATACTGACACCAATTCCTGCGGGGGTATCTAAAATAATAATATCGAAATGCTGTCTCAGACCTGTAATCAGAAGGTTTACATCGTTGATTACCATAGGAGAATCCATAGTGACAGGTGCAACAATAACATTTAAATTTTTATTCCATGGTGATTCTACGATGGCTTTATTTATATTACAACGTCCTTGTAAAAGGTCTCCTAAGTCATAGACAATACGGTCGGAGATATCAAGCATCAAGTCCATACCCCGAAGGCCTATATCAAATTCAATTAACAGAACACTTTTGCCGAGAAGGGCATATGCCATTCCCAATCCGACGCAGAGAGTGGATTTTCCAACTCCGCCTTTGCCGGAGGTAATTGATATGACTTTAGCCATAAAAACTATCCTTTCGTTATAATATAATAAAAGGTTAAAATATCTGTACTTCTACATTTTACCATATATTTTCAAATAATTCTATAGGGAAAATCATAATTTTTTTATATAAACTTATTATTCTTCTGAAATTTCTTCAATTTGAGAGGTATTTGTATTATAAATACTGTCTTTACCATGGGTGCTGTAATATGCATCGATAATTTTTCTCACTAAAAAATTAGCATTCTCGCCCTCTTCCAGCATAATGCCTATTGCGATTTCAGGATCTTCAACCGGTAAAAATCCGATAACTGCGGAGTTTGTAGTGGTGTTGTTTACTTGGGGAGAACCTGTTTTGATAGCAACTTTATAGCCTAAATTGTCAAGAGCATAAGCACCACTCAGTTTCTCTGATGCACCAACCATACCTTTTATGAGTGCATTATAGTTTGCTTCTGAAATTTCAAATTCTGATGCAACTCTGGGAGTGGTTTCTAAAATAACAGTTTTATCGTCATAGCTTCTGATTTCTTTTATAAGATGGGCATCATAGCGGGTTCCTTTGTTAGCTAAAGTCATCGCCTGGATTGCGAGTTGTAATGGAGTTACGGAAGTGTCCATCTGTCCGATAGCAGCTTGTACGACATTTCCCTGAAACCAGGTTGTTCCTAAAGCTTTTGAACGATCAGGGCTTGAAAGTGCGCCACTTTGCGATGGGATTTCGAGTCCTGTGGGTTCACCTAATCCTAAAAGAGAGGCATATTTATTTATCGAGTCAATTCCCAATCTACGGCCTACGTCATAGAAAAATATATTGCAGGAAACAGTTAAGGCGTCTGATACATTAAGTTTTTCGTGCCACCCTAAGCAGGTGGGGTGGAATTTGTTTCCGGGGAGTATATCATAATAGTAATATGTGTGTTCACAATTTATAACTGAATTCGGAGCTATAATATTTTCCTGCAATCCTCCGATGGCAACCGCTGTTTTAAAGGTGGAACCGGGACGATAAAGGCCATCGGTAGCACGATTGAAAAGCGGATTATTATCGGTGTTTAAAAGAGCAGTGTAATCTGAAAAATAATTATTTATATCATAGCTTGGGTAGTTAACCATTGACAAAACACCGCCGGTTTTTACATCTAAAACTACAACCGAGCCGGCTTTTACGGTGTTTCCTTTTGAATCAGGCCTTGATTTTAGCCAGTTTATATGTTCTTCCAGGGCTGATTTTACTTGACTTTGAAATTCCGCATCTATAGTAAGAACTATTTTGTTACCGGATTTCGGGGGTGTGGTTATCTCTTCACTTATTATTTCACCATTCTTATTTTGCTCTACAGTGCGGACTCCGTCAACACCGTGAAGCTGGGTTTCCATAATTTTTTCTATACCGAAACGTCCTACCTGGCTATTCATTTTATAACCTAAATCTTTATATGTGCTTTCGTATTCTTCGGCATACATAGCACCTATTGTGCCTACCACATGGGGGATCAAATCACCGTTTGGATAAATGCGGATGTCATCTTCAACAGTATCTACACCGGGGAAAAGATGAGACATTTCCTTTAGTTTAAGTATAAATTCTATGGGTATGTCCCTTGCGAAAACATATTGATTGTTATTGACTGAAAAATCTGAGATTACCATACCATAGCGTACACCTGCAATTTTTCTTGATGTTTCTTCATCATAGCCTTCTATTTTAAAGGTTTCAAGAAGGTAATACATACAGTTGTCCGCTGTTGCATAAATATTAAGCCCTAATTTCTTTTTTAAAGTGGATATTTCCTTTTCCTTATCTTCTAAAAATTCCGGTTCACCGGTTCTGGTAATCGGCAACGGGTCTATCCATTCGATGTTATTTTCTTCGCAAAGTACAATTAATTCTTTTATAATTTCATTTTGCTGGTTTTTTGGTAAAAAAGTATATTGGAAAACGATATTAAAGCCAGCTTTATTTTCAGCAAATGCGATATTGTTGCAGTCAACAATATCGCCTCTGGCGGCTTTAATCGGGATTTTACTATTTGTCATTTTATAGGTTTGTTCGTTGAATTTTTGCCCTTGAACAATTTGATAGGACATAAGTATTATAATAAATAAGGCCGAAAAAACAGCTGCCAAAATAGAAAGCACAACCAGACGATTACGTTCAATATTTTTTTTGGCTGTTTTCATTTAAAGACCTCCTTTTAGTTTCTTATGGTGGTGCTGAATTTTGTTGTAATGAAGCGTACGAGATAATAAAAAGGTGCTGCTAAAATCACTGTATATACAGATGAAAGAAAATGTTGCCAGAAGCTTAACATTATATCATCATAACCCCATATTAAATAATAAAAAATGAAGTCCCATATGTTGCAAATAAGTGAAGCTGCTGCTATTGAGGCAAGTGCATTTATTATGTTAACGCGTATAAGATACATGGATAAAAGTGTTATGCAAACACAACAAATCATTATAAGAATTCCATAAAATCCAAAAATTTTACAGGCTGAAAAATCCCATAAAAACCCTGTGAACAGTCCAAAAATTGCACTGCCTACTTCTGATTCAAAAAGGGAGATTGAAATAGCCAGCGGAATGAGCAAAACAGGTTTGATTTTTCCTATTACTAAAAAAGCAGGGGCAGTTTGAAGTGCATAAAGAAAAAGTAAAATAATGCTGTATAATCCCCATTTTATAAAGGATTTGGAGTTTTTTCTCAAAGCCATTTATTCTTCCCCGCTTTCTTTTATGGAAGAATAATCTTGTTTTCCTAAGAAATCCGTCAGAATATATACGTGTTTTATTTTATAGATGTCATTTGCAGGTTTGATGGTGGCATAAGCGGTTATGCCGGATTCTTCGAGGGTAATTTCATCAACAGTGCCGATAATTAAGTTTGGGGGATAATATCCGCTTGTACCTGCTGTGACTATAATGTCCCCTTTTTTTATTTCAGTGGTTTTTGGGAGCAATTCGAATTTTGTAAATCCCTTATTGGCAAGAGATATACTTCCTGTGAGATTTCCTGTTTCATTTGTGCGTATTTCTACCGCACCTACATTTATCTCGGGACTTAAAATTGTAATTACCTTTGCATAAGTAGGACCTAAAGAATCAATGTACCCGACAAGACCACTGTCGGTTATGACGGGATCCCATTTGGAAATGCCGTGAACGGTACCTTTGTCAATTGTAAAAGAGGCAAATTTATCTGATGGATCACGGCCTATAATGCCTGCATCGATAAGTTTTATATCGGGGTTTTCTTCTTTAAAATCAATAATTTCCCTTAAACGCTCGTTTTCGGTTTTGATGGTGTAATAATCAACCATCCGATTACGGAGCTCGGCTAATTCTTTTTTGAGTTTTATATTTTCATCTTTGTTATTTTTTGCATTTATAAAAACAGAAAAGAAATCGGAAACCGAGTCAGATATAACAGCTGACACCTTTTGTACCGGTAAAACTACAAAGGATACTGCTTTTTGCGGAAATGTGGCAAGGCCACCTGTTGAGGCGGAATAGAGCATAATGCCTATGATCACTGCTAAAACAGCTGTCAGAATTTTAAAACGGATACTTCCAAAAAAATTACGCAAGGTGTCACCTCTTTTCTTTGAGTAAATTTTCTAAAAAGGAAAGAGCATTTTAAATACCCTTTCCTTTTTTACTAATAATGGTTTTCATCTTCACTTAAAACATCAGTGAGTTTATCAATATTATCAAGAACCATACCTGTTCCGTTGGCAACGCAGTCCAATGGATTTTCAGCGATCTGTACCGGCATACCGGTTTCCTGGTTGATGAGTTTGTCTAAGTTTCTCAGTAAAGCACCGCCGCCAGTAAGGGTAATGCCCTGGTCAATAATATCTGCGGCAAGTTCCGGAGGGGTACGTTCCAAGGTTATACGTATAGCTTCAAGAACAAGTGCCAACGGATCTTCCAAAGCGGCACGGATCTGGTCGGAAGTAATTACGATATTTTCAGGCAAGCCATTTAAAAGGTTTCTTCCTTTAATTTCCATTGAAAGTTCGCCTTCTTCCAAAGGACAAGCTGAACCTATATTGATTTTGATATCTTCGGCTGTGCGTTCACCGATTAAGAGATTATATTTTTTCTTGATGAAATTTATGATAGCGGTATCAAATTCATCTCCACCGACACGAACAGATTTAGAAGCTACAATACCACCCAATGAGATAACGGCAACTTCACTTGTTCCACCTCCGATATCTACAACCATAGAACCGGTAGGTTCTGCTACGGGAAGACCTGCACCGATAGCAGCAGCCATCGGTTCTTCAATAATAGCAACCCTTTTGGCACCTGCTTGTTCGGTAGCGTCTCTTACAGCACGTCGTTCAACCGCTGTAACACCTGAAGGAATACAGATGACTACTCTTGCACGAGTAAAGAAAGATTTACCAATAGCTTTGCGGATAAAATCCTGAAGCATACTGGTAGTGATGTCAAAATCTGCAATAACACCATCTTTTAAAGGACGTACTGTAACGATAGAACCGGGGGTTCTTCCGATAACTTCTTTTGCTTCTTGACCTACACATTTAACCTTATCATTTTTAATATCAACAGCAACAACACTTGGTTCACGGATTATGATACCTTTTCCTCTCATATAAACGAGTGTGTTGGCAGTACCTAAGTCTATACCAATGTCTTTTGAAAATGATACCGGAAATGAAAACATAATATTTGCTCCTCTCAAAATTGCTTTAAAAGCAATTTTTAACAATAATTTTATTATAACCTTTAAAAAGGTATTACACAATCTTTTTCGATAAAAAATTTTTAAGTTCTCTTTTAAATTTTGATACCGGGAAACCTACAACGTTAAAGTAATCCCCATGAATTTCCTTTACAAGTGTGGATCCGTAACCCTGAATACCATATGCACCTGCTTTGTCACGATATTCACCGGTGTCAAGATAACTATCTATTTCTTCTTTTGTAAGTTCATAAAATTCCACCTCGGTGGAAGATATAAAGGTATGATATTCACCGTCATAAATTGTAATACCTGTCAAAACTCTGTGAGTTTTTCCTGAAAGGGATGAAAGTATTTTAAAAGCTTCTTTTCTGTTTTGGGGAATTCCGAAAACGATATTTTCAGGTGAAACTACTATAGTGTCGCCACCTATTACGATAGCGTCTTTATTTTTTAAAAACACTTCTTTTGCTTTTTCAAAGGACAGGCGGGAAACCAACTCTTCCGGCGAAAGCTTTAATTTCATAAGTTCAGATTCATCAAATTCGGATGGAATCGATTCAAATTCGGGCAGAACAACTTTTAAGAGTTCTTGTCTTCGCGGTGAGCGTGACGCCAATATGAAATGGATATTTTTCATCAGATTTTTCTTGCCACTCCTGTATAAATCAAAATAGAGCCAATAATACAAAGAAGTTTTGCTATATTTGCTTCTAATACAAATCCGAAACTTATTTTTATAATCACTAAATCTATGGTTATAGGGTTTGGATGTCCGACTCCTATAGAATCACCCCAGCAAAGCCAGTTTAAAAATGAAGTCTGAGCTGCTATATTTGTGAGAATTGTACCAAGGATAATTCCTGATAATAAAAATAGTAAAAATAAAAGAGTTTTGTTTATTTCATTTTTTTTCATTTGAGCTTCATAACCTTTCTGTTACAGAATATCAAAGATTAAAAAATCAATTTTTTCCTGTGGATCCGAATCCGCCTTCTCCTCTTTCAGTTCGGCTAAGTTCTTTTACTACTTCAATTTCCGGTAAAAGCACAGGCGATATTAAAAGCTGTGCTATTCTGTCACCATTATTTACTGTAAAGGGTTTATCAGAGTGGTTAATAAGCGGAGTTAAAAGTTCTCCGCGGTAGTCGCTGTCGATAACTCCGACACAGTTTGCAAGTGAAATACCAAATTTTGTGGACAATCCACTTCTTGGATAAATAAGCCCTACATAACCTTTTGTTATTTCAACAGCAATTCCTGAAGGGATTTTTATAATTTCACCGGGGTTAATTGTTACAGGTTCTTTTAAAAAAGCGAAGATATCAAGCCCTGCACTTTCTGAGGTCGCGCGTTTTGGGATAAAAGCGCCATCATTTAAAGGTTTAATTTTAAGTACCATATAAGGTTACCTCTATTCTACAAAACGATAATAAAGTCCTTTTGTGTGGTTTTCTGATAATTTCTCATGGGTTTTAAAATTGTTTATGATTTTTTTGATTTCATCCTTTTTCTCAATGGTAAAATCGAGTAAAAAGAAGGAAATGTTTTTAAATTCTTTTTGTCGCTCACTTACGGATAAGGGCAAGGAATTATAAATAAAACTTGTTTCTTCATCACATTTTACGGGGAAAGAAAACCCCATTCTATCAGTAAGATATCCTTTTTTATTGCATTCTTTACAACCTTTTTGTGCCTTTACAGGGCAATTTCTCACCGACATAAGGGGAATATATCCATATCCCAGAATACCTGTCGGAATCGGAGTTTTCAAGTTTAAGATCCAGTCTATATTATTTTCTATAGAAATAGTAGCATAGTTTATTCCCATTTCTTTTGCGGCATTTAAGCTGTATGAATTTGTAAGATTTAAAAAGGGACCACCGAAAAGAGTAAAGGAAAGTTCACGACCTATATGAATATGGGAAAGATTATCACAAAAAAGTGAAGAAAATCCATAATCTTTAACTGTTTTAAGCTTTTCTTTAAGACTTTTTTCGGTTTTAAATGCAAAACGAGGTGGTGAAACTATAATTTTTGAAGCTAATAAAGAAAGTTTATCTTTATTATTAAGCACTTCATTTAAAGGAAGAATAATCTTTTCAAGGGAATCTGTATTATCGGGGATTTGGGAGAAATTTGAAAATTTTCCCCAAAGTGCAGGTGGATTTTTAGTTTTTATAGTTTTTATCTCGTCAAGCGGGACATCTAAAAATGTTACATTATTCTTTTCACGAAGCTTGTCAAGTAAAGCAATACCCTCGCGACGTAAAGCGTTGAAATCGGCTGAAGGTAAAAAGAGAGGCCCTTCTATATCTGCAGTGAATTTTTTAAGAAAATAAGGAGTTCTCCCTAATTTACTGAAAAATTTTTCACAAGATTCCTTGTCTATAGCGAGGTTTTTGGCCTTTTCGGGAATTTTACCTTCGATAAAAACAACATTATTATCTGTATCTGTTATTTCAAGCTTTATTGGAAAACCATTTTTCATTGTAAATTTCATACAAATCGGCACAAGCGGAGTTTGTTTATGATAGAGATTATGAAGTGGTTTTAAAACATTATTTGCCGAAATAACATTTTCTTTTTTGCGGAAGCCAAACATATCAGAATCTATTTTTGAGTCAAAATATCCGGAGGTAAAACCGCTTCTTGAAAAAATCGCTTCAAGTGTTTTTAAATCGGGAATTTCGGAATTTAATGCCTTTTTGCAGGAAGTAACTGCGGCGGCAACATATTCGGGACGTTTCATTCTGCCTTCTATTTTAAATGAATCAACGCCCATATCTCTTAATTCAGGAAGTCTTTCAATAAGGCTTAAATCTTTAAGTGAAAGTGCATACTTATTTTCATTGCCGACAGTAAATGGCAGCCTGCAAGGCTGAGCACACTGCCCTCTGTTTCCGCTTTTTCCACCAAATACAGCACTCATATAACATTGGCCTGATATAGACATACAATGAGCACCATGAACAAACACCTCCAACTCTATTGAGGTGTTTTTACGTATATAAAGTATTTCTTCTTTTGAAAGCTCTCTTGCCAAAACAACTCGAGAAAAGCCGAGCTTTTGGGCCTCTTTTACACCATTAAGCGAATGGACTGCAAGTTGGGTAGAGGCATGAACAGGGACGTTGGGGGCCAGAGTTTTGACAATAGATAAAACCCCTAAATCCTGCACAATAAATGCATCTATTCCTGCTTTACAAGCAGACTTAATACATTGCTTTAAGCTTTCAATTTCGTGGTCGAAAACTAAAATATTGAGTGCCTGATGCACCTTAACACCGGCTTTGTGTGCATACGCTACAGCTTCACAAAGCTCTTTTTCATCGAAATTCTGGCTGTTTTTACGCGCACTGAAATTTTTTTGTCCCAGATAAACTGCGTCTGCACCACAACGCACTGCGGCTATAAGCGCTTCCATGGAGCCCACAGGTGCGAGTATTTCAACCTTATTCAAAGTGTAACCGCCTTTAGTTATTATTTACTTTGTCGCGAAGTGAACGGAATTCCAAATCGTTTTTAAGTGAAGCGTTTTCACTTTTTAAGTTTTCAATTTCTTTACGAAGACGATCGGTTTCGATACGAAGCTCGGTAGCTTCTTCAACGTATCCTTTAATCTGTGCTCTGATATTGTCAGCATCGGAAATAGATTTCATATTATCATCGAGCAAAGAAAGTCCGACCATAACAGTAGCGGAAGCTATATTTACCCCCTGGTTTAAATCAATAAACTCAAAGATTTTTTTCTCTAACTCCTTTGCTAAAGAAGTTACATAATTAGGATTTTCTTCAGTCTGCAGATTATAAGATTTTCCACAGATTGAAACTGCAACTTTGTTAAGCATATTTTTTACCCCCGTATTAAATATAATTCGTCTTATTAAATATCACTTTTCGACCTGAAAGGATATTTTTTCTCATATATATTCAATTATATTATATTTTTTGCTTAAAAGCAAAGCTTTTTTAAAATTTAATTATAAAATTTTATGAATATTTTTTAAAATGCATATCATATATAATTTTTTATTGGAATTTATCAGTGATTCACAGAATAAATCTTAATATATGAAAAAATTATTTGTTTTTATAGTTTTGTTTTCTGTCTTTTTTCTTTTTTGTTCTTTAAAATTGGATTTTGATATTATGCCGGCTCCTGAGAACGCTTCATTTGCACCTATTATTTCTACAGTTTCCCTTTTTCCTCCGGTTGAAAGAATGGAAGTAACTTCACCTTTTGGGTATCGTATTCATCCAATAAGCAACGAACTTGATTTTCATTACGGAGTGGATTTTAAATCGGCTGAAAAATCACCTGTATATGCAGTACAGGGCGGTGTGGTGAGAGTTTCGGAAAATCATAAAAGTTACGGTAATTATATTGTGATAGATCATTATAATGGGTTTTCAAGTCTTTATGCGCACTGTTCAAAACTGATAAAAAAGCAGGGAGATAAGGTAAAAAGAGGCGATAAAATTGCTTTGGTTGGGCATACGGGTGAGACTACCGGGAGCCATTTGCATTTTGAGGTGAGGTTAAACGGGGTAAGGCATGACCCTGTTTGTAATATGGTGAAATATGCTTTGTTTTAGTGCAGGGAAAATTAAAATTTACATATGGTTTTCGTTTTTTGCAACCATTTCTCTTTTTTTGGTGCTTAATAAAAGTGAATGGGGATTTTTTTGCGTTATTGCAAGTATTTTTCATGAAGCAGGACATCTTTTAGCTTTTTTATTTTTAGGGCATCCTCCGAAAGAATTGCATTTTGAGTTAAGCGGAATAAGACTTGTGCCTCAAAAGAAACTTTTATCAACATGGGAAGATTTTTTAGTTTTAATAAGTGGAAGTTTAGTGAATATAATTTTGTTTTTTATTTTATTAAAAAGCTTTTTCATCTTTTCTTTTTTTAATCTTGCAATTGCTTTTTTTAATTTACTTCCGATGAAAAGTCTTGATGGCGGACAGATTTTATTGGTTTTTTTGCAAAGGATATTTGGAGATTTTAAAGGAGAAAAAATATCAGAAGTTATTTTTGGGGTAACAGCATTGGCTTTAATCTGTGGCGGGATTTATTTATTTTTAAAAGTCAGAAATTTTACCCTTTTAGTTACTGTTTTTCATCTTTTTTTGTTAAGCTTTTTTGATGTTAAAAAAAGGTTGTAGCAAATTTGCTACAACCTTTAATTTATTTAATTTTACCGATATCTTTTCGGTAGTGGGCATCTTTAAAACTGATTTTATTAACTGCTTCGTAGCTTTTTCTGAGAGCATCTTCTCTATCATTACCGATTGCGGTAACACCAAGAACTCTGCCACCTGAGGTCAAAAACTTATTGTTTTCAAATTTTGTCCCTGCGTGGAAAACGGTTATATCTTTTTCATTTTTTAAATTATCTAATCCCTCTATTTCAAAACCTGTTTGATATTTCTGAGGATAACCGCCTGATGCCATAACAACACAAGCAGCACTTTTATCTGAAAATTCAACTTTTATTTCTGAAAGTTTTTCATCGCGGACAGCTTTAAAAATTTCAAATAAGTCAGATTTTAAAAGGGGTAATACAACCTGAGTTTCAGGATCACCGAAACGACAGTTATATTCTATAACCTTAGTTCCGTTTTTGGTAATCATAAGTCCGAAGAAAAGGCAACCTTTAAAAGGTCTTCCCTCTTTATTCATTGCATCGATAGTGGGGATAAAAATCTTTTCCATACATTCTTTTGCAACTTCATCTGTATAATAAGGGTTCGGAGCAATTGTGCCCATTCCGCCGGTATTAAGTCCCATATCGTTATCAAGTGCACGTTTATGGTCTTTTGCAGATACCATAGGGACAATGGTTTTGGAATCGGTAAAAGCAAGTACCGAAACTTCAGGTCCTTCTAAAAACTCTTCGATAACAATGTTGTTGCCGGAGGCACCAAAAATTTTATCGCTCATAATAGAATGAACAGCTTCAACAGCCTCTTTTTCATTTGTAGCGATAATAACACCTTTTCCGAGAGCTAAACCATCAGCTTTGATTACTGTGGGATAGGTGTTTTCGGATTTTATATAGTTTATTGCGTTTTCTTCGTTATCAAAGGTTTCGTATTTGGCAGTAGGTATATTATATTTTTTCATAAGATTTTTACTGAAAACCTTACTGCCTTCTAAAATAGCCGCTGCTTTATTGGGACCAAAAGCAGGAATTCCTGCTTTTTCCATTTCGTCAACCATTCCGAGCACCAATGGGTCATCAGGTGCCACTACAGCAAAATCGATTTTATTTTCCCTGGCAAAATCAACCATTTTTTCGACATCGGTAGCTTTTATTGAAACAGGGGTACAGTTTATGCTCATGCCACCATTTCCGGGAGCAACAAAAATCTCTTCAATTTCAGGATTTTCAAGCAATTTTGTTACTATAGCATGTTCTCTGCCACCTGAGCCTACAACTAATAATTTCATAATTTTGATCCTTTCGATTAATGATGGAAAAGACGAATTTTTGTAAATGCCATTGTGATACCATATTTATTGCAAACTTCAATAACATTGTCGTCACGGATGGAGCCGCCGGGTTGCGCAATAAACTCAACACCACTTTTGTGAGCACGTTCAATATTGTCACCGAATGGGAAAAATGCATCAGAGCCTAACGCAACACCTGACATGGTGTCAAGCCATTCGCGTTTCTCTTCTCTTGTTAAAGGTTCGGGCTTTTTAGTGAAGAAGTTTTCCCAGACACCGTCGCTTAAAACGTCCATATAGTCATCTGAGATATATACGTCGATAGTGTTATCACGGTCAGCACGGCGAATATCTTCTTTAAAGGGAAGTTCTAAAACTTTTTTGTGCTGTCTTAAATACCAGAAATCAGCTTTATTGCCTGCAAGACGGGTACAATGAACACGGGATTGCTGTCCTGCACCGATGCCGATTGCCTGTCCGTCTTTAACATAGCAAACAGAATTTGACTGGGTGTATTTTAATGTGATAAGGGAGATAATTAAATCACGTTTAGCTTCATCGGAAAGGTTTTTGTTATCGGTGGGAATTTCAACAAAAATATCATTGTCTATTTTAAGCTCATTTCTTCCCTGCTCAAAAGTAATGCCGAAAACATCTTTGTGTTCAATAGGTGCAGGAGTGTAATCTTTATCAATTTTTATGATGTTATAGCTACCTTTTCTTTTTGATTTGAGGATTTCAAGAGCTTCTTTAGTATAATCAGGTGCTATAATTCCGTCTGATACTTCACGGGCAATCAATGTTGCGGTGGAAGCGTCACATGTGTCCGAAAGAGCAATCCAGTCACCATAAGATGACATACGGTCAGCACCTCTTGCACGGGCATAAGCGGTTGCCATGGGGGAAAGCTCTAAGTCATCTACAAAATAGATTTTCTTCAAGGTATCTGAAAGAGGAATGGCAAGTGCGGCACCTGCAGGGGAAACGTGTTTAAAAGAAGCGGCGGCAGGGATATTTGTTGCTTCTTTTAATTCTTTTACGAGTTGCCAGCTGTTAAAAGCATCTAAAAAGTTTATGTATCCGGGTTTTCCGTTTAAAACTTCAATAGGAAGCTCTTTTTCATCTTTCATAAAAATTTTAGAGGGTTTTTGATTTGGGTTACAACCATATTTTAATTCTAATTCTTTCATATTAATTCCCCTTTACTTTGTGTTTTTATTGATTATACGGGTTTTTGTTTCGCCTGTTTTTAAATTGATAAAACGAGTGAAAAGTGAAACTTTGTTGTCCTCGTTTAAATTATCCCAGAGTGTTTTTGTAAAGCTATCAATGTCACCTTCAATTTTTATTATTTCAGGTTCACCTACAAATGAGGGGATAGGGTTTCCGTCGTGCTGATAAGTGTGAATAAAATGACCTTCACCCGGCTTTGGATTTTCATATTCGTAAAAATAACGATGTGCAGAGGAAGGGTCCCCATCATTGCTTTTTAAAATAGAAAGACGATAATCACCATTTTCCTCTAAAAGTCCTGAAATACGTGGTGTGAAGTTAGGGGAATCGGGTTCAAATGTGCGAGTGCGAAGTGCTTCTTCAAAAGTCTTACCGTCTTTTAAATAATCATAAACAGTGTCAGTCTGGTCGCCATTTGTAACTACAGTTTGATTTTTTAAAGTTCTTACCGGCCAGTAAATTATGAGGCTTGGATCGGAAAGTTTTTTGGGATCAAAAGCTTCGGTGCGGATTCCGCCTGCTTCTTCGATAAAAACTCTGTTTCGGCTGTTTTCGCTTCTTCCCATGATAAAGTATCCTATAACAGCGTTTTCGTTATCAGAGCTTCTTCCAAGGATTATTCCTCGTCCCGGATAAGTGTTTTTTTGAAGGTAATTTGCTATATCAATCATTTTCTATTCTCCTTTATATTATTTTTGTTATATTATTCTGTACTATAATTTTGTCTTCACAAAATAGCGAAACAGCTTTGGGAAGAAGTTTCCACTCAACTTGCTCCATTACTCTTTTTTGCAAAGTTTCAGGGGTGTCGTCGTCAAAAACTTCGACTGCGCCTTGTAAAATAATAGGTCCGCCGTCACATACTTCATTTGCAAAATGTACAGTAGCACCGGCAAGTTTAACACCTTTTTTAAGAGCTTCTTCGTGAACTTTCAGCCCGTAAAAACCCGGTCCGCAGAAAGCGGGGATAAGTGCGGGGTGGACATTCATTATTTTATTCGGATAGGCTTCGGAAACTATTTTATCAAGGATAATCATAAAGCCTGCATACACGACAAGGTCAGCTTTTTCTTCTGCTAATGCTTTTAAGATTTCTTCACTGTATGCTTTTCTGTCAGGAAAATCCTTTTTCGGAACAACACGGGTTTTAATCTGATGATTTAGAGCTCTTTTTAGCGCATAAGCTTCATCGTTTGAAGCTATAACACAAGTGATTTTACCATTTTTTATATCACCGTTTTTTTCAGCATCTATGAGTGCCTGAAGATTAGTTCCGCCACCGGAAACGAGAACAACGATATTTTTCATTTTAAGGGACAGTCCTTTCTTAAAAGGCTAAAAGGCAATAACCTACGCTATTGCCTTTTATTTTATTCTAAAATAACACCTTCGTCACTTTCTACGAGTTCGCCGAGGATATAAGCGTCTTCACCTGCAGCTTTTAAGGTTTTCAAAGCTAAATCAGCATCTCCTTTGGCAACACAAGCAATCATACCAACACCCATATTAAAGGTGTTGAACATATCGCGTTCAGGTATATTGCCGGTGCGTGCAATGAGGTCAAATATAGGGAGAATTTTTACATCACTGCGTTTAATTTTCGCAGAAAGACCTTTTTTGAGTGAACGGGGAATGTTTTCGTAAAATCCTCCACCTGTAATGTGAGACACCGATTTAACGGTAACTTTATCAAAGAGTTCAAGCATAGGTTTTACATAAATTTTTGTGGGAGTGAGCAAAGTTTCACCCAAGGAAGCACCTAAGGTATCTATATATGTAGAAAGGTCGATTTTTTCTATGTTGAAAACTTTACGCACTAAAGAAAAACCATTAGAATGAACACCGGAAGAAGGTAATGCAATAAGCACATCTCCGGGTTTTTGGGTTTCATTGTTTAAAATTTTACTTTTATCAACGACACCTACGCTGAAGCCTGCCAAATCGTATTCGTCAGCGGGATAAAAACCGGGCATTTCTGCGGTTTCACCGCCTACAAGTGAACAGCCGGCCTGTAAACAACCTTCTGCAACACCGCTTACTATATCGGCAACTTTCTCAGGGACATTTTTGCCTACAGCGATGTAATCAAGGAAAAATAATGGTTTTGCGCCACAGCAGATAATGTCATTTACACACATAGCAACACAGTCAATACCGACAGTGTTGTGCTTTTCCTGCAAAAATGCGAGTTTAAGCTTGGTGCCTACGCCATCAGTACCTGAAACCAAAACAGGTTTTGTGATTCCTTCAAGGTCCAATTCAAAAAGACCTCCGAAGCCTCCGAGTCCGGTAAGTACTGAATCTGTAAGAGTTTTTGCAACGTGGCTTTTCATAAGCTCAACTGCTTTGTATCCTGCAGTGACGTCAACGCCTGCTTTTTTATAACTTTCGCTAAAACTTTTCATTTTATTTCTACCTTTCAAATTATTCTTTACCTGTCCAGCAATAGGTGCAAATCTTATCAGCGGGTAAACCTATTGCTTCAATCATACCTTCTAAAGTCTGATAACGGAGTGTGGTGAAATTAAGTTTTTCACAGATTTTTTTAACCATTTTCTTGTATTGTGTGGTTTTGCTATCGGAATATGCTGATAAGTCCTTAAAATCATCACTATCCTCAAGTTCCGCTATTACTCGTCTTGTGATAAGCTCAAGTTCGGAAGTGGTTCTTGAGAAATTGAGATATTTACATCCAAATAATACGGGTGGACAAGCAGAACGGATATGCACTTCTTTTGCACCACTCTGGTACAGGAAATCTACTGTTTCACCCATTTGAGTTCCGCGTACAATTGAGTCGTCTATAAAGAGCAAACTCTTGTCCTTGATAAGAGAACTGATGGGGATAAGCTTCATATGAGCTGCCAAGCTTCGCATAGACTGTTTTTTTGGCATAAAACTTCTTTGCCAGGTGGGGGTATATTTTATAAATGGTCTTGAAAAAGGGATTCCAGAATAATTCGAGTAACCAATTGCATGCGGCACACCTGAATCGGGAATACCTGCTATAAAATCAATATTTTTATAGTTGTCGTTTTGTGCTAAAATTTTTCCGCAACGATAACGCATTTCTTCAACGTTGACATTTTCATAATTAGAAGTGGGGTATCCGTAATATGTCCATAAAAAGGCACAAACCTTCATATCATCAGAGGGTTTACGGAGAGTTTCGACCTTTTGTAAGTCGATAAAAACTATTTCTCCTGCTCCTAATTCTCTGTCAAAAGTATATCCTAAATTTAAGTATGACGACGATTCAAAGGAAACGCAACGCGCGTTGTGCTTTTTGCCAAGTATTACGGGGGTACGTCCTTTTTTATCTCTGGCTGCATAAATTCCTTCAGAGGTCATTATAAGAATTGACATTGAGCCTTCAATTTGCTCCTGCGCATAACGTATTCCTTCTGCGATAGTTCCTTTTTTGTTTATGAGGGTTACAACAAGCTCGGTTGCATTAATTCTGCCACCGCTCATTTCCAAAAAATGCAAATCGCTGTTTGAAAAGGCTTTATCTATAAGTTCCTTTTCGTTATTTATACGTCCTACGGTTACAATCGCAAAACTTCCCAAATGTGACCTTGCGATAAGAGGCTGTGGTTCATTGTCGCTGATACAGCCGATACCCATATTTCCTTCCATTTCATAGACATCTTTTTCAAATTTGGTACGAAACGGAGAGTTTTCAATATTGTGAATTGCGCGTTGGAAGCCGAGTTCTCTTTTGTAAACTGCCATACCGCCACGTCTGGTACCTAAATGGGAATGATAGTCAACACCGAAGAATAAGTCCATTACACAATCTTCATTTGAGATTACACCAAAAAAGCCGCCCAAAAAGATTCCTCCTTGTTATAATTTATCAGTTAAGCTCTTTTTGAAGTTTAGCGTCTTTTTGATAAACTTCGTTAGCCATATCTTCTTTCATCTTCTGAAGTTTTTCACTTAAAGCATCATCATTTAAAGCTAAAATTTCCAAAGCGAGTATAGCTGCGTTTTTTGCACCGTTCAAAGCAACGGTGGCAACGGGGATACCTGACGGCATCTGAACGGTTGCAAGTAAAGCATCCAATCCTTCAAAGGAAGATTTTATAGGAATACCGATTACCGGCAAGGTGGTATGTGCTGCCAAAACTCCGCCTAAATGTGCAGCCATTCCTGCAGCTGAAATAATTACTCCGAAACCGTTAGCTTTTGCATTTTTGGCAAATTCACATGCTTTTTCAGGAGTGCGATGTGCGGACATTATGTGTACTTCGTTTTCAATATTGAAATCATTTAAACAATCGACACATTTTTTTACGATTGCCCAATCGCTGTCGCTTCCCATAATTACTGCTACTTTTTTAAGCATAATATACTTCCTTTCTTAAGAACAAAAAAGCTGCGAAATTTCGCAGCTATACACTAATCCCAACAAAACGCACTTGTCCCGATTGAAGAAATAATAAAACATTTTAATTCCTTACCGAGTAAAAACATCAAGCGCACCTCATTTATTACAAATATCTACATTAATATATTACCTTAAAAATGAAAATTTTTCAAGGAATAAATTTCACAAATTGTAATTCGCAAAAAAAATCCTTTTGTGCATAGTGACATTTTATAGTTCTTTTATGGTTTCATAAAGTTTTTGGGCTGTTTCTTTGTTTATTTTTAAAGCTTCTGCAAGTTCTTTTTCAGTAGCTTCTTTTAAGGCTTTTTTAGTTTTGTATTTTTTCATAAGAGTATTAACTTTTTTAGGCCCGATTCCTTTAACAGATAAAAGATTGCTCTGATAGGTGGATTTTTTATGAAGTTTATGTTGATAAGAAATAGCAAAACGATGCACCTCATCCTGAATATTTGTGATGAGGGTAAAGGCTGATTTTGTTGTGGAAATGGTAATTTTATCATCTTTGTTTGTAATTGCATGAGTTCTGTGACGACTGTCCTTGACCATTCCGAAAAGTGGAATATCAAGTTTTAATTCTTCTAAAACGGAGGAAACGGCAGAAACATGACCTTTACCTCCATCTAACAGGATTAAATCAGGAAGTTTTGAAAAATCAGCATCATTATTTAAATATCTTGTAAATCTGCGACGGATGACCTCTTTCATTGAGGCGTAATCATCCTGACCTGACACTTCTTTTATAGTAAATCTTTTATAATCGGATTTTAAAGGGCGACCGTTTTCGAAAACAATCATACCCCCTACTTTACCTGTTTCACCCCAGTTGGAAATGTCGTAAGCCTCGATATAGGTCGGAGTTTTCGAGAGATTTAAAAGTTTTGCAAGTTCCTCAAGTGCGGAAAGCTCTTTTGCGCTTCTGTTAGCTTTTAATGAGAGTTGTTCCAAAGCATTCTGATATGCCATTTCGATAAGTTTTTTGCGTTCGCTTTTTTGTGGCACTGAAGCGGTTATTGAATGATTGCTTTGGTGGGTGAGAAATTTTGAAAAAAGTTCCATATCCGGCAGCTTTTTATCGAGTACCACAGCTTTTGGAAAATCGTCTGAATCTGCATAATATCGGGTTAAAAATTCATCCCGTAGTTCATCTAATGAATAAATTTCCTCGAAAAAGAAATGCTTTTTATCCAAAAGTCTTCCCTCTCTGAATTTTAAAATTACTGCACAGACGGTATTCTTGTTTTGAGCAAAACTCCACACATCAAGAGAACGATTTTCATTGAGTAAAACTGTTTGTGAAGCGGAAACTTTTTTTATAGCGGATATTTTGTCACGTAGTTTTGCCGCTTTTTCAAATTCTAAATTTTCTGCGGCAATTTGCATATCCTTTTTTATTTTATCCAAATCGAGATTTCCACCATTTTTGATATATTTTACAGCTTCATTTATAATTTCGTGATATTGTTTTTTTGAAATTTTACCGTTACAAATTCCCATGCATTGTTTTATATGAAAATTAAGGCAGGGACGTGTTTTTTTAAAATCCTGCGGAAATTTTTTTGAACAGGTAGGCAACAGGAAAATTTTATTTACTTTATCTACAGTTTCTTTCACAATGAAACCACTGGTGAAGGGGCCTATATGTGTGCCGGTTTCTTTTTTTTGAAGTGCAACTGAAATTCTTGGGTATTCTTCATCTGAAATATGAATATAGTGGTAACCTTTATCATCTTTTAATAAAATATTATATTTTGGAGAATATTCTTTTATAAGACTGCATTCAAGGATAAGTGCTTCAAATTCGGTTTTTGTTACTATATAATCAAAATCATCAACCAAAGAAACCATTTTACGGACCTTTTTGTTGTGGGAGGAGTTGGTGCGAAAATAGCTTACAACACGATTTTTTAACGCTTTTGCTTTACCTATATAGATAACTTCACCATGTTTGTTTTTCATAAGATAAACACCTGGTGATGTGGTTAAGCTCAGTGCTTTTTCTTTAAGTTTTATAATATCCATATTTCCTCCAAAAAAATAAAGAGCGCCGCCTGAAAGACAGCGCTTTTTCAAAAAGCTTATTCAGCAAAAGCTGATTCTACTAATTTTACCAAAGAGTCAACAACTTCCTGTTCATCGGGACCATCAGCAATAATTCTAATATCAGTTCCACCGATAATGCCGAGAGAAAGAACTCCTAATAAACTCTTTGCATTAACTCTGCGCTCTTCTTTTTCTACCCAAACAGAAGATTTGAATTCATTTGCTTTCTGAATAAAGAAAGTAGCGGGGCGTGCGTGTAAACCCACATGGTTTTTTACAGTTACATCTTTAATATACATAGATATTCTCCTATACTTTAAGTATTTTCTATTTAACTATAATGGTTTTGCTTCCGTAAATTAATTATATTATAACACGCAAAAAAAGGTAGTCAACAATAAAAATAATGGAAAAAGAGCTTGAAGCGAAAATTCGGTTACTTAGTGAAAAGTATATAATAATTTTCCACATATTTGTGCATTTTGCACAGTTTTTATTTGCTGAAATTTTCCGTTTCTTTTAAAGCTTCGAACATATCAGGGCGCTTTAATTTCGTTCTTAGTACAGATTGTTCAGTACGCCATTTATCTATATTTGCATGGTGGCCTGAAAGCAATACCTCAGGCACACGTTTCCCTTCCCATTCTTCGGGACGGGTATATTGAGGATATTCTAAAAGTCCATTCATATGGCTTTCTTTTTCAAAGCATTCGTCTGCCGCCAAAACTCCGTCGCAAAGTCTTACAACGCTGTCAATCAGCACCAATGCGCCAAGCTCGCCACCTGTTAATACATAGTCACCAATCGAGATTTCTTCATCAACGATTTTTTCAATAATTCGCTCGTCAATTCCTTCATAATGTCCGCAAAGGAGAAAAAGATGGGGGATTTCTCGAAGCGATAAAGCCTTTTGCTGTGTCAGGGTTTTACCCTGTGGTGACAGATATATAACATAAGGTTTTGAATTTGATTTTTCAATAACATCAAGATAACACCGGTATATAGGCTCAGGTTGCATAACCATACCTTTACCCCCACCATATGGGGAGTCATCTACTCTGTGATGCTTGGGGTCGGGGGAATAGTCTCTTATGTTATGACAGTAAATTTCAACTAAATTTCCTTTTAATGCACGACCTATAATGCTTGTCTGAAGAACGGCCTCACACATTTCGGGAAACAGAGTTGCGACATCAATTCTAATCATCAAAAAGTCCCTCCAAAGGGCGTATTCTCATAATTTTATTTTCTAAATCGGTTTCGATTACAACTTGAGGTATAGCGGGAATGTATCTGATTTTACCATCTTCAAACCTGATGTGGTAAACATCATTTGCACCGGTCTGGCTTACGTCAATGAGTTCACCATATGTCTTGGCACTATCATCAGCATCAATTATTTTAAGGCCTAAAAGGTCAGCAACGAAATAAGTTCCTTCCGGTAATTTTACATCTGCTTTTGAGATATATATTATCTTATTAACTATTGCCTGTGCTGCTTCAGGAGTGTCAATTCCTTCAAGATGCATAATTACAATATTTTTATGGGGACGGGCAGAGCGAACCTTTAATGCTTTTCCGTCCAGAAAAACTTTTTTAAATTTTGTTGCAAAATCCGGAGTGTCACACCATGGCTGCATACGGAATTCGCCTTTAAGTGCATGGATTGCCACAATTTTACCAAGTTCCAATAAATCTTTACCCATAAGGAAACTCACTTTCTATAAAAATTACATATGTATTTTATCATTACAGTAATGGATATGTCAAATAAAACTGCCCGAGTGCCATCAGGCACCCGGGCTAAAAAGTCAGGAAGTAAATCAGTCGATTTCAACCATAATTTTTTCATTGCGCTGTATAGCACAAGAACGCATAACAACTCTGATTGCTTTTGCAATTCTTCCTTGTTTTCCGATAACGCGTCCCATATCATCAGGAGCTACGTTTAAATGATAAACAATAATACCTTCTGCATTTGGTTCGTCAACAGAAACTTTAACAGCGTCTTTATTCTCTACCAAACCTTTGGCGAGAGTAATTAATAAATCCTGCATGTTGGTTCTCCTTTGCGGTTTCTTTAGAAACTGTCACAGATATCCCGACAGTCGGGATAAACCGCAGTTACCAAATTATTTATCAGCGCCGATTTTTAAAATTTTCTTGACGGTATCAGTAGGTTGAGCACCATTAGCAATCCATTTGTTAGCTTTTTCAACATCTACATTGATAACGCTGGGATTTTTAGTAGGGTCATATGTGCCGATTTCCTCGATAAATCTTCCGTCTCTGGGATATCTGGAATCCGCAACAACGATACGGTAAAAGGGAGCTTTCTTTGCACCCATTCTGCGCAATCTGATCTTAACAGCCATTCTTACACCTCCTGTAATTACTCTCTATCTACAATCTGCGTTTGCAGTTTGCAATTAAAATTGAAATCCGGGCGGGAGTCTTAATTTGCGTTTGCCCTTTTTGTTGCCAAACTTTTTCATCATCTGCTTCATTTGTTCAAACTGTTTGAGCAGTCGGTTTACATCCTGAACCTCAGTACCGCTTCCGGCAGCGATACGCCTTTTACGGCTGGGGTTGATGATGGAAGGTTTGGCTCTTTCAGCTTTTGTCATTGAAGTAATCATAGCTTCAATTCTTACAAATTGCTTATCGTCTATATCTAAATCATCTATTTTATTACCCACTCCGGGTATCATAGAAATAATCTGTTTTAATGAACCCATCTTCTTGATCTGCTTAAGCTGGTCAAGTAAATCGTTCATATCAAAGCTTTGTTCCTGCATTTTTTTTGCAAGTTTTTCAGCTTCTGCTTCATCGACAGCATCCTGTGCCTTTTCAATTAAAGTCAGGACATCGCCCATACCAAGTATTCTGGATGCCATACGATCGGGATAAAAAGGTTCTAAATCCTCTATTTTTTCGCCTGTACCGGAGAACTTTATCGGTTTCTCGGTTACTTTTAATACCGAGAGTGCCGCACCACCTCTTGTGTCAGAATCAAGCTTTGTGAGGATTACACCGGTTATCGGGAGTGAAGCGTTGAAATTTTCAGCGACATTTACAGCGTCCTGACCGGTCATAGCGTCAATAACTAAAAGTATTTCATGAGGAGATACTGCTGTTTTGATATCTTCGATTTCTTTCATCAATTTTTCGTCGATGTGAAGTCGTCCGGCAGTATCTATGATAACTAAATCATGCCCGTGGTCTTTTGCAAATTTTATACCCTCTGTGGCAATTTTTACGGGGTTACCTTGACCCATTTCAAAGACTTTGGCACCTGCTTTTTCACCTACAATTTTAAGCTGCTCAATAGCGGCGGGACGATAAACGTCACAGGCTATAAGCAACGGGTGGTGTCCTTTATCTTTAAAATATTTTGCGAGTTTAGCGGAATGAGTAGTTTTACCACTACCCTGTAAGCCACACATCAAAACTACACAAGGCGGTTTTGACGGAAATTCCAAACGGGCATTTTCCCCTCCCATAAGCATAGTCAACTCTTCGTTAACTATTTTTATAACTTGCTGTGCAGGGGTAAGACTTGATAAAACTTCCTGTCCTACAGCACGTTCACTTACAGACTTTATAAAATCTTTAACTACCTTATAGTTTACGTCAGCTTCCAGAAGCGCTAACTTTACTTCCCGCATAGCGTCTTTAATATCGGTTTCATTTAACTTACCTTTATTTTTTAATTTTTTAAAAGCAGCGGCAAGTTTGTCGGAAAGGCTTTCAAATGCCAACGTAATCCCTCCTGCGAGTTTTAAGGTTTATTATGAAAAGTTTTTATCAATATAATCAGACAACAATGTACGGATAGCGATGGAATTTTCTTCAATAGCAGTAGAAGAAAGGAATCCTTCATTTGTGCGTTCAATGTTATTACAAAGCTCGGTAATGTGCTCTGTCAAACGTATAAGCTCAGTAATTTTTTCAGCAAAATGGAGTTTTTCCTCTAATTCGGTAAGATATACTTCTCCGCGCTTGATATTATCACGGATACCCTGTCTTGTGATATCTTCATGCTCGGAAATTTCAGCAAGAGAAAGGTCCTGGTTATAATAAAGTTCCATAACATCTTTTTGCTTTTCGGTGAGCATATCACCATAAAAATCCAAAAGTACCGAAAAATGTAAATCTTTACTCATTTTTCATCCCTCTTTCTGATTTTTTGCGACAAGTGCAAACTTTTTTCTTTTACAAGAAACTATTATACACAAGTTTCGATAACCTGTCAAGTGATTTCCTTTACAGACAGGTAAAAAATTTCATAAAATTTTCGATTTTTTTTGTGAAAAAGGGAAAGATATTAAAAAAAGAAAAAAGGAAGCGCAGTTTAATTGAGAATTATTTTAGTTGAAAGAGAAAATCAAAAGCTTTTAAAATTTTTTTATCAAAAACTTTGCAAGGATGCCGTAATTTTAAAAGAAAGTCTTTTTCTTCCCGGAATCGAGCTTGTATTTTCAAAAGACGGAATGGAGTATGGAGATATAGCTATTGTGAATTCTGATGAGACGTGGAGTATCAAACTTATGGCAGAGCTTAAAATTCCTGCAGTTACTTGTGGACTTTCCTCAAAAGACACCTTTACTTTTTCAAGTAAGAGTGATGAAAATGCGGTTATTTCGCTTATGCGCAGTGTGAAAAGTGTTTATAAAAACCTTTTGGAGCCTATGGAAATTCCCATTTCTTTCTCTAAAGATACCGATGAATTTTTCTTGCTTTCTTTTGTGGCAACTTTAGTATTGACAGAAAAAATATTACTTAAAAACAGTAGCAAAATTTACCGGTTATAAAAAAGAATCAAAGGCTAACAATATTATTGCAAACGCGAGAATTTAAGGAGTGTAATATAATGAACAACGGAAACAATATTATGGTTCCTCAGGCTAAAGAGGCAATGGAAAAATTTAAAATGGAAGCAGCAAGCGAAGTAGGCGTAAACCTTAAAAAAGGTTATAACGGCGATTTGACTTCCAGAGAAGCCGGTTCTGTAGGCGGTCAGATGGTTAAAAAGATGATTGAAGCTTACGAAAATGGCATGAAATAAAATAAAGGCGGAAGAATTATCTTCCGCCTTTGTTTTTTAAATTAATAGTGATACACATGCCGGCAATTCCTCCGAGAGGGAGAAATAATCCGATGTTTTTTAAAAGTATTCCCGCAATAAGCCCAACAGCAATGCCGCCTAAAAGGCCATATGTTATTTTTTTAACCTCTTCAGGTTCCCATTTTCTCATAAGCTACTCCTTATAATGTGCTTTATTTTTATTGTAAACGACATACAGCAGCGACCCAATTGTTGTCGTTCTTGACTTCTTCTATAATAAAACCTGTTTCTTTTAATTTTTCTAAAACTTCTTCAGAACGGGTGTCAATTATGCCCGAAACTATTAAAAGTCCGGAGTTTTTAATACAAGCTTTAAAAAGAGGTGCCATTGCCATAATGACATCTGCAACAATATTTGCAACTATTATATCATATTTATTTTCACATATTGTTTTTTCAAGTTTTTCGTTTTCTAATATATTTCCGCAATAAACAATGAAACGTTCATCGTTTACATTATTTAAATCAGCATTTTCATGTGAAATTTTAGTTGCAAGTTCATCTATATCAATGGCGGTAACTGTTTTTGCTCCTAAAAGTAAAGAGGCAATCGAAAGAATACCGCTTCCGCATCCCATATCCAGAACGGTTTTTCCTTCAGGAGAGATGCTGTCGAGTAAGGAAAGACAAAGTTTTGTAGTGTGATGTCCGCCGGTGCCGAAAGCCATACCGGGATTTAAATATAAAACTGTTTCATTCTCTTTTTTATTATATTCTTCCCATTCAGGAACAATGGTAAGACGATCGCTTATAGAAATAGGGTGATAATATTTTTTCCAGGCGGTTTCCCATTCCTCTTCTTCTTTATAAGTAATATCAACTGTGAGGGGACCTAAATCTATTTCGTGATTTTTCTGAAGAGTCAGAAGATTTGATTTTATCTGATTTAATGTTTCAAATCCCTGTGGATTATCGGCAAGATAGAACTTGATTTTTGTAGGTGCTTCTTTTAATTTCATCAGTTCTTCATCTACATAATCCCAATAGATTGTAGTATCATTTAAAAAGGAATTAAAGTCCTCTGCATCTTCTATCATTACACTGTTTACACCATGAAACATTAAAAAACCTGTGAGTATTTCAATGCCTTCGGTTTTTGTTTCTATGCTTATTTCTGCCCAATTCATGAAATTTCACTCCTTTATAAACTTAATGATAGCAGAAAAATAATAAAATCTCAACTTATTTTATTTTTTTGTTTTAAACTATTGAATTTAAAAAATAGTGATGTATAATAATTATGAAGTTTTGAAAACTTATGCGAGGAGAGATATATTATGAAAAAGAATGTTGTAATTATAGGATTTGGCGGAATGGGCGGATGGCATGCCAATAAATTAAAAGACAGTGATGTGGCAAATTTAATAGGCATTTATGATATCGACAGTAAACGTATGGATTTTGCCCGTGAGCAGGGGATAAATACATATAATTCTTTGGATGAAGTTCTTAATGACCCTGAGGTTGATATTGTTACAATTGCGACTCCCAATGATGTTCATCGTCCTATTGCTGAAAAGGCTTTAGCGGCCGGTAAAAATGTTATCAGTGAAAAACCTGTTACGGTTTCCTCTGAAGATTTGAAGGCTATGATAGATGCAGCTAATAAATATGGTAAACTTTTTACCGTTCATCAGAACAGACGCTGGGATGCGGATTATCTTATGATGAAACAGGTTTATGCTTCTGGTGAACTGGGCGATGTGTTTGGAATAGAATCCAGAATTCAGGGATCTCGCGGTATTCCCGGTGACTGGCGCGGTAAAAAAGAATATGGTGGCGGTATGATTCTTGACTGGGGCGTTCATTTAATTGACCAGATGGTTAATATCGTGTATGACCGTAAAATTGAGAAGATTTATTGTCGTTGTGATCATATAACAAATTACGAAGTTGATGACGGATTTAAACTTGATTTGTATTTTGAGGGCGATTTAACAGCTCGTATTGAGGTTGGAACCAGTCATTTTATCGATTTACCTCGTTTTTATATGACAGGAAGTAATGGTTCAGCTGTTATAAATGATTGGCGTGATGACACCCGTATCGTTTGTTGCAAAAACTGGGAAGAAAAGGATGTTATTCCGGTTGTGACTGCTGCAGGGCTTACAAAGACAATGGCACCTCGTGATGAAAAAACTATTACGGAAACCTATCTGCCCCGTCCCGATTCTGATGTTCATGATTTTTATCGAAATGTATGTAAGGCAATAGACGGAAAGGAACCCCAGCTTGTAACTCATGAGCAGTTAATGAGAGTTATGAAGATTATGGAGGCTGCTTTCGAGTCTGACAGATTAGGACAAGTTATTTCTTTTAAAGAATAGATTAAAAAATAAAATGTGGTACTTTTTTCTGTTTGAAGTACCACATTTTTATTATTTTCTAAAAATATATTTCTTTAACAAATTACCTCTTTACTTAATTAAAATGTTGTGGTATAATGACGTCGATAAAAGCATTTTGCTTTATATTAATTAAAAGGATTGGTGAATTGTTATGAAAAAAAGTTTAGCTTTATTGATGGCTCTCATTATGGCAATGGGAATTATGGCAGGATGCGGCAAAGAAGCTGCAGTTGACACATCATTCAGCGATGTGAAAGAAAAAGGCGTATTGGTAATGGGCCTTGATGATTCCTTCCCTCCTATGGGCTTCAGAGATGAAAACCAGGACATCGTTGGATTTGACGTAGATGTTGCAAAAGCTGTTGCTGAAAAAATGGGCGTAGAGCTTAAACTTCAGCCGATTGACTGGGCTGCCAAAGAACAAGAATTAAGCACAGGCAATATTGACTGTATCTGGAATGGTTTTACAAAAACTCCCGAGCGTGATGAAAATATGACCTTGTCAATTCCTTATATGAAGAATACACAGGTTGTAGTAGTTCTTGCAGATAGCGAAATCAATACAATTGCTGATTTAGCAGGAAAAGTTGTAGATGTTCAGAGCGGTTCTTCTGCTGAACTCGCAATCGAAGGCGTTGAAGGTTTCAAAGAAAGCCTTAAAGAATTGGTTGCAATCGCAGACAACGTAAAAGCTATGATGGATTTAGGTATTGAAGGTGCTGATGCTGTTGTTATGGACGAAGTAGTTGCAAGATACTACATGGCTAAATCTGAAGGCAAATATCGTTTGCTTGATGAAAAATTAGCTGATGAAGAATATGTAATTGGTTTCAAAAAAGGTAACGAAACACTTCGCGATGGTGTTACAGCTGCTTTGAAGAGCTTGAAGGAAGAAGGTACCTTACAGACAATTGCAGAAAAATGGTTTGGCGCTGACATTACAACTATAGAATAATAAATTAAAGTTGATTTTGAGGTTCAGCAGACGGCGAAAGTCGTCTGCTGTAATTCTAAACAGGAGGAAAAACGGTGGATATTAACGCTTTCTTAGAGGCTATAGAATTTGATATGCTTTCAAAACTTATTCCTCAAATGCTGGAAGCATCACTTGTCACTATTTATATATTTTTTCTAACGCTTTTACTGTCGATTCCTCTCGGATTTATAGTGTGTTTCGGAAGAATGTCAAAAAATGTTGTGATAAGAGAAATAATAAAGTTTTACCTGCTTATTATGCGCGGTACTCCGCTTATTTTGCAGCTTATTTTCTTTTATTTTGCACCTGCTAATCTATTCGGTTTCACTATCCCCCGTTTTTGGGCGGCTATTTTAGCGTTTGTACTTAATTATGCTGCTTATTTTTGCGAGATTTTCCGTAGTGGGATAGAGTCTATTCCGATAGGACAAAAAGAGGCGGCCACTATTTTGGGCTTTACAAAGTCACAGACTTTTTTCAGAATTTCTCTTCCACAGGTAGTGAAACGGATACTTCCTCCTATGGGAAGTGAGTGTATGACACTCGTAAAAGATACAGCTTTAGCTCAGACCATAGGTGTTGCTGAGATGTTCAGATTGGCGCAGACAGCTACCACAAGGGAGTTTTCAATAATTCCTATTTTTGTGGCGGGTATTTTTTATCTTGTTATGAACAGCCTTGTTTCTTATGCTTTTAATAAGATGGAAAAAGGCCTCAGTTATTATGATTAAGGAGGAGAAAAGATGAATGTTTTAACAGTGAAAAATGTTAAAAAAAGCTTTGATGATTTAGAAGTTATCAAAGATATCTCCTTTTCCTTAAATGACGGAGAGGTTTTAGCTGTCATAGGTCCGTCCGGTTCGGGAAAATCCACTTTACTTCGCTGTATAAATATGCTTGAAAAAGTCGATGGTGGAACAATCAATATTTGCGGTGATGATCTGGTTTTTGATTATGCGGGTACACCCCGTTATGCTGATAAAGAAAAATTGAGAGCTATACGACTTAATACCGGCCTTGTGTTCCAAAGTTATAATCTTTTTCCGCATTTATCGGTTTTAAGAAATATAACAGAGGCACCGATGCGAGTGTTAGGAATGAAAAAGGAAGAAGCGGTTTCTATAGCACGTAAACTTCTTGAAAAGATGGGACTTTCTGATAAGGAAAATGCATACCCGTGTCAGCTTTCTGGTGGTCAGGCACAGAGAGTTTCGATAGCGAGAGCAATGGCTCTTAATCCCAGAATTTTGTTTTTTGATGAGCCTACATCGGCATTGGACCCTGAACTTACAGGCGAGATTTTAAAGGTAATAAAAGAACTTGCCAAAGAAAAAATGACTATGCTTATTGTAACCCACGAGATGGCTTTTGCCCGTGAGGTGGCAGACAGAGTTATTTTTATGGAAAACGGAGTTATTGTTGATGAGGGTACTCCACAGGAACTTTTCTCTTCACAAAATGCGAGAACTCAGGAATTTTTAGGAATTTATTATCAATCTTCCATATAATGAAAAATCACAGCCCGTATTATGGCTGTGATTTTTATTGCTTTGTATGTCATAAATAACTTATAAAATTGCATCATTTTGCTTTTTTCTGTTTTTTTTATATAAATAAGTAAAAAATATCTTTTTTTGCTTTACATTTTTAAATAAATATGTTAAAATTGTGTCAATAGATTAAGTAGGTATTTACGGATATTTACTTGATTCCCGGCAGGACGTCTGCCGACGCCGAGAACTTGAAAAAACATTCAGTTTTTTCAAGCGCTTTTTTGTGCGTAAAATACAACCGTATTAAAATTCAAGGAGGATATAAAATGGCAAGAAAAATGAAAACCATGGATGGTAATAACGCTGCGGCTCATGTCTCTTATGCGTTTACCGATGTGGCGGCAATCTACCCCATTACCCCTTCTTCTGTTATGGCAGAAGTTACAGATAAATGGGCAGCCGAAGGAAAGAAAAATATTTTTGGTGAGGAAGTTAGGGTTGTAGAAATGCAGTCCGAAGCAGGTGCAGCAGGTACCGTACACGGTTCTTTGGCAGCAGGTGCTTTGACAACTACTTTTACTGCATCTCAGGGACTTTTGTTGATGATCCCCAATATGTACAAAATAGCAGGTGAATTACTTCCCGGAGTAATTAACGTTTCTGCTCGTGCATTGGCAAGCCATGCTCTCTCAATTTTTGGTGACCATTCTGACGTTTATGCTTGTCGTCAGACAGGTTTTGCAATGCTTTGTTCAACTAACCCTCAGGAAGTTATGGACCTCGGTGCAGTTGCTCACTGTGCAGCAATCAAAGGAAGAGTTCCTTTCTTACACTTCTTCGATGGTTTCAGAACTTCTCACGAGTTGCAGAAAATCGAAACATGGGATTATGAAGATCTTAAAGATATGGTTGATATGGATGCTATCCAGGCTTATAAAGATCGTTCTTTGAATCCTAATCACCCTGTATTAAGAGGTTCTGCTCAGAATCCTGACATCTTCTTCCAGGCAAGAGAAGCTTGTAACACATATTACAACGAAGTTCCTGCTGTTGTAGAAGAATATATGGCTAAAGTTAATGCTAAAATCGGTACAGATTATAAACTCTTCAACTACTATGGTGCTGCTGATGCAGAACACGTTGTTATTGCTATGGGTTCTGTTTGTGACACTATTGAAGAAACAATCGATTACCTCAATGCAAATGGTGGCAAATATGGTCTTGTTAAAGTAAGACTTTACAGACCTTTCTCTGCTGAGCATTTGATCAAAGCTATTCCTGACAGTGCAAAACAGATTACTGTTCTTGACAGAACTAAAGAGCCCGGTGCTATGGGTGAACCTTTGTATCTCGATGTTGTTGCTGCTTTGCGTGACAGCAAGTTCCACAATACTCCTGTATTTACAGGCAGATATGGTCTTGGTTCTAAAGATACTACTCCTGCACAGATCGTTGCAGTTTATAAAAATACAGCTAAGAAAGTATTTACAATCGGTATCGTGGACGACGTTACTCACCTTTCTTTGGAAATTGGTGAAAATCCCTCCACAACTCCCGAAGATATCACAAGCTGTAAGTTCTGGGGCCTCGGTGCTGATGGTACAGTTGGTGCTAACAAGAACTCCATTAAGATTATCGGTGACCATACCGATATGAACGCACAGGCTTATTTTGATTATGACTCCAAGAAATCCGGTGGTGTTACAATTTCTCACCTCCGTTTTGGTAATTCTAAGATTAAATCCACTTACCTTATAAACAAAGCAGATTTCGTTGCATGTCATAACCCTGCTTATGTTACAAAGTATGAAATGGTTCAGGACGTTAAACCCGGCGGAACTTTCCTTTTGAACTGCGAATGGTCTGACGAAGAGCTCGAAAACCATATTCCCGGTCAGATGAAGAGATATATTGCTGAAAACGGCATTAAATTCTATACAATCGACGGTATCAAAATCGGTAAAGAAATCGGTTTGGGTGGAAGAATCAATACTGTTTTGCAGTCTGCATTCTTTAAACTTGCTAACATTATTCCTACTGATGATGCTATCAAATATATGAAAGATGCTGCTACAGCTTCTTACTCCAAAAAGGGCGAAGCTATCGTTAAGATGAACCATGATGCTATCGACCGCGGTGCAACTGATGTTCATGAAGTTAAAGTTCCTGATTCCTGGAAAAATGCTGCTGATACTGATTTGACAGTTAAAGCAACAGGCGACAGAAAAGATGTTGTTGATTTTGTTAATGACATTGTTATCCCTGTTTCCTGCCAGAAAGGTAATGACTTGCCTGTTTCTACATTCGTGGGTGATCGTACAGACGGTACATTCCCTCAGGGTACTGCTGCATTTGAAAAACGTGGTGTAGCTGTTGACGTTCCTCTCTGGAACCCCGACAATTGTATCCAGTGTGGTTTCTGTTCACTTGTTTGTCCTCATGCTGTTATCCGTCCTTATGCTGTAACAGAAGATGAAGCTAAGAACTTACCTGAAGGACAGGCTGCAATGCCTATGACAGGTATGCCCGATATGAAATTTGCTATCGGTATTTCTGTTTTAGACTGCTTAAACTGCGGACTTTGTGCTAATGTTTGTCCCGGTAAGAAGGGCGAAAAAGCTCTTACAATGGTTTCTCTTGACAGTCAGAGAGAAAAACAGAATGGATTTAATTATCTCTTTGATTTACCTGAAAAACCTGAAGTATTTGAGAAATTTAAAGAAACTACTGTTAAGGGCAGCCAGTTTAAACAACCCTTGCTTGAGTTCTCCGGTGCTTGTGCAGGTTGTGGTGAAACACCTTATGCTAAACTTGTAACTCAGCTTTATGGTGACAGAATGTATATTGCTAACGCAACAGGTTGTTCTTCTATCTGGGGCGGTTCTGCACCTTCTACTCCTTATACAGTTAACAAATCCGGTTTTGGTCCTGCTTGGGCTAATTCCCTCTTTGAAGATAACGCTGAATACGGTTATGGTATGTTCTTAGCTCAGGATACAATCAGAAAAGCTGCTATTGAAAAGATTAAAGCTTTAAATCCTGAAAAAGAAGATGTTAAAGCTGCTGTAAACGAATATCTTGATACAGTTGACTGTGGTGCTTCCAACAGAGCTGCTGCAGAAAAACTTATCAAAGCTTTGGAAAACTGTGGCTGTGATGCTGCAAAAGAAATTCTTAAGAGCAAAGATTATCTTGCTAAGAAATCTGTATGGATTCTCGGTGGTGACGGTTGGGCTTACGATATCGGTTTCGGTGGTCTTGACCATGTTATCGCTTCCGGACAGGACGTAAATATCTTGGTATTTGATACCGAAGTTTACTCCAATACAGGTGGTCAGTCTTCTAAATCTACACCTACAGGTGCTATCGCTCAGTTTGCTGCTGCAGGTAAAGATGTTAAGAAGAAAGACCTTGCTGCTATCGCTATGAGCTATGGTTACGTTTACACTGCACAGGTTTCCATGGGTGCAGATTATAACCAGTGCCTCAAAGCATTCGTTGAAGCAGAAAGCTACAATGGTCCTTCTATCGTAATCGCTTACGCTCCTTGTATCAACCATGGTATCAAGGGCGGTATGGTTCAGGCTCAGGCTGAAGAAAAACGTGCTGTACAGGCTGGTTACTGGCACTTGTTCAGATACGATCCTCGTCTTAAAGCTGAAGGAAAGAATCCTTTCCATCTCGATAGTAAAGCACCTACTGCTGCTTACAAAGATTTCTTGCTCAATGAAGTTCGTTATAACTCATTGGCTCGTGCTAACCCCGAACGTGCTGAAGCACTCTTCGAAAAAGCAGAAGAAGCAGCTCTTGAGAAATACGCTCGCCTCGCTGCAATGAGCGAATAATCTCCTTGAATTTAAAAAGCTCTGACCTTTAAGGTCAGAGCTTTTTTGTTTAGATAAAAAACACCTGCCGTATTATACGGCAGGTGTTTTATTAATAACCAAGTGTTTTTAAATGTTCACGGCTGATTTTTGCTGATTCCATTGCAGGACGGTCTTCTGACTGATCCTGTTCAACGATTGCATATTCTGCACCGGCTTCTTCGGAAGCTTTCAAAATGGCCTTAAAGTCCTGAAGCCCCATACCTAAAGGCCTGAAATGGAATCCGTTATCGTCACCGGAATCTTTTTCTATCTCTTTACCATCTTCGTCGATAAGGGCATAAACCGGCCCACTTGCAAATTGCTTGCAGGTAAAATCTTTAAGATGAACAACAGGACTTCTGCCTGTATATTTCTTAATGTATTCGCAAGGATCATAGCCTGCATATTTTACCCAACAAGTATCGATTTCAGTTTGGAGATAATCAAAAGGAACAGATTCATATAACCAATCGAGCAAGAATTTGTCTTCATATTTATCAAATTCAAAATCATGATTATGATAAAGGAACTGAATACCATTGTCGTGAAGAAGTTTGCCGACAGTTTTTATTTCATCGAGAATTCTGTCATAATGGTCGCCTGACTTATGGTCAGCTTTATCCATCCAGGGAATAGCTACATATTTCGCACCAATTTCTTTAAGATAATCGACAGCTTCCTGCCCTTTTTCAAGGAATAAGCTGTATCCTTGATGAGCAGAGATAGCTGTGAGTCCGATTTCATCGAGCATTGCACGGACTTCTTTGGCAGTGTGGTCAAAGTAGCCTGCAAATTCAACATAATCGTATCCGATTTCTTTTACTTTTTTAAGTGCGGCATACATATCTTTTTCCATATCATCGCGGACAGAGTAAAGTTGTAAGCCGATTTTTAAATTTCCCATTAGTCCATATCGGGGAGGTCGAGCTCAATTTCTTTGCCGAGTTTAGCAGATTTTACGATACCATCGATGATAGCCTGGTTGTAAAGAATCTGACTTGTAGGAACGGGAGCTTTGCCTCCTTCTTTGATTGCATCGAGGAAGGAACGGATTTTTTTGTAGAAGTTGTCCTTATCAAGGTCTGTGGGAGATTCTTCTTTAGGAACAACTGTCTCAAGTTGAGAACCTGCGATTTCTGTATAGATAACCAAAGGCTTGTCGAGAGAACCATTCCAGCAACCTGTGGAAGGAACACGTAAAGAAGCTTTTGTACCCATAATGATTGTATCGCCGGGAGTGTCAAGATGCATAGCCCATGCGATTCTGAAGTCGAGGATAATTCCGCCTTCCAAACGGATAAAGCCTGCTGCGAAGTCGTCAACACCGAATTTCTCAGCATATTCACCGGGGTAACCTGCAATTTCATAAAAATGAGGATCTTTTCCGAAGAAATCGGATGTATATCCGGAAACAGTCAAGGGCTTGGGATAACCAATTGCATTGAGTACAAGGTCTAAAGAGTAGCATCCGATATCACCCATAGCACCGATGCAACCGGTATCTTTTTCAATAAATGTTGTACCAAAGGGAGTAGGAATACCGTGGCGTCTTCCTCCGCCTGTCTGAATATAGTAGATTTTACCCAAAACACCGGATTCAACGATAGCTTTGATTTTCTGCATATTGGGATCAAAACGAGGCTGGAATCCGACAGAAATAATTTTCCCACTTTCTTTTTCAGCTTTCATTATTTCCAAAGCTTCTTCGGTTGTAACGCACATGGGTTTTTCCAAAAGAACGTTAACACCTTTGTTAAGTGCATCAATAGCACATTCTGCGTGAGTTGCGTTGTATGTACAAATACTTACAGCATCTAATTCTTCAGCTTCAAGCATAGCTTTGTGATCAGTGTAGCAACGTACACCCTCAACTTCCCAAGTCTTAAAAAATTCTTCTGCTTTACCGGGAACTATGTCGGCACCTGCAACAATTTCAACATCGGGCATGAGTTTATATCTCATAATGTGAGCTTCTGCAATCCAACCTGTACCGATGATACCAACCTTTAATTTTTTGCTGGCATCAATAGCTTTTGTGTTATTTGCGCCTTGTTCGAAGGCATTTAAGTTTCCGCCTGCCATTGTAAATTCTCCTTTCAAAATACATATGGTTTTTGATATATTTTCATATGTCAACATTATAATATCATAGTTAAATTTAAAAATCAATAAAAAAACTTGACTTTTTCTATTTATTTTATAGTGCTGTGAGTTTCTCTTTCATTACCTAAAATACAGATATAGGTTTTACCTTTATTCACTTTTAAGGGCTCATTATTTGAATCTGTAAAAGCGAACTGATTGGCAGATTTTCCTTTTTTCCAGGTAATTTCTTCTTTACCCCCGTTTGTTATGTAATATCCTTTGCCGGATGAAAGTGAAACTTCGCGGCGCAAGGCCTCACCGTTGTAACTGCCGATAGAGGTATATAGGATAAGTATGTTTTTATATTGTAATATATTTTTTGTGTCAGCATCTATGTGATTTTGGCCGTTTCGTTTTTTAGAATACAGTCCCGTTGAGAGATTATATGAAAATTCACTGTTATAATCTTTTGAAAAAGAGGCAAAGACGTTTTCAGCATCATTATTTTTCGGGAAATATTCATTTTCATAGAATAAAAACGGAGCTTCTGTGTTTCCTTCAAGTGAAAGATTTAATTTGTTTTCAAGTGTTTTGAGTTCTTTATTACTTATAAAGAAGCTATGCTCTTTTCCTTTTGAACTTGCTCTTTGTTTATCTTGATAAAAGAAGTTAGTATATGTCATTCCGTCTATATTATCAATGTTTGTTGAATTTATGCGTTCATATCCTGCAGGACTTCCGCCAAAATGAAGAAAAATAGCATTATAAGGAAGTGCAAAATCAATATAATAATGCCTTGTACTGCGGACAGGTCCTACATAAGGGAGATTTTCAGTATCGGAAAAAAGTGCCAGAAGTCTTGTTATTCCGCCTTCAACAACTACTTCATAAACAATATCAGCCTTTGAAAGTCCGCGGTGAGGAAGTGCGGCACCGATATTGTTTACCATAATAGCAACCGGTCTTAAATTAGCTGAAGTTTCTAAGGTTGTGGGAAGACCGGTTAAAGGATTTTCGATGAAGTTTTTAACTTCTTGTGAGATTATGGGTTTTTCTTCAGGAATGATAACTTCTTCTTTTTTACAACTGCTAAAAAGTGTGAAAGTGAGGATAAAAATAACAAAAAATAAGAAAACTTTTTTCATTTTACCCCTCCTTTATATTGAAAATTATTCCTGCTTGTTCACGCATTACTTTAAGAGATTTATTAACGCTTAAGGTTATTTTCTGGCACTTGAAGTACTCGTCTTTATAGCTTTCAAAATCTGTGATGTAGTTATAAAAACTTTTTGCTTCGCCACTCATAAGTACAGCTTTTTCAATATCACCCACTAAAAATTCTTCAGTCTTGTCATTTTTGATTATTTTAATTTCGGTGAGTTTTGAAATTGAACGGATTTTGATTGTGCCTGAATCGCCCATTATCTCCGAACCTAAACTGCTTTCGCATAATTTTGAACAGGAAATGTTTATCTGTTTATCAGGATAAATAAATATAGCATTATTTAGTCCGTCAGCACCTGTTGAGATGAATTGAGCGGTATTTATTATTTTTTCAGGCTCTCCAAATAAATCCAAAGCAGGGTAAACACAGTAAATTCCCAAATCCATAAGACAACCCGTTGCATATTCAGGATTAAAAATATTAGGATTTTCTCCGTTTATAAGTGCCTGGTATTTAGAGGAAAGCTGGGAGAAATCAAATCGTGCAGAAAAAATATTGCCGATTTTTTTTAAAGCTTCCTTTAAAATTTTTCTTTGCGGGAGGTGAAGCATCATAATAGCTTCCATATATATCAGATTTTTTTCGTTAGCTAATTTTTGCAATTCTTCTAATTTACAAGGGTTGATAGTTATTGGCTTTTCGCAGATTACATGTTTACCGTTTTGCAAAAAGCATTTACTTTGTTCATAATGCAAAAAGTTAGGGCTTGCTATATAAACTGCATCTATAAACGGGGATTTTGCCATTTCTTCATAATCTGTAAAAATATGATTTGCATTATATTTTTCAGCAAAAGCCTTACCTTTATCGTAGTTTCGTGAATGAACTGCTGTTAATTTAAGACCATTAACCATTTGACTTCCTTGTATAAATGCTTCTGTAATCCAGCTTGTGCCGATTGTGCCGTAATTTATCATAATTAACACTCCCTTTTTTACATTTTATCACTTTTTATTTATTATTTCAATTTATTTGCATTTTTTAGTTTTTTAAGTTAAAATGGTCTTATAAAAGGGGGAGTTATATGAAAAGCGTTAAAAGAATTTTAGCTATTATTTCTGTTGTTTGTGCAGTAGTTGTAGCTTTCAGAGTTTCAGTTGATTGTTTTTTTGATAAAGTTTTAAAATTAAGGAGATTGAAAACCAAATTTTATAATAAGACTGTGGGAGGATATTATATAGATTCTGATGATGGCCCTATTGCCATTCTTTTAAGCAATAAAATAAGCTCTTATAAAAGTTTTATTATTACCGGTATATTAGGGGCTTTGTCTGCAGTTTTTGCTGCATTAGCTTTTATTATACATATTTTCAGCAAAAATAAAGACTAAGAAATTCCTTTTTCCCGTAGCCTTTTTAAAACCGATTTCTTAAAAAGAGTATAAATTAGCGCAACAATCGGTACACTTAAAATCATTCCGATTATTCCAAGTAAATTTCCGCCTATTACAACTGCGGATAAAACCCAGATACCGGGAAGTCCTATTGAATTTCCCACAACTCTGGGGTATATGATATTTCCTTCTATTTGTTGCAATATTATTATAAAAATCAAAAACCATAAGGCGGATACCGGTTTTACCATAAATAATAAAAACATTCCAAGCAGAGTGCCTATGAATGCTCCCAGAAATGGTATAAACGCAGATACACTTATAATTGATGAAATGAGTAATGCATACGGGAGTTTTAATACTTTCATTCCTAAAAAACAAAGGACTCCTATTATCAGTACTTCGGTGAATTGGCCGAATACAAATTTAGAAAATATTTCATTTGACAGCTTTCCGATAAAAAGAATATGTTCTGCTTTTTCTTTTTTTAAAAAAGCAAATATTATTTTTTTAAAATTCCCGGAAAGCTTTTCTTTTTGCAAAAGTATATAAATACTAAGGACAAATCCTATTAAAAAATTTGCAATTTTTCCGATTGTTTTTATGAGCACATCCATTGTACCGTTTAAAAGTCTGGGCATCTGTCTTTGCGCAGATGTGCCTAAATTGTTAAAAATTTCATTCCATTTTAAAAAACTTATATTGATGACATCAAATTTTTTGGAGAGTTTTTCTACCCATAGCTCAAAGCGGGTGAGATAAAACGGCAGATTTTTAAATAACATTAAAAAACTTTCCTGAAGTTTAGGTATAATGAAAAAATAAAGGGAGGTAATTATTGTAAATATAATCAAACAGGTACATAGCAATGAAATTATTCTTTTTAGTTTGTTGGATTTAATTTTATTAAAGAGTTTGTTTTCCAAAAAAGCGAGGGGAACATTCAAAATAAAGGCAAGACAAATTCCGATAATAAAAGGGGAAAAAATTGATATAATTTGTGAGAAGATTTTTATTACTGTTTCAAGATTTTGAAGAATTAAAAATCCTGTTACAGTAAAAATTATAATTAAAATTATTTTTTTAGAATTTTTAAAATTAAGCTCCAAATTATCCCCCCTTCTTATTTAAGAGTATTACTGAATAAGTATAGTTTATGCAAGTTAAGGATAATGAAATTTTTAAAAGTAATGAACAGTTTAAGAAAAATAAAAAAGACGAGTATTATTTAATACTCGTCTTTTGATTTTTTATAATTTTCCTTTAGAACCGCCGAGTTTTACTCCTGATAAAATGTTGGTATCAAACGAATAGGAAATGTTTTTGTTTTCACGTTCCCTCTTGAGTGCAAGTTTTACCATTCTGTCAAGTAAATCAGGATATTTAATTCCTGATGCTTCCCAGAGATAAAAAGAAAGTGAACCGGGGATAGTATTGATTTCGTTAACCCAGACGGTGTCAGTATCTGCGTCAAGCATAAAGTCTATTCTTGAAACGCCGTTGCAGTTGAGTGCTTTAAAGGTTTTAACTGCGAGGGTTTGAATTTTTTCTTTTATTCCATCGGAAATATCAGCAGGAAGTTTTCTTTTGGTGTCACACATTCCTTTTGAACCTGAATTTTTAGAGCCATTTAGATATTTATCTTCATAGCTTAAAATTTCATCAGATCCGATCGGTTCCTCACATTCAGAAGCGATAGCCTCTTCATAATCTCCTAAAACGGAACAGTTGATTTCACGGAGATTTGTGATAGCTTTTTCAACTAAGACATCGGTTGCAAATTGGAATGCATAATCCAAAGCTTCTTCGAGTTTTTCCTTGTTGTCAGCTTTTTTAATTCCGACACTTGAACCTAAATTTATTGGTTTTACTATAACAGGGTAGGAAATATTTTCTTCGATTTTTTTAATAAAGCCATCTTTATTTTTGTTGTAATTTTTGTAATCTGTTTTAAGACAATTAAGGACTGGGATGCCTTCTTCTTTTAAAATGGTTTTCATAATATATTTATCCATGCCTACAGCGGAAGAAGTTACATCACAGCCTGAAAATGGAATTTTAAGAGTTTTAAGATAGCCTTGTAATGTTCCGTCTTCAACATTGGTGCCATGAACAACGGGAAAAGCAATATCAATATAATCATATATGTTGTTTTTGAATTTTTTAAGCGGATATTTTATGAGGTTTAATTTGTTATTTTCATTTACCAAAATAACCTTTTGACTGTTTTTAAGTAAAGCGGGAATGCTTTTATAAGCTTCGATATCTTTGATTTTTTCACCAACGAAAAATTCATTTTCCTTGCTGATATAAATTGGAATTATATCATATTTTTCTTTGTTAAAGTTGTTGACAGCCTGCAAAGCTGAGATTATTGAAACTTCATGTTCAACACTCTGACCGCCAAAAAATACACCAATTTTAATTTTCATAAAAAGCTACCTTTCTTAATAGTTGTCGGGCAAATCATTTTCGAGCAGGACTACCTTTTGCAAATCTCCTGATTTTATATTTTGAGCTTCTTTTAATGCTTGATCTAAGTTTTGAGAAACAATAATTTTAGTTTCATCGTATTCTGCTTCAATAAGCCCTTTTTTGATACTTTCAGTTTGCTTTTCGCCTACAAGTATAACATAATCGCAGACCTCTGCAGCCTGAGTTCCAAAAATTCGGTTACACTCATCTTGTTTTTTGCCAAGCTCTATCATACCGGGGGTTACAAGAATTTTTAAACCTTCAAATTCAGATAAAGTATCAAGGGCTGCTTTTGCACCACTTGGGTTTGAATTGTATGCATCGTCAATTATCAATGCATTATTACCTTTTATGAGCTGAAGTCTGTGAGGTACACTTTCGAGTAATTTCGTCTGATAAATAAGATCTTCAGGTTTAACTCCCAATGTATGGGCAACTGATATAGCACCTGCGATGTTTAAAACATTGTGTGCGCCTATAAGCTTGGTGTTAAAGATGTATTCTTTATCTTCAAGGAGCATTTTGAAGGTTGAGCCTTTGTCAGAAACACTGATGTCATAAGCTTTATAATCGCTTTTGTTTTCAATTCCGTATCTCACTGTTTTTTGCGAAACTGATTGCTTGCGGATATAATTGTTATCGTTGTTTAAAAAGACGATACCATCGGGATTTACTGCATCTGCAAGCTCAAATTTTGTTGAAATTATATTTTTGATGGTTTTAAAACTCTCCAGATGCTGAGGACCTATAGAGGTTATAATGCCATAGTAGGGATTTACAATGTCACAAATTTCTTTAATGTCACCAATATTTTTAGCTCCCATTTCACAGATGAAAATTTCATGAGTGGCTTTTAAAGAAGAACGGATTGTTTTAACAACTCCCAAGGTGGTGTTAAAACTTTCGGGTGTCATCAGGACATTATATTTTGCGGAAAGAAGTTTTTGCAAAAAGTATTTTACACTGGTTTTACCATAACTTCCGGTAATACCGATAACCTTTAATTCCGGCATATTTGAAATCATCTTTTTTGCATCATTTATATAGTAATTGTTAATCGATTTTTCCAGAGGACGGTTTATGATATTTGCAAGCAATACTAAAAGTGAAGAGCAAATAAGCATTATTGGTAAGATAAAAACCATAAAAGATTTTTTAAAAATAATAGTTAAAATACTTATTAAGAGTATAATACAAAGAGTTAGTAACATTCTTTTTATACGATTTGTATAAACAAGAGGTTTTTTCGCTTTCTTAGGAAAATTTATATAGCTGCCGAGAGCAAGGAGTAAAATTGCGAAAAAATATCCTATGATACCTAAAGGAAGTAGTAAAGCTGTTATAATTGTTGTAATGTTGCGGCCTAAAATTGCTGAGATAAAATTTGAACGTAACCATTTAATTTGCTCATGAGGTTTATATGAATTAAGCTGGAACATATGAAGAGAATAAAGGCATAGCATAGCAAAATTAAATGCAAACGCAACAATTACGAGTATTAAAAAAACTTTTTCCATTCTTAACGCTTTGTCCTTTCGTGTTATTCAAAGGGAATTTGTAAAAATGAGCCGAGAACTCTTTTTACAACGGCCCATTGTTCTAAAAAAGAGTAGTGACCTGCATTTTTTACAGTTACAAGTCCTGCATCGGGAATTAACTTTTCCATTAACTGACCATCAGAAATGGGTGTAGCGGTATCGTTTTCACCCCAGATAAGCAAAGAAGGTATTGAAATTTTACAAACCAGAGGCTCTAAATCTTCGTTTACTACCTTTACAAGAGTCTGACGCATAACGGGGGTAGCATTTAAGTAATCGGTTGAGCCATGCTTGTTTCTTAAATTTTCAAGTGAATCAGGAAAGAGTTTTTGCATAATTTTAAGACTTAAAACTGCTTTCCCAATTTTATATGTGCGCTGTTTTATGCGTTTTTTCAAGGTTTTTTTGGGGATAATTCCGGCACTGTCAACTAAAATGAGTTTTGTGAGTTCAAAGGGGAGATTGTTTTTGGTTGCGATTTTAATTGACACTCTTCCGCCGTGGGAATGACCTAAAAGCACCGCTTTTTTTATACCGCAAAATTCTATAAATTTTAAAACATAATCGGCAAAATCATCAACAGATAATGCATTTTCAGGTTCTTCACTTTTACCAAAACCCGGCATATCAAGAGCGTAAACACGTCTTTTGGTTGCGAGAAAGTCAATCATATCATTAAAAAGAGTGATATTTGCGCCCCAACCATGAAGTAAAACTACTGCTTCATCGCATTCGTTCTGAAGCCCTTTTTCGATATAATTTATTTTAATGTTATTTATTGTAGTGTGCAAAATAATTCACCCCTTATAAATTTTATATTCCTAAGTGTTCCCAAATAGCATATAAAACTACATTTTAGTATAATTCTTTTTTTAGTGTTTTGTCAAGGAATAGTTCTGAAAGTCAGATGTTCAGTCGGGGATAATGAAAAAAGCACTTCCGAAGAAGTGCTTTTTGGTGAGCCACCGGAGATTCGAACTCCGGACCCTTTGATTAAAAGTCAAATGCTCTGCCAACTGAGCTAGTGGCTCGTTTGATGTTTTTACAACGACAATTATTATATCAAATCGTTTTTATATTGTCAATAATCAATTTTAAATTTGACTAAACCCATAATTTTATAAGCGAAATTATCTCTTTTTTTGTGAGAAATGTGGATTTTAAAGTCAAAAATAGAATTTTTATAACTATTTGAACTTGTCCATAATGTAATCTGTGATAATTAACGGAGAGGGAATAAGCGCAGGATGTTTTAAAAAAAAGTCTTCAATATTTTTCATATAACGGCGAGAAATAGTTGTTTCATTTCCCAGAAATGATATTATATAACTATCCCCGTTTTCTGAAATTTTAAATGAAGCGGGAGTTTCTATAGGCTCTATTACGGATTTTGTGCGATATCCTGCTACTAAAATCCCCGTAAATGTTAAAATGATAATTAAGGATGATAAAAAGGCAATAAAAAATTTCCGTTTGATTTTAAACCCTTCTTTATTTGTAACTTTTTAACAGTTTACCCAGAGAATCTCCAATTAATTCACCTGAATATAAAGCTTCCGAAAAAGTATTGGCATGACCGCCGATTTCCAGTAATATGGAGCCTGTGGTGAGGTGTTGGTTATATTTTCTGTAATCAAATAAAAGAGGTCGGGTGAGGCCTTTATAATCTTTTTCGACCTGATTTTCAAGATCAGCTGCAAATTTTAAATTTTTAAAAAAATCAGGATAGTTTATATTATTGTTTGCGCATCCGTTTATTATCATTACTTGCGCTGCAGTTTTACCATTGATTTCAGCTACGGGTGCAGTTGCGGTATCACCTGATATAATAGCATCGCGATGTACGTCAAGTACAACTTTAATGGATGGATATTTTTTCAGATATTCACTTACAGTTAAAGCGGAACGGTCATAGGCACCATTGTAAGATGGATAATCGTGTTTTGTAGTATCGTGGATAACCTTGATGCCGTAACTTTCAATTTTTTCTTTTATTTTTTCGCCGATTGCAACCATATTCTTTGAGTTGTCGGTTGAACGTGCAGAATATGTTTTATCGTAATAATCTCCGCTGAATGGCATATAGCTTTCGGTGGTATGAGTGTGCATAATCAGCACCTGTGGTTTATCGGTGTTTTCTATTTTGAAATGCCGGGATGAAGAAACTGCATTTTTGATTTCTTCTGATGTGTGTGTAGTACAATTTTTAATAAATCCGTTTTCGAGTGGAATATATATATTTGAAGGGGCGGCAGTATAGGTCTTGTGAACTAATACTGCCTTGTTTTCTTCGGGAATAGTGGGTTCTTCAAAGGGAATATCAACAGAAGTTTCTTTTAAGGGTTGTTTATTTTCAGGCGAAATTTCTGTTACTGGTTCTTCGGGAATTTTTTGAGTTAATGCACTTACTCCTTCAGGCATAACAAGAAGTGCTGACATGATTCCTAAAGTTTTTGCAGAATTAAAAAAAGGCAGCGAAGCTTTTAAAAATAAAAGAGAAAAAACAAATAAAACAGAAAAGCTTAAAATGTTTTTGAAAAATCGGTTTAATCTTAATTTGTGTTTAAGGCGGGTGCGCAAATTTCCTTCCTCCTTTTTAACAATGTATAGTAATGTTATGCTGATTAAAAAATCTTTATGCAGTCTTAAATTTTATGTCAACTTGACAAAAGGGATATTTTTTATTAAAATGTAGGGAGTGATGTTGGATTATTTTGGGTTTATATAAAAGATTCATTTTAACAAACAGAACCATTTATTTTAAAGAGGAGGTACTGCAATGATTAAAATGGAAAATCACCTTGGGACTATTGATATTTCCAGAAATTTTTTTGTAAATCTCGTTGGCGCAACTGCTACAAGTTGTTTCGGTGTTGCAGGAATGGCAGTTTCTGATGCTACACAGAGTTTTCTCACTAAGTTTTTTAAAGAATATGATAGTTCAAAAGGAGTTAAAATCCGTACCAGGAATGGAAAACTTATTATTGATCTTCATATTATTGTTACCTATGGGACTAACATCTCAGCTATTGTAAAAAGTATAATTCATAAGGTTAGTTATACCGTTGAAGAAATTACAGGCATTCATGTTCAAAATGTAAATGTTTTTGTCGATGGTATGCGTACTAACTAAACTACTCAAGGGTAGATTCTGCCCTTTATTAAGGAGTGTAACAATAAGTGATTAACGGAAGTTTGTTAAGAGATGCAATTATTTCTGCAGCTTATGATATTCAAAATCAAAAACAAAAAGTAGATGAACTTAACGTTTTCCCGGTTCCTGATGGTGACACAGGAACTAATATGTCTATGACTATCGGGGCATCGGTTAAGGAATTAAGCTTACTTCGTGATCCTACTGTTGAGGAAACTGCTAAGGTCACAGCTTCAGCGTTATTGCGTGGTGCACGTGGAAACTCAGGTGTAATTCTCTCACTTTTATTCAGAGGCTTTGCAAATGGATTAAAAGGTAAAGAGGAAGCAACAGGTTCTGATCTGGCTGATGCTTTGGCTTATGGTGTTGAAGCTGCATATAAGGCAGTTATGAAACCCACAGAAGGAACAATTCTTACTGTGGCAAGGGTGGCTTCCGAAAAAGGACGTGAGGTTTCTGAAAGTACAGATGATGCAATTACTGTATTTGAAGAAATTGTAAAGCAGGCTGAAATTACTTTAAACGAAACTCCTGAGATGTTACCTGTTTTGAAAAAAGCGGGTGTTGTAGATGCGGGTGGTAAAGGTTTTGTTGTTATTTTTTCCGCTATGCTCAGGGTGTTTAAGGGTGAAGAACCCGTAAAACTCAATAATGTGCAACCGAAGGCAGCTCCGGCTAAACGAAGTGCTGTTGCTGAAGCAAACGGAGATATTAAATTTGCTTATTGCACAGAGTTTATTGTAAACAAGAAAAAGAATGCAGATAATCCTTTAAAATTGCGCGCATATCTTGAGTCTATAGGAGATAGTGTTGTGGTTGTTGATGATGAGGATATTATAAAAGTCCATGTCCACAGTAATCACCCCGGTAACGCTATCGAAGAAGGAATTAAATTCGGTATGCTCACTAATTTGAAAATTGAAAATATGAAGGAACAACATTCTGCCCAGGTTTTTGAAGCAGAACAACAAGAAGAGGACGATACTTATCTCCCGGTAGATCCTGATACCCCTTACGGCTTTGTAGCTGTTGCAGCCGGTGATGGGGTGCAGGCACTTTTTAAAGATTTAGGTGTTGATAATGTTGTTACGGGTGGGCAAACGATGAATCCGAGTACAGAGGATATTCTTAAGGCTATCCATGCTACTTCTGCAAAGACAGTTTTTGTCCTTCCGAACAATAAAAATATTATTATGGCGGCTGAGCAGGCAATAAAACTTGCTGACAGAAAGGTTTGTGTTTTGCAGACACGTACTATTCCGCAGGGAATTTCTGCGATGCTTGCATTTGATCCTGACGCTGAGTTTCAGGAAAATCGTGTTAATATGACAAAGGCTTTTGATAAGGTGCAGACCGGACAGATTACCTTTGCTGCCCGTGACAGTGATTTTGACGGTCATGATATCAAAGAGGGCGAGCTTCTTGCTATGAATAACGGAAAGCTTGCATTTGTTGAGAAGGATCTTAATCGTGCTTTGGTTAAACTTACAAAGTCTATGGTTAAAAAGGACAGTAGCTTTGTCACTTTGCTTTATGGTGCAGATGTTTCCGATGATCAGGCATCAGAAGCTTGTGAAATATTGCGTTCTAAACTTAATGATAATTTAGAAATCAATCTTATAAATGGCGGACAGCCGGTATATTATTATATTATTTCGGTAGAATAAAATTAAAATCGGGCGTGGGGAAATCCTCACGCCTGTTTATTTTGCAGTCAGGAGGTGTAGTTTTGAAACTTGATGATGCGGTTAAAGTCCTTAAGAATGTGGGCGAAAAGCGTAAAAATCTTTATGCAAAACTTGGGATTGTTACAGTTTCTGATTTGATTAAATTTTATCCGCGAAGTTATATAGACTACACTTCTTCTAAACTTCTGGCAGAGTGCGAAAATGGTGAAAATGCAGTTATAGAGGCAAAGGTTATACGTAAATATCCGCCTAATAAAATACGCAAAAATATGACAATTTATAAAATTGCTGTAACTGATGGGCTTTCAAATGCCACCTTGACTATTTTTAATAACGAATATGCTTATTCTGCATTTGAACTTTATAAAACATATTTTATAAACGGGAAATTTTCAGTTTTAAACGGAAACTATCAGATAACGCTCACATCTTTTATAAAGGATGATGAGGGTGAATTGATGCGCCCTGTATATAATTTAACCGACGGGCTTTCAAATGGTATGATTTTAAATAATGTAAAGGAAGCTGTTTTAAATTGTGCTGATCAACTTGAGGATATTTTGCCTAAGGGTTTAAGAGAAAAATATGATCTTATTTCTTTTCCTGAAGCTGTAAAAACCATACATTTTCCTGAAAATAAGGCAGCTTATGAAAAAGCAAGGTATCGACTCGCTTTTGAGGAGTTGTTTTTACTTAGTCTTTCTTTACTTCTTTTAAGAGGTAGAGATAAGAAAAAAACCAATGTGCAGATTGAAGATGTTGATATGACACCTTTTTATAATTTATTGCCTTTTTCACTTACATCGGCACAAGAAAAGTCTATAAATGAAATTCTTGCGGATTTAGGTAAGGAAACACCTATGAACAGACTTCTGCAAGGAGATGTTGGTTCGGGAAAAACAATGGTAGCAGCAGCAGGATGTTATGCTGCATTCACAAAAGGTTATCAATCTGCAATAATGGCCCCTACGGAAATTTTAGCAGCACAACATGAAATGACTCTTAAAAAGGTTTTGGAACCATTGGGAGTTAAGGTTGCACTTTTGACAGGCTCACTTACAAAAAAACAAAAAGATGTTTTAAGGGCAGAAATAAGCGATGGGACATATGATGTGGTTGTAGGTACACATGCTTTGGTACAAAAGGAAACTTGTTTTTACAGACTTGGATTTGTTGTTACTGATGAACAACATCGTTTTGGAGTAAAGCAACGTACTGAATTAAGTAAAAAAGGATTAAGACCGCATCATCTGGTTATGTCGGCAACTCCTATTCCAAGAACACTTGCGCTTATTGTGTATGGAGATTTGGATATTTCTGTACTTGATGAACTTCCGAAAGGCAGGCAAAAGGTCGAAACCTTTTCTGTTCATTCGGATAAGCGTAAAAGAGCGTTGGGATTTGTTAAAAAGGAACTTGATAATGGCCATCAGGGTTATATTATTTGCCCGCTTATTGAGGAAAGCAAATCTGAACTTATGGCAGCAGAAAGATATTTTCAGATTATAAAAACCAATTATTTTCCACAATATGAAGTAGCACTTTTACATGGAAAACTTAAGAGTGATGAAAAGGATAGAATAATGGAGTCCTTTAAGCTTGGTGAAATTAAGCTTTTGGTTTCAACAACGGTTGTAGAGGTAGGTGTTGACGTGCCGAATGCTACCGTTATGATGATAGAAAATGCCGAAAGATTTGGACTTTCACAGCTTCATCAGCTCAGAGGCAGAGTGGGAAGAGGCAAAGCGCAGTCTTATTGTATCCTTGTTTCAGACAATGAAGGAGCTGAAAATCGCAAAAGGCTTAAGATTATGAAAGAGACTACTGATGGTTTTATTATTGCAAAAGAGGATTTAAAATTAAGAGGTGCAGGAGACTTCTTTGGGGACAGACAGCATGGGCTTCCTGAATTCGGAATAGCTGATTTGCTTGAGGACAGTGTGCTTTTTAAAACTGCACAGAGTGAAGCGAAAAAAATTCTAAAAGAGGATTCATCTCTTATCAAAAAGGAGAATATGCCTTTAAGATTGTATATCGAAAAAATCTTTGGCGATAATTACAGTGGACTTAACTGACAGTATATATTTTGTTCGATTTAGGGGGATTTTTATGATTTTAGATAATAAAAAACATATTCATTTTATAGGAATCGGTGGTTCGGGTATGTTTCCGATAGCACAAATTCTTCATGGCAGGGGATATTATATAACCGGTTCTGATAACAATGAAACCGATACTTTAAATCTGGTAAGAAAAATGGGTGTACCGGTGGTTTTGGGCCAAAAGGCTGAAAATATTGAAGGTGCAGACCTTATTATTCATACAGCCGCCATTATGGAGGATAATCCGGAACTTATCGCCGCAAGAGAAAGTGGAGTACCTGTTTTGGAACGAAGTGAAATTTTAGGAGAGCTTACCGGAATGTATTCAAATACTATCTGTGTAAGTGGTACTCACGGAAAAACTACGACTACTTCTATGCTTGCACAAATCATGCTTGACGCCAACACAGATCCTACATGTGTAATAGGAGGAAAACTTCCCTCAATAGGTGGAAACGGAAGAAATGGCAAAAGTGAAAATATGATTTGTGAAGCGTGTGAGTTTGTAGATACTTTTTTGAAGCTTTATCCTGATATTTCGGTTATTTTAAATATTGATGCGGATCATCTTGATTACTTTAAAACTCTTGATAATATTATTGCTTCATTTAAAAAATTCGCCGAAAAAACCACAAAGCTTTTAATTGTAAACGGAGATGATGAAAACACCTTAAAAGCGGTAAAAGGAGTTGAAAAGCCTGCAATTACATTTGGCTTTTCAAACACTAATGACTATTATCCCGTAAACATTAAAAGTTTAGGTGGGGTTGAATCACAGTTTGATTTAATGCACGCTGAAGAAAATCTTGGAACGATTACTCTTCATGTTCCGGGTGAACATAATATTTTAAATGCGGTATCAGCGTGTGTTGCGGCAATACAAAGTGGTGTGGAAATGAAAGACTGCATCAAGGGACTTGATAATTTTTATGGTGCAGGCAGACGTTTTGAGGTGCTTAAAAAGGTAAAAGGCATTACAATTGTCGATGATTACGCACATCATCCCAAGGAAATAGAAGTTACTTTAAATGCGGCAAAAAAATTGCCTTTCAACAGAGTGTGGGCAGTGCATCAGCCTTTTACTTACTCAAGAACATCAATGCTGATTGATGATTTTGCAAAGGTTTTGCAGATAGCTGATGAAGTGGTTTTATCAGAGATTATGGGCTCAAGAGAGAAAAATACTTATAATATTTACACTAAGGATTTGGCTCAAAAAATCCCCGGCAGTAAATGGTTTGAAACCTTTGAAGAAATAGCTTGTTATGTTTCAGAAAATGCAAAAGAAGGCGATTTAATCATAACTTTAGGTTGTGGTGATGTGTATAAAGCGGCAAAACTTATTATAGATAAGCTTGAAAAAATGTAAAAAGATAGGGAGTTAAAAACTTTTTGTTTTTAACTCCCTGTTTGTTATTTTAAAAATTATTTTTGGTTACTTTTTCCTGTGTATCCCCATCCGTCAACACCATTTCTTCTCAAAGCTCCGAAAAGCCTATATTTAAAGGCATCACTGTCCTTATCATAGGTCGAGAGAAATTCCTTCATATTCTGGCGCGAGGTGTGGCCGTCAGCGGGACATTTGCTTTTTGTAATCGGCATATTGTGTTTTAATGCGGCTTTTTTTACATCTTTTTCCGGCGCAAAAACCATAGGTCTTATCATCCATAAATTTTTTCTTGAAAGATATGATTTTGGAGAAAAGCATCCTATTCTGCCTTCGTTAAATAAGTTCATCATAAATGTTTCTACAACATCGTCATAATGGTGGCCTAATGCGATTTTGTTGCAGTTAAATTCGATGGCCACATCATGCAAAGCTCCTCTGCGCATTCTTGCACAAAGGCTGCAAGGGTTAGGTTCTTTTCGTATATCAAACACAATCTGGCCTATATCAGTAGCTTTTACATAGTATGGAATTTCCATTTCATTACAAAAGCTTTTTATAGCTGAATAATCACTGTCAGTTTTATTAAAGCGCGGGTCTAAAGTTATTGCAATAAGCTCGTAATCAATTCCAATAAATCGTTTTAAAAGGTGAAGCCCTTTAAGCAAAACCAAAGAGTCCTTACCACCTGAAACTCCCACCGCTATTCTGTCGCCATTTTCTATTAAATCAAATTCCTGAATGGCTTTTCGCATATATCCTAAAATTCTTTGCACATTATCCTCCAAAAATTATTTTGTGAAAAGATTATACATCATTTTGAGTATAATTACAATAGTTTTCAAGTGAGGTTTCGGGATAATAATGGGAAAGAATTTCTTTGTAGTTTTTTCCTTCCTGTGCCATGAAATTTGCACCATATTGGCTCATCCCTACTAAGTGACCATACCCATAAGTGGTAAAAGTGAGAGTATCGTTTTCTGCTTTTATGGTAAAATTAGCGGAATTTAAATTAAACATTTTCCGTATTTCGGACCCTGTCATAGTTTTGCCTAAAAAAGCTTTCAATACAGTTCCCGAATCGGTGCGGGAGAGGATTTTAAAATCCTTGATATTATAATTCTTTCCAAGGATTTCTTCGGTTTCTTTTTTTGTAAAACTTTTTTCGGAAATTTTATTATTTTCATATGGACTTTCAACTGAAATCAAGTAAGGCAGGTGTTTTCCCCATATATCTTCTGAGGCCTCAGTTTGTCCTGGGGATAAAGAGTGAAATGCGGCGATTATAGGTTCATTTTCATAAACAAGTATCTCATTTATCACGCAGGATACGGCGTCGGTTATCTTTTTTTCGTAGCTTTCAAAATTTTTTCCCCATAGATTTTCACGTTCTTTTTTTGAAAGATATGCTTGAAAACGAGAAGAATCTGTGGAGATAAAAGCACCTTTCAAGGCTTTGTCGGGATTTTTTAATATAATCCCCATCTGGTACAGAGTATAGGTATGAGATGCGACAGCTTGTGCTTTTAATGCTTCCGTTTCAAAAGAAGCTGGCATTTCTGCTGCAACAACTCCAACAATATATTGAGCAGGGGTTAAATTAATTATTTTTTCGGATTTTATGTCCAGAACTTTATAATATGCAGGAAAATCAGGGGCCGATGTGCTTTTATTTTTACTGAAAGAAAAATTATATGAGTAAGCCGGACTGAATATAAAATCAGCATCTTTGCTTTTTGCAATAAATGAAAGTAAAGGGAAAAAAGTAAAAGCAATAAAAAAAGCAAATGCTTTTAAGATTTTTTCTTTCACATAATCCCTCCTTTTTTAAATTTAAAAGTTTGTTAACAGCTTTGTTTCTATTGACTTTAAAGCGATAATATTATAAAATAATATTATCTATATAATAAAAATGGGTATCTATGGCTCGCTTTTATATAATTTGATATTAAACAAGATAAATAAGACAGGAAGGCGGTAAAATATGTCGGGCGGATTTGTAAAAAAAGAATCTTTGAATACCTTATTCGAAGAGTTTAAAAAATATAACTACATTGATGCGGCATTGTACGAAAAATACGATGTAAAAAGAGGTTTGAGAAACAGTGACGGAACAGGTGTTATGGCTGGTCTTACACAGATTTGTAATGTGCATGGTTACGTTATAAATGAGGGCGAAAAACAAGCTGTTGACGGAGAATTAACTTTCAGAGGAGTTAATATTAAGGATTTAGTTTATTCTTGCATAAAAGAACAGCGTTTCGGTTATGAAGAGGTTGCCTATCTTTTGCTTTTTGGAAGTTTGCCGGATAAAAAGCAACTTGATTTCTTTAAAATGGTTTTATCCCAGGCGAGAACATTGCCATCTGATTTTATTCAGGATATGGTTATTAAAGCACCTTCAAAAGATATTATGAATAAATTGGGGCGCAGTATATTAGCTCTTTATTCTTATGATGACTTTGCAGATGAAAATTCCCTTGAGGGAGAACTCAGAAAGGCTCTTTATATTATTGCAAGAATGCCCGTTATTATGGTTAACGCTTATCAGACAAAGAGAGGGCATTATGATAATGCTTCTACATATTATCACCCCTTACGTCCTGATGAAAGTATGGCAGAGAGTATTTTATCTACTCTGCGTCCTGACAGACAATATACTAAAGATGAGGCTTTACTTTTAGATATCTGTCTTATGCTTCATGCAGAACATGGTGGAGGAAACAACTCTACTTTCGTTTGTCGTGCCCTTACTTCTGCAGGTACTGATGCATATTCTGCATATTCAGGCGCCGTTGGTGCACTCAAAGGATTCAGACATGGTGGTGCCAACATTAAGGTTGTGCAGATGATTGATGAGATTAAACGCGGCGTTAAAAACTGGGAAAATGAAGAAGAGATAAAAGAATATCTTCGTCAGATTATGGATAAGAAAAAAGGCGATGGAACAGGCCTTATTTATGGTATGGGACATGCGGTTTATACACTTTCTGACCCCAGAGCTGTTATCCTTCGTGAAAGTGCAGGAAACTTAGCTGCTAAGCAGGGAATGCTTGAAGAATATGAACTTTTAAAGAGAATTGAAAGACTTGCTTCTGAAGTTTTCCTGGAAAAGAAGGGCGATGGAAAGGTAGTTACTGCCAATGTCGATTTCTATTCCGGTTTTGTTTATCGTATGCTTAAAATCCCGGTAGAACTTTATACCCCGTTGTTTGCAGTTTCAAGAATGGCGGGTTGGTCTGCACATAGAATAGAGGAATTTATGACATGTTCAAGAATAATCCGTCCTGCTTATAAATCAATTGTTAAACCGAAAGAATATGTTGAAATTGAGAAAAGATAGTTTTTAATTTTTACAGGAGGGCGACTTGTGAGTAGAAAATTGTTACCGTTAATTTTGGCCTTCACCTTTATTTTTAGTGGTTGCACATATACCGGAAGAAATGTTGACAGTTTGTTGAGACCTCCAATTCTTTCTGATGAGCAAAGCGATATTTGGAAGGTGCTCAAGAAAAACGCTCCCGAGGGGAATATAAAGCTTTCATATCCGCAACGTGGTGAGAATCGTTCTGCAATATTCTTAACCAATTTAGATGACGAGCCGGGCGAAGAGGCAGTAGCTTTTTTACAGCCTTCAGCTACTTCAACAACATCATTCATAGAAATTAAGGTGTTAGATAATAAAAATGGTAACTGGGAGCTTATTTCCGATTCTCCGCTTGAGGGTATTCAGATAGAGGACGTTGCTGTTTTGAATGTCGGTACCGGTGTGCCCGTTTTAGTGGTTGGACTCAATTATGCAAGTGACGGAAATCATCTGATAAAAGCTATGCAGTTTGATGGAAAGGACCTTCATACTATTTTTTCGAAAAACTATCAGGTTAAAGGGTTTTATGATTTTGATTCTGATGGAAATGACGATATTTTCATTGTGGAAAATCCTGAGTCGGAAGTAAAAACCTGGGCAAGAGTGTATAAATATGATAATTTTGACTTTTCAGAATTTGGCGCTGTTACCGTAAACCCTGAGATAACAAGATATTCAAGCCTTATAAGGGGATATACTACCCAGGGAATAGAGGCGGTATATCTTGACGGATATAAGGGCAGTGAGCTTATGGCTACAGAGATCCTTTATTATAGCGAAGATGAAAAAAGACTTATAAATCTGACTTATGATGGAGAGGAACCACAAAAATATCCTACTGACAGGGTGCCGATTGTTACATGCAGAGATCTGACTAATGATGGCATAATCGAAGTGCCCGGTGTAAGACCTCTCCCGGGTTATGAAGAGAATACCGAGGGAGCACTGTATCTTACTGATTGGTTCCATTTTAGTGATAAAAAATATGAGAGAATAGGTTCATCTTTTGTAAATACCTCTTTTGGTTATGCTTTTAATTTCCCTGATAAGTGGATAGGAAAAGTGACTGCTGTAAAACCTAAAGAAGATGAAGTTGTGTTTTATGAATATGATGTTGAAAATAAAGGCAGAGAGGAACTTCTTTATCTTAAGGTTTCAACACGAAGTGATTGGTTAAGTAATAAGGGTTCTTCGGAGTATGAGCTTATAGATACTAAGGGACAGGTTGTTTATCTTGCAAAAATTTGTGATACAACCTCTTCCTTAAAACTTAGTGTTTCTCAGGTTAAAGAGTATTTTAACAGAATTTCATAGCTGAAATAAAAAGGGGGAATTCCCGATGAAAAGAATCTTAGTCTGCGAGGATGAGGACGTAATTCGCGATTTTGTAGTAATAAATTTGCAAAGAGCGGGATACACCGTTGTTGATGTAAATTGCGGCGAAGACGCACTCAGAGTTTACGATGAGCAGAATGGCGATTTTGATGTCGCACTTTTGGATATTACAATGCCCGGTATCGATGGCTTTACCGTTTGTAAAAAATTGAGAGAAAAGTCAGAAACTTTAGGGATCATCTTTCTTTCTGCAAAAACTCAGGAAATGGATAAGGTAGGCGGTCTCATGCTCGGAGCAGATGACTATGTAACTAAGCCTTTCAGCCCTTCTGAAGTTGTGGCAAGGGTAGATGCGATTTATCGCAGAGTTTGTATGTCATCAAACAATATCAGAGATAATTCAATAATAAGAAGTGGCCCGTTTGTGCTTAATCACAAAAGTCGCACTTTAACTAAAAACGGAATACTTATAGATATTACTCAGGTTGAATATCAAATTATGGAACTTCTTTTAAAAAATAAGGGAGTTGCACTTGAACGAGGTAAAATTCTCACCGAAATATGGGGAGAAAATTATTATAATGACGATAAAATTGTTGATGTAAATATAAGAAGGCTCAGAATTAAGATAGAAGACGAACCGTCTGAACCTACATATATCCAGACTATCTGGGGATATGGATATAAATGGGTAGATCCTGATATGAAATAAAAAAAGGAGTGTGCATGGTGGGCTTCAAAAGTATCGCTCAGCGTTGGTTTGTGAATAGCTTTGCTGTTATTTTTGCAATACTATTGGCGATTGTGTCTATAAGTGGTATTTTTATTCAGAATTATTATTATTCCTCCGTGCGTCAGGCACTCAATTACAGGGTGAACTCGGCATTGAGTATGATAAATCAATATTCGCAGAATAATTATAATAATTTTCATACTTATCTCAGAAGTTATGTGGAATCTTTCCCTGATAAGGATTCTATTGAGCTTATGGCGATTGATTCTTATGGTAAGATTTCAATTACCTCAAGCGGATTTCTTTATTCCCAAAAAGACCGTATGGCTGATTATCAGGATGCTTTGGCAAGTACCGATGGCACCGGATATTATGTTGGCGAATTTAACGGTCAGAAAATAATGGCAGTTACAAAGCTTGTAAGTGTGGTTAATGGTGAATTCTCTGCTTTAAGATTTGTTGTTTCTTTAGAAAATGTTGATTCTATGGTGCTGAGGTTGATGATAGGAATTTCAGTTGCAGCACTGCTTATACTCGCTCTGGTGTTTATTTCGGGACTTTTATTTGTAAGAAGTATTGTTCATCCTGTGCGTGATATTGGTATTGCTGCAAGAAGAATTGCAGGCGGAGACTTTAAAAGCCGTATTGAAAAAACTTCCCAGGACGAAGTTGGCGAATTATGTGAAACTATAAATTTTATGGCCGATGAGCTTGAGAACAGTGAAAAGATGAAAAATGAGTTCATTTCTTCTGTTTCGCATGAATTGCGTACACCGCTTACAGCTATTAAAGGCTGGGCAGAAACTCTTATTGATACAGAAAATTATGATGTTGCCACCATGAAAAAAGGCATGAAGGTTATAAGTTCAGAAACAGAAAGACTTTCTGAAATGGTTGAGGAGCTTCTGGATTTTTCACGAATTCAGAATGGAAGGTTCAGCCTTTCATTTCAGAAAATGGATCTTCTCGCTGAGCTTGGTGAAGCGGCACTTATATATAGTGAAAAAGCTAAAAAAGAAAATATTGAGTTTATTTATGAAGAGCCTGAAATGCTTCCTGTAATTTATGGAGATAAGAATAGACTCAGGCAGGTTTTTATAAATATTATTGATAACGCCATTAAGTATTCAGACCCTGGCGGACGTGTGAAAATTGAAGTTTTTGAGCGTGAAGAAAACATAGTTATAATTGTTTCGGATTCAGGTTGCGGTATAAGCGTTTCCGACCTTCCCATGATAAAGACTAAGTTTTTTAAAGCAAATCATACCAGAAGAGGCTCAGGAATAGGTCTTTCAGTTGCTAATGAAATTATAACCATGCATAACGGTACGCTTGATATTGAAAGTACTATTAACGTGGGAACAACGGTTATTATAAAGATTCCGGTTAAAAATCCGGCTGAAGAAATCGAAGAATAAGAAAGGAAATAAAATGAAGAAAAATTTTAAAACCTCTATCGGTGGTCAGGCAGTTTTAGAAGGAGTTATGATGAAAGGTCCCAAAAAATCTGCTATGGCTGTCAGAAAACCTGACAAAACGGTTTACCTGGAGGAATGGGAAAATAAAGCTCCGTTAAAAATTTCAAAAATTCCTTTCATCAGAGGAACTTTTAATTTTATTTTTACCATGATAGATGGCTATAAATGCTTAATGAAATCGGCTGAAATTTCTACCGAGGGACTTACTGAAGAGTCTGAGAGTAAATTTGAAAAATGGCTTGAGGAAAAATGCGGCGAATGGCTTATGAAAGTTATTATGGTAATAAGTTCTGTTTTAGGTGTCGGAATTTCCGTACTTCTTTTTATGTTTTTACCTACACAGCTTGTAAAAATGTTAAGTGATATAATTCCTTATTGGAGTTATTCTCTGATAGAGGGGCTTGTGAAAATAATAATTTTTATCGCATATCTCTCTTTGGTTTCAAAAATTCCCGATATGAAAAGACTTTTTCAGTATCATGGTGCAGAGCATAAAACGATTTTTTGTTATGAGGTAGGAAAAGAACTTACTGTTGAAAATGTGCGTGAGCAAAAGAGATTTCATCCCCGTTGCGGAACAAGTTTTATAATAATTGTGCTTGTTTTGAGCATTTTGATTTTTTCAGTTGTGACATGGAGTAATCCTTTTATAAGAACACTTATAAAAATTGCTCTTTTACCTGTTGTTGTGGGAATTGCTTATGAACTTATCAGACTTGCAGGACGACACGACAATCTTTTCACAAGAATAATTTCTTATCCGGGACTTTTAATTCAGAGAATAACCACAAATGAGCCTGATGATGAGCAGATTGAGATAGCAATAGCTTCTATGAAACTTGTCGTACCGGAAGTTGAGGGCGAGGATAAGTGGTAAATTTAAAGGAAATTTATCTGCATGTAAAAAAAGAATTATCTTTTGTTGAGACTCCTGATTTTGAGGCACAGCAGATTGTAAGACAGGTTTTTGATGTGTCTTATACTGAAATTTTATTGGGAAAGTCTATAGAGGCTTCTGAAAAACAACTTAAAAAAATTGAAGAATTTGTCTCTAAACGAAAAGAAAGATACCCGTTACAGTATATTTTAGGTGAGTGGGATTTTTATAAAAGAAGATTTTTAGTCGGCGAGGGAGTTTTGATTCCGCGAGCTGATACCGAGATTTTGGTTGAGGAAGCGCTTAATTTTTTGAATTCTTTCAAAAATCCCCGAGTGCTTGATTTATGTAGCGGAAGTGGTTGTATTGCTATAACCTTAAAGCTTGAAAAAGATGATGCTATTGTAACTGCTGTTGAAAAATATCCTCTGGCTTTTAAATATCTTTCTGAAAATTCAAAAAGATTCGGTGCAGGTGTAGAACTTATTTCGGGTGATGCACTTGATGATAATATAGTTAGCGGAAAATTTGATTTAATAATTTCAAACCCTCCGTATCTTACAAAAGAAGATATGGAGTCTTTACAGGCTGAAGTTAAGTATGAGCCTGAAGAGGCTTTATATGGCAAACAGGACGGACTTTATTTTTATAGGGAAATTACCAAAAAATATTTTGACAAACTGAATTCAGGCGGAATGTTAGCTTATGAAATTGGTGCCGGACAGGAAGATATGGTGGAAAGAATTCTTCTTGACGCTTCCCTTACAGATGTTTGCAAGATAAAAGATTATAATAATATAATAAGATGTGTTACTGCTAAAAAGCCGTAATGCTTTGAGAATGAAAGGAATGGTAACGATATGGCAAAGGTGAAATCCGAGAATAAGATGACAGATGAAAAACAAGCAGCGAAAATGAGGGCCCTTCAAACTGCTATTGATCAGATTGAAAAAGCGTATGGCGCAGGCTCTATTATGAAATTAGGCCAGACTACTACTTTGAATGTAGATGTAATTCCCACCGGTTCTTTGGGGCTTGATATTGCACTTGGAGTAGGTGGAGTGCCGAAAGGACGTATCGTTGAAATTTATGGTCCCGAATCTTCAGGTAAAACTACTGTTGCGCTTCAGATGGTAGCACAAGCGCAGAAAACAGGCGGAACAGCGGCTTTTATTGACGTTGAACATGCTTTGGATCCTGTTTATGCACAGGGACTTGGTGTTGATATTGATGGACTTTTGGTTTCACAGCCTGATACAGGTGAACAAGCTTTGGAAATTACCGAGGCTTTGGTTCGTTCAGGTGCCATTGATATTGTTGTAATTGACTCAGTTGCCGCTATGGTTACAAAAGCTGAGATTGAGGGCGATATGGGCGAAAGCCATATGGGACTTCAGGCAAGACTTATGTCTCAGGCTATGAGAAAACTTACAGGTATTATTGGTAAATCTAATTGCGTGGCTATTTTTATCAATCAGATAAGAGAGAAAATCGGTGTTATGTTTGGTAACCCTGAAACTACTACCGGTGGACGTGCGCTTAAGTATTTTGCAACAATCCGTATTGACGTAAGAAAAGGTGAAGCAATTAAAGACGGAAATGAAATTATAGGAAATGTTACAAAATGTAAGGTTGTAAAAAATAAAGTTGCTCCTCCTTTTAAAGAGTGCGTGTTTGATTTGCTTTACGGAGAAGGAACTTCTTATGAGGGCGAAATTATAGATATCGGTACTGCTTTAGGCGTTGTAGTAAAGTCCGGCTCATGGTATAGCTATAAGGATGAAAGAATAGGTCAGGGCAAGGAAAGAGTGCGTCAATTTTTAAAAGAGCATCCCGAAATTGCTGCTGAAATTGAAGGGATTATCAGGGATAATATGGATAAACTTGTTTTTGCACCAGGTAAAGGTACAAAAGGTGGAAACATTGAAATCCGTAAAGAAATTCCTATATCCGAAGCACCTAAAACAGTGGCAGATACTTCAGATGCACTTACAGATATAGTTTTAGATGTAGAAGCTGATATTGAAGATTTTGAATAATGATTATAACGGATATTTTTAAGAAAAAAGGAACCAGGTATCAACTTGAGCTTGATAATGAATACTGGACGATACTTGATATAGAGATTATTGCTGATTTTCATCTTAAAAAAGGTATGGAAGTTACTGAAGACTTAAAAGAAGAGATAAAAAGAGCGGCAGATTATCGTAAGGGTAAAGAATATGCACTTTATCTTTTGGAGTATCGTGACCATTGCAGGGCGGAACTTGTAAAAAAGCTTTCTGATAAAATAGAGTATGATATTGCCCTGGAAATCGCTGACAGAATGGAAGAGTTAGATCTTTTGGATGATATGAAATATGCAAAAAAACTTGCATTTTTCCTTATGAATGTAAAAAAAAGAGGAGAAAGACGGGTTATGAGCGAGATGCTTCTTAAAGGGCTTGACAGGGAGATAATAAAAGAGGCAATTGAGGCGGTTGAAGTATCGGGCAATCCTGTTTTGGAACTTATTGAGAAAAAATATATCTGTTATTTAAATGACGAAAAAGGTAGAAATAAAGTCGTTGCTGCGTTGATGCGGCGAGGATATAATTATGGAGATATTTCTGATGCGATTTTAAAAGCAAAAGAGAAAATGTTGGAGGAATAATATGCCTGTTAAGGTAGGAATGGTGTCACTTGGCTGCCCTAAAAATCAAGTTGATGCTGAAATTTTACTAAAAAAAATAAAACAAGGCGGATATGCTCTCGAAACTGACTCCGGAAGTTCTGATGTCATTATAATCAATACTTGCGGATTTATCGAAAGTGCAAAAGCTGAAGCAATAGAGAATATTCTGGAATTTATAACTCTGAAAAAAGAGGGACGTATTAAAAAGATAATTGTTACAGGATGTCTTGCTGAGCGTTATCGTGACCAGATTGTTGAAGAAATGCCTGAGGTTGATGCAGTTGTAGGGATAGGAAGCAACGATAAAATTGTTGAAATAATTAAAAATGTCCTTGATGATGAAAAAGTTTATATGTATGGTGAGAAGACTTCTCTTCCGCTTGAAGGTGAGAGAATTATATCAAATTTGCCTTTTTATGCTTACATAAAGATAGCAGAGGGTTGCGATAATTGTTGCTCTTATTGTGCTATTCCTTCAATAAGAGGAAAATTCAGAAGCCGCCCTATGGAAAATATTTTAGCTGAGGCTAATCGCCTTGTTTCACAGGGAGTAAAGGAGCTTATAGTTGTAGCTCAGGATACTACCCGTTATGGTGAAGATTTATATGGCGAATATCGTCTTGCAAAACTTTTGAAAGAACTTGCAAAAATAGAGGGGCTTCATTGGATAAGAGTGCTTTATGCATATCCCGAGCGTATTACAGATGAACTTTTGGAAGTTATGGCAACTGAAGAAAAAATTGCAAAATATATTGATGTTCCGATTCAACATTGTAACAGTGAAATTTTAAAGCGTATGAACAGACCGGGAAGCAAAGAAAAGCTTGAAGGTCTTATAAAGAAGATAAGGCAAAAGGTAAAAGGAATTACCCTTCGAACTACTTTAATTGCGGGATTTCCCGGGGAAACAGAAGAACAGTTCGAGGAGCTTTGTGTTTTTGCAAATGATATGAAATTTGATAGGCTTGGATGTTTTTCTTATTCACCCGAAGAGGATACTCCGGCTGCTCAGATGGACGGACAGCTTGATGATGAAACTAAAAATCGTCGTGCTGAAATTATCACAGAAGCACAGATAAGTATGATGATAAGACAAAATGAAAGCAAGATAGGCAAAACCGCTATGGTGGTAACTGAGGGTTTTGACCGCTTGGCAGAATGTTATTTTGGAAGAAGTGAAGCAGATGCGCCTGACATTGATGGTAAAGTTTTCTTTACTTCAGAAAGAAAACTTAAAGTGGGCGAATTTGTTAAAGTTAAATTCGAGGATATATTAGATATGGATTTGGTTGGTTTCGTTGTAGAGGAGGAGTAATATTTTGAATATTCCCAATAAGCTTACAATAATAAGAATTATTTTAGCACCGATTTTTTTGTTTTTTTTGCTTTGTGACTTTATATATTTACATTATTTTTTCGCATTACTCGTTTTTGCTGTGGCCTCTGTAACGGATGCTGTTGACGGACATATTGCGAGAAAATATAACCTCATCACAGATTTTGGTAAATTTTTGGATCCATTAGCGGATAAAGTGCTTGTTTTTTCAGCACTTATTGCGTTTATTGATATGAAACTTGCCTCATCGGTTGCAATAATAATTATCATGGGAAGAGAATTTTTGGTTACCTCTTTGCGTTTAGTGGCTTCAAGTAATGGGAAAGTTATTGCGGCAAGTAAACTTGGTAAACTTAAAACTGCAATGACAATGGCGGCTGTTATAATAATACTTTGTTTACTCACGATTACTGAAATTATACCGGCATTCAAAGTTGACACAGCACTTATAAGCAATATTCTTATCTGGATTGCAACAGCAATTACCATTTTATCAGGTGCAGAGTATCTTTTTAAAAACAGAGAACACTTTTATTCTGACAAATAAAGAGGGGAAAAATCAATGTTCAAACGATTAAGAGCCGATATAAGGGCTATTAAAGAACGAGATCCTGCGGCAAGAAATTCTTTTGAGATAATTTTGCTTTATTCGGGACTTCATGCAATAATGTTACATCGTCCTGCACATTTTCTTTATAAGCATAAATGGTTCTTTTTAGCGAGATTTATTTCACAGTTTGCAAGATTTATGACAGGGATTGAAATACACCCAGGTGCAGAGATTGGCTGGGGTGTTTTTATCGACCATGGCAGCGGAGTAGTAATAGGAGAAACTACTGTAATTGGTGATGGCTGTACTATTTATCAGGGAGCAACTTTAGGTGGTACCGGTAAAGAAAAAGGAAAAAGACATCCTACCCTGGGTAAAAATGTTTTAGTGGGGACAGGAGCTAAAATTTTAGGACCTTTCAAGGTTGGAGATAATGCAAAAATTGCTGCAAATGCAGTAGTGTTAGAAGAAATTCCTCCTGATTCTACCGCGGTGGGTGTACCCGCCAGAGTAGTTAAGCAAAATGGCAAGAAAGTTTGTGAAGACTTAGACCAGATTCATATTCCTGACCCTGTTTCTCAGGAACTTTGTCTTATGCGTCACAGGATTGATAAACTGGAAAAATTAATAAAAGAAAAAGAGGAAGAAAATCGCTTGGATTAAGCGATTTTCTCTTTTCTTTTTTTAAAAAACAAGTTTTGTGTTTTGCTTATTATTTATAATTTTTTTCTTGCCTTTTTCCTCATAAAGTGGTATATTTTATAGTGTGGGTAAAAGTATTTTAAAGCTTTGGAGGTTTGGGTTTTGTCTGATAAAAAAAAGGTGATAATTTCTGAAGAAGAAAACTTAAACCGACAGAAATTTTTAAAAAAATGCGCTGATTTGGTTTTTGAAAAATATGGGTATAATAAATCGCCACTTGCCTTGGTGAGAAGCTATGGCTGTCAGCAGAATGTCAATGATGGCGAGAAAATTATGGGAATGCTCGCGGAGATGGGCTTTGGATTTACCGATGATGTGAATTGCGCTGATGTGATAATTTATAATACATGTGCTGTAAGAGAAAATGCCGAGAAAAAGGTTTTTGGATTTGTGGGTGAGCTTTCACATTGCAAAGCACGTAATAAAGAATTATTGGTGGGACTTTGCGGATGTATGACTCAACAAGAGCATATTGTAAAGAAAATTAAAAAAAGTTATCCTCAGGTGGATTTTGTTTTCGGGACACATGCATTGCATAGATTTCCGCAGATTTTTTATGACGCACTTTCTGAAAATAAGCGGATTTTTGATATAGAAAACAGCGACGGGATTATCACAGAGGGACTACCGGTGCACAGACTCAGTAAAATACAGGCAAGTTTACCTATTATGTATGGTTGCAATAACTTTTGTACTTATTGTGTAGTCCCATTAGTACGTGGCAGAGAGCGTTCAAGAAGTTCAAAAGACGTTCTTAAAGAAGCAAAGGAAATTGTTTTACAAGGTTATAAAGAAATTATGCTTTTAGGACAAAATGTTAATTCTTATGGTAAGGACTTAAAAGATGATTTGACATTTTGTGAGCTTTTAAAGGCTATTAATGAAATCGAAGGAGATTTCAGGATAAGATTTATGACTTCTCACCCTAAAGATTGCACAAAAGAGCTTATTGACACAATTGCTTCTTGTGAAAAAGTTTGTAATCATATTCATCTCCCCGTGCAAAGCGGAAGTGACAGAATATTAAAAGCTATGAATCGTCACTATAATTCGGATGAATATTTAAAACTTATAGATTATGCAAAAAAGGTAATTCCTGATGTGATGTTTACATCGGATATTATAGTGGGATTTCCCGGTGAAAGCTATGAGGATTTCAAAGAAACCTTAAAGCTTATTGATAAGGTTAAATACGCGTCACTTTTTACTTTTATTTATTCAAAGAGAGTGGGCACAAAAGCGGCTTTAATGGAGGATAATATTTCTAAAACTGAAAAATCCAAGTGGTTTACAGAACTTCTTTTAAAGCAACGTGAGATTACTGATGAGCTTTATAAAACCTGTATCGGTAAGGAATACAGAGTGCTTGTGGAAAGAACTGCTGATGATGACGATTCTTTACTCGCAGGAAGAACAGAAAATAATATTATAATAGATTTTAAGGGCGACAGTTCACTTGTAGGTGAATTTGTCAATGTAAAAATCGTTTCTGCGAATAATCGCTCGGTAATCGGGGAAATAAGTTAATTAAAAACGCTTTGCGTTTTACAATAGAAAGGTTGGAAAAAATAATGAAACTTATTGAAATGGCAAGAGAAATGGGAAAAGAGATTCAGGCAACTGAAGAATACAAAAGATTGCAGGTTGCTAAAGCTGCAAATGATAATGATGAAGTGTTGCAAGATGGCATCGGAAAATTTAATCTCAAAAGAATGGAAATGAATAATGAGATGCAAAAACCTGAACGTGATGACGAAAAACTTCAGGCACTCAATGAAGAACTTCAGCAGATTTATACCGATGTTATGGGCAATCCCAATATGATGGAGTTTAATATTGCAAAACAGGAAATGGACGAAATGATGCAGAAGGTTAATGCTATTTTAACTATGTGTGTTAATGGTGAAGACCCCGAAACTTGCGAAATCCCCACAGGTTGCAGCGGAAGCTGTTCATCATGTGGCGGATGTCACTAAGATGTCCTTGGATAGGGTTACCAGAATTATTGGAAACCCTATCTTTATAATTTTGAAAGGTAGGATTTGTTGTGGGAAAGCTTTCTCCTATGATGCAGCAATATAAGGAAATAAAAGAAGCACATAGAGATTATATTCTTTTTTATCGTCTGGGTGATTTTTATGAAATGTTTTTCGATGATGCAATAGTTGCTTCAAGAGAATTGGAACTCACCTTGACCGGCAGGGATTGCGGACTTGAAGAACGTGCACCTATGTGTGGTGTGCCTTATCATGCTTGTGACGTATATCTTAAAAAGTTAATTGAAAAAGGATATAAGGTTGCCATCTGTGAGCAGATGGAATCTCCGTATGAAGCAAAGGGCGTAGTAAAACGCGAGGTTATCCGTATTACCACCCCGGGTACTGTCGTTGAGGGGAGTATGCTTTCCGAAGGCGAAAACAACTACATATCAAGTGTTTATTATGATAAAACCGGTTTTGGTATTTGTTTTGCGGATATTTCAACGGGCGAAGTGTTATTTACTGAAAGCGTTGATAAGAATGTTGAGAGAAATATAATTAACGAACTTTCAAAATTTAAACCGGTGGAAATACTGATAAATGATAAATTCCTTTCCTGTAAAGAGGCAGGAGAGTTTATAAAACATAAATTAAATTGTGTTGTTGATAATGTTGACAGTTCGATTTATAATGATGTTTATTGTGAGAAAATATTACTTTCTCATTTTAAAAAATCAAGTCTTGCAGAGCTTGGGCTTTCGGATAAAAAAGCGGCAGTATATGCGGTAGGAAGCCTTATTGACTATCTTTTGAAAACTCAAAAAGAGGGTGCAAACAGAATTACCGATATATCTTCTTATAATGAGGAGCAATTTTTATCGATTGATTTTACTGCACGCAGAAATTTGGAGCTTACTGAAACTATTCGCACAGGTGAAAAAAGAGGTACGCTTTTGTGGGTGCTTGACAAGACAAAAACTGCTATGGGAAAAAGACTTCTTCGTAAATTTTTAGAACAGCCACTTGCAAATATTCCTAAAATTACAAGAAGACAGTCGGCAGTAGCAGAACTTTTAGAAAAGAGTATAGATCGTCTTGAATTAGCAGAAGCTTTAAGCGGAGTTTACGATTTGCAAAGGCTTATGACTAAGGTGGTTTATAAAACCGTAAACCCAAGAGAAATGAAAGCTTTAAGCTATACTGCTTCACACCTTCCCCAAATAAAGGAAATCAGCAAAACTTTTTCATCATCGCTTTTAAAGGAAATCGACAGCGGACTTTCTACCCTTGATGAAATAAGAGATCTTATTGAAAATGCGATTGCAGATGATCCGCCGGTATCTTTAAAAGATGGCGGAGTTATCAAAAAAGGTTATAATTCTTATCTTGACGAACTTAAGAATATTCACACCAATGCAAAAGGATATTTAACTGAAATCGAACAGAGAGAAAAGGATTTAACCGGCATTAAGAATTTAAAAATAAGTTATAACAGAGTTTTTGGGTATTTTATAGAGGTTACTAAATCAAATCTTGATTTAGTCCCTGACAGATACATAAGAAAACAGACTCTTGTCAATTGTGAGAGATATATAACCGAGGAGTTAAAAGAGCTTGAAAGCAAGGTCTTATATGCTACTGACAAGATGATAGCTTTGGAAAACAGTCTTTATGATGAAATAAGACAAAAGCTTTATGAGTCGCTTGAAACTATTGAAAAAACAGCTTCATCAGTGGCACAGCTTGACGTTTTTCAGTCTCTTGCACAGGTTGCCTCAGAATATAATTATATCTGTCCGCAATTTTCTGCAAATGGTGAAATAAGAATCACCGACGGGCGACATCCTGTTATTGAGGCTATTTTAGATAATGGCAGTTTTATACCTAATGATGTATATCTTGATAATTCTAAAAATAATATCTCAGTAATCACAGGGCCTAATATGGCGGGAAAATCCACTTATATGCGTCAAGTGGCATTGATTACAATAATGGCACAGATGGGAAGTTTTGTCCCGGCAGGATCTGCTGTAATTTCTCTTGTTGACAAGGTTTTTACCCGTGTAGGTGCTTCTGACGATCTGACTGCGGGACAGTCAACTTTTATGGTCGAGATGAATGAGGTCGCTCACATACTGAAAAATGCTACATCAAACAGCCTTGTGATTTTAGATGAAATCGGAAGAGGAACTTCTACCTTTGACGGAATGAGTATTGCAAAAGCTATAGTTGAACATATTTTAAAAAATATAGGTTGTAAAACCCTTTTTGCAACACATTATCACGAACTTACCTCACTTGAGAATGAATATGAAGGAATAGTAAATTATAATATAGCTGCGAAAAAAAGAGGCGATGATATTATTTTCCTTCGCAAGATTGTAAAGGGTGGCGCTGATGACAGCTATGGTATTGAAGTAGCAAAACTTGCAGGAGTGCCTGATAAAGTTATAAAAAGAGCAAAAGTTATTTTGTCGGAACTTGAATTGAGTTCAGGAAGACAAGAATTTACTTATTATACACAAAATGATGAAGACCAGATGTCTTTTGTTGAAAAACAAAATGAAAAGGTTATAGAAGAGCTCAAGAAAATAGATGTTGACAGTATTTCTCCAAGAGAAGCACTGGAAGCTGTTTATGAGCTTAAATCATTGATAAACGGTTTATAAGGAGGGAGTAAAATGCCACAGATCAATCTGCTTTCTAAAGAAGTTTCTGAGTTGATTGCAGCAGGTGAGGTTATTGAAAGACCTGCATCTATCGTTAAGGAATTGGTGGAAAATTCTATTGATGCCAAAGCGACTGCAATTACTGTAGAAATTCAGAACGGTGGAGTCAGATTTATAAGAATTACCGATAATGGCTGTGGTATTTCCTCTGCTGATGCTCCTAAAGCGTTTTTACGCCATGCTACAAGTAAAGTTAAGGAAGTAAAAGACCTTGACAGCATTAAAACCCTGGGCTTCAGGGGTGAAGCCTTAGCGTCAATTGCGGCAGTTTCAAAAATAGAGCTTATGACAAAAACTAAAGATGAGGAACTTGGAACTTATCTTAAAATGAATGGTTCTGAGCTTTTAGAGGTAAGAGAAAGTGGTTGTCCTCAAGGAACAACTATCACTGTTAGGGATATTTTTTACAATGTCCCCGCAAGACTTAAATTTTTGAAAAAAGATGTTACCGAGGGAAATACCGTAGCAAGTATAGTGGAAAAGATTGCCCTTTCTCATCCTGAAATTTCAGTAAAACTTATTCGTGATAATAAGGTTATTTTTCATACTCCCGGTGACAATAAACTTTTAAGCGCTATATATACTATTTTCGGACGAGAATTTGCACAGAATATGATTCCTTTACAATATGAGTTTGACAGTATAAAGATTAAAGGCTTTATCGGACAACCTATGTTTCATCGTGCAAATCGCTCTATGCAACACTTTTTTATAAATGGCAGATATACTAAAACCCGTATCTGCGGAATTGCCATGGAAGAAGGATATAAGGGCTCTATTATGGTTGGCAAATTTCCTGCTTGTGTGATGGAAATAGAGATGCCGTTTGACAGAGTCGATGTAAATGTTCATCCTGCTAAAATTGAAGTCAGATTTTCTGATGAAAAAGGGATATTTGATGCTATTTATTTTGCAGTAAAAAGTGCAATTTCGGAGTATGGCAGTTTGAACGAAGCAAAAAGTACTCCTGAAGTAAAAAAAGAGATTAAGGAAAATGTAAATTTCAATATACTGACTCCTTTCAGCGATAAAAATACTTTTTCGGTACAGGAGAAAATTAAAGTTGACACCTCTCTGACGGAAAAAAATAATTTAAATGAGAGAATTTACACATATAATCATACCGACCGAAAGGATATAAGGACAATTTTTGAGATAAATAGTCCTGAAATGGATATAAAGGAGAATACAGACTTAAAACCTGAAAATGTTTCTCCTGAGAATATAAAAGATACCATTTGTGAAGATAATGAAGACTTTAAGTTTAATGTGATTGGTGAACTTTTTGCGACTTATATTTTAGTGCAGGTTGATGAAGAATTTATAATTATTGATAAACATGCAGCACACGAGAGAATTCTTTATAATAAGCTTAAGGATAATTACAAAGAGCTCGATAAACAGTTTCTGTTAAGCCCTATAACCGTTTCACTTTCAAGACAGGAATATGAAGTTACACTTGAAAAGACATCTTTACTTTCAACATTTGGATTTGTTGTTGATGATTTTGGTGGACTTACAGTTATACTGCGCTCAATTCCTGCTACAACTGAAATTCATAAAGCAAAGGAAATGTTTTTGGATGCTGTTGCCGGGCTTATGAAAAATCGCAATGTTGAGCTTCCTGAAGTTATTGAGGACATATTACATAGAATTGCTTGTCGCAGTGCGGTTAAATCTAATGATAAAAACACTTCCGAAGAGCTTGAAGAGCTTGTGAAAACAATTTACTTTGACGAAAAGGTGCGTTATTGTCCGCACGGACGTCCTGTTATGATAAGATATACTAAAAAAGAGATAGAAAAACTGTTTGGAAGGATAGTTTAGGAGGATTTTAGTGAATAAAATTCCGTTGATAGCGGTGGTAGGGCCAACTGCTTCGGGCAAAACGAAATTAGCAGTCTGTCTTGCAAAGCATTTTAATGGCGAAGTGGTTTCGGCTGATTCAATGCAGATTTATCGCAAAATGGATATAGCTACTGCAAAGCCAACTGAAGAAGAAATGGACGGAGTGCCGCATCATCTTATAGATTTTTTGGACCCCTGCGAATCTTTTTCACTTGCTGAATATATAGAATTGGCAGGTAAAACTATTTCTGACATAATAAGTAGAGGTAAAATTCCCGTACTTGCAGGTGGTACAGGTCTTTATATTAATACCCTGCTTTATAATATTACCCTTGGGCAAAGCGGCGGCAACGAAGAAATCAGAGCTGAACTTTTAAATCTTGCAAAAGAAAAAGGAAATGCTTTTTTGTTAAGCGAACTGAGAAAGGTCGATCAAAAGACTGCGGATAGTCTTCATGAAAATAATCTTTTAAGAATTATAAGAGCTTTAGAGGTTTATCGCCTTACCGGAAAACCTATGTCAGAGTGGGTGGCAGAAAGTCGCAATGAGGAATCTTTATATAATTTTTGCATAATCGGACTTAATTATAAAAATCGGGAAAATTTGTATGAACGAATTAATAAAAGAGTCGATAAAATGATCGAAGAAGGGCTTTTAAAAGAGGCAGAAGAGATTTTTTTAAAGGAACAAAAAACTTCTGCTCAGGCAATAGGCTACAAGGAGTTAAGAGCTTATTTTGAGGGCAAACTTTCGCTTGAGACCTGTGTTGAAAAATTAAAGCAGAGTACGCGACATTATGCTAAAAGACAGCTTACCTGGTTCAGGAGAGATGAAAACATAAACTGGATTTATCCTGATGAAGAAAAAAACTTTGAAAAAGTTTTAGAAAAATCAATAAAAATCATAGAAAAATCTGATATATTGTGATAGAATAATATTATATGGCTATTTTATTCCAAACAGATAGAAATTAAGGGGGAGAAATAGATGAAAAATATAAGTTTGCAGGATGTTTTTTTGAACCAGGCAAGAAAAGAGAAAATCGCTGTGACAATTTATCTTACCAATGGATTCCAATTCAGAGGTATAGTCAGAGGTTTTGACAGTTTTACGGTGATTTTGGATTGTGAAAATAAACAGAACCTTGTTTATAAACATGCAATTTCTACTATTATCCCATCTAAACCTATTTCAGTTTTGTCAAATGACGAGGAAGTGTGATAATTGAATTCGGAAAAAGTTGTAAAATTTTCAACTATTGTTATTTCCGCTTTTGTAATTATCTATGTTGTTTGTCAGTTATTTCGTTTTGGCGGAAATAATTATTTAACGCAGACAGTATATGAGCAAATGGTATATGAAACCATCCCCGTTGAAGGAATCATTTTCAGAGAAGAAACAGTGGTGCCTGTAGGAGGAGACGGAATTATAAATTGCAATTATGCAGTGGGGGAAAAGGTCTCTATTAAAACTAAGCTCGGTAATGTTTATCAGAATCAAAAGGCTATTGATGCTCAGCGTGAGCTTAAAAGTGTAGAGCAGACACTCGAAACACTTTTGAAAATTCAACAGCAAGGCGATACTGTCGATATAGTTAAACCTGAAATTTTAAATAATGCTATAAGTGAATATGGCCAAAAGCTTATCTCAGCAAGGGATACCGGTGATTTCGGATTCATTTCGGATATACGCAAGGGGCTTACTGAAAGCTATGCCAAGAAGAATGTCCTTTTAGATGGCGAAACAGATTATTCTGAGAGTATTGCTTCTTTAAAAAGTCGCAGGGATTCTCTTAAGTCTGCTTTAGGTGATACGGCGAAAGGTTTTTATTCGACGGCTGCAGGTTATTTTGTTGATCATATTGATGGTGAAGAAGAAATCTTAACCGAAGAATATATGAAATCTCTTACTGCCAGTCAGATAAATGATTATTTAAAAAATTACAAGGGCTATAAAGCTGATTCTAATTCTGTTAAAATTGTAAATGACCATAACTGGTATTATTTAGCGGTAATATCTGAAGAGAATGCAAAGACACTTAAAAGCGGTAAAAAGGTTACGTTGCAGTTTCCTACCCAAAAAACCTCAATTTCAGTTTTGGTAGATTCACTTGAGTTCGATGAAGAATCCAAACTTTATAAGGTCGTTTTCAAAGGCGATACCATAAATGATTTACTTTTAGGAATAAGAGTTCAGATGGCGGAGGTATTAGTAACCTCTTATAAGGGGATTAAGGTGCCTAAAGAAGCTATTCGGTTTAAAAATGATGAAATAGGCGTTTATATTAAAACGATGAACAAGGTTTATTTTAAAAAGATTGATAAGCTGTATGAGGGTAAAGATTATATTATCAGCAGAACTTATTATAATAATCAAGAAGGATATCTTGAGCTTTACGATGATGTTATTGTGAAGGGTAAGGATTTATATGACCAAAAACCTCTTTAAAGAAGATGTAGTAAGAAAGAATATAAAAGAAGCTTTTGAAAATGTAAAAGAAGCTGCTTTGAATGCAGGGAGAAATCCTGAAGAAATCTCTCTGATGGCAGTTACTAAAACTGTCGCTCCCGAGCTTATAAATATTGCTCTGGAGGAAGGTGTTTCATACCTCGGTGAAAACAGAGTACAGGAGTTTAATGAAAAGCTTCCGTTTTATAATGCTTCGAAAGAGAAAATACATTTTATCGGACACTTGCAGACAAACAAAATTCGAGGTATAATAGAAAAGATAAGTATGGTGGAATCTGTTGATAGTTTGCACCTTGCAAAGGAATTATCCCGTGAGTGTGCAAAAATTGGTATAGATATGGAAATCCTTCTGCAGATTAATATTGGAAAAGAGGAAACAAAAGGCGGTTTTTCTGCGGAGGAGATTTTTGAAAACTTAAAGTTTATATCTGAACTTTCAAATTTAAAAGTACGTGGGCTTATGGCGATACCGCCTATGCTTTCCAGCGAAAAATATTTCCCTGAAATGCAAGAACTTTTCTTGTCATGTAAAGAACAACTTAAGGAAGAAAACTTCTCTGTATTGTCAATGGGAATGAGTAATGATTATGAAAAAGCAATCGCTTATGGTTCTACTCAGGTACGGTTAGGACGTGCTCTTTTTGGGGAACGTTTATATATTTAGGAAATAATTGCGAAAGGTAGGAGTACATATGGGTTTTATGCAAAGAGTTAAAGACATGTTTTCAGAGGAATATGAGGATTATATTGATGAAACAGAGTCAGATAATGATTTAGAGGGGTTTGAGACACTTAAGAGAGAATCTGTAAAAGTTAGCGAACCTCCTCAGCTTAATCGTGGAAAGGTTGTTAATATTCACGCAACTACACAGTTACAGGTTATGCTTGTTAAACCTGAGCGATTTGAAGACGCTCGAACAATTGCTGAGCATCTTAACCAGAAACGTACTGTGGTTTTGAATCTTGAGTCATCTTCAAAAGACCTTTCAAGACGCCTGCTTGACTTTTTAAGCGGTGTAGCTTTTGCTAACGGCGGTGAGGTTAAAAGGGTTGCTAACAGCACATTTATCATCACTCCTTCCAATGTTAATTTGATGGGTGATTTACTTGATGAGCTTGAAAGCAGTGGCGTATATTTCTAAAAAATAAGATTGTGTCTTAAGGTGTAATTTATATAACTATTAAGAGGACAAATGGATAAAGAACAAAAAGAACTGGAATATTTTTTAGCGGGTATTAAAAATATTATAGATTTATCCGTAAAACAGGATTCTATGAGATTTTCAAGCTTTTTAAATGAATCTCAACGTGCATTGGCAGAGCAGATTGTTAAAAAAAGCAGAGTTTCTTATAGGTTTTATGGTGGATTTGAGGGAGCACAAAGAGTTATGCTCGGAGTGTTTCCTGATTATATTGAGCCGCTTACGGAATATTTCCCAGTATCCGCATATACTTTTACGTATCCTTTAAAATTTACCCTTTCACACAGGGATTTTTTGGGAGCATTGATGGCACAGCAGATAAAAAGAGAAACAATAGGTGATATTGTAATTTCTGAAGGGAAAGCTTTTGTTTTTGTCGATGAACGCGTAAAAAAGGTTATTGAAACTCAATTTGACAAAATAGGTTCTGTCGGTGTTGATATTTTTGAAGGTCTTGAAAATTTTTTAAAGATTCCTCAAAAATTTAGACCTATAAAAGGCACATTACCTTCTTTACGGCTGGATGCCGCCGTTTCTCTTGTCACAGGATTAAGCAGAGAAAAATCTTCAAAACTAATTTTAAACAAATTAGTGCAGGTCAATTATTTTGAAAAAGATAAAGATACTGTTATGCTTAATGAAGGTGATATTATTAGTGTTCGTGGATATGGAAAGTTCAAGCTTACTACCGTGGGGACGATAACCCGTAAAGGTAGAATAAGTGTCCTTTTTGAAGCATTTATAAATTGATAATATTTTAGAAAGTAGGAGTTGCAATGAGTAAACCTATGAGAATGTTTGAGAAAGCAGCATTTGGTTATCGTATTGAAGATGTTGATAATCACATTGAGGAGTTAAATAATCAGATTTCCAGCTTGGAAGCTGAAAAAGAAGAAATGCTTTCCAAAATGAAAATTTTGGCAGAGAAAATCAATGAGTATCGTAAGGATGAAGCTGATCTTAAAGATGCACTTTTGGGTGCTCATAAGATGGGCAACACAATTGTAAATGAAGCTAAAGAAAAAGCTGAAATTATGCTTAATGAAGCCAAAACACGTGCTGACCGTATGGTTTTGGATTCTCAGAAACAAGCAGAAGAGGCTATCAGTGCAATTCATAAACAGGTTGATAAAGAAAAGAAAAGCCTCATGAAGATACAAAAAGAAGTTTCTGATTTTAAAGCTGCCTTGTTGACTACATATAAACGTCATCTTAATATTATTACTTCATTGCCTGAAATGGATGAGGAGACAGCAGAATTTTACAATGAAAAGCTGGGCAATGTAAAAGAGGAAGTTAAACCTGAAGAGGAAATCAAAGAACAGGAAGAAAAAATCGTTGAAGAGGTAGAAGAAAAAACTTCTGAAGAAAATGAAGTCGCAGAAAGTGAAGAAGATGTTTCTACCATGCGTTTTGATAAAGTTCCAGAAGCTGAAGCCAAACCAACATTTATACCGGCACGAAAAAGTGCTTTTGAAGAAAAGTTTGGCGAATTGAAATTTGGAAAAAATAACAATGGTTAAATAATATAGATTAGTTGTCTTGAAAGTCTATGGCAACTAATCTTGCGTATAACCTTTTTCGGAGGTAAGAAGATGAAAAAACATATCGCACTGTTATTGTCGGCGATATTAGTGGTGGTTGACCAACTTTTAAAGATTATTGTTATAGATAAGCTTAAACCTGTCGGAAGCATAAAGATTATTCCCGATATATTTCATTTCACTTATGTTGAAAACAGAGGGGCTGCTTTTGGAATGTTAGCAGGTCAAAAGTGGGTTTTAATCGGATTGACCACTTTGGTGATACTGATTGCGGTTGCGGTAGTTTTAATGGGCAAAATTGATAATAATGTTGCACTTTTTTCAATTGCTGTTATAATAGGTGGTGGCACCGGCAATTTGATTGACAGAGTTTATCATGAATTTGTAGTTGATTATATTCATCTTAAACTTATAAATTTTGCAGTTTTTAATTTTGCCGATATCTGTGTAACTGTTGGCACAGCAGTACTTTTTATATATCTGATTTTTGATTTTAAAAAGGAAGCTGCAGGAGAAATAAAAAGTGCGTGAATTTTTGATAGAATCTGATTCTGTGGGAAAACGCATAGATGTTTTTTTGGCAGAAAATCTTGAAGGAAAAACCCGTTCCTCAATTCAGAAGTTGATGCTTGAGGGAAATGTGCTTGTCAATGGCTGCGTTGTCAATAAAAACAGCAAATTAAGACTTAATGATAAGGTTGAAGTTGTAGAACCAGAACCTAAGGAGCTTTTGATTGAAGCTCAGGATATTCCACTTGATATAATATATGAGGATATGGATTTGCTTATTGTAAACAAGCCAAAAGGTATGGTGGTGCATCCTGCTGCAGGTAATGAGGATAATACTTTAGTCAATGCTCTTTTGTATCATTGTAAGGACTCGCTGTCAGGAATTAACGGGGTAATCCGTCCCGGAATTGTTCACAGAATTGATAAAGATACCAGCGGACTTTTGATAGTCGCCAAAAATGATATTTCTCATTTAAATCTTGCAAAACAAATTGAGGAGCACAGCTTTAAAAGAATATATCATGCGGTAGTTTATGGGAATATTAAAGAGGATAATCTGACGATTGAAACTTTGATAGGACGCCACCCTAATGACCGTAAAAAGATGGCAGTTTTAAGTGTTGGCGGACGAAGAGCCATAACACATTGTAAAGTGCTTGAACGTTTTGGCGATTTTACTTATGTTGAGCTTGAGCTTGAAACAGGAAGAACTCATCAGATAAGAGTTCATATGGCGTCAATAGGTCACCCGGTTGCGGGGGATCCGGTTTATGGTCCTAAAAAGGTTATGGGATTTTTAAAGGGACAATGTCTTCATGCAAAGATAATTGGCTTTATCCATCCTAAAACTAATGAATATATAGAATTTGGCAGTGGCTTGCCCGAAAGTTTTTCAAATTTTTTAGAAAAGCTTAAAAGGACAAAAAAGGCTGATTTTTAAAAAAGGAAGGTTTTTCAGATGAATGCAGAAATGAAAAAAGAACTGATGAAAGTTGCCTGCAAAATCAGAATGGGAGTTATTGAAGGCGTATTTAATGCTAAATCAGGTCATCCCGGTGGCTCATTATCCATCGCTGATGATTTGGCATATCTCTATTTCCATGAAATGAATGTTGATCCAAAGAATCCTGATATGGAAAAACGTGATAGATTTGTGCTTTCCAAAGGACATACAGCTCCTGCTTTGTATGCAACACTTGCTTTGAGAGGATTTTTCCCCGAAGAGGAGTTGAAAGGTCTTCGCCATGTTGGATCAATGCTCCAGGGACATCCCGATATGAAAAAAATCCCAGGTGTGGATATGACAACCGGTTCTTTGGGACAGGGTATATCTGCGGCTTGCGGAATGGCACTTTCCGCTAAAATTTCCGGTGATAGCTATCGTACATATGCAATTTTAGGCGATGGTGAGATTGAGGAAGGTCAGGTATGGGAAGCTGCAATGTTTGCGGCTCATTATAAGCTTGATAATATTTTGGCTATCGTTGATAATAATAATCTTCAGATAGACGGAACTATCGAAGAGGTTATGTCCTCTTATCCTATTACAGATAAATTTAAAGCTTTTGGCTGGCATGTGATTACTATTGATGCACATGATTTTGATCAGATAGAAAAAGCATTTGAAGAGGCAAAAGAAGTAAAAGGCAAACCAACTGTTATTGTGCAGAAAAGTGTCAAAGGAAAGGGAGTTTCCTTTATGGAAAATCAGGTTTCCTGGCATGGTGCCGCACCTAATGCCGAGCAGTACGAAATTGCAATGAAAGAATTGCAACAAGCACTTGATGCATTGAACTAATAGGGGGTTAAAAATATGTCTGAAATTAAAAAAATTGCAACCCGTGACAGTTACGGGAATGCTTTGGTAGAACTTCAAAAGGAAATAAATGATTTGGTAGTTTTAGATGCTGACTTGGCTGCTGCTACCAAGACACAGGTGTTTAAGAAGGCAGTGCCTGAAAACTTTTTTGATTGCGGTATTGCTGAGGGAAATATGATGGGAATCGCTGCAGGACTCGCATCTACAGGAAAAATTGTATTTGCAAGTTCATTTGCTATGTTTGCTGCAGGCAGAGCGTATGAAATTATAAGAAACTCTATTGGATATCCGCATTTGAATGTAAAAATTGGTGCAACTCATGCAGGTATTTCGGTAGGTGAAGATGGTGCTACTCATCAGTGCAACGAAGATATCGCACTTATGCGTACAATTCCCGGAATGACTATTATCAATCCTGCTGATGACGTTGAAGCACGTGCGGCAGTGCATGCAGCTGCTATGCATAAAGGCCCTGTGTATCTCCGTTTTGGAAGACTTGCTTTGCCAGTGTTCAATGATGAAAAAACTTATAAGTTTGAACTTGGTAAGGGCGTTACTTTAAAAGAAGGAAACGATTTGACCATTATCGCAACAGGTCTTATGGTAAATGAAGCTTTAAGTGCTGCTGATATTCTTTTAAATGAGCATAATATAAAAGCAAGAGTCATAAATATTCATACTATCAAGCCAATTGATCGTGATATAATAATAAAAGCTGCAAAAGAAACAGGAAAAATCTTAGTAGCAGAAGAACATAGTGTTATTGGCGGATTAGGTAGTGCTGTTTCTGAAGTTGTATGTGAAGAATGTCCGTGTATGGTTAAGAAAATAGGTGTTGAAGATAAGTTTGGATATTCCGGACCTGCAGTTGAACTTCTTAAACTTTTTGGACTTTCTGCTGAGAATATAGTGAAAACTTCCCTTGAAATGATTAAATAGGAAAAGGTTTCACTTGACAAAAGGGCTACTGTATAATATAATTAAAATGTTATAGAGTTTTTAAAACCATCGGGTCTTTAAATAGAACCGATGGTCGTTGCCTTTAAAGAGAAAACTTTTTTGAAAGGAGCAATCTTAAAGGATTGTGACAGGTGTTTTATTATGGCAAAACCGGTTATTTTAACTAACGAGGGACTTTCAAAACTCGAAAAAGAGCTTGAAGAACTTAAGACTGTGAAAAGAAAAGATATTGCAGATAAAATTAAGATAGCTATTTCTTTTGGCGACCTTTCTGAAAATAGTGAATACGATGAAGCAAAAAATGAGCAGGCTATGATTGAAGCGAGAATTCTTCAGATTGAAACAATGCTTAAGAATGTGCAGATATTGGATACAGGTGAACTCAATACAGATATTATAAATGTTGGCTCTAAAGTTAAGCTTAAAGATGTAGAATTTGGCGATGAAGAAACTTTTCATATTGTTGGTTCTACAGAGGCAGATCCTATTAATGGGAAAATTTCCGATGAATCTCCTGTAGGTAAGGCTTTGCTTGGACATAAAGTAGGAGAAATTATAGATATATTAGTACCCTCAGGAGCTGTAATTTCTTATGAGGTTTTGGAAATAATGATGTAGTTTTATAAAAGGGATAGTGTTAAGGCTGTCCCTTTTTTGAGGAAATTATGGGAAAGGAAAATTAAAATGGCTGATATGGTTAATGCTCCTGTTGAGCAGACAGAAGATTTAAATGAGTTGTTGCGTATTCGCAGAGAAAAACTTAATATTTTGAAGGATGAAGGAAAGAATCCTTATGAAATCACAAAATATGATGTTACTGCTCATAACTTGGATATAAGAGAAAATTTTGAAAGCTTAGAAGGCAAGACTGTTTGTATTGCGGGCAGAATGATGAACCGTCGTATAATGGGTAAAGCAAGCTTTATGGATATTCGTGATGAAACTGACCGTATGCAAGTTTATATAAAACGCGATGACATCGGAACAGATGAGTATGCAGATTTTAAAAAATGGGATATTGGTGACATTGTCGGAGTTGAAGGCTTTGTTTTCTGCACTCAAAAGGGTGAAATCTCTGTACATGCTCAGAAAATTACTCTCCTTTCTAAATCTTTGCGTCCTTTGCCTGAGAAATTCCATGGTCTTAAGGATACAGATACTCGTTATCGTCAGCGTTATGTTGATTTGATTATGAATCCTGATGTTAAGGAAACTTTTGCAACACGTTCTAAAATTATCAGAGAAATCAGAAATTATCTTGATAGCGAAGGATTTATGGAAGTAGAAACCCCAATGCTCGTTTCTAATGCAGGTGGTGCTGCTGCACGTCCATTTGAAACACATTTTAATGCACTTGATGAAGATTTCAAGCTGCGTATTTCTTTGGAACTTTACTTGAAACGTCTTATTGTTGGCGGATTTGAAAGAGTTTACGAAATAGGCCGAGTTTTCAGAAATGAAGGTCTTGACACAAGACATAACCCTGAATTTACTTTAATGGAGCTTTATCAGGCTTATACTGACTACCATGGAATGATGGATTTGACAGAGAATCTTTATCGCCACGTAGCGCAAAAGGTTTTAGGTACTACTAAAATAAGCTATAATGGTGTGGAGATGGATTTAGGCAAACCTTTTGAGCGTATTACTATGGTAGATGCAGTTAAAAAGTATGCAGGTGTCGATTTCGATAAAATCGAAACTACCGAAGAAGCTAAAAAGATAGCAAAAGAACATCATATTGAATTTGAAGAAAGACATAAAAAGGGAGATATTTTAAGCTTGTTCTTTGAAGAATATGCAGAAGAGCATCTGATTCAGCCCACTTTTGTTATGGACCATCCGATTGAAATTTCTCCTCTTACCAAGAAAAAACCTGAAAATCCTGATTATACTGAGCGTTTTGAGTTCTTTATGAATGGCTGGGAAATGGCTAATGCGTATTCTGAGCTTAACGATCCAATCGACCAAAGAGAAAGATTTTTAGCTCAGGAAGCACTTCTGGCTCAGGGTGATGAGGAAGCAAATCATACTGATGAAGACTTTTTAAATGCTTTGGAAATCGGTATGCCTCCTACGGGTGGTATCGGATTTGGTATTGACCGTATGACTATGCTTCTTACTGATTCTGCCGCAATCCGTGACGTTTTACTCTTCCC